>CACZFO010000006.1 GCA_902780455.1 uncultured Bacteroidia bacterium | reverse complement strand
CTTGAAACAAACCCGGCTGATTGCAAAAGATATTATCTTCCAATCCTTTCCTGACGAAATCTGCTTCTCAAAGGATCTTCGTTCCATTCGGGTTGAGGGCTCAAAGCTTCAGATATTAAATTTTCTTGGTAAAGCAGAAATGGCGGTTGACTTGGAAGCTTTGACGCAAGGTCGGGTCGTAGTGGACTATATCGACGGCTACTTCCTAAATTGGGAAGAGCGCAAGGAAAATACAAGAAAAGCAATCGAACGAATAACTTGGTGATTTTACCTATTTATTCACGCACTGTATCTATTTCTTCGGTGGAGCTTGAGTTGTCGCTATGATCTTTTCAGCGACAGCTATTCTCTCTTCCATATAGGCCTTGAGGGCCGCCCAGTCGTAGTAGGGAGCGATCGCTGATTCGATCGGGAAGAGGACGTCTTCCTCATTGTTCATGAACCTTACGATGATGTCCCCTTTGCGATTCTTGTAGAATACAAATTGAATATTGGCACCCATCTGGACATTGTAGTCCTGCCATAGGTCTTTTGCGGCATGTGGCGTGGGAGCCGGAGTAGACCAGCCGTCGATGTTCATAAGGGTCATGAAGGACATGATAGCTATATCGTGTCCGAATCGCAGGCGGGCGCAGCGGCCTTCCTCGATATCCTTCTCGGCCCCTTTCACGAAATCTTCTGCAAGCGTCTTGCAGAAAGCCCACTGGCGGCCTCCCTGAATGTTATCGGGACCTTTGGAGCAGAAGAAGCGGTAGCTGTCGGCCTCCCAGAGAAGATTGATCTCCTCCTGAGTAAAGAGATCCCAATAGGACTCTTCATAATCAAGGCACTGATTGCTACAAGCGAGATAGTAGAAATCAATCTCAAGCTTCATGGGATCGTCAGTGAAATTCTTCACATAATTCCAGTCCTTGAATAGCCTGGAGAAGAAGGCCTCGGGGTTGGTATTCTCCCGGCACATAGCCTTGTAATTATCCTGCCAGTAAGCATACTTGTTGTTGTAGCCTTCGTCTGTCGGTGTCACAGAAGGATTGACAAGTGAATGGGGATTCAGGAACGCCATATCGTCATGGGTGACTGTCTTTTCAATCTCGAGCTTGGGATTAAGCCTTTTCAGCTGGTCGCAGAAATAGTCCATTGAAAGGATGCAGCGAGGGACATTGGTAGACCTGGCGTCTATCTTGCCGCTTCCTTTAAAGACCGAAGGATAGTTGGTGAACATCCTTTTGGCTATGCCCCTGTGCTGATTTGCTCCTTTTTCCGTAAGGTCACCTCCACGATTGATACAGTAGGGATACTGGGCATGGTATCTCCTGTAGAAATCCTCTCCTTTTTCGGTCAGAGCATTGTCGTCATGGGCCTTCTGCATCATCTGATCGAAACGGTCATACATTGAGTTGGACGAGTTGAACCTCGCACCATGTCTGCCATAGTGACTTATATAGAAAGGTTTAAAGCCTTTAGGAGGGGCTGCCGGGACCGAAAAACCGCTTTCGGGGTACATATGGTAAATGCCTCCGGCTTTTGTAGGCTGGGCCGCAATCTCCTCAAAGGCCGTCTGTCCCCAAAGTCCGACACTTACAAGGAATCCAAGAGCTACAGTGAGCAATCTTTTCATAAAAGGTTGTTAGTTATTTAATAATTAATTATTTACACTTTTAGGGCCCCTCCCCGCATAGCAGATAAGGAAACTGATAATGCTGCCGATAGGGGTCCACCAGGTCCATGCTATAGATATCTTATGTCCAAGAAGGGCTTCGCTGAGAGGTCCGAGTACATAAGGCTGCATTGCCAATACTACGAGAAGACCTATTACAAGAGCGGCGACAACGCTTCGGGTATTGCCCCTCTTGGTAAAGAGGGCGCATACGAAGACTCCGCCCATTCCTGCATACGAGAAGCACATGACTCCGGTCGCGAAATCCACAAGGTTGAGTCCGCTCGCCTGCTGCATTACAGCTGTCACTATCGCGAAAGCCGTAAGGACTGCGCCCATAAGGGCTGCCATTTTTTTGGAAGATGCCATCTGGGCTTCTGCAGTCGTGATTTCATGACCTCTGTCGCGCTTTATCGGTAGATAGAGGTCGGCCGTAAAACTCGACGCCATCGAGTTTATGGCGGAGTTGAAACTCGACAGCGCGGCAGCTAGAACCCCCACTATCATAAGACCTCTAAGGCCAACAGGAATACTGTTCTTGATATACTGGGGGAAAAGGTCGCGAGCATCAGAAGAGAACCCGCAGAGACCGGAAGGATCGATGGTATTGTACTTAACCCAGAGAAGAAGGCCTATCGAAAGAAATATCAGAACTATAGGAAGGCTCATTATCTGGGAATATACAAGCGACACTCCTGCTGTCTTGACGCTCTTGCAGGTAAGCTGCCTCTGGACAAATTCATGGTCGGTCGAGAACTGGACGACTTTGAAGACAGTAGCGCCGATGAGGGCTCCTATGAGGTTGTACGGGACATCGAAGCGAAGCGAGGGATCAACCACCTGAAGTTTACTCCCGGCAGTCCACTCCCCGCCGACCTTTACCCTACCATTGGTCAGGGAGTGCCAGATGTCGGAGAAGGAGAAATCCGGAGTCAGGGAGGCATAGACCATTCCGAGGGCAACGAGGCCAGTTCCTATTACCAGAAGTATCTGAATAGTATCAATATAGATCAGCCCTTTGATGCCTCCCGCCATAGTGTAGATCGTCGAAATCACTCCCAGGATGATTATAGAATACATCAGGAACTGGAACTGGATAGAGCCGTAGAGGATGACTGAAACGGCGATTGCCGCTATGAAAAGACGGGAACCGGAGGTAAAGAGCTGGCCAAGAAGGAACATTACGCTGGTCCATCTTTTTGAGGTCTCACCGAATCGGTCTCCGATGTAACCGTAGATAGTAATTGTCCCAGCCTTGTAAAGCTTCGGAAGGAATAGCCAGGCAACAAGGAGACCGCCGAAAATCGCTCCGATGCAAAGCATCAGGTAGGTAAGGTTCGTATTGAATCCGAGCTCAGGTGAGCCTACGAATGTACCTGCACTTATCGATGTCCCCGTTGCGGCGAGGGCAACCATCCATGTCGGCATCGACCTGCCGCCGAGGAAATAGTCTTCAAGGTTGCGGTTCTTTCTCGAGAAACGGAACCCCAGTCCTACCAGAAGCGATAGGAAAAGCGCTATTATTATCCAATCTATTATTGACATATCAGATGCTCTCTATCTGCACAGCGGTGTTATCTATAAGGGTATAGAACTGGTTGTACTGGACATCCGTGCGGCCGGTCCCCTTCCTCATCAGCTGCTTCAGGTCTTCAAGATGGTTTTCATATACCCCTCGCGGAGTAGTTCCTTCAGCGACACAGATAGAGGCGGCCATGCCGACAACCTCCCCGATCATACCACAGGTGCGCATGACCCTTGTAGATCCGAGGGCGACATGGGTTACCGAAATGTCGCGGCCGGCCATGAAAAGATTGGTGAGATCCTTCGAATAAAAGCAGCGATAAGGAATGCCATAGGGAGTTACCGGGGTGAGATGGCCCTCGGAGAGCCATTCGTCGCCGGGATAGACGGCAGCATTGTCCTTTCTGGGGAAATGCTGGTCGATGTTCCATGAAACGCTGGCGGAAGCATCCTCATAAGGGATTTTTCGAAGAATATCGTTCTGGGTGAGGATATGGTCGCCGACAATTCGTCTGGATTCCCTCTTTCCGATGACATGAGACACCCAGATAAGATGGGTGCACTCCCAGTCCTCCTTTGCCGAATAGCGGTTCTTGCAGTAGGAGAATGTGGAATAGGCCACATACATGCCGTAATCACGCATTTTCTCGGCTTCCCTGATCGGATCATAATGCATTCCGCACTCCCAGTACCAGTTTGCACGGTGGACGGGCTCTATGGTAGTCTCATCGAGTTCAAGTCCCCAGTCGAGGCTGTCCGGATATGAGCAGGGGACATTATGGTCTTCGCAGTACCACTCGATGGATCCGCCCATATGGAGATCGTCGGCAGTTTCCGGAGCAAGACTTTCGCCAAAAGAGCTCCTGCTTTCCCGGCCTGAGAGAGTCTCTGCCCCGGCCATGACGGCAAGAGAAGCATCACCAGTGCAGTCGGAGAACATCTTTCCCGATACTCTAATAAGCTTCTGCTCAGTTACTTCCATCGCATTCACCGCCTTTATTGCCTTCCCCTCTTTCTCGCAGGAAACGACGCTGTAACCAAGGAAAAGAGTGATATTCTTCTCGGCGAGAAGGACTCTCATCTTACGGTCATCCTCATAATTGTGGGCGCCGCGGGCGTTCCCTCCCCTTTCGGGTCCAATCTCGTTGACGATGTAACCGAGAGAACCGTATGGAGGAAGATTAATTCTTCCTCCGAGACCGACTCGAATCTCTGAGGAGTTATTGCCTCCGAGGACATAGCGGTCCTGGATGAGGGCGACCTTGAGGCCAAGACGTGCAGCAGAGATAGCAGCACATTCTCCGGCGATTCCTCCTCCTACTACGACAAAGTCGAAATCACCATTATCCTCAATTGTTTCCTTCCCAAGAAAAGCCTCTCTCATGGATTTATAAACTTCGAGGCTGTCTCCCGGGATATCCCCGCTTCGAGTCAGGTAGATAGCGTCAGCCCTTCCGTCGAAGCCCGTAAGGTCGTGGAGAGCAATTTCATGGACACCCTCTGAGAGACGGACCGTCCCTCCCTTCTGCCATATCCATTCTGTCGACACATTTCCGGTCGAAGCGCTCAGGCCCGTTCCGAAGGTCTCGCCATCGGCGATGCCATCGACAAGCACCTGGAAAATCCCGGGCGTATGGCCGTCAGACCAATATTTCGTCCAGTTCTTGGTACGGACAAATAAAGTATATTCCCCCTCCGTCTCGACATGGAAAGAAGTCTTAGCGTCAGCAACGGGGGCGACTCCTATTCCGTGGGCCAGAAGATAACTCGAGCCCATCTGATGGATAAACTGCTGCTCAACAGTCCAGCCGCCCTTATCCGCAAAGCGGCTCGCCAAAAGCAATATATTGTCTTGTTTTCTCATTTTACCTGTCCTCCGCCTGATGGCCGACTCTGTCGACCTGATGATAGAACTGTGTATAAGGAAGGTCGGTTCGGCCCGTTCCTTTCCGCATAAGCGCCTTTAAATCTTCAAAATAGGTCGTATAGATATCCCTTGGGAGCACTCTCCTCTTCGAACAGATTGATGCGGCCATTCCGACGACTTCTCCCATCATTCCGCAGGTACGCATGACCCTGATTGAGCCGAAGGCGACATGGGTAACCGAAATGTCGCGGCCGGCCATGAATAGGTTCGGGACATCCTTGGAATAGAAGCAGCGGTAAGGGATTGGATAAGGATCGATCGGGGTAAGCCTGCCCACCGAAATCCAAGTCTCGCCGGGATAGCGGTCCTCATTCTCTTTCATCGGATAATGCTGATCGATTCTCCATGTGGTGGTGCAGGTGGCATCCTCGTGGGGTATGCGGCGAATTAGGTCGTTCTCTGTCATCACATAATCGCCCATAATCCTTCGGGATTCGCGCTTCCCGGCAACATGGGAGACCCATACAAGATGGGTACACTCCCAATTCTCTTTCGCCGAATAGCGGTTCTTGCAATAGGAGAATGTGGAATAAGCGACATACATTCCATAATCGCGGATCTTTTCCGCCTCGGCTACCTGATCGTCATGCATGCCGACTTCCCAGTACCAGTTGGCCCTGTGGACGGGCTCAACGGTGATTTCATCGAGGGACAGGCCCCAGTCGATGGCATCCGGGAATGAGCAAGGGGTATTCCAGTCCTCGCAATACCACTGGAGGGATGCCCCCATCGTATAGTCGTCAGCTACTTCCGGAGCAATTTTTTCATTGTACTCACTCCTGGCTTCACGGCCCATTCTCGTCTCAGCACCTGCCATGACAGCCAGATAGGCGTCACCAGTGCAGTCTGAGAAGGTATACCCGGTAAGATGGATCCTATTCTGGGCCGTCGCCTCAACGGCGGTGATGCCGGTAATCTTGCCGCCCTCCATATCAGCGGAAACAACTGTATATCCAGTAAATAGAGTGATATTCTTCTCCGCCTTGACAACGTCCATTTTCTTCCAGTCCATATAATGGTGGGCCCCGCGGGCGTTGCCAATCCTCTCGGGACCAATTTCATTGATAAGATAACCGAGCGATGGATATGGATCCACATTGATCCTGCCGCCGAGTCCGACCCTGACTTCGGAGGAGTTGTTGCCTCCGAGAATGTATCGGTCTTGGATGAGGGCTACTTTAAGACCAAGTCTTGCAGCAGCTAGCGCGGCACATATGCCGGAGATTCCGGCCCCTACTACGACAAAGTCGAAATGGCCTTTTTCCTCCTGCCTATCCTCTCCGAGAAGCCTTCTTCTAAGTTCTTTGTATTCTTCCAGACTATCTCCGGGAACTTCTTTTGCCTTCGTCAAGATAATAGCGTCGCATCGGCCGTCAAAGCCTGTGAGATCGTGAAGGGCAATTTCATGAAAGCCTTTTGAGAGGTGGTGGACACTTCCCCTCTGAAAGCACCAGAATGGGGTCACTTCCCCAGTCGAAGCACTCTCGCCGGTACCGAAGGTCTCTTCGTCGGGAACCCCGTCAACAAACACTTGAAAAATCCCTGGCGTCGGTCCATCTGACCAATATTTTGTCCAGTTCTTCGTTCGGACAAAGAGTGTATAATCGCCATCTTCGGGCACTAAAATAGTGGTTTTCGCATCTTTTGGAAGCGGAGTTCCTATACCGTGGGCGAGCAGATAGCTCGACCCCATCTGAAGCATGAACTGCTGCTCCACCGTCCAGTCACCCCTGTCATCAAATCTTGTAGCAAGGGCCATAACAGAATTTTCTGCGGTTATCATCTTATATGCAAGAATATGTGTCTATTCTTGCAAATATATCTTTTTCCTATGAGATGGGCAATAAGATTTTATTGATTTCAAAGAACTCTAGTTTGACTTACACAAATAGTAATTCTGTAAAAGTCGGCAAGTTATATTCAAGACCGACAATATTATTTGTATTTAATCGATTGACAAGTTCTTCGGAAAAAAACACGTAAGGGCAACTTTGTATTTGTATAATATGCCTTTCTGTGAACTTTTTATCAAGAACTATACGTTTAGGAATAGGTCTTGATGGGTCATCTTCATTGTGAAGTATATTGTAGAATTGATCTTTCGATTCTATATTATACTTTTTTTCACGATCTTTATTATCACAGAAAATGGATTGGTTAAATATCATCTCTTCCATAGGTATTTGATAGACAAACATGAAATAGTAAGATGAAGCAGTATTTTCGATACTTATTGGATAAGCGACATATTCCTTCGAAGAAACATGTAGATCATCCAGTATTTTTTTGAATTTATTGTTTATTACTCCAAATACTCCTCTATAAGTAGGCCATACATCCATATAGCCTTGTTCGCCTTTATAGTCCCTCTTTCCTTTGAATTGACAATTAAATGAATCATAAAGACAGAATTGTACTTGTGGAAAATTTCGGTCAACAGATTTTGATAGCCAACTATTATATTTTTCCATTGTCTCTACATATTCTTTATTTAAAATATGTACCCATTGAGGGTGAGCACGATTTTTGACCAACTTATCTGCCCACGAAGCTTCTGCGATGTAATATATTCTTTTCATTGTCCTGAGGCTTGATATTATTAAATATTTGATGATGACATCAAAAAACTGATAGATACGGTAAAACTTATACAAATAGTAATTCTGTAAAAGTCGGCAAGTTGTATTCCAGACCGACAATATCATTTGTTTTTAATTGATTGACAAGTTCTTCGGAAAAAAACACGTAAGGGCAACTTTGTATTTGTATAATATGCCTTTCTGTGAACCTTTTATCAAGAACTATACGTTTAGGAATAGGTCTGGATCGGTCTTCTTCATTTTGAAGTATATTATAGAATTGATCTTTCGATTCTATAAGATATTCTTTCCCGTGATCAAACTTATCACAGAAAATGGATTGATTAAATATCATCTCTTCCATAGGAATATGATAGACAAACATGAAATAGTAAGAAGAAGCAGTATTTTCGATACTTATTGGATAAGCGACATATTCCTTCGAAGAAACATGTAGATCATCCAGTATATTTTTGAATTTATTGTTTATTACTCCAAATACTCCTCGATAAGTAGGCCATACGTCCATATAATCTTGTTCGCCTTTGTAATCCATCTTTCCTTTGAATTGACAAAAAAATGATTCATAAAGATAGAATTGTATTTGTGGAAAATTTCGCTCAACAGATTTTGATAGCCAACTATTATGTTTGTTCATTGTCTCTCGATACTCTTTATTTAAAATATGTACCCATTGTGGATGAGCGCGATTTTTAACCAACTTGTCTGCCCACGAAGCTTCTGCGATGTAATAATTTCTTTTCATTGTCCTGCGGCTTGATTTAATTTTTTACTTCATTATTCAAATGACAAAGACGGAATAGTATTTGACAAGAAGGGCATTTTGTCGTACGCATGACGTCCGGAAGGATAAAACTGAAGACCTATAACATTGTTCTCCATGATTTTGTGGACAAGGCGCTCAGAGAAGAACGTATCAGAACAGCTTTGAATACGAATGATATCATAATTTGAAAATTCTTTTCCGATAACAAGATGTTTAGGTATGATACACTCGAATTCTCCATCATAATATTGGTTATGATTATTCAGTTTATATTCAACTTCCGGATGGAAACTGTGGCAATATACAGATTTCTTCAAAACAATATTTGTGATCGGGATCTGATAGACAAACATGATATAATACATCTCACAACATCCTTCGATGTCAATTGGATGAAGAATATATTCTTCTTTAGATATATTTAGTTCTTCGAAAATAGTCTTGATTCTTTCATTGATAACCCCAAAGCATCCGCGGAATTTAGGCCATACATCCATATAGTCTTGGGCTCCTTTGTAATCCATCTTCCCTTTGAAATCAAAATCAAAATGTGAAAACAGATCTTTTTGGATAGAAGAGAGAGCCTTTGAGCTCTCAATAGAGAAATTCCCATTGCGTTCTATCATAAGATCGCAGTACTCTTTGTTTAGGATGTGAACCCATTGCGGATGAGCTCGATTCCTTAAAAGACGAGGATCCATAGATTCGTCTGCGACATAATAACTATTCATTTTATGCTGATAAATAAAATAAATATCTTTTTCATAATCCGTTAGATGGCGCAGGTGTGTTTTTATCGTCAGGAGCTGCGCCGCTTGAAATTAATAAATGTTCGATATTCAGTTTGTTAAAAAAATAGCGACGGCGCAGGTGACCAAGGCTTTTTCACATCCACGCCACGCCTATAGACAAAAATAGACAAATAATCTCAGAACTGGAAATAGATAAATGATTGGAGGTCGGCGGTAATGAACTGGTAGACGAAGAATACCACAGCGACGACAACAAGAGCCATCACGGCAAGAGGGAGACGGGAAAAAGCTATTCGGTAGCGGCGCTTGAAACGCTCGGGAAGCCAGTGGATGAGCATACCGACGATAAAGACAATCACGATTCCGCGGTGCTGCATCAGCATATCCGGGATCTTTGAAAGGTCCCAGCTCGAGCCTATCTGTCCTACCATGTTTTTTGCCGTGCTCCATGCTTTCTCATTAGCCTCGGAAGGGTCAAGATTGGACCCTGAGCGGAAGAAAAGACGGGTGAAGGTTATGAACACAAAGGTCTGGAAGACGGCCCATGCTGTCCCAAGAGGACCGAAGTCCGGCATCTTGCGCTTTTTCTTTCCTACAAAGACAAACTTCTCAGTATTTGTAAGCTTTCTGACAGAAACAATCAGCATCTGGACGAAAGCGCCGGCCGACGTAATAAGCGACCAGACAAAAAAGAGGTTCCACACCGGCGCAGGAGCATATTTGGTGAGGGCCCAAAGCCCTGCTGTCACGAGTGTAATGACCAGCACGCGGACATACATATTGAACCCGCTCCAGATCTTATAGATTATCATTCCAAGCCCATTGAGACCACCCCAGATCACGAAGTTCCAGCTCGCCCCGTGCCACAGGCCGCCAAGGAGCATAGTGTCCATGTTGTTGACATTCGTGAATATGACCTTACGGGCTGATGGACTGAGAAGATAAATTGTCCCAATAATAAGAGTCAGCGAAGCAACCACAATAGCAACCAACTTGCTTCCGGAGAGAAATACTGCTATAAGGGCAATTGAAAAAATACATATCCATGTACCCGGAGTAGCATTCCTATTGCCACCGAGAGGGATATAGAGATAGTCCTTGAGCCAGTTGGAGAGGGTCATGTGCCATCTTTTCCAGAAGCCTGAAGCATTGGTTGCCTTATATGGAGAATTGAAGTTCTTCGGAAGATAGAATCCCATAAGGAGGGCGACTCCAATCGCTATGTCGGTATATCCGGAGAAATCGGCGTAGACCTGAAGGGAATAGGCGAAAATAGCGAGGAGATTCTCGAACCCAGTATAAAGAAGCGGATTTTCGAAGACTCTATCGCAAAAATTAACAGCGATATAATCGCTCAAGACAAGCTTCTTTATAAGCCCGTTGAGTATCCAGAAGATAGCGATTCCGAACCATCTGCGGCTGAGATTATAAGGTTTATGGAGCTGGTCCATAAACTCTGAGGCGCGGACGATCGGACCGGCGACAAGCTGAGGGAAGAAGCTGAGATAGAAGCCGAAATCGAGGAAATTACTGACGGGTTCTATCCTTTCTCTCTTGATATCTACAATATAGCTGACCGCCTGGAAAGTAAAGAAAGAGATCCCTACCGGAAGGAAGATGCTGTCCACATGGAAAGTCTGCCCCCCGACGATCTGGTTCCCTACCCAAGCGAAGATGTCGAATACACGGAATTCCGTCCCGAGAAGATTATTCAGAAGGTCCGTAATGAAATAAGCATATTTGAAATATGCCAAAAGTCCGAGGTCGACGACAACGCTGAGAATAAGAATCGCGTTACGGCTCTTTTTTGCCTTATGGAGCCATTTCCCCGCAAAAAAGTTATAGACTATCACAAAGAGAAGGAGGAGCAGGAAGAGGCCGCTTGTCTTGTAATAGAAAAAGAGGCTTGCAGCGAAGAGAAAGGCGTTTCTCAGAAGTACCTTTGAGTGAACAAGCGAGAAAACGGCAAATACTAAAGCGAAGAAGGCCCAGAAATAGAACTGAGTGAAAAGGAGAGGATGAGCCTGATCAAAAGAGAACAGGTTGGAGAGAAATTCCAATATGAGGGATAGAATAGCCACTCTATCTCAGCTGTCTTAGCGATTCCATCAATGCATTGAAAAGAAGATCTCCAAGGATATCGTACCCTGCCGGAGTAAAGTGAATCTTATCCGCTTTTGCAAGCCCAGCTGACTCCCATGATGCAATCGAACCGAGACCTCCCATGATGTCAAAAAGGTCCCAGAAAGCAGCGTCGTACATGGTAGCAAGACGAGCGAAAGCGAGCTCTGAGTCCACTCCCTGACGATTTGGAAGATGATGGGAATAGCTGTCGGAATTGGATGTAAAAAGGATTGCACAGTGAGGATTGACCCTTTTTACCGCTTTCACCAAATTGGAATAGTTCCTTATAAATCTGTCGGCATTGAATTCCGCTCCCTGGATATCATTTATCCCTATCGAAAAAATGACAAGGTCAGGATCGAGCATCCTCATATCCATCTCAAAGTCCCTGCAGTTTAGGAAAGAAGATGTCGAGGCCCCATTTACTCCTATCTCGCTTATCGTGAGCCCGTTCTGGGGACGGTCCAGATAGATGCCTGTAAGTGTCCATGTTCCCGGGAAATCCTTGAATGCCAGTTTGATCCAATCAGTATAGTGGGGAAGATCAAAGTGGTATCCCCTGCCGGTGAAAACACCGTCAAGAGTATCCCTACCGAGCACGGCTACCGGTCTTGCCGTTCCGTAGCCGAGGACATCCATGCTCTTGAAAGTAAATCCCGGAGTCCATTCGCGAGCTTCCCTTTCATATAGCTCAATCCCTATGGTTGCAGAGCTGTCAGAAGTCTCTACCGCCATTCCTGTCACTCCGAGAGGTGTCCCGTCCTGAGGCTTGAGACATCTGGAGTAGCTCCAAACGCCGGAACATGTAGATACATATCCCATCGGAGTATTGGTCGAAGCCGCCGCAAAAGGAAAGACCATTCCCCTGCCTCCGTCGAGACCGTAGCGAAGGGAAAGCATATTGCGCCTCAGCTGCTGGGTCCATACGCCTCCCTGTACATGAGATCCTCCCACATGGACAATCTTTACATCCCCGGAACGACTGACAATGAGAGTATCCAGTTTTCGAAGAAACAACTGGAAATCAGGACTTTTCCCCGACGGAGTCTGTATTCTGTTATGGTCTGAACGAATAAAGGAATACTGGGGAATCCTTCGGTGCATCGTCTGCGCTCCCGCTGTCATGAAGGCCGCGAGGGAAAGGATAAACAGTATGAGAAGGCGCTTTCTCATTGAAGCATATATTTTTTGACTTCCGCTTCGGGAAGAATCTTCCTCATGCGGTAGAAGTCGTTATAGACAAGGATGGATTTGGCGAGGGCTCCTCCGACTATCTCCGCTCCCTTCTGGGTAAAATGGATATAATCAGGGCCGGCGTACGCAGGGCTGTGCTTAGCCCAGCGAACCATGGAATTCTCTCCTCCCATGACACTATAGAGATCCCAATAAGCGGCTCCCGAATCGAGAGCGGCCGAGCGGAGGGAATCTATCATTTCCGGAAGGCGAGGCCATGTAACAATCTTTCCTCCGACCGATTTTCCCATGTCAGAAGGTCCGATGAAAAGAATTTTCGCCCGGGGAGCGACTTTCTTGAAATAGGCTATCTGCTTCCGGACAGAGGTTGCATAAGTTGAAATGCTCTTGGAATTGTAGACCGAAGGCATCATATTGCCTCCGAATTGGAGAATGATAAGATTGGTATGGTCAAGGGACATGGACCGTGTCATCACATTCTCGTCAATTCGAGAGAAAATGGTCCCGGAAGAGCCTCTAAGAGGGATATTGTCCACTGCTACTCCCCCTCTGCCATCAGCCATTACGCCATATATTTCAGCATTCCCCTTAAAACTGATAGTTGCCTTTGAGACGCTATGGGGCAGCTTCCAGGTAATGAGTCTGGCACCAAGGGTGTCCCTATCAAGAACGGTGGGCTTAGGCCTTATAGTGTCGGAAACCAACTTGGCGGAGAAGCCCTCTGAATTCTTTCCAAGGAGGACGGAAATAGTAGAAAACTTCTTGGTGCGAGGCTTGGCATAGCGGCTCGAAGAAGCTCTCATGGAAACGGTCCCTCCCCCGGAGAGAGAGGATAGCTGAGCCATCACCCCGTAGCGGCGATGAGGGGCCCTCACGGTTGTGGAATCGCCGTACATCGTATAATGGACAAAACCTCCCGATGCGCTCTTGTAGATGCTCGCCGAAGGTACATTTCCCAGCGCGGGGAACATCCCCGTGCCTTCACCGCCAAAGCGCTCCTGCAATGACTCGCGAAGGTCTGAGGAGATGCGGTCCATTTCAATTTGGGAATCTCCGTAATGAACTATCCTCCAGGTGATTCCCTTCCTTCTAGCATTTTCCCAGTCGGAGAAGACTCCATCGAAGAAGGTATAATCATCCCCCGGAAGGTAGAAACGAGCGGAATTGGAGGCAAAATAATCTTTATAGAACGACAGGGTATCGCTCCCGCGGAGGAAACCCTTCTCCAGGGAATTCACTACCGCATCGACATCAACCTTCTCCTCAGCGGCCTCCCGAAGGGATTCCTCCATGGAAGCGAAACGGAGATTGAAGGTGCCTATATTAATACCTCCGGCCGGATACAAGATCCAGCCGGCGGCAAGAAGTAAAAAGACTCCGAGGATGAAAATGAGGACCTTGGAGGCTTTCATCTATTAGTGAAGCATTACGGTAAGACCCGCCATGACGATGGAAACCATCGACATAAGCTTGATGAGGATGTTCAGAGAAGGACCTGAAGTATCCTTGAAAGGATCGCCGACTGTGTCACCAACTACTGTAGCGTGGTGATTGACAGATCCCTTTCCTCCGAAATGACCCTCTTCTACGTATTTCTTCGCATTGTCCCAGGCACCGCCCGAGTTGGCGAGGAAGATGGCAAGTACGAATCCTGCTCCAAGTCCACCGGCGAGAAGGCCGATAACTCCGGCAGGGCCGAGAATAGCACCGACAAGCATCGGGACGATAATAGCGAGGAGAGACGGGAATATCATCTCATGCTGGGCTGCCTTAGTCGAGATGCGGACGCAGCTTGTATAGTCAGGACGCTGCTTTCCCTCGAGGATACCTGCAATCTCGCGGAACTGGCGACGAACCTCGATGACCATCTTCTCTGCTGCGCGGCCTACTGCGTTCATGGTAAGTCCGCAGAAGAGGAATGCCATCATAGCGCCGATGAAGATACCGACGAGAACGAGCGGGTTCATCAGAGAGATATCATAGAAGTTGACAATATCAGTGATCGTTGCACGAACCGTCTCGATAGTCTGTCCGCCGACCTCGATTGTAGTCTTTCCGATATGGCCGAGACCGATCTTGATTTCCTCGATATAGGAAGCGAGGAGGGCAAGAGCGGTAAGAGCAGCAGAACCGATTGCAAATCCCTTTCCGGTAGCAGCGGTTGTGTTGCCAAGAGAGTCGAGGATGTCGGTCTTTTCACGTACGGAAGGATCGAGCTCAGACATCTGGGCGTTACCACCAGCGTTGTCAGCAATCGGACCGTAAGCGTCTGTAGCCAAGGTGATTCCAAGAGTTGAAAGCATACCGACAGCCGCAATTGAGATACCGTAAAGACCGTTGCTGAGGGTAGCGGTTGAGAACTCGAATCCGGTAGCGAAGCCGTAAGCAAGGAGAATTGCGCAAGCGATGGTAACGACAGGAATTGCTGTCGAGATCATACCGAGGCCGACACCGTTGATAATGACGGTAGCGGGACCGGTCTGAGAACTTTCTGCAAGTTTCTGAGTCGGCTTATAGGAGTGAGATGTATAATACTCGGTAACCTTTCCGATGATCACACCTGCGAGAAGGCCGGAGAGTACGGAGAGGGAAAGCTGCCACCAGTTGGAGAAGCCGAGAAGCTTGAAAACGCCAAATGAGAGAACAGCAATAAGGATAGCGCTGAGATTGGTACCGCGGCTAAGCGATCCGAGAAGGTCCTTAAGAGAAGCTCCTTCCTTAGTACGTACAGCGTAAATACCTATAACTGAGAGAACTACTCCAATAGCAGCAATAAGCATCGGGGCCATGATAGCCTTCATCTGCATGTTTGTATCGCCAAAGAAAGCGGAAGCTCCGAGGGCCATGGTAGCAAGGATAGAACCGCAGTATGACTCGTAAAGGTCTGCACCCATACCTGCAACATCACCTACGTTGTCACCAACGTTATCAGCGATAGTAGCAGGGTTACGGGGATCGTCCTCAGGAATATCCTGCTCGACCTTTCCTACGATATCAGCACCTACGTCAGCAGCCTTCGTATAGATACCACCGCCTACACGGGCGAAGAGAGCCTGCGTCGAAGCACCCATTCCGAAGGTAAGCATCGTTGTAGTGATGACGATAAGGTTCTGGCTGACAGTAGGATCATAGAAAGCCCTGAGAATCAACCACCAGATAGAGATGTCAAGAAGGCCGAGACCGACAACGGTAAGACCCATGACGGCGCCGCTGCGGAATGCAAGCTTGAGACCTTTATTCAGAGAATGGGTAACTGCGTTTGCAGTACGGGCTGAGGCATATGTTGCCGTTCTCATGCCGATGAAACCGGCGAGACCGGAGAAGAAACCGCCGGTCAGGAATGCGAACGGAACCCAAGGGTTCTGGACACCGAATCCATAAGCCAAGACAGCGAAAATGGCTGCCAGGACAAGGAAAACGATGATGACGACCTTATACTGCTGCTTCAAGTATGCCATCGCTCCCTCGCGAACATACTGGGCAATTTCTTTCATTGTAGGAGTGCCCTCACTTTCTTTCTTCATCTGGCGATAGAATAGCCACGCGAAAAACAGCGCGATCAAAGATGCCAGGGGCACGAAATAAAACAATGTCTGTGTTTGCATTTTAGTTTAGTTAAAAAATATCCTTTTAATCGTGTAAGCCTTTTGAGCGGAGATAGTTGATAAGGAACTCAGGACGGTCTGTCTGAATCATAGTGGGACCGTAGCTGAGAAGCTTGTCATATACCTGGGTGCCGTTGATATAAGCATTGTCATCGTCAAGATTGCCGCAGAGGCTTCCCCAGATACTGTTGATCCAGAGTTTGGAACCGGTCTCCTTGACTGTCTTGAAGCAAGCCTCAACCTCGGGGGTAATCTTATCGAAGCATACCTCGTAAGCGAGAGGAACGATCTTCTCGTCCTGATACTCCTGGAACAGAGCCTGGCCCTGAGGCTTGAGGATGTCGATAATCGGCATGTACATCATATTGTGCTCGTTCTTCGAGAACATCTCTTGGCAGAACCTTGCAGGTTTCTTTCCCTTGATGAGAATCTGATCCGTAACTCCGAGCTTCTCGGTGATTTCGAGGACCTGGTCATAATACTCAAATCCCTGGTCTACATTGACAACAATCCTGTCTTTGCAGACTTTAAGGGCCTCTTCGAGGGTAGGCATGTGAAGACTGTCGGTAGTTACATTGTGGGCCCTTCTGAGACGGAAAGTCTTGAGTGAATCGAGGGTGAAATCACTTACTTTTCCCTTTCCGTTGGTGCAACGGTCGATCGTACGGTCATGGCTGAGAACGAGGACGCTGTCCTTGGTCATCTTGAGGTCGAGTTCCATGATATCGACGCCCATCTTGATAACAGACTCGATAGCAGGGATGGAATTCTCAGGGAAGTTCCTCCAGTCGCCCCTGTGAGAGGCAACTACTACATACTTGGAAGAAGGATTGTGAATCTCCGCAACAATCTTTTCTGCACGAGTGGCATACTCAGGAGCCTTGGGAGAACAAGCGGCAAGGGAAAGTGCCGCAACCGCGACAAGCGCGACTAATGCTGTTCTTTTCATCGGTTATAGATTATTAGTTTACTGTTATGACAAGTTTGATTCTGCCGGTCGAACCGTCCGAATAAGTAAGCTCGGCGACTATTGAATGACTGCCTGAAGTCAATAAGACCTCTGAACTCGTGGTCTTGGTGCCATCATAATACCATGTAACGGAAGAAGGAGCCTCAGATTCGGTCTCAACTAGAATGAGAGGCAGTTTTGTACCTGCAGAATAAGTCCCCTTTCCAGGATTGTAAATATAGTTGAATCCTACGTCCTCCATTCCGGATACATCGACCTTGAATGTCGCTGTGTCCTCCATTCCGGATACATCGACCTTGAATGTCGCTGTCCTCGAAGAGTACTTAATCTCAGAGAGAACAAAATCCGATTTCTCCCCTTCCCAATCAACAGCCTGGAATTCAGTCACCCTGTTGGAACCTGTACCAGGGAAAACCATTCTGCTCGTATAGCCGGTGTAGTTAAGGTTCTCCTGATCTGTGGCCGGGACAATGTAGAAACAAGGGTGCGAACCATTTTTATTGATTCCGTTATATGCTTCCCAGTTGCTCCAAAGATTGGATGCGCGGACGTTGCGATAATCGATTTTCACGTTCCTGGTCGACTTGTCAACATGATACACTACCATTCCGGCAGCCCCTATAGCAGTATCCCAGCTATTGGCTCCACGGCACTCGTAAAGGAAATACTCGTTTGAAGTAGTCGTAGCAGTCTTATATGCCTTGTGGGAACCCACATTGAAAGCAGGAAGAGAATATGTACCCCCAGTAGTAATTTCTTCAATATCGTCTGCTGTGTTCCAGCCAAGGAAAATCCTCTCTTCAATATTGAAGAAAGGAGGAGTCCTTCCGTCATTGTTGTATGAGCCGCTGCACATGGTGGAGAAATTGTATAGACCACCAGCCTCTCCATTCTGCGCATAATTCGTATCGTAAAGATCAGGAAGCCCGAGAGCATGACCAAGTTCATGACAAGCTGTACCGATTCCGCACATATTCGACCCTGTATAGCCCTTGAGCTCGGAAGTACAAGAATAACGATCGATATATTTGCCGTCATAAGGACCGGCATAGAGATGTGACTCATGCGGCCAGATACAGTCTTTATTGTATGTTCCGACGCCTTCTGCCTGATTGTAACCGGCATAATAGAAGAGGATCATGTCCACATAACCATCGCCGTCACTGTCGTACTTGCTGAAATCAATCACGGAATCAAGTAATTTGCAAGCTTCCCTGAAAGCTATATCAGCCTTGTCCGTTCCTGAAGAACCGGCATAGTATGCGGAAGAATCAGAAACCTCAATGGGACCATATACTTCGAATTCAGGGATAAACTGACCGTTGGAGTTGTCGCTATAAAAGTCACGGACGGAACCGGTCGCTCCATTTGCTGAATAACCCTCCTTGTTCAAAAGATTATTGAAAGCCGAAACCGGATTGTCAATGGTAAAATGCCTATCCTGCATCTCGATAAGGATAACCGGAACCTTTATTGAGCCGGTGGTAACTGAGGCTCTTGCGATGCGATTCTCTTCAGCTTCCGAACGAGTCTTTACGGCATTATCGAAAATTGATGCGAGCTCCGAAGCATCCATCCTCTTCAGAAATCCGTCTTTCCCTAGTTTAACTGCCTCACCGGCCTCATTGGTCATCCAGTGGCCATGTTCGTCACCATGGTTTTCAACCATTACGACAGAACCGTCCGGCTGCTTGTAAGCAAATTTTCCCGGCTTCGCAGGGATAGCGAATACCATCTGGATGGATAGAAGAGCTATTGAAAGTATAGGTCCTCATCCATACATCCCCGTCTTCAACTTTCAGGACAGTCGCCTCGAGAGTATCGGACTTAAGGATAGCCTCATTCTCATAACGGACAAGCCCGACACTCACAACATCGCCTACAGCAACACTTGCCGGGACTCCGGAAACTTCTGTATATGAATGGTTTGCAGGCTCAAGGATACGGAATCTCACTTTCTGGCCGCTGAACTTCCAATCCAGCTCTCCCGCGCCTTCGGAGTACTGCCATGTGGAGCCCTGATAAGAGTAGACTCCATAAGCATATGTCGCGAGGAACTCCTCTGTATCATCCGGCTCTGCAGGGCCATCTGTAGTCCCTATATACTCATAAAGATAAGGCTGCTTAGACGAGCTTTGGCTCGTTGCAAGAGTGAACTTCATTCCGGAAGAGAACGTATTGAGGCCGTATTTGAAAGAATCTGAATAAGCTATTGCAGCTTTTGACGAAGAAGAACTGATACTTACGGACCAAATGCCTTCTTCGCTTGAGAGTGTCGACTTTGCAGAAGTACTTGCTCCGGTGCCGCTGTGGTAAAGATACCTGCCATCAGACTGCTGGATAGTATATCCTCCGCTGCTGAGGGCAAACATGAAGGCATTATCCATAGTCTTCAGTCTGACTTCACCGTCGTAATCGGTAACCTCTTCCGTCAGAATAATCTCAGAATCAACTCCTTCCGATACAGGTTTTGCAATATAGAAAATATCGTTGGAAGTAGAAATCAGCACATACTGCTTGCCACCTACCATTGTATCCGTACGTTTGAAAACGTATAGAGTCTCAAGCTGTTCCTGAGATGAAGGCTCGTCGAAACCGAAGTTGAGAGTCTTGATCTTGCCTGCCTCGAAAGAGGTCTCTGCAGAAAGAGTAACGGTCTTTGTCTGAGACCATATCTTCCCGGAAGCATTTGACACTGAGATAATTAACGAAATCGTGCTACCTGAGGCTGCCTTGAATGGCTTGAATCCCAAATAGACCACTGCGCTTCCTCCTTTTGCAAGAGCAGTTCCGTCAGATACTGAAACCGATGCCTCTGATGAAACCGATCCTTCAACGGCCTTGAATGTCGCCGGACTTGATGTAATATCCACATCAAAGAGACCGACAATACTTTCAGGAGCCTTGAGCGTCGCAGAAGTGATTGTAACTTCCTCGTCAAGATTGTTTGTCACCTTGATAGCGGCAAGAGCGGTAGCATGGGCAAATTTAAGGCTCGGAACCTCTGTTGATTTAACACTTTCGACTTTTCCAATGACAGGATAATTGCTTCCGGCAATATGTGCCATGCTGCCGTAGCCTGCCTGAGCCTGTGCCTCGCCCGCCTTTGATCCGACAACGACATTATCCATGGCCGCAGGATCAGCAGCGTCAGAATAAGCGGGATAAATCGCGAACCAGTCAAACAAGGACTCGGTCAGTTCCTGGCCAAGGGAACCTTTTGCATGTCCGGTAGAAGCATCGTCAATAGTAAAACTACCGTCTGAAATAAATTTTGTAGTCCTGCGAGCCTTATGGAAGAGGCTGAAAGCATCACCGACTTCCCAAACTGTGGACTTGCCTTCATTGACAGTTTTTGTATCAACGCCTGCTGCTATTACCTCAAAAGGAATTTCAGAATTTTGTGAAGGAATGAGAGCTTCCTGTTCTTCGACGGAGCACTGCACGAGGGTCAGTATCGCAATTGCCAGACCCGGAATGTATAATCTTCTTTTCATTTTCATTCGTTTTTGGTCTGACATCCTAGAAATTGATTTCTCCTGAATCATCCCCCCAATCATCGATTACGCCTCCCACGCTCTGGAGGAAAGAAACATCCGTAAAGAGAAGGACCACCCTTGTCTCCGGAACGGAATAAGATTTCTTAATATCTGTAAAAAACATGCTTTTATTAATTTGCGTATAGATTGCAAATATAATCATTTTATATAAAAAATAAACAGTGGGAACGCTTTAAAGGCAGAGAAAAGGCCGGTCCACCAAAATGGATCGGCCTTTTTCACTGAATGGAGATAGATCTTATTCCGCTGCGGGAGCTTCTTCAGCTTTCGGAGCCTCTGCCTTCTTGGCGCGGCTGCGGCGAGTGGTCTTCTTAGCCTCCTTGGGAGCGGATGCAAGAGCTGCCTCATTGAAGTCAACAAACTCTATGAGAGCCATCTCGGAAGCATCACCCTGACGGAATCCGGTGTGGAGGATACGGAGGTATCCGCCCGGACGGTCAGCGATCTTCGGAGCGATCTCACGGAAGAGCTCGGTCACGGCGTATTTATTCTTGAGATAGCTGAACACGACGCGACGATTGTGGGTTGTGTCTTCCTTAGACTTGGTGATAAGCGGCTCTACATAAGGCTTCAGCGCCTTTGCCTTGGCTACAGTGGTTTCAATCCTCTTGTGGAGGATGAGAGCTGTTGCGAGAGATGCGAGGGTAGCTTTGCGGTGAGCGCTCTTACGTCCAAGATGATTGACTGCTTTATTGTGTCTCATTTCTAAACGGTCTTTTTCTTTGGTTCAATATTATACTTTGTAACATCCATTCCGAATGAAAGCTTCATTTTCTCGAGCAGCAGGTCGATCTCGTTGAGAGACTTGCGGCCGAAGTTGCGGAACTTCATGAGCTCGGGTCTCGAATAAGATACGAGGTCTGCGAATGTGTCGATATCGGCAGCCTTCAGGCAGTTGTAAGCCCTTACTGAAAGGCCCTGGTCTGAAAGCTTGGAAAGAAGCAGATGCTTCATGCGGAGTGTCTCCTGATCAAGTCCTGCAGCCTCCGGCTCGTTGGGATTCTCGATAGAGATAGTCTTGTCGTCGGTGAAGAGCTTGAAATGGTAGATAAGGATGTTGGCTGCATCCTGGAGAGCCATGGCCGGGGTGATTGAGCCGTCGGTCACGATCTCAAGGTTGAGCTTCTCATAGTCTGTCTTCTGCTCGACACGCCAGTTCTCCACGGTCCAGTTGACCTTCTTGATAGGAGTATAGATGGCGTCCACAGGAATGGTACCGATAGGGGTATTCTCATCCCTCATCTCCTCGGCGGGAACAAATCCACGGCCCTTGGTGATGGTAATGGTCATGTTGAGCTTGACAGAGGGCTCGAGAGAGCAAATATGCAGCTCCGGATTCAACACCTTGAAAGAAGACAATCCTTTAGAGATATCCTCTGCGGTAAACTCCTGTTTGCCGCCGACAGTGACGTTCACAACCTCGGAGTCGACTGATTCGACCATTCTCTTGAAACGAACCTGCTTGAGGTTGAGAATAATGTCCTGCATGCCTTCGATCACGCCGGTGATGGTAGCGAACTCCTGGTCCACTCCGTCAACCTTGATCTGCGAGATTGCGAAACCTTCCAGAGACGCGAGCAATATGCGACGGAGGGCGTTGCCGATGGTCTGTCCGTATCCCGGCTCAAGAGGCCTGAATTCGAAACGGCCGACGGTGTCGGTGCCTTCGAGCATGATCACCTTGTCCGGTTTCTGAAATGATAAGATTGCCATAATTATTCCTTTTGGGGTGTTAAAAACTATTACTTGGAGTAGAGGTCGACGATGAGCTGCTCGTTGATAGTCTCAGGAATATCCTCGCGAACGGGGACATTGAGGAATTTACCTTTGAGCTCCTTGGCGTCGAACTCGAGCCATGAGTACTTCGTAGCTGATGCTACGCTGTTCTGGATGACTTCGAGGCTCTTTGACCTTTCGCGAACGGCGACAACGTCACCGGGCTTCACGAATGCCGAAGGAATGTTGCAAATACTTCCGTTGAGGGAAATATGACGATGGAGAACGAGCTGACGGGCAGCTGCTCTGGTAGGAGCGATTCCGAGACGATAGACGACGTTGTCAAGCCTTGACTCGAGAAGGAGGATAAGGTTGACACCGGTCTGACCCTTCATGCGGGCAGCCTTGTCATAAGTGTTGCGGAACTGACGCTCGAGAACACCGTACATGTATTTGACTTTCTGTTTCTCCTTGAGCTGGGTGCCGTACTCTTTCTGCTTTTTGCGCTTTGCAGCGAGACCGTGCTGTCCCGGAGGAGTATTTCTCTTTTCGAAGACCTTATCAGGGCCGTATATAGGCTCGCCGAACTTGCGGGCGATCTTTGTCTTTGGTCCAGTATATCTAGCCATATTCTTATACGATTAATCAGTTAAACTCTACGGCGGCCCTTAGGACGGCAACCATTGTGAGGAAGCGGAGTAACGTCTACGATTTCAGTTACCTCGATACCTGCGTTATGAATAGTCCTGATTGCAGACTCGCGGCCGGCTCCCGGACCCTTTACGAATGCCTTAACCTTGCGCAGACCTGCGTCGAAGGCAACCTTTGCGCAATCCTCTGCAGCAACCTGGGCTGCATAAGGAGTATTCTTCTTTGATCCTCTGAAACCCATCTTTCCGGCTGAGGACCAGCTGATAACCTGACCCTTTGAGTTGGTCAGTGTTACTATAACGTTGTTGAATGTAGATGAGATATGAGCCTGGCCCACTGCATCTACCTTTACAACTCTCTTTCTGTTTGAAACTACTTTCTTTGCCATAATCTAAGTCCGTTTATTTGGTTGCCTTCTTCTTGTTAGCAACAGTCTTCTTCTTTCCCTTTCTTGTACGGGCATTGTTCTTAGTACTTTGCCCTCTTACAGGCAGACCTAGTCTATGACGGATACCTCTGTAACATCCGATATCCATAAGACGCTTGATGTTCAACTGAGTTGCGGTACGGAGCTCGCCCTCAATCTTATACTCGTCTGCAATCGTCTTTCTTATTGCAGCAATCTGGTCATCTGTCCAATCCTGCACCTTGATGTTGCGGTCGATGCTGTTCTTATCAAGGATTTTTTGGGCAGAAGAGCGACCAATTCCGAAGATATAGGTAAGACCTATCTCTCCCCTTTTGTTTTTTGGCAATCAATTACAGGGTCATCTCCCGATTAGCCCTGACGCATCTTGAACTTAGGGTTCTTCTTGCAGATGATGTAAACGCGTCCCTTGCGTCTTACGATCTTGCAATCCTCGCTGCGCTTTTTTACTGAAGCTTTGACTTTCATTGTATTTTGATTTTTTAGATTATTCTTTCAGAGCCGATTACATTTTACTTGTACCTGAAGGATATACGACCTTTGGTAAGGTCATACGGAGACATCTCCACCTTTACCCTGTCACCCGGAAGGATCTTGATGTAGTGCATCCTCATCTTTCCTGAGATGTGGGCGATAATGATGGGACCGTTATCCAGTTCCACCTTGAACATGGCGTTGGAAAGTGATTCCAGAATAACGCCGTCTCTTTCAATAGCTTCTTGTTTTGCCATATCAATATTCCTTGATCTTCTTGATGTAATCGAAAGTTGTAAGTATCTCCGGCTTGCCTTTGCGCACGGCTACGGCAAACTCGAAGTGGGCGGATTTCCTGCCGTCTGCAGTAGCAATTCCCCAACCGTCAGCCTTCTCGTAAACCTCCTTTGCTCCTGCGTTGATCATAGGCTCTATGCAGATTACCATTCCCTCACGGAGTTTCTTTCCGCTCCCGGGTTTTCCGTAGTTCGGAACCATAGGGTCTTCGTGCATGTCTCTTCCCAGTCCGTGGCCCACAAGCTCCCTTACTACAGAAAAGCCTCTGGCCTCGCAATAAGACTGGACAGCATGTCCGATATCGCCCGTCCTGTTCCCGTCTACGGCCTGGGCGGCTCCCAGGTACAGGCTCTCCTCAGTCGTCTTGAGAAGGAGAGCCGTCTGGGCGTCAACTTCACCTACTGGAAAAGTGTAGGCGGAATCTCCATAGAAGCCTTTGTAAACGGTACCGCAGTCAACCGAGATGATATCACCTTCCTGAAGTACATAGCCATCGGGAATCCCGTGCACCACCATGTCGTTTACCGACAGGCAGAGCGTTGCCGGAAAACCTCCGTACCCCAGAAACCCGGGCACCGCTCCGTTGTCACGGATGAAGGTCTCAGCAATCTTGTCCAGCTGCTTTGTAGTCACACCAGGAGCAACATGCTTTCCAACCTCTGCCAAGGTCTTTGACACAAGGATAGCATTCTCCCTGAGAATATCTATTTCCTCTTCTGTCTTATAGTGTACCATACCCTTTACAACTTGCTCTTAAACTGTCTGCTATCTTCCCTTCAGTCTTCCGGTCTTGGTCAAGCCGTCATAGTGTCTCATCAGCAGATGGCTTTCTATCTGCTGTAATGTGTCAAGTACAACACCTACCATGATCAGCAGGGATGTACCGCCGTAGAACTGGGCAAACTGGTTGTTTACTCCAACTATCATGGCCAGTGCAGGAAGGATACCTACGATAGCCAGGAAGATGGAACCAGGCAGGGTTATACGGCTCATTATTGAGTCTATGTATTCAGCTGTATTCTTTCCAGGCTTTACACCAGGGATGAATCCGCCGTTCTTCTTCATTTCTTCTGCCATCTGGGTTGGATTGATGATGACGGTAGTGTAGAAGTAAGTGAAGACTATGATAAGGAATGCAAATACTGCATTGTACCAGAAACCTTTCACATCTGAGAAGGTGGCAGCAAATCCTCTTGTTGCATCAAACTGGGCAAACAGGAGAGGGAACATCATCAGTGCCTGGGCAAAAATGATAGGCATAACGTTGGCAGCATTGATCTTCAAAGGGATGTACTGTCTAACGCCACCGTACTGCTTGTTGCCTACGATCCTCTTTGCATACTGTACCGGAATCTTGCGGGTTCCCTGTACAAGGGCAATCGTGAGGGCGAAAACCACGAACAGGAGGATGAATTCAACGATGAGCATCAGAGGACCTCCGACACTTGCACTCATCCTTGTTCCGATTTCAGCAACCAGTGCATGAGGCAGCCTTGCAACGATACCGATCATGATAATCAGGGAAATACCGTTTCCGATACCTCTGTCTGTAATCCTTTCGCCGAGCCACATGATGAACATGGTTCCTCCGATCAGCACCAAGGTTGCAAATACGTTGAACATTGTGCCGTTGAGGAGGAAGGCCTCCTTCGGAAGCTGGGCATGAAGGTTGGTCAGGTAAGCCGGACCCTGGATTGCAAGGATGACGATGGTCAGGTAACGAGTCCACTGATTCATCTTCCTCCTTCCGCTCTCACCTTCTTTCTGGAGCTTCTGGAAGTATGGAACCATAATGCCGAGGAGCTGGAGAACGATTGATGCAGAGATGTAAGGCATTACACCCAATGCAAAAATGGAAGCGTTTCCGAATGCTCCTCCGGAGAACATATTGAGCAATCCCAGAAGACCCTCTGAAGTCTGAGTAGTCAGATCTGAATCTGCAATCAGGTGAGGGTTGATTCCCGGCATCACTACAAAGCTTCCAAGACGATAGACCAGGATGAGGAGGAATGTGTAGATTATCCTCTTCCTGAGTTCCTCAATCTTGAAAATGTTCCTTATAGTTTCTATTAACTTCTTCATTTTATTACTTGATTACTGTTGCGGTTCCGTTCAAAGCCTCTATTTTGGCAATTGCAGACTTTGAGAAAGCGTTTGCAGATACGTTGAGCTTGCTGCTGAGGGCACCGTTCCCGAGAACCTTCACCAGGTCGTTCTTGGAAACAAGACCGTTCTGGATCAAGGTGTCGCGGCTGATGGTATCAACGCCGAGCTTCTCGCTCAGAGACTGAAGTGAAGAAAGGTTGATAACCTTGTATTCAACTTTTCTGGTGTTGGTGAAACCGAACTTAGGAAGCTGCCTCTGGATAGGCATCTGACCTCCCTGGAAACCGATCTTGTCGGAATAACCGCTGCGCTGCTTGGCACCGTTCATACCACGTGTGGAAGTTCCTCCGTGTCCGGAGCCTTCTCCGCGACCTATTCTCTTTTCTCTTCCCAGAGAACCCTTAGCAGGTTTTAATGTATTGAGTTTCATCTATTGTCCTCCTTAAATTTCCTCAATCTTCACAAGGTGACGAACTTTCTCGATCATACCCTTGTTGACTGGGTTCAGTTCAACTTCTACGGAATGGTGAATCTTTCTGATTCCTAAAGCCTCGAGAGTAGCGATCTGCCTCTTGGTGGCTCCGCTCTTTCCTCTTACTTGTGTAACTTTAACCTTAGCCATTTCTGAATCTCCTTATCCGTTAAATACATTGTTCATAGGAACGCCTCTCAGACCTGCTACGGTGTAAGCGTCTCTCATCTGTGCAAGAGCTGCGATAGTAGCCTTCACCAGATTGTGAGGGTTTGACGATCCCTTTGATTTTGCAAGCACATCGTGGATTCCGACAGACTCGAAAACGGCACGCATAGCACCACCGGCCTTTACTCCTGTACCAGGAGCTGCAGGCTTCATGAATACCTCGGCACCGCCGAATTTTGCAGTCTGCTCGTGAGGAATTGTATGCCTGTAGATAGGAACCTTCACGAGGTTCTTCTTTGCATCCTCGATAGCCTTGGAGATAGCTGTGGTAACTTCGTTGGCCTTGCCAAGTCCGTATCCTACCACGCTCTTCTCGTCACCTACTACTACTATGGCTGCGAAGCTGAAGTGGCGGCCACCCTTAGTTACCTTGGTCACCCTGTTGATAGCTACCAACCTGTCCTTGAGTTCAAGGTCTGTAGTTCTGATCTCTTTGTTCTTGTTATTCTCTGCCATAGTCTTTAGAATTTAAGACCGCCCTTGCGTGCGGCGTCTGCCAAACTTTTAACTCTTCCGTGATAGAGGTAACCTCCACGGTCGAAAGCAACTTCAGTGATACCCTTGGAAGCGGCAACCTTTGCGGCCTCGGCTCCGACAAGAGCAGCAATCTCAACCTTGGTCTTGCCCTCGGTCTGAGCGGCAACGGCCTTGTCAAGAGATGAAGCAGCTGCGAGAGTTACTCCATTAACATCGTCGATGAACTGAACATAGATCTGCTTGTTTGATCTGAACACGCTCATCCTTGGTCTTTCCGGTGTTCCGCTGACAACCTTGCGGATACGGTAACGGATTCTCTGTCTTCTTTCTATCTTATTCATATCCTATCCTCCATTATTTAGCTGCAGCTGTCTTTCCTGCCTTTCTGCGGAGCACTTCACCTACGAACTTGATACCCTTACCCTTGTAAGGCTCAGGCTTGCGGAATGAACGCACCTTGGCAGCAACCATACCCAGCAGTTGCTTGTCAGAACTCTTCAAAATGAGAATTGGGTTGGCACCCTTCTTAACCTGAGGAACCTCTGCGGTAACCTCGTCAGGGAGCTGGAGATAGATGTCGTGAGAGAAACCGAGGCTGAACTTGAGCAGCTGGCCGGCGGCTTCTACACGGTAACCTACACCTACGAGTTCCTGCTGAATCTGGTAACCCTCAGAAACTCCTACAACCATATTGTGTATAAGAGCACGATAAAGTCCGTGCAAAGATCTGTGGCGCGGCTGGTCTGTAGGTCTCTTTACAGTGAGCACGCCTCCCTCAACGGAAACCTCAATATCCGGATCAACCTTCTGAGTGAGCTCTCCCTTAGGGCCTTTAACCTTTACCACATTGTTCTCTACGGAGACTGAAACTCCTTGTGGAAGGCTTACAGGTAATTTTCCTATTCTTGACATATCAATAATGTTATTCTGTTAGTAAACGTAGCAAAGCACCTCGCCGCCAACATTCTGCAGCCTGGCTTCCTTGTCTGTCATGATACCTCTGGAAGTTGAGAGGATGGCTATTCCAAGTCCGTTGAGGACTCTAGGCATGTTCTCCACTCCCCTGTACTGTCTGAGGCCCGGACGGCTTACCCTGACAATCTTCTTGATGGCAGGAGTCTTGGTCTCAGGATGGTACTTGAGCGCAATCTTTATGGTTCCTACTGGCTGTCCCTCCACAACTTTGTAGCTAAGGATGTAACCCTTCTCGAAGAGTACCCTTGTAAGCTCCTTCTTCATCTTGGAGGCAGGAATCTCAACAACCTTATGGTTGGCCCTGTAGGCGTTCCTGATTCTAGTCAAAAAATCTGAAATCGGATCAGTCATTGTCTTTAGTTTTTAATAATCGATATCCTTTAGTTAATTAGTTTCTACCAGCTGGCCTTGCGTACACCAGGGATGAGGCCCTTGCTGGCCATCTCTCTGAACTGTATCCTGCTGATTCCGAAAACCCTCATGTAACCTTTTGGTCTTCCGGTAAGAGAGCAGCGGTTGTGAAGCCTTACAGGAGAAGCGTTCTTTGGAAGCTTGTCCAGAGCTGCATAGTTGCCCTCAGCCTTGAGTGCCTTACGTTTCTCAGCATACTTGGCGCATAACTTCGCACGCTTTACCTCGCGTGCCTTCATTGATTCTTTTGCCATATACTATCTGTTTTATTATTTCTTTTTGAACGGAACTCCGAAGGCTGCAAGCAGGGCACGTGCTTCCTCATCCTTGGTAGTGCTGGTAACGAAGGTGATCTCCATTCCGAGAACCTTGGAAACCTTGTCGATGTCAATCTCAGGGAAGATGATCTGCTCCTTGAGGCCGAGGGTGTAGTTACCCTTGCCGTCGAACTTCTCCTCAACTCCCTTGAAATCTCTGATTCGAGGAAGAGAAACCTTGATGAGCCTCTCCATGAACTCGTACATCTTGGCCCTTCTGAGAGTAACCTTGCAACCGATAGGCATTCCCTTTCTCAGTTTGAAGGAAGCGATGTCCTTTCTTGAGTAGGTAAGTATCGCCTTCTGACCGGTGATCATTGCAAGCTCTTCAGCTGCGTTCTCAACGATCTTCTTGTCTGCTACACCGGCACCGATACCCTGGTTGATGGTAATCTTCTCGAGCCTTGGAATCTGCATGCTTGACTTGAAACCGAACTGCTTCTGGAGCTCGCCGGCTATCCTTTCCTTGTATTCTTTCTGCAGGTTAGGAATCCATCCCTTAGGAACTACCTGCTCACCGCCTTTCTTGGACTTTGCCTCGCCCTTTGACTGCTTTGCATTCTTGGCGGCCTGCTCTTTCTTAACTTCCTTTGCCATTATTTGATTTCCTCCCCTGATTTTTTAGCATAACGTACAAGCTTGCCCTTGTCGTTCAGACGGCGTCCGATTCTGGTTGGACCGCCCTTTGAAGGGTCTACAAGCTGCAGGTTAGATATGTGGATTGGAGCCTCCTGCTTGATGATGCCACCCTGAGGGTTGTTAGCATTCGGCTTGGTATTCTTGCTTACCATGTTGAGTCCTTCAACGATGGCACGCATGTTCTTGCGGTCTACTCTGAGGATCTTACCGGTCTTTCCTTTCTCGTTACCGGCGTTTACGAAGACCATGTCACCTTTCTTAACGTGGAATTTTACATTCATTGCCATACCTCCTATATTAAAGTACCTCAGGGGCAAGTGAAACAATCTTCATATAGTTGTCGCGAAGCTCTCTTGCTACAGGGCCGAAAATACGGGTTCCCCTAACCTCACCCTGGTTGTCCAGGAGTACGCAAGCGTTCTCGTCAAACCTTATATAAGAACCGTCTGCACGGCGGATCTCTTTCTTTGTCCTTACAACTACTGCCTTGGATACAGAACCCTTCTTGGCGTCTGCACCAGGGATCGCGCTCTTAACTGCTACCACGATCTTGTCTCCGACACCTGCATAACGGCGCCTGGTTCCACCCAGGACACGGATGCAGAGGACTTCCTTTGCACCGCTGTTGTCGGCTACCATTAATCTTGATTCCTGCTGTATCATAGCTTATTTAACTTTTTCAACGATTTCAACTAATCTCCAGCGCTTTGTCTTAGAAAGAGGACGGGTCTCCATGATCTTTACGGTATCACCTTCAGAGCACTCGTTCTTCTCGTCGTGCGCTACGAACTTTGTGGTTTTATTTACGAACTTGCCGTAAATAGGGTGTTTCTCCTTGGTCTTGACAGCTACTACGGCACTCTTGTCCATCTTGTTGCTGACTACAACACCTATTCTTACTTTCCTAAGCTTCCTTTCCATTATTTGCTCTGTTTTTTATTCTCGATCTCGGTCAGGACTGTAAGCATCCTGGTGATATCTTTCTTAGCTTTTTTTATCTGAGATGTATTCTCAAATGGAGAGACAGCGTGGTTGAGAAGCATCTGGTTCAGAGCTGCGCGGTTAGTCTCGATGCGCTCCCTGAGGTCCTTCTCGCTCATTTCACGTATTTCCTTGATATCCATAATACTAATCTCTTTTACTGTTTAACATAATCTCTTCTGACTACAAACTTTGTAGTAACAGGAAGTTTCTGAGCTCCAAGTCTGAGAGCCTCCTTGGCAACTTCCATAGGAACACCCTCTACCTCTATAAGCATTCTACCAGGGGTTACAGGAGCAACGAATCCCTCAGGATTACCCTTACCCTTACCCATACGTACTTCTGCAGGTTTCTTTGTGAATGGCTTGTCAGGGAAAATACGGATCCAAACATATCCTTCACGCTTCATATAACGGACCACTGCCTGACGTGCTGCCTCTATCTGCTGACCTGTCATCCAGCAAGACTCAAGGGTCTTGATTCCGAAAGAGCCGAACGCAAGCTGAGTTCCTCTATGGGCCTGTCCTTTCATACGGCCCTTCTGCATTCTTCTGAATTTGGTTTTCTTTGGTTGTAACATAGCTAAAATTGCTTTATCTCGTTAATTCTCAACATTTTGGCTGTAACGGAACCAAAATGTCGGGACGCAAAGGTAAAACAAATATCTGAATATGCAAATATTTTTCAGAAAATTTTTCAAGGTTTTGGCTAAAATTTTTTGATAGTCAAAACCAGCAATCTCAGCGATTTACAAATTTGAAAGATATCACCAACGCTCAGCTTTTAGATTTCTGGGACGACAAATTTGTCGTTTTGGGAGATTTATTTGTCGGTCCAGACCTAAGGCGTAATTGGTTCTATCCAACATCTCATGACAGAAACTGGTTCAAAAAAACTGACCTTCGGTTGAAAGCCGGAGTGGAAAAATGTTTGGCGCTATATATTAACCGAACGTAGGTTACAAGTAAAGATCCGGCTCTAAAGATTCTTGAACTTGGCGGCGTAGTCCTCGCAGGCTTTCCAGACGCGCAGGAGGTTTCCTCCCCAGAAGGCTATGAGTTCATCGGCCGTCCAGCCTCTCTTGAGAAGCTCCACGGTGAGATTCTTCATCTGCGATGAATTGTCCAGTCCGACAATTCCGCCTCCGCCGTCAAAGTCGGTTCCCAAGCCAACATGGCGGTAACCTACAAGGTTCTTGATGTGGTCAATGTGGTTTGCCAGCACTGCTATGCCTACTTTGTAGTAAGGAAGGTCGTCGCTGAGGAAGAACCTTCCGGTTCCAACCTGGATTACGCCGTCAACGGCCGCTATGGCGCGGATTTCGTCATCGGTGAGGTTCCTGGTCTGGGAAGGTTTGAGGGCCTTGCAGGATGAATGGGAAGCCAGCACAGGGGCTTTGATTACCTTGAGCACATCGACAAGCGATTCTGAAGAGATGTGTGAAACGTCCACCATTATGCCGAGCTGCTGCATCCTTTCCACCACCTTGTAGCCGAACGGAGAAAGGCCGTGGCCGGTATTAGGATACCAGTAATAGGTGTTGATGTATCTTGAGCCGTCGCAGATCTGGTTTGGCGTGTTGTGGGAGAGGGTGATGTATTTGACGCCCATCTTGTAGAACTCGTCCAGGTCTTCAAGCGTGCGGACCGGATAGCCGTTCTCAATGCAGAGGACCACTATCCTCTTGCCTTCTTTCTTGAGACGGTAGACATCGTCAGTGGAGTAGGCGATTCCGGCCTCATGGCTGTGGTTGTTCTCAACATAGTCTTTCCAGCTCTGGATCTCGTCGTGGCACCAGTTGTAGGCCGAATCCAGGGACTTCTGGTTCTGCCAAGGGCCCTGGTCAAGGTAGATGGCAAAGAATGCCCCGTCCTGGCCGCCCTTTCGCATGAGGTCAAAGCTTACCTGGCCCTTGGCTACGGTGTAGTGACCCTCCGGATGCAGGGAGTAGGTCGGAGTGTCAACATGGGTGTCAAATGAAATGGCAACCTTGTGGATACTGTCCGCAAGAGCCATATACTGCTGCTCAGTCATTTTCTTTCCATGTTTGGAACAGTTGCCACAGTGATCCTGTGCAAATCCAAGAACCGCCAGATGTGCGGTCAGCACTAGCCAAAGTAATCTTCTGATCATATATAATTAAGCTTTTTGTTTCTTAAGAGGGTGCCACCATTTCATTCCGAAGGCGAGTATAAGCAGCAATGCACTGAATATCAAACATATCCACATCAGAAGCCCGCCCCATCCTGCTGAAAATGCAATAGGAACCATGGTTATGAGCAGAATCTCCACCGGAGCTATCGGAAGGTATGCAAGGGCGTAATCGTCCATGGTCTTGCTCTTCATCTGAGGATCGACGATTCTCTCCAGGGCGATTCCCATTGCCATGGTACCGGTCCACCAGCCCCAGGCGAATATAGAACGCTCAAACCAGTAACTCGGACTGAGTCTGCGGCCGAAATAGAACGTTATCAGGAATACCACCAGCACTCCCACAAGCACGAGAACCAGCAGCGGCAGCCAGTACTTGACCACAACCCCGAGTTTTATGGAAGCCACGCCGCATGTAACGAGCAGGTCTGTGAAGAAACTTCCTTCTCTCTGGACAGTTTCGCGTGAAATGTAGTCTGAAACCTTGAAAACATCGAACAGCTTCTTGAGGATCAGGCCGGCCACGAAGGCGCAGGAGAAAACCGGAAGCTCCAGACCGTTGTACGGTGCCTCCAGACCGCTGCACCAGTTCTTTACGGCAACGCTCATGACGTACCCGAGGAAAGCCACGAAAAACACGATGGCAAAGTGGAAGGTAAGATGCTCTATGGAGATGGAAGATGTCGTGGACTCTCCCAGTGAAAACCTCTTGCCCTTTGGCAGCAGACCGCTGCGGAGCTCAGGCGGAAGGTCCTTGAAATCGGCGATGAAAGAAGTGTGCTTCTTGCGGGCGCCCCATTTGATGATGAACAGACCGAATACTATGGCCATCACCACACCGACAGTGGCCGTAGTCATTCCCAGTGTCATTGCGTCTTCCCACTTGAGGCCTCCGCCCAGGTTCTCAAAGGCGCTTCCTATGGCAGCAGCCGTTCCGTGGCCTCCGTAAAAGCCGGTAGGAAGCATGGCTCCGAAAGCCTGGTTGAGGTCCGGCCATATTGTCTTGAACAGGTAGATTCCGAGAAGTCCCATGATGCCCCATTGGAGGAGCATGCCTATCTGGGCGTACACCCACATCGGGCCTACCCTGGTAATAACTTCCTTGACTGATGTCTTCTGTGAAGAGAAAGGCAGGGTGGAGAAAACCAGGGCTATGAGCACTGCAGCATACGAGCCCAGATTTCCGGAAAACGGCAGCCAGCCAAGACCGTGAGGTCCGAGAGCCAGGCCCAGAAGGCCTGCCAGAAGGCTTGGTGGAATGAAAAGCTGCTGTACAACCTTGACCTTTACCCTAATGAACTTACCAATGAGCATGAGGCCGAAAAGCAACCCCATGTCAACCAGGAATACCCAGGGAGTGAACCCCTGAAAATGAAAGAAATCATTCATCGTCTCGGAATTTGACGTAAAGATAGTGAAAAAAGAAGAACGAGTTTTGCAGTAATCAATTCATATTTATCTTTGATGCGTGAAAAAGCTTCCAGGCATATTTCTGATGGTTGTTTTTCTGGCCCTCCTGCCGGATACGGTTTCGCGTGCCCAGGATGTCTGGCAGATGCCTGAAAAGAAATCAGACATCCAGAAGACCCTGGAAGACCGCAGGGCCATACAAAGGCGCATCAAGAAAAGGGAGGAAAGGGCCATGAAGCTGGAAATGGAGAAGCAGAAGGCAAGACCCTCCGGAACCTATTACCTGATGACCTACCAGATAGTAGAGGGAGATACGGTATTCGTGAGCCAGCTGCCTGCCGTCTTCAAGTTTGCCAGGATGAAGGGGAACCGCAGCCGCAAGTCCTGGAGGCAGTACCGCAGGCTGGTCTACAATTTCAAGAAAACCTATCCTTATGCACTTGAAGCCAAGGCCATCATACATGAGGCCGACAGCGTACTTGCCGTAAACGACTTCAGCGACCGCGAAAGGGAGAAGTACATTTCCGATTACCAGAAAAAACTCTTCAAGCAATTTGAAAAGCCCCTGAGGAAGATGACCATCAGCCAGGGCAAACTGCTCCTCAAGCTCATCGACAGGGAAATGGGAAGAACCTCGTTCTACATAATCAGGGAGTACAGGGGCAAACTCTCTGCAGGATTCTGGCAGACGGTGGCAAAAGTCTTTGGGAACGACCTCAAGAAACCCTATGACAGATACGGAGAAGACCGCATGGTAGAAGACCTCATCCTGCTCTACAACGCGGGATCGTTCGACTACCTCTACTACTCCATGTTCAATGAATAGATGCTATACGGTGCCGGAAAACTGCCTGCGCTCCAGGGTCTTTCCGTCAAACACCAGATAATCCGGGTTATGGATCCAGTCGCCGAGGATGGAAAGGTCTCCGCCACCCTCCACCTCCCTGGTGAAAGGCATGTGGAAATGCCCGAAAATGAAATGGTCTATCCTGCCCTCTGATGCATTTTCAGATTGGTACCTGGCAGCCCACTCCACGCTTTCCTTCATTATTTTATCGCGATAAACCTTCTGAGACTCGTCATTCTCGCCCTTGTATCTGGTAAGGCGGTTGTGCTTGCTCCAGCTGTGGCCCAGCAGGAAAGCCCAGCGCGGATGGATGGCGCTGAACAATATCTGGATGAAACGGCACTTGAAGATGGATTGCAGGAAGCTGTAGGAAGGGGTGTTGTCCCACAGTGCATCTCCATGCCCCAGGCAGAATCTCTGGCCTTCTATCTCCACCACAAAAGGCTGCTTGAGGATTTCCACCCCTATTTCGTTCTGGAGATAGCTGTAGGTCCAGATGTCGTGGTTGCCGTTCATGAAACTGACCTTCACTCCCCGGTCAACCAACTCCGCCAATGCTCCAAGGGTACGGGTGAAGCCGCGCGGTATCACGTTCTTGTATTCATACCAGAAATCGAAGATATCCCCCAGAAGGAAAACCCGGGCGGTATCTTCGGGAAGATTCTTCAGGAAAGAAGCAAAGGCCCTCTCCCTTGAGCGTGGGTCTTTGTAATCCAGGCCAAGATGAGTATCTGCTATGAAATAATACAGGGCCATCTACCTTATTGCGTACGGGAGAACGATGCAGAGCACGCCGACTATGAAACAATAGACTGCAAAACCCCACAGACGGAACTTCTTCAGAAGCTTCACCATGAAAGTGCAGGCAAAAAGTCCTGAAACGAAAGCCGCAATGAATCCGCACAGCACCGGAACGTTCATGAAGGTGCTCATGTCATCACCCTTTAACATCTTGATCAGTTCCAGGAAGGCTTCGCCAAGGATAGGAACTATCACCATGATGAAGACGAACTGCGCCAGGGAAACCCTTCTGACCTTGGCCATCAGTCCCGTAGCTATTGTGGAGCCGGAACGTGAAAGACCCGGAAGAACAGCAAAGCTCTGGGCCACTCCAACAAGGAAAGACTGCCAGTAGTTGATTCCGTTCTGGAGGGAGAAAACCTTCCTCTTCTCAGCTCCCGTCATGTTGTCATCCACGGCCATCCTGTCGGCCAGCTTCTGTTCCTTGTCCTCTCCGTCCTTACCCTTCTTGAGGTCCCTGACAGCAGAGATTATTTCGCTGATAAGGAGAAGTACTGCCGTAACTATCAGGCAGATACCAACCACCAGCAAGGGATTTCCGGTATGGCGGGCTATCCTTCCCGTATCAAAAATCCTCTCAATCCAATCCTTGAAGAAAAGCCCCACTATCAGGATAGGAATCATAGAAACCAGAATCTTGAGGATATAATCCTTTTCGCGATTCATGCCTTTGGCAAACAGACCTTTTCCCAAACTGAAAACAGGCTTCCAGAAAATAACCAGGGTACTGAGCACCGTTGCCACGTGAACGGCGATGTCAAAGGCAAGGTTGCCTTGTCCGCTTATACCCAAAGTTTCCTGCATAATTGTCAGATGTCCGCTGCTGCTTATCGGAAGAAATTCCGCAATACCCTGCACCAGACCCAGGATCAAACCATGCCACCAATCCATAAACTAACTGTTTTTGTTATTCTTTCCTTTGTGCATTATGGCAAAAACCACCAGGGCGCAACCCAGCAGGATAACTACCGGGGCAACGTACAACCTTCTTGCACTGAATATCTGAGGAGAAAAGCTGGAAGGGTCGGAACTTCCTCCTCCTGCAAGCAGGACAAAGCCCAGAACCATTACTCCAAAACCCAGAACCATCCATATGAGATTCTTCTTGGGAAGAGCGAAATTATTGTTGTCTGCCATAATGATATCTTCTAAAAATATAGCCTGTCCACAGACATGGCCGTCATTTTCCTAACTACAAAATAAGTGCATACAAGGCACAGCAAAACTCCCAGCACAATCAATCCCAGGCCGCAATATAGGAAAGTTTCCGTTCCGATGATAGAAGAAAGCTGCGGAATCTGCTTTTTGACCATGACCACTATACCCCAAAGGGCGGCGGTTGCTACAAAGGCGCTCAGTATTCCCTGGGTAACGGCATTGAGCAGGAACGGACGCTGTATGAATCCTTTTGTGGCACCCACCAGCTGCATGGTCCTGACAGAGAACCTGCGGGAGTAGATATTTAAACGTACCGTGTTGTTTATCAATACTATGGAGATAAGGGAGAGCAAGGCTATGAAACACAGGAATGCAACAGCCATGCGCCTCAGGTTGTGGTTGATGGCGGAGATCACTCCCTCCTGGTACATCACGTCGTCCACCATCGGATCCTCACAAAGCATTTCCCTGATCGAAGCAATGCTGTCCGCCTCAAAATACTCTTCCCTCAGCTGGAGGTTCACCGATGCCGGGATCGGATTTGATTCGAACAGGTCCAGGAAATCCTCTCCGAGGAACTCCTTCATTTCCTTGGTGCCCTGCTCCTGTGAAATCAGTTCGGAAGAAACCACCTGGGGCATCTTTGCCAGATTCTGCGAGAACTGCTCGGCCTGGGAGGGAGACACATTGTCTGCAAGGATGACCGAAATCTTGACGTTTTCCTTGAAATAGGAGGAAATCCTGCGGGCGCTCAGGAAGAGTACGGCAAAAAGACCTACGATGAATAGTACCAGAGAGATACTTATCACCGAGGATATGTATGAGCGCCAAAATCGGCGGCGCAATATTCCCTTTTCCTTCCTGTTCATGACTCTTTGCTCCCAATCCGCCCGCTCAAACAGGCGCAAAGACGGTTCAAAGATATAAAAAGGTGCCCGATAGTTAAAAATTTTTGTTATCTTTGCATAAACTATTTTACGGATGAAAGCGCCTGTAAGAATTTTATATATAAGCTCGGAGATTACTCCCTACATTCCTGAAAGCCCTTCTGCCATTGTAGGAAGGTACATGCCTCAGGCCGCCCAGGAAAACGGTATGGAGATAAGGTCTTTCATGCCCAAGTACGGTTGCATAAACGAAAGGCGCAACCAGCTGCATGAGGTCATAAGGCTTTCGGGCATGAACATCGTCGTAAACGATGTGGACCGCCCTTTGGTCATAAAGGTTGCATCCATACAGCAGGCCAGGATCCAGGTTTATTTCATCGAGAATGAAGATTACTTCAAGAGAAAGTTCATCTTCAGGGATGAGAAGGACAAGTTCTTTGCGGACAGCGATGAAAGAGCCATACTCTTTGCAAAAGGCACGCTTGAAACCGTAAAGAAGCTCAGGTGGCAGCCTACCATAGTCCATTGCAGCGGATGGATTGCCAGCCTGGTGCCTCTCTATCTCAAGAAGACCTTCAAGGCAGACCCTATATTCACAGACTGCAAGATCATAGTTTCCCTCTACGATGAAATAAACAAGGAGAAATTCTCCTCCTCCTTTGCAAAGAAAGTGCTTACAGGCAATCTCAAGCCTTCAGACGTGGAACTGATCAATACGCCTAATGGCATAAATCTTGCAAAATTGGCAGTCAAATATGCAGACGGAGTGATTTTCGGCAGCAAGAACGTAAGCAAGGAGGTGATTGACTTTGCGGCAAAAGAAAAGAAGCCTTCCCTTGCCTATACGGAGATAACTGAAGGAAATACTGCTGCATATACAAGCAAATACATTAAGTTTTACGGAAAATTTTTGAAAGAGTAATGCATTCAATATTCAAGGCAGCAGCCTTATCATTTGCCATATCCATTTCCTTTCTGGCCTCTTCCTGCATAGAAATAGACAAGACATTAGGAGCAGACAACATCCCGGACGAACAAGCCCTCCAGCTTCAGACTGCAACATTCCACCTGCCGTTGCAGACGAAGATGATGGACAGCCTCCAGGCCCTGACTACCAGCTATGCAGTCCTGGGAGCTCTCAGGACAGACGAGTTCGGGCTGGCAAAATTCTCTTTTGCTACCAACTACGCCCCTTATTCCACAAAGAAGATGAACTGGGGCAACGACCGCAGGATCAAGCAAGTCTATCTGACTATCCAGAGAACGTCCACCACCACGATTGACGAAAGCCAGAAGGGTCTTCCGCAGAACATCCATGTCTACAGGATGAACCGCGTGGTTGACACCACCAGCAGATACGGATATATCAAGTCTTCTGACTACAACCATACTCCGGTGGATACCGGAAGCGTTGTCTACACAGGATCAGACACTCTCAGGATTTGGCTCAAGAACAGTTTCGGAAAGGAAATCCTCAGCGCCACCCAGTTGGAACTGGATTCCTCCGCAAAGTTCATGGACAGGTTCAAGGCCCTGTATTTTACATGCGACTCTCCTGAAGACGGAACCAACGGCGGAAGGGTGAACGTCTTTTCTACAAGCGGCGCCTACCTCTACATAACCTTCAACTTCCAGCCAACCTGGAAGAGCGGGCTCGACCGCAAGGATACCACCATGATGATTCCTCTTGCAGACAACACCTTCACCCAGAATTTCTCTTCATACGAGTCTGCGCCTCTTGAAAGTGCAGATCCTAAGGAATATGTGATGGCAGAGGGCATCGGAGGGCTCAAACCTTACGTAGACCCTATGGTCCTGAAGGATACTCTTGACAACTGGATTGCCAAGAAGGGCTACAATCCAAAGAAGGTCCTCATCGGAAAGGCTACATACAAGCTTCCGTTCGTTACAGACAATTCCACCGTATCGTTCATAAACAAATGCTTCCCTGCCAACCTCTATCCGATGAGCAAGGAATGGGATTCAAACGGACGGTTCTACTATTTTGCTCCTCTGGAAGACATCTACTCCCTTTCCAACAATGCGGGAGACATAAACAGGTCCCAGAGCAACTTCAACGGAGACATATCCAGCTTGATCCAGAAGATGGTAAACAAGGACAAGTCAGAGATCCAGTCCGAGTGGAAGAAATACGCCATGTGGTTCTCAACAGCAAACGAGTCTACCACAAGTTCTTATCTTACCGGTTCTTCAAGCACCAATTATTCTGCTGACGCTTCTTCTTATTACGTAGGAAAGCTCAACGGTCCTCTTCATACCAACTACCCTACTATTGAAATAGTTTATGCAATCATGAACGATTAGTTCACAAGTGATTGGGTACAAGATAACAGATACAGAAAAAGGGTTGGCCAATCGGCCAACCCTTTTTGCTTCTGGTTCAGACTTCTTTTAGAAGATAAGTCTGAGTCCGAACATCATTCCCCAGGTAGAACTTGTGGAAACTGTCTTCTTCCAAGAGTTTGCATCGTAGAAATTCTGGATTACACTCTGAGGGTCGTTGGCAGTTGCATTTGCATTCAGCCTGAATGTAGGGGTTCCGTCTACGGCCTTTACGAAAGTAAGAGGACGGAGATTGTCGTAGCTCTGGTTGGTCATGCTCTTGTAAGCACCCCACTTCTTGTTGAGCAGGTTACCAACGTTAACGATATCAAGGCTGGCCTGCAGGGTGAATCTGCGGTCTGTACCAAAGTTGGTGAAGATGTCCTGCATAACCTTGAAGTCCCATCTGTTGTGCCAAGGAGCAACATATGCGAATCTCTTTGCATATTCTCCCTTGTGCTTGCGCAGATACTTGGTATCGTTGACATACTGCCAGAAAGCAGCCTGAGCCAGTGATGCCGGAACCATAACCTTATGGGTTACACCTGAACCATCTTTCCAGTTGTAAGTGTAGTCTGCAAACTTAATGTCCTTTGCATTGCCAGGGATGTACATCAGGTCAGCAGTGTAGCCGTCCTGGTTCATGTCGTTTGAATACATCCAGTTGCATCTTCCCTGGGCACTTCCTGTATAAAGGAGTGAGAAGGTGGTTGCAAAGTGGTCGAGCCACTCGAACCTGTATGACAGGTTACCAACTACCCTGTGAGGAACAGCGAAGTTGGAGTAGCTGAGCTCAGGGTCGTTAAGCTGCCAGATTGCAGGGTTTGAACTCCAAGCGGATGCTGCGGTTGAACCAGGGTTGGAAGTTACGTCCTTAGCTATAGTATAGGTGTAGGCGATGCTTCCGCTGAATCCCTTGCTTGCGTTCTTGGTCAGCTGTGCGGTGATGGAATTCTGGAATCCCTTGTTGGTGTTGGTAAGGAGCATTGCAGAACCAATGTTGTTGTTGATCTTCTTGGCAGTCCAGTAAGGCCTCATGTCAGCACCTGAATAGTATCCGGCTGCATACTGCATGTTGATGTTCTTCTGCATTACGGCGTTGATATCCTTGGTGAAGATTTCCTCAAGGGTGAATACCATGTTCCAAGGAAGTTCAAAGTCAATTGCGAGGTTGGTTCTCCAAACCTGAGGCATGCGGAAGTCCTTGTCAACCTCTGCAAAAGCAGGGCTGTTAGGAAGCTTGCCAGGAGTTGTAGGAAGGAGGGTCGGATTCTTGTCAATCTGGTCTCTGAAGTTAGGGTTGAACTTGATACCTGCATCGGCAAGTGTCTTGTGGTCTGTAATAGTAACCTCAGGAGACTGGATCATACCGGAACCGTTAGGCTGGTTGGTGAACCATACGAATGGGAGGAATCCGGTGAACAGACCTGTACCACCACGAACCTGAACGCTTCTGTCGCCCAGAACATCCCAGTTGAAACCAACTCTTGGTGAGAACTGTACCCTGCTCTTAGGCCACTTGCCGCTCTGGATATGGTAATTCTTGTCTGCAGCAACACCTACTTTGTAGTGGTCTCTCCAGTTGTCGTTCCACTTGTTGAAACCGACTTCGTCAACAGCAGCGTTTGCATCGAGCTTGTTGAGGTAGATAGGCATCTCTGCCCTCAGACCGTAAGTAAGCTTGAAGTTGTCAGAAACCTTCCACTCGTCCTGTGCATAGAGGGAAGCCATGCCGAATGAGAGTTCAACACCTGGCTTCTCACCAGCCTTGTAAGCGTACTGGATAGCAAAGGAAGTTGGGGTTGCACCTGCATAGAAAGCATCCATACCGTCTGCATAAACGATTCCAGTTGCAGGGTCTGCCGTGTTATTGTAGTTGTACCTGTAGTATGAGGTACCCTCTCTCATGTAGTTGTTCTTGAAGTAGAGCTGGTCATAACCTGCACCAACGGTGATGTTGTGAGCTCCCAGTGAGAATGACAGGTTGTCCTTGATGGAGAGCGTATTGTTGATAACGTCGTTGTTGTAGGTGAAGAGCTCGTAACCGAATGCCATGTACTGGTCTCCGCCCTTGTAGATATCAACGAACGGGAACTCGTCTGAATCGGAAGTTCTCTTGTCTTCAATCATGGTGTAGGAAGCCAGGAAGTTGTTGGAAACCTTGCCCCAGTTGGAGTTCAACTCACCGGTGATGCTCCTTACCGTATTCTCGAAGCCGTACCAGGCATTCTGGAATGCAACTGACTGAGCTGAAATACGGCCGGATCCTCTGGTACCAGGAGCTGAAGTAGCATTGGTAAGAACGTCTGAAGTTCCGATAACCTCGTTGTAACGGAGGGTCAACTTGTTGCTCTTGTTGATGTTCCAGTCTATTCTGGCAAGGATCTTATGGTTCTTCTCCTCAAAGTTGCGGAAATCCTGATATGCACCAGCCTCGTATCCGTATGTAGAGAGGAGGTAGTCATGCATCTTCTGGAGGTCTGCAACGGTTGTACGGGATGTTCTGGTAGCGTTGTCTGCAACACCTGAAGTGCTAGGCTCCCATGCGCCTGAAGGCTTTGTAGTCTTCTCGAGCTCGCCGCTGACAAAGAAGAACAGCTTGTCCTTTACGATAGGGCCGCCCAGGGTAACTCCGAAGGTCTGGGCCTTGGAATCGTGAGCACCTGGAACCTTGCTGTTTCCAACCTTGTCTCCTGTGAAGGATTTAGGACGGAAATAAGTGTAGACGCTTCCTGTGAACCTGTTTGTACCGCTCTTGGTAACTGCGTTGATGGATGCGCCGGTGAACTGGCTCTGACGGATGTCGAACGGTGCCAGGTTAACGGTGATTTCCTCGATTGCATCAAGGGCAATAGGCTGTGCCTGTCCACCAGGGAGGATCTGGGTTGTGCTCAATCCGAAGTTGTTGTTGAATACTGCACCGTCAATTGTCACGGTGTTCATTCTGTTATCCCTGCCGCCGAATGATGTTCCGTTGGCCTGAGGAGTCAACTTGGTGAAATCGGTGATACCCCTGCTGATAGAAGGAAGCTGACGGAGCTGGGCTGTGCTGATGTTGGTGGAAGCACCGTCCTTGTCTGAGTTCAACATAGGGTTTACGACTCCACCCTTTACAACGATTGCATCCAAAGCCACAGACTGCTCTGAGATTGTGATGTTGCGGACGAAGTTCTCACCCAGTTTCAGGTAAGCTCCGTCTGTCTTTGCATCTGCATATCCCATAAGGGTTGCTGTAACTTCGTAAGGACCGCCGACACGCATGTTAGGAATACGGTAATTACCGTTGTTGTCGGTAACGGAGTAGTACTTTGTTCCAGAAGGAGTATGGGTGGCTATTACGGTAGCACCGGCAACTCCAGTTCCGTCCTTTTCGCTCACCTTTCCGCTCATGGAAGATGTCGTAACCTGGGCGAAAACGCCGGTGGCTACAAACAAGCTCATAACCGTCAAGGCAAGCAGCTTAATTGTTTTTTTCATAAAATTAAAATATAAGGTTTTTGTAGATTTTGTTTCCAACAGGCGAAAATACAAAATGTCAAGACATTTCCCAAGAAAAAGATTGCAAAACAAAATAAAATGCTTTTATGTTGCTTGGTATGTAAAAATATGATATTTTTGCCGCCGATTATAAACGACGGTGGACAGATTTGACTGCTTGCAACCACGCTAAAAAATGCTAAAACGAACCGGGTGAGGAGTTTCTTCCTTCCCTTTCCAGCACAAAGTCAGATCGTCTGCCATAACAAGAATTGAAATGGCATATCTATTTACATCAGAATCAGTATCTGAGGGGCATCCCGACAAGGTTGCGGACCAGATATCAGACGCAATACTTGACCAGTTCCTCATCCAGGACGAAAACAGCAAGGTGGCCTGTGAGACATTCGTGAGCACCGGCCTTGTGGTAATAGGCGGAGAAGTCCGCTCGGAAGCATACGTAGACATACAGCAGACTGCACGCAACGTCATAAGCCGCATCGGATACACCAAGGCCGAGTACAAGTTCGACGCCAGCAGCTGCGGCATCCTCTCCGCCCTTCACGAACAGAGCGACGACATCCACCGGGGAGTTGACCGCAAGAAGGAAGAAGACCAGGGAGCAGGCGACCAGGGCATGATGTTCGGATACGCCTGCCGCGAGACGGAAGACCTCATGCCGCTTCCTATATGGCTGAGCCACAAGCTTCTGCTTACTCTTGCAGACATCCGCAAGAACACCAAGCTGATGCCTTACCTAAGGCCTGACGCCAAGAGCCAGTTCACCATTGAGTATTCCGACGACCGGAAGCCCGTAAAGGTTCATACCATCGTCCTTTCTACCCAGCACGACGAGTTCGGCAAAGACAGCCAGATGCTGAAAAAGATCAAGGAAGATGTCCAGGAAATCCTTATCCCAAGAATGCTAAGCCAGATGCCTGAAAGCATCAAGAAACTTTTCTCAAAAGGCTACAAGCTATACGTAAACCCTACCGGAAAGTTCGTCATCGGAGGTCCTCACGGAGACACCGGCCTTACCGGAAGGAAGATAATCGTGGATACCTATGGCGGAAGAGGAGCCCATGGCGGAGGAGCACTGAGCGGAAAGGATCCTAGCAAGGTGGACCGCAGCGCAGCCTATGCCGGAAGATACATTGCAAAGAACCTGGTTGCCGCCGGCGTATGCGACGAGTGCCAGATACAGATTTCCTACGCAATAGGAGTGGCCAGACCCCTGAGCATCTTCATCAACACCTTCGGCACAACCAAGGTCAGGAAAAACGGCAAGGTTCTGACAAACGGGCAGATAGCCGAGGCTGTGGGAAAGATCTTCGACCTGCGGCCAGCCAAGATTATAGACAAATTCGGACTCAAGAACCCTATCTACGAACCATGCGCCGCCTACGGCCACATGGGAAGAAAGCCTTATACAAAGGAGGTTACCCTTCTTCGCGACGGAAAGAAGATCAGGAAGAAAGTCCAGTTCTTCGGGTGGGAACTGACAGACTCGGTAGAGAAGATCAGGCAGTACTTCAGACTGGCTTAAACCTACTTTCCAGTCTTGTTGTCAGGCCGGTCCGGGCATTTTGCCATACTACCCGCCGTAAGGAAATCAGTCCAGTTCTACGACGGTTATTCCAGAACCGCCGAGGCGGACATCCTCATCCCTGCAACTTACGACCGACGGATTGGTCTTGAGCCATTTTCTTATCTCTTCCTTCAGGACTCCGGTTCCCTTGCCGTGGAGGATGCGGACCTTTGAAGCCCCTACAAGGGTTGCGTCGTCCATGAATTTTGAAACGCTTATCAGGGCTTCTTCCAGCCTCTGGCCCCGGATGTCTATCTCATCCTTGAAGGAAAGCTTGCGCCTGTTTATGCTCTCATCAACCGTAACGGAGTAATTTCTCAGCGATGCAACCGGTCTGGTGTCTGCGTGGCTCTGGAACTCCTTGTTGGAGATAACCGTTACGGCATCTTTCTTTACGCGGCTAGTAATATCACCTACGGATATGGTGACGTTACGGCCCTCTATCTTCAGGACTTCGCCTATAAGACCGCTGCCCTGAACCTTGACCTTGCAGCCCGGTTCCAGACTGAGTACCTTTGGCTGTTCAGTGTCTGCCTTCGGCTGCTGCTTTTCTCTTTTGGCCTTCCTTTCTTCCCTGCGGGCCTGGCGCTCCTGGAGCGATTTCATCTTGGCCTCTATCTTCCTGTCCTGATCGGTGACACCCTTGTTTTCTATATTCTCTCCGGCGTCCTTCAGGGCCTGGCGGGCTTTCTTGGTAGCCTCCTTCTCAGCCTGGGCCTCCTTGATCTTCTTTATGGTAGACTCCACCCTCCTGTTTGCATCGGCGATAATCTGGCGGGCCTCCTCCTTGGCCTGGTCTATTATCTGCTTCTTGGTCTGGCGGATGTCAGAAAGTTCCCTGGTATATTTTTCTGTAACGGACTCCAGGGTCTTGTCTGTATTCCTTATGCGCGCAAGTTTCTCGTCGAGCTTCCTCCTGTTCCTGGATATGGTGCGCAACTGCCTTTCGAGGTCTATGAAATCTTCTCCGGCCTTTTCCTCGGCCCTCTTTACGATATGCTCCGGAAGCCCCATCTTCCTTGCAAGGTCAAAGGCAAAGGAATTGCCCGGAACCCCCATCTCCAGCTTGTAGAGAGGGGCTATGTTGACGCTGTCAAACAGCATGGCTCCGTTGACCACTCCCCTGCTGCCTTCGGCATATACCTTGAGGTTTGTGTAATGGGTGGTGATAACTCCGTAAGTACCCCTTTCCTCCAGCTCCTCCAGTATGGTCTGGGCAATGGCACCGCCGGCGGCCGGCTCTGTGCCGCTGCCGAATTCGTCTATGAGAACCAGCGTCTTTGAAGAGGCCTGCTTGAGCAGGTTCCTCATGTTCATCAGATGAGAACTGTAGGTACTCAGGTCGTTCTCCATGCTCTGCTGGTCTCCTATGTCTATGAGAATGCTGTCAAATATCGGAAACTCGCTCTTCTGGCTGCAGGTCAAAGGCATGCCCCACTGGAACATGTACTGCAGCATGCCGGTAGTCTTCAGAGCTACGGACTTACCTCCGGCATTGGGGCCGGAAATCACCAGTATGTGCTTTTCGCGGGTAAGATGAAGGTCTATCGGAACTATCTTCTTGCCTTCCCTGGCAAGGGCTGATTCCAGAAGCGGATGGCGGCCTTCGTATATCCTGAGCGTTCCATCTTCAGACATGACCGGCCTTCCGGCTCCCATCTGTGAAGCGCATTCGGCCTTTGCCCTGATGAAGTCAACCTCCCCTATGAACCTTGCACCCTCCATGAGCTCAGGTATATAAGGTCTGAGGAAATCAGTGAATTCAAAAAGGATGCGGGCTATCTCCCTCTGGCGGTCGAACATCAGGCGGCGGATGCTGTTGTTGAGTTCTACCACCTCCATAGGTTCTATGAAGAAGGTCTTGCCGCTGGCGCTCTCGTCCTGGACTATGCCTGGAAGACTTCTCTTGCTGGTGGCGTTTACAGGAATCAGCATCTTTCCGTCGCGGACGGAAATGGTAGCGTCCTCGTCTGTCATGTTGTCGGCCTTGGCCTTCTTCAGAAGAGACTCTATCCTCCTGCTGACCGATGCTTGTGCCTGACGCAGTTCTGAAGATATTTTCTGAAGTTCGCTGGATGCCGAATCCTTGACAAAGCCGTTTTTGTCCAGGATGCTCCCTATCCTGGTGCTGACGGAAGGAAAGTACTGTATGGGCAGGGCCAGAGCCTTCAGGAAAGGATACTTGCCCTCCTTGGTTCCGCTAAGGAAAGATGTTACCTGGCGGAGGTTTTCCATGAAGGACGAAAGCTTTTTCATGTTCTCCACGGAAATGCTGCTGCTCTCCTTCTTCAGTGAAGGCAGGAATGTGGTACAGTCTGTAAAGCCGCCCTGGGGAAACTTGGTCTCCATCATGCCTATCTCCATCATCTCCTCTACCAGGCAGAGCCTTCTTTCTATCTCCGCAGCATCTGTGGATATGACCTCATCCTCAGCCCTGGAGACGGCATAGGAGGTGGAGCAGCGGCCTTTGATCCGCTCCCTTATGAAGTTGAATCCTATCTTGTTTTCCAAAGAAACTGTTCCAGTCATCTTGAATATGTGCCTTTATCAGAATGGTGAATAGAGTACCGGCCTCCTGTCTTCAAAATAAGTCAGTTTTTCAAATCCGCAGTTTCTGCAAATATGGGCAAACTCTTCAAATTTTTCCGTCAGCCTGGATGCCGAATGTGAATCGGAGCCCAGCGTCACGAACTCTCCGCCCAGCTCCTTGAACCTTCTGAGGATATTCTCATCCAGGACCTGAAGGTGGTCTCCATGCATGTCGTAAGTCTTGGTATTGATTTCCAGGGCCTTTCCCTCCTGGGCCATGAACCTGAGAAGGGTGTCCAGGACATCAGGGAAATCCGCATACCTGACGTCCCTGACTTCGTACGGAGCATAACGGGCGACATAGTCAAAATGCCCTATCACGTCAAAATCCTTGAAGTCCCGGGCAGTTTCATATATAAGTTCCAGGGTCCTGCCGTAGGCCTGCCAGAAGTCCTTGCCTTTGTAGTATTCTCCATAGTACGGATCTTCCCCGTCTACGAAATGGACTGAAACGGTTATCTGGTCAAACTTGTATCCGGATACATATTCCAGGCTGTGGGCGATGCTGCAAGGCTGCAACCCCACTTCTATGCCTTTGAGCACCTTGCAGCTCCCTTCCGGGAAAATCTCCCAGGACTTTTCCTCTATCTTTTCCTGCTGGGCATCGATAGAAAACTCGAACCTGCCGGGATTCCTGGGGGCGTCCAGGTCAAGATGATCCGTCAAGGTAACTCCGCCGGCACCAATCCTCCTTGCCATCCTGAGAATTTCCTCTACGGTGGTCCTGCTGTCGGGAGAAAATTCGGAATGAGTGTGCGTATCGAAAAATTTACCCATACAAACTATTGATTTTTACCGTTCGGCATGCAAAAATACTCAATAATTCCAAACTTGCCAGTATGAATACCATCAAGCATCTGGCAAGGGAAATCTCAATTTGGGCAAGGAGCATCCGGACTGTGATGCTGGGCCGGGAATGCGTATGCTGCCACCGCCCTCTGGCCGCCTTTGAAAAAGACATCTGCACAATGTGCCTTTCAGACCTCCCCTCTTCATTCACATGGGTTGAAAAGGATTCTCCGGCGGACATCACATTCTGGGGCAGAACCCCCGTAGAAAAGGTAACCTCACTGTTCATCTACAAAGGGAAATACAAGGAACTTCTGTACAGCGTCAAATACCGGGGAAATGCGCCTCTGGCCATCCGGCTGGGAAAAATGCTGGGAGAACATATCGCCCCTGAAGGCATTGAGATCATAGTTCCCGTCCCGCTGCATCCGAAGAAGAAACGCAGAAGAGGCTACAACCAGTCTGAAATGATTGCCCGGGGAATAGCTGAATCGCTGAGAAAAAGAGGTTCTGATGTATCTGTTGAAACCCATCTGGTCCTCAGGAGCAACTTTACCCCAACCCAGACCCGAAAAGACAGGATTGACCGCTGGCTGAACGTCCGCAACGCCTTTGTCATAAATCAAAAGCGGCTAAGTAAACTGTCAACTCCCTCGGCATCGCCAAACGTTCCTCTGAAGATACTGCTGGTGGATGACGTGCTTACCACGGGGGCCACCCTCGATGCCTGCGCCAGCCTGCTGCACCAGGCTGCACAGTGCCGTATAAGCATTGCCACATTGGCTTATGTACCTTAGTTTCTTGGGTTTTTATTAAATTCGCGGTTGGATTAAAGAGTGAAATATGCTGGATTTTATCAACCTGCACCTGATCGATATTCTGGACATTCTCCTCGTAGGCTTACTTATCTATCAGATTTACAAGCTTATAAGGGGAACTGCCGCTATGAGCATCTTCATCGGCATCATCATCCTTTACTTCATCTGGCTGGTGGTTAAAACCATACACATGGAGGTTCTTTCCGCCATACTGGGTCAGGTTCTGGGAGTGGGAGTGCTGGCCCTGATCATCATCTTCCAGCAGGAGATCCGAAGGTTCCTGATCCATCTGGGCAACAATTCCATACACCGCAACAGCAACTTCTTCACCCGCAGGCTGTTCGGAACCAAGACCACTACCGTGCCCCTTGCCACTCTGGACGAGCTCACCCAGGCGGTGAGGAAAATGTCCGAAACCAAGACCGGAGCCCTTATCGTGATGACCCACAAATCATCCCTGGAGGGAATCGTAGAAACCGGAGACAGGATAGACGCCGTGGTAAACCGCAGGCTGATAGAAAACCTTTTCTTCAAGAACTCTCCCCTTCACGATGGAGCCGTAGTAATGGATACCAGCAGGCTGGTTGCAGCCAGATGCACCCTGCCTATTTCTGAAAGCACTGAAATCCCTGCACATTACGGAATGAGGCACAGGGCCGCCGTAGGAGTGACGGAAATGACCGATGCCACCGTAATAGTGGTTTCCGAGGAAACCGGCGGCATTTCTTTCGTCAAGGACGGGGAAATCAAGACCATAAGCTCCATCACGGAGCTCAGGCTTGCTATTGAGGATTCTTATTCTGCTTCTTGAGTTCAGACTTGAGATACCACTTGCCGTCTTTGCCCTTCTTGTAATCCTTCCCTTTTCCTATATACCTCAAGTAGCCTATGTACTGCTGCTCGTCAAGCACCTTCTTCATGGCTGCCAGGGTCTTGTCCTGCCACTGCTGGTTGACGTAGCGGTAGTTCTCAGGATCCTGCATTCCGGACCTCTGGAGGTCGTCCAGGGCGTCCTTCATTCCCACATAGTTGGTACGGAGTATGGAATCTACGTAGAATTCCTGGGCATCTGAAAGATTTATCTTCTTGACCAGGTCCTTGGTATGCTTTTCAGCTATCTCTTCCATGGAAGGCTCCTTGTCTTGATATTGAGCATAAGAACAAACCGTTCCGGCAACAAGGAACAGCAGGGTGGCAATAAAAATCCTTCTCATAACAATGGTTTTAATCTCAAAATAGTTACCTTTGATTCACATCAAAACACGTTCCTAACAGGAAACAAAGTTATAAAATATATGAGAAAGAGAATTCAACTTATCGCGATGATTGCCTTGCTGCTGTCCATGGCATCCTACCAGACAGCCTCAAGCTGCACCAACATCATTGTAACAAAGGGGGCTTCCAAGGACGGAAGCGTCATGGTAACCTATGCTGCCGATTCACACACCCAGTACGGAGAACTCTACCACCACAACGGCGGAGTATGGCCCAAGGGAACCATGATAAAGGTTTACGAGTGGGATACAGGACGCTACCTGATGGACATTCCCCAGGTCAGGCGCACCTATTCCACAATGGGAAACATGAACGAGTTCCAGCTCATAATTACAGAAACAACTTTCGGAGGGCTGGAAAGCCTTGTGGATACCACCGGAGGAATAGACTACGGTTCACTGATCTATATCACACTTCAGAGGGCCAAGACCGCCAGGGAGGCCATCAAGGTAATCGCCGAGCTCATGGATACCTACGGATACCGCTCTGAGGGAGAAAGTTTTTCCATCGCAGACAAGGATGAAGCATGGATCATGGAGATCGTGGGCAAGGGCGTAAAGAAGGGCAAGGACGGCAAGAACCTCAACAAGGGCGCCAACTGGGTGGCAATCCGGATTCCCGACGGTTATATCAGCGGCCACGCCAACTGCTCCAGGATATCCACCTTCCCTCTCAACGACCCTGAGAACTGCCTCTACTCGAAAGACATCATAAAATTTGCCAAGGAGAACGGCTACTATAACGGACCGGACAACGAGTTCAGCTTCTGCGATGCTTTTGCACCGGCTTCATTCGGAACCCTCAGAGGCTGCGAGACCAGGGTATGGAGTTTCTTCAAAATCCTGGGCGGCGGAAAGATAGGAGACAAGGACGCTTCCTTCTACGCAGACTACGCCGCCGGCACCAACCCGGCCAACAAGATGCCTCTTTACATCAAACCTTCACATCCGCTTACCGTAAAGGATGTGGCAGATGCCATGAGAGACCACTTTGAGGACACTCCTTTCGACTTCAGATATGACCTGGGAGCCGGCCCATTCGAAAACCCGTACAGATGGAGGCCGATGTCCTTTGTTTCAGACGGCAAGAAATACGAGTTCGAGAGGTCCATCGCCACCCAGCAGACCGGTTTCTGGCTCCTGGGCCAGGCAAGAGGCTGGCTGCCCGATGTAATCGGAGGCATCATCTGGTTCGGAGTTGACGATACTGCCACCAGTTCCCTCACCCCTGTTTATTCCAGCGGACTTGAGACTCCTCTGTGCTTCAGGGTAGGCAACGGAAGCATGGTCAGGTATTCAGATTCCTCAGCCTTCTGGCTTTTCAACAGGATAGCCCAGTTTGCCTACAGCCGCTACAAGGACATCGCGCCTGAAGTCCGCGCCGCCATAGACGAACACGAGAACGGTGCCCTCAAGATCATACCTGAGATAGATGCCAACGCCCAGAGGATCCTCTCCGAGAGCAAGGATGAACAGAAGGTAAAGGCTTACCTGACCGAATGGTCAAACAAGTTTGCAGACAGGATGTTCAAGAAATTCAAGAAACTCGATGAATACCTGCTTGTCAAGTATATGGACGGAAACGTCAAGAAGCAGAATCCTGACGGCAGCTTCAAGACAATCTACAACGAAGACAACGCCGTGATGCCTGACCAGCCGGGCTACCCTCAGAAATGGCTGGATGCCATCGGCAAGGAGATGAACCCTATTCCGATGAACGAAAAGACATATTAAAAGAAACAGCCGGTTGCAAGCCGGCTGTTTTTTTATTCTGGGATGAAGGGTCCTTTACTTGATGTTGGCCTTGTTAGGCTTAACCTCAGTGCCCTTGTCTATCCTGACTACGATACAGTCTATTGCAACGTAGGCAGGGGTGTTGAGTCCGTATTCGCCCTTGTCTGTGCCGTCAAGGTCTATCTTGAGGGAGTGGATCCTTCCGAGGCTTGAAAGGGCTACAGGCTGCCACTTATCAAGGATGAACTTGCTGCCGTCCTGATAGTTGGCAAGGTATACCTCTACTTTTCCCTTCTCGTTTCCGGCCGCGTCAAGGCCTATGAACTTAACCTTGAACCATCCGTCCTTGATTGGAACGCCGCTTCCAAGGTCGGTGGTCATCTGGGCTACTGCATAGCTGGTATTGGTAACGTACAGGCCGTCTATGATCCTAGTGGTGGTGTCTGTGTCCGTGAAGGTCATCTGAGGGGCGTGGTTCCAGCCTTTAGGATCAGCCCATCCGAATGAAACCAGACAGTGCTCCGTGTTGTTGTATCCAGGAAAATCCCTGAGGTTCTTGACGTTGACCGCCAGCTGCTGCTTGTACCAGTTGGCAGCGTCTTCAGGTGTGAGTTCCACTGCGCTGAAGTTGCCTGCTGCAATTCCGCCGGAGTAGAACTGGTCGTCTACAGGCTTTGAGCCAAGGCCGGTGTTCTTGTCGAGCCAGTAATATCCTTTGCCGTAAAGGTTTTCGCCGTAAACGTCAGATGCGTACATTTCAGGAGAAAGGTCGTCAAACATGGCTACGGCCTGATAGAAGGGAATCTCGTTGTGTGAGCTCTTGTTGCAGGAAGCCGCAAAAACAGCCGCGAGCAACACTGCTGCTGAAAAGATTAGTTTTTTCATATCGTTGATTTTTAACTGTTATACCACATTACATATAAAAGATGCCTCCCGGCTCCTTTGCGTTGCAAATATACATCAATAGGATAAAAATCTTACATTTGCCGACTGATATCACAAATCATTCAATGGGCAGACTCAGCGAACTCAACACGGGAGAAAAGGCGGTAATCGTAAAGATTCTCGGCCACGGAGGTTTCCGCAAGAGAATCATAGAGATGGGCTTCATCCAGGGCAAGACCGTGGAGGTAGTGCACAAGGCCCCGCTTCAAGATCCGGTTGAGTATCAGATACTTGGCTATCATGTTTCCCTGAGGCTCAAGGAAGCCTCCCAGATAGAGGTGATTTCTGTTGAGGAGGCCGAACACCTGGCCATGGAGCACAATCCCCGGACCGGCAACTTCGTTCCTTCCTGCATCGGCTGCACAGAGGCCTCCTGCAGGTTCAGGGATTCCATCAAGCAGACAACAGAGGAGGACGCCCTCTATCGCGGAGCAAGGGAAAAGAGCAGGGAGATTACCGTAGCTCTTGTGGGAAACCCCAACTGCGGCAAGACCAGTCTTTTCAACAAGGCCAGCGGAAGCCACCAGAGGGTAGGAAACTACAGCGGAGTTACCGTTGATGCTGTAAGGGGCAAGATGTACTACAGGGGGTACCGCTTCACCCTCATAGACCTTCCGGGAACCTATTCCATTTCCGCCTACAGCCCTGAAGAGAAATACGTAAGGCATACCATAATCAACGACAAGCCGGATGTCATCCTCAACGTGGTTGACTCGTCCAACCTGGAAAGGAACCTCTTCCTCACCACCCAGCTCATAGACATGAACCTGAGGATGGTGATTGCCCTCAACATGTTTGACGAACTGGAACACAGGGGAGACAAACTGGAATACAAGGAACTGGAAAAGCTTCTTGGAGTACCCATGGTTCCTACTGTTTCTGTAAGCGGCAGGGGGATTCAGGATTTGTTCAACACCATCATAGAACTGTATGAGCAGGGAGACGAGATAGAATCCACGGACGCCTCCGGAAAGTATCCGCTCCAGAAAAACAGGAAGGACCGCTCTTCCATGGATTCTGTGCTCGGAATCCTCAAGCACATCCACATCAACCACGGTCCGGTGATTGAAAGAAGCATAGACCTTCTCAGGGAAGAAATCTACAAGAATCCGAATGCCATGGACGAGTACACACCTCGTTACATTGCAATACGTATTCTCCAGCATGACAAGGAAATAGAGAAGGTGCTGGATTCGTTCTCAAACAAGGAGGAAATCCTCAGGATCAGAGACCGCGAGGCCAGGATCCTGGAGAAGGAACTCGGCGATACTCCTGAAAATGCCATCATGGACGCCAAGTACGGCTTCATAGACGGAGCCCTCAAGGAGACCTATCGCAGAGGAGAAAGAAAACCGGGCAAGACCCTTACCGAGAAGATAGACAACATCGTTACCGGCAGGTGGCTGGGATTCCCAATCTTCCTTCTTGCCATGTATCTTATCTTCCAGGCCACCTTCACCCTGGGACAGTACCCTATGGACTGGATAGATGCCGGAGTCAAATGGCTCGGCGACCTGGTGGGAGGCCTGCTGCCTGACGGCTGGCTGAAGGCCCTCGTGGTAGACGGCATAATAACCGGATGCGGCGGAGTCCTGGTATTCCTGCCCAACATACTCATCCTGTTCTTCTTCATATCTCTTCTGGAAGCCAGCGGATACATGGCCAGGGCCGCATTCATAATGGACAAGATCATGCACCTGTTCGGCCTTCACGGCAGGAGTTTCATTCCGCTTATGATGGGCTTCGGATGCAACGTGCCTGCAGTAATGGCTACAAGGACCATAGAGAACAGGAACGCGAGGATGATAACCATACTCATCAACCCTCTGATAAGCTGCAACGCCAGGCTCCCGATATACCTGCTCCTTGCAGGAATCTTCTTCCCGAAGAACGCCGGCCTGGTAATCTTCTGCATATACATGGGAGGCATACTGCTGGCCGCCCTGATGGCCAAGCTTTTCAGCAAGTTCCTCTTCAACTCTGAAGAAACTCCGTTTGTGATGGAGCTTCCTCCTTACAGGATTCCTACCTGGAAATCCCTGCTCAGAGACACCTGGGACAAAGGCAAGCAGTATCTTCACAAGATAGCCACGGTCATACTGGTAGGAACCCTCATCGTATGGGCACTGAGTTACTTCCCTACCTGTGATCCTGACCCTGCCGCACGCCTGCAGCACTCCTACCTGGCAGCCATAGGCAACTTCCTTTCCCCTGTGCTGGCTCCGATAGGATTCCAGTGGCAGGAAACGGTATCGCTCCTGAGCGGAACGGCGGCAAAGGAAATAGTGGTAAGTACCATGAACATGCTCTACACGGTAGACGGCCAGCTGATAATCGGCCAGGTCCTCACGCCGGCAGTGGCGCTTGCATTCATGGTCTTCACCCTGATATATTTCCCGTGCATTGCCACCATAGGAGCTATAAAGTCAGAAACCGGCAGCTGGAAATGGGCCCTGTTCACCGTATGCTACACCCTTTGCCTTGCATGGATAGTAGCTTTTGCGGTCTCAAAAGCCTTTGCTTTCCTCTAGACAAGGCAAGGATCTTTTAAGGCAACACTTGCAGATTTGAAACAATTTCATATATTTGCAGTCCAAATCCCCGGAAGGGAACATACGGGAGATTCGTCTAACGGTTAGGACAAGGGATTCTCATTCCCTAAATAGGAGTTCGATTCTCCTATCTCCTACAAAAGGAAAATCCAAGCGGGTTTTCCTTTTTCTTTTTTAGTTTTGTTCTGATTATATTTGTCGTTTGAAACAAACTATCAACAATACCTTTATGAAAAAACTGTTTTTGACCATTCTGGCTGCGTTTGCCTTTGTGAGCCTCCAGGCTCAGATCGTGGAGGTGGACGTGCTGCCGGTTTCAGATGAGGAGAAGACATCTGACCTGAATCTGTCTTTTGGTGAGAATTTCTACATCGGATCCCTTACCGCCCTGGATTCTCCAAAGGATATGGGGCTTAAGGCCTTCAAATCATGGGAACTGGGTCTTGACATCATGAACCTCACTTACAAGCCTGCATACCAGCATAAGTTTTCTTTTGCCCTGAATTTTGGCACAAGGTTCTTCAAGACACGCCATAAGAACATAATTTCAAACACCCATTACATTCCGGTTCCGGGACTGGAGAGCGGACATTATGTAGCTGCACCGTTCCCTGCTGAATCCATGAGCAAGAGCAAAAGAAAGTCCAGGCTGGACGTTTATGAACTCGGAGCTGCACTGGGGTATGAAATCAAGGTCATGGATGACCTCAACATTGGATTCGACCTTCTGGGCAACTATAATTTCTCAGCAAAGAGCGTAAGCAAGTACAAGATCGGCAGCTCCAAGGAGAAACTCAAGCTGAAGCACTGGAAGACCAAGAAATTCACTCCGGAATACCGTCTTACCATAGGACTTCCAGAAGTAAAGCTGTACATCAAGTACGCTCCTCACTCTCTCTTCCAGAAAGAATTCGGTCCAGAGCTCAGCTACATTTCTGTTGGTGTCATTCTCTAAAAATCTTGGTTTAATATGTCTAAATTGCGTGAACTGATATTTGGAATGGGTATTGCCATGTGTATTGCTGTTATTTCCGCCGGTTGTTCAGAAGACCATGAAGCACTTGCCCAAAGGCAGGCAGCATATGAAGATTCGCTGCTTTGCATCATAAGGGAAGCAAACATCCCGATGATCCAAGTGAAATATACCGAACCCGGCGACAGCATCTACTGCCAGGTGGGAGTAACCCCGTGGTCTGACCAGGCGCCGGTGGCAATTGACTCCGCCTCAGTAGGAGAAGAAGAGTGGAACAAGCTCAAATTCAGTTATCACGATACGGGAAAGGCTGATTATGAGAAAGAAGCCGTATTCCAGGCGGCAAGCCTGAGCAAGGTTGTGTTTGCATATATCGTGATGAAGATGTACGACAAGGGCGAGATAGACATAGACCGCCCTCTGTACGAATACACGGACATAGACCGTTTCGTAGACAAGGACATGGCCAAGAAACTCACTGCAAGGCTGATACTTATGCACCGCAGCGGCATTGACGACTGGGCAGCATCCCCTTCTTCAGATGAATGGCCTACATCTCCGATCAAGTTCACCTTCCCAGTTGATTCCATCTTCGGATACTCAGGAGAGGGTTATGCTTTTCTGCAGAGAGCTGTTGAGGCCATAAAGGGCAAAGACATCCAGAGCATAGCAAAGGAATATGTGTTCGAGCCGCTTGACATGCCTCTGTCTTCCTACGAGTGGATTCCTGAGTTTGAAGGTATCACGACCGCATCCACTAGACGCAACGGAGAAAGCCAGGGCGTAAGGCAGTTCCCAAGGCAGAACGTAGCATATACGCTCCGCACCTGCGCCAACGACTATTCCAACTTCATAAGGGCCATCATGGAAGGCAAGGGCCTGAGCCAGGCCAGCCACGCCCTCATGGTTACACCTTGCAGCGGACCTGCCACCCAGTTCCCTCCTAAGGTCAGACCGGTGGACCAGAAGAAGAGCATATTCTGGGGCCTCGGCCTTGGAATAGAGGAGAACCCTCATTACGGAAGGGTCCTCTGGCACTGGGGAGACAACGGCAACACCAAGGCCCTGTTCATCATAATTCCTTCGCAGAAGAAGACACTGGTCTATTTTGCCAACAGCGGAGCAGGCCATGACATCGTGAACAAGGTTCTCCAACTGTTCCTCAAAGACAACCAGACCCTTGATATCCAGGATTGGATCCAGCAAGAATAACTTAACACCAGACTGATGGAAAACTCCACACACTTGAGGAAGAATTTCAAGGGAGGCCTCTACTACATGGGGTTCAAGGAATTCATCCGTTTTCTTTTCTGTCATTTCCTCTACAGGAAAACTTATTCCATCGGGACGGAGAACATCCTGCCAGAGGGCAATCCACAGGTAATTGTCTCCGACCACCAGAACTGTCTGGTGGATGCCATTGCTGTCATGCTCTCCTTCAAGGGGCCGGGAAGAAAACCTTATTTCTGGGCCAGGGCAGACATCTTTGCCGTCCACAAGCTTCTGGAAAAGTACCTCAGGTTCCTGGGACTCATGCCGGCTTTCAGGATGGACCATGAAGGGCTTGACGACGTGGGAAAGAACAACGCCTCCTTTGACGAAAGTTACCACCTCCTGCTCCACGGCCAGAGCGTGATGATATTTCCAGAGGCTGGGCACCAGGACAAGCACTACCTCGGACATTTTACGAGCGGTTATACAACAATGGCCTTCAAGACAGCCGAAAAGGGAAACTGGGAGAAGGAGATTTTCATACTCCCTTCTGCCAACCACTACACCAACTATTTCGGAATGAGAAGGCAGATGTGCGTGATGTTCGGCAAGCCTATCTCCCTCAAGCCTTACTACGAGCTTTACAAGGAAAAGCCGAGGACGGCCATGAGGGAAGTCAACCAGGTTGTAAGGGAAGCCGTCTCTTCAATGATGCTGGATATCCAGGACCTCGACAACTATGACGTCATAGACTTCCTGCGCACCAATTACGGAAAATCCTTTGCCCTCCTTTGCAAGAAGCCTTATTCCATCCTGCCTGAGAAACTGGAAGTGGAGAAGGACTTTGTTGCTGCAATCGGCAACCTGGAGGAAGAAAAACGGGAGGAAATTTTCGGCCAGGCAAGGCAGGTAAAGCAGGAGCTTGAAGAGAACAAGCTGGAGTTCAAATCGCTGAGGAAAAAAGTGTCAGGCGGCGCAACCGCACTGAAAATCATTGGAATGATATTGCTTCTGCCACTGTGGATATTCTCACTTTGGCCTAATGCGCTTTTGTATCACATACCAAGGAAACTTACGGAAAGAGTCAAGGACAAGATGCTCAGTTCGTCATTCCTGCTGGGAATCAATGCAGTTGTTACAATACCTTTATTTGCACTTATTTCGTTTATCCTGGTCTGGTGTTTCATGACCATCTACATGGCGCTGATATACCTGCTGCTGATGCCGCCTCTGGCCCTGTTCTGCTGGTACTATACCGAGTGGTGGAACAGCATAAAACAGGACCTGCGTTTATTGAGGCTTTCCAAAAAAGCAAAAATTGCTAAATTGCAGGCTCTAAAGAAAAACAGCGAAAAACTGGAAGACGTTATTTGGTCCATATTTAAGAAATGAAAAGAAGAGTAGTGATTACCGGAATGGGAATTTATTCCTGTCTGGGAAAAACCTTGGAAGAAGTAAGAGATTCTCTCTATAATGGAAAAAGCGGAATCGTATTTGAGCCCGTGAGAAAGGAGATGGGCTTTGTATCAGCCCTTACAGGCTTTGTTGAGAAGCCTAACCTGAAGGGTATCCTCAGCCGCAACCAGAGGGTGTACATGCCGGAGCAGGCACTCTTCGCATACTGCGCAACCGCCGATGCCCTCAAGGCTGCCAACATCGCCCAGGATTATCTCGACAGCCATGAAGTAGGCCTGATTTACGGAAACGATTCCAGCGCCGAGCCTATAGTGGAGAGCGTAGATATCATGAGGCAGAAGAAAGACACTTCCATGATCGGAAGCGGCGGAATCTTCAAGAGCATGAACTCCACCGTTACGATGAACCTCTCCTGCATCTTCAAGCTCAAGGGCATAAACCTCACCGTATCAGGAGCCTGCGCCAGCGGTTCCCACTCAATAGGCTGGGGTGCGATGCTCATCCAGAACGGACTCCAGGACATGGTGATCTGCGGAGGAGCCCAGGAGACGAATCCATATTCCGTATGCAGTTTTGACGGTATCAGCGCCTTCTCAAAGAGAGAAAACGAACCTGAAAAGGCTTCACGTCCGTTTGACAAGAACAGGGACGGCCTTGTACCTTCAGGAGGAGCCGCCACGGTTATACTTGAAGATTATGAAACCGCTGTAAAAAGAGGTGCTCCTATAATCGCCGAGGTGCTCGGATACGGATTCTCTTCCAACGGAGACCACATATCGGTTCCTAACGTCGACGGTCCGGCCCGCTCCCTGAGGATGGCTCTTGCGCAGGCGGGCCTTCAGGCAAACCAGATCGGATACATCAACGCCCACGCAACCAGCACGATGGTGGGAGACCAGAACGAGGCAAAGGCCATATATCAGGTCTTCGGAAACGACATGCCTCCTGTAACCAGCACCAAGAGCCAGACCGGACACGAAATGTGGATGGCCGGCGCCAGCGAGGTAATCTACTCAACCCTGATGATGAAAAACGGGTTTGTTGCAGCCAACCTGAACTTTGAAACCCCTGACGAGGATTCTGCAAAGCTCAACATCCCGGCAAAGAGAATAGAAAGAAACTTTGACTGCTTCCTTTCCAACTCCTTCGGATTCGGAGGCACCAACTCAACATTGATAATCAAAAACCTATAGTACCTATGACTAGAGAAGAAATGATAGCCAAGGCCGTAGATGTCCTTGCAGAAGAATTTGAAGTAGAAAAAGAAGATATTACTCCTGAGGCAGACATAAAGAAAACACTCGATTTGGACAGCCTTTCACTTGTAGACCTTGTTGCACTCATAGAAGAGAACTTTGACATCAAGATCAAGGGCACAGACCTCATGAAGACAGCAACCTTCAGCCAGCTCTACGATTTCCTCTACGAAAGAATCTCCGAAAAGTAAATGACCAGAATCGCCCTGGCGGTATATCGCTTTTTCAAAAGGTACCGAAGCATTTTCTTCCTCGTACTGCCGGGAAGTTTCCTTGCGTTTGCCTTCCTGGCAAACAAGATGTACTATGAAGAGGACATCACCAAGCTGCTTCCTGCAACCGAAGGCAACAGCGGCGTAAGGTATGTCTTTGACAAACTCAAGGTAAAAGACAAGATATTCGTCCTGCTCAGGGTCAAGGACAGCACAATGGCAAAGACCGACATGCTGGATACCTTGATCTCTGCCGGAACCAGACTCTGCGACTCCCTTAAGGCTCACGACAAAGGATCTTCAATAGAAGACATACTGTTCAGGGTAGATCCTTCCATTCTTGGAGACGGAGCGTTCATGATCCTGGACAACGCTCCTTGCTTCCTGGACAGCACGTTCTATCCATCCTTCGAAAAGACTCTCAATCCTGCCGGCATGGATTCGCTGATGCAGCAGAACATTGAGATCCTGGAAAATGACGGAAGCGGAATGTGGTATGACATAGTCTGCAAAGACCCTCTGGCTTTCAGGAGCATAGCAATGCATAACCTCTCCCGTTCGGCAGATCTTTCCGACAAAAGCGCGGCCAAGGCAGAAGGTTCTCTCACACTCACCGATTTCCACCTGTTCTCTTCAGACAGCACCACTGCCATTATATACGTGACCCCGGGATTCAAGGCAATGGACAGCAAGGCCGGAACCAGACTCATAGACTTTATCCAGGAAGAGGCAGACGAACTGGAACTTGCTTCAGGCGTAGAGGTCCTCATAAGCGGAAAATCCGCCAAGAGCGTCTATACGGCAAAGAGGATCAAGAAAGACCTTGTCATCACGGTTTCCATCGCGATGATCTTCATCGTCCTTATCATCGGATACTGTTTCAGGACAAAGGATACGATCTTCTATCTGCTGATGCCTCTGCTTTGGGGTGTGGTTGCAGCCATAGCGGCTGTTTACCTCATCCAGGGGCAGATGTCTTTCATAGCCCTGGGAATCGGCTGCATAGTAATCGGAGTGGCCTTGAGCTACTGCATCCACCTGATTACCCACCACAAATATGTGGGCGATGTGGAGCAGGTTATCAAGGACCAGGCAAAGCCTGTAACGCTGGGATGCATAACCACCGTGGGATCTCTGCTGGGACTGATTTTCACCAAATCATCGCTGCTTAGAGATTTTGGCCTGATGGCATCTTTCGTGATGGTTGGAACAACACTTGCCGCCATATTCTTCCTGCCTCAGTTCTTCAGGAACTCCACCGGGAAAAAAGACGAGAAAGCGTTTGCCGCAATCGAGAAGATCACAACCAAGCCTTACTACAGGCATACATGGCTCATAGTCCTGGTTCTGCTGCTGTTCGTACTCAGCGTTGTCTTCACCAGGGGGCGCGCCAACTTTGACACGGACCTTTCGCATCTGTCCTACAGTTCTCCAGGCCTTATCAAGGCTGAAAGCCTCTACACCCAGAAAACTCAGGGCGGAATGCAGACAAAATACATTGCCGTACATTCGAAGGACCTCGACAGCGCCCTGATGCTCAACCAGAAAGTTGCAGAGCAATGCCAGATCCTTCAGGACAAGGGGATGATCTCATCGTTCAACAACCTGTCTTCACTGCTGCTTCCTCTGTCTGAGCAGAAGGAGAGGATAGAAGTCTGGAACCGTTATTTCACCCCTGAAAAGAAAGCCAGGGTAAAGGCCCTTACCGCAGCTGCAGCTGAAAGGAACGGCTTTGAGGCTCAGATGTTTGAGCCGTTCTACCAGGCTCTGGATACAGAGTATTCTCCTCTCGATGTCTTTGGAAGCGGAACGATTCCTCCGGAAATCCTGGGCAACTTCATGGAGAAAAATGATGACGGTACGTATCTGGTACTTACAACCCTCAAGGCAGAAGACAACCAGATGCTATGGGATGCGTCCAAGATGCTCGCCCAAGGCGGAGACAACAATGACAAGACCCTTTCAAACGGACTGATAGTGATAGATCCGCTCTTCTATACGACAGACATGCTGGAGATAATGGAGCACGACTTCAACACCGTCCTGCTCATTTCATCGCTGTTTGTCTTTGTGATACTGCTGATTGCACTGAGGAACATCATCCTGTCCGTGATTGCGTTCCTGCCTATGTTCATGAGCTGGTTCCTGGTCCTGGGATTCATGAAACTGTTGAACATGGAGTTCAACCTGATCAACATGGTCATCTCCACTTTCATCTTTGGAATGGGCGTAGACTACAGCATATTCGTAATGGACGGCCTGATCAAGGGCAAGAGCCAGCAGGAACTTCTCAAATATCACCGGAGCGCCATCTTCTTCTCCGCAGTGATGCTGATCCTGGCCGTATCCAGCCTGCTCCTTGCCGTTCATCCGGCCATTTCCTCAATTGGTCTGTCCACCCTGGCCGGCATGGTCTCTACCATACTGATAACCTTCACCCTGCAGCCTTACCTTTACTACAAGTGGGAAGCATGGAAAAGCAGGAGCAAGAAAGTCAGCTGAGATGATTTATGATGCCGTCATACTTGGAAGCGGATTGGGAGGACTTCAATGTGCCTACATCCTGGCCAAGAACGGAATGAGCGTGTGCGTGCTGGAGAAGAACGCCAACTCAGGAGGATGCCTTGCAAGTTTCAAGAGAAAAAACGAAGAGTTCGATACAGGATTCCACTATGTAGGAGCCCTTGGAAAAGGGCAGATACTTGAACGGATATTCAGTTACTTCGGCCTGATGGAACTGCCTTGGCACCAGCTCGACTGCAACGGCTTTGATGAAATAGTCATCGGCGACAAAAGCTTCAGGCTCAGTTGCGGCTACGATGGATTTGCACAGACCCTGAGCGATGTATTCCCTTCACAAAGCAAGCAGATTTCAGCCTATTCCTCATTCTTGAAGGATGTTGGGAGCAAGATTACCGATCCTCTCCTGAAACCCGGAGACGGCTTTTTTACAGTAAACCGGCTCCTTTCACAGAATGCCTGGGAGTACCTCCAGACAAACATCAGCGACCCCCTTCTGAGAAACATCCTCAGCGGCAACTCCCTCAAGCTGGAGCTCAAGAAAGAAAGCCTTCCGCTCTATACCTTCGCCCAGATAAACAGTTCCTACATCCAGAGCGCATGGAGGCTCAAGGGCAGCGGTTCAATGATTGCAGATTCCCTGGTTGGGAGCATAAGGGCCATGGGAGGAGACGTATTCATGTCCTCAGAGGTAACCGAGATCGTTGAAAAGGACGGCAGGGCCGAGCATCTTACGGTCAAGGACAAAAAGAGCGGAGAATGCAGAAAGATATTCGGCCGGCATTTCATATCCAACCTCAGTCCTGAACTTACACTCTCACTTGTCAAGGAAAGCAAGTGCATCAGACCTGTCTTCAGGAGGAGGATACTGAACCTGAACCAGACCTACGGATTCTTTACGGTAAACATAAAGCTCAAGGAAGGAAAGATTCCTTACTTCAACCGCAACTTCTACTGCTACAGTCCTGACCTTGATTCGGTATGGGACATCGCCGAGCAGGCCGACATGGGAAAGATAAAAGGCATACTCATAAGCCAGCAGGTTCCTTCTGGCCCGGACTGCAGATATGCCACCCATCTTGACATACTTGCCCCGATGAGCTATTCCGAGGTCAGAGAATGGGAAGGAACCACCCCGGGCACACGTCCGGCAGAATACCGGGAGTTCAAGGCAAGGAAAGCTGAGGAATGCATCCAGATGGCCAACAACTGCATAAGCGGCCTCAAAGATGCAGTTGAGACCTGCTATACCAGCACTCCGCTGACCTATCAGTACTATACCGGAGCCATCAGGGGCACTGCCTACGGCATCAGGAAAGACTGCAACAACCTCCTCCAGACCCTGCTGGCCCCGAGGACTCCGATACCTAACCTGCTGCTTACCGGACAGAACCTGAACCTCCACGGAGTGCTCGGAGTTTCTATAACATCGCTGATGACATGCTCGGAAATTTTAGAAAAAAGAGCATTGGTATCTTTTTTGGAGTAAATTTGCACGTTATGGAAAGAATCAGCTACAAACTCAGAAAGATGCAGGCAGGAATCCTTGCCGCATTTATTCTTGCTCTGGGGCTCCTGGCCGCAGAACCTGCCATGTCGCAGAACAAGGACCAGGTAATGGAATCCATCCAGAAAAAGAACGAATCTTACAAGACCATTGTTTCTACATGCACCCAGGTCAAGACCATGAAAGGCATGAAGAAAAATATCACCAGCACCGGAACCATGTTCTTTGCCAGATCATCCAACCAGATGAAGATGCAGTTCAAGAACCACAAGAACAACGGCAAGGACAAAGACAACCAGCTCATATTGAATGGAGACAAGGTGATATCCATCAACGGAGGAGCTAGGAACGTCTTCAATACCAAGGCAGACCAGAACATGAAGATCCTGCAGTGGACGCTGCTCTACTGCATCAAGGGACAGGTTGCAGAAGCCGCCAAACTCAACAAGTCCGAAGTCAAGATGAGCGTTACGGACAAGTACTATGTCTTTGACATGGATGTTTCAAAGCAAGCCAAGGGACGTTGGAACCACATGTCCGTATCCTACAGCAAGAAAGACATGTCTCTGTGCATTCTCACACTTGAAGAGAAAAACGGCAACACCACAACCTACAACACTCCTGACAAAGAGTACAACGGAGTAGTCTCTCCAGACGTTTTCAACTACTGATGCGCAGACTTGACAACATAACTGCGCCAGCCGGTTTCCGCCGGCTTGTCTTTGCTGCGGCACTGATCCTGTGCACGCTCGTATCTTCATTGTCCTATTCCCAGACCACAAAAGTCAAAGGGCGTGTCACCGATGCTGAAACCGGAGAGCCCCTGCCCTTTGCCAGCATACTGTTCAAAGGCACCACCATCGGCGTTTCAACAGACGATGACGGATACTACACCCTGGAAACCAGAGACCTGAGCGTAGACCTGCTCAGGGTGGAGTATGTAAGCTACATTCCCCAGGAAATGAAAGTAAAACCGGGAGCCTTCAACCAGGTGGACTTTGCCCTCAAGCTGGAGCAGAACCTTCTGAGCCAAATCGTGGTCAAGCCCGACTACCGCTACATCCGCTGGATACTTTCCAACATAGAACACGCAAAGAAAGTCAACAACCCTGAAGAAAGGGACCGCTACCAGTGCCGCCTCTATACCAAGATGGAGTTGGACCTGGTGAATGCAGATACCCAGATCAAGAACAAGCTCCTGAGGAAAAACTTTGGTTTTGTGTTTGACTACATGGACACTTCAGTAGTCTCAGGACAACCTTATCTGCCTATAATGATCTCCGAGAACAACTCCATGTTCTACAGGCAGAAAGACCCATCCCAGAGCAAGGAGGTGATAAACGCCAGCCGCATCTCCGGAGTTAAGGACGAGGCGACATTCGCCCAGTTCACCGGCAACATGCACATCCGCACCAACTTCTACGACAACTTCATAAACCTGTTCAACATACAGATTCCTTCTCCTGTAAGCGGACCTAACGTTTTCTACGACTACTTCCTGATAGACAGCCTCAACGTAGACGGAAGGAAGACCTACCTGATCAGGTTCCACCCTTCAAAGATGGTCTCATCCCCAACCTTTGACGGAGAGATGAGGATAGATGCCCAGGACTGGGCCGTAAGGGAAATCCACGTGAAGCTCAGGAAGGGCTCCAACGTAAACTGGATAAGAGATCTCGTCCTTGATTCAGAATACCAGCTGGTTGGAGGCCGCGGCTCGTACAAGGGCAGGGATTCTCTCTGGTTCTTCAAGCAGGACAGGATGTATGCAGACTTCTCGGTAACCATGAGAGACTCATCCAAGCTGATGTCTTTCCTGGGCCGCAGACAGTGCGATTATCTCGACCCAAGATTCGACACTCCCATGCCGGACAGCGTCTCAAAGCTCATGAGCAATGTCTCCATGTCTGCCAATCCTCTGGTGAATGACGAGGACTACTGGGCGCAGAACCGCCCTTATGCCCTGAGCGAAAAGGAAAGCAACATCTACAAGATGGTTGATTCCATCAAGAACGTTCCGCTGTACCGCAACCTGTACACCATAGTGAACACTTTCGTAAACGGCTATTACAACTTCAAGTACTTTGGAGTTGGCCCTTACTACAAGATGTTCAGTTTCAACAACCTCGAAGGTGCAAGATTCCAGTTCGGAGGCCGCACCACAGAAGACTTCTCCAAGAAACTCAGGCTCTCAGGCCACATAGCCTACGGCACCAAGGACCACAAGTTCAAGGGCAAGCTCATGGCCGAGTACATGTTCAGCAACATGCCTACAAGGAAAGTCTTTGCCAGCGCCAGCCGCGACATGGTGCAGATGGGAAGGGGTTCGGATGCCCTCACGGAAGCCAACATCATGTCGTCTTTGCTCAACAAGGGCAACAGCGAAAGGATCAGCCCCGTGAACGAATACGCCCTGGGCTACATCCACGAATGGAACGAAGGCTTCAACAACAGCATTGCCGTTGAAGGCAGGCGCATATACTCCAACAGGTACGTGCCTATGTATACGCCGGACAGCACCCACATAACCAGCGTGGCGTCTAACCAGATCCACTATCAGGCACGCTTCTCATGGGACGAGACGGTTACCCGCGGAACCTTTGACAAGATCTATGTCCTCACCCATTATCCTGTAGTAACCGTAGACCTTATTACCGGAATAAAAGGCCTTGCAGACAACGATTTCGGCTTCTTCAGGGCAGAAGCTTCCGTAGACTATGACCTTCAGCTTCCTCCGGTTGGAACATCCAGATTCCACCTCACAGCCGGAAAGATCATAGGCAAGGTCCCTTACCCTTTGCTCAAGCTCCATGAAGGAAACGGCACATACTTCCTTGACAAGAGCTCCTTTGCCTGCATGGACTTCTACGAGTTTGCATCGGATACCTGGACCACCCTCTTCTACGAGCATAACTTCAAGGGCTTCTTCCTCGGAAAGATTCCTCTGATGAAACGCCTGCAGTGGAGAGAGGTATTTACCCTCAAGGCCGGTTACGGAACCCTTTCAAAGGTAAACAACGGCATTACAGACGGCAAGATCGGCAACCCTCTCAGCACGGTTGCAGGTACCGGACCCGGAGAAAAATATGAAGGCATGGAAGCCCGCATGCTCTTTCCTGAAGGCATGAGCTCCCTGCGCAAACCGTATGTGGAAATGGGCGTGGGCGTAACCAACATCTTCAGGGTATTCCGTGTAGACTGCTTCTGGAGAATGACCCACCGCAACAAGATAGTGAACGGCGTAAAAGTCCGCAACAAGCACCACGCCGCCATCAACTTCGGATTTGAACTCAGCTTCTAGGCTGGGTTCATTGTTTTTTCGTATCTTTGATAACAAACAAAAATACACTTGTCATGAAACAGTATATCGAGCAGAACAAAGACAGATTCTTCGAAGAACTTTTTTCAATCCTGAGAATACCTTCCATCAGTGCAAAGAAAGAAAACAAGCCGGATATGCTCCGCTGTGCAAAAAGACTGGTAGAGCTTCTCAAGCAGGCAGGTGCAGACCAGGCGGACGTCTATCCTACAGACGGCAATCCGGTAGTCTTCGGAAAGAAGACGGTAGATCCCAAGGCAAAGACCGTAATGGTTTACGGCCATTATGACGTGCAGCCGGCAGAACCTCTGGAAAAATGGAATTCAGACCCGTTTGAGCCTCAGATCCACGACGGAGCCATCTGGGGAAGAGGTGCCAACGATGACAAAGGCCAGCTTTTCATGCACATCAAGGCCTTTGAATACCTTGTAAAGACCAAACAGCTCAAGCATAACGTAAAGTTCATCTTTGAAGGAGAAGAAGAGATCGGCAGCCCTTCACTCCCTGCATGGGTAAAGAAAAACAAGAAGATGCTTGCAAGCGATGTGATACTCGTCTCCGACACCACCATGATCAGCGAGAAGGTTCCTTCCATCAACTGCGGAATGAGAGGCCTGGCCTACCTTGAGGTAACCGTCACCGGACCGAACAAAGACCTCCATTCAGGACATTACGGCGGTGCCGTCGCCAACCCTATCAACGTCCTCTGCGACATGATATCATCGCTGATAGACAAGAACGGCAAGATAAAGGTAAAAGGCTTCTATGACGATGTGGTCAACCTTTCCAAGGCAGACCGCGCCCAGCTTGCCAGGGCTCCTTTCAACCTGAAGGAATACAAGAAGTTCCTGGGCATCGCTGAGGTAAAGGGAGAAAAAGGCTATACAACCCTCGAGAGAACCGGTATACGCCCTTGTCTTGACGTATGCGGCATATGGGGCGGCTACACCGGAGAAGGCGCAAAGACAGTGCTTCCTTCAACCGCCCACGCCAAGATATCCATGAGGCTGGTTCCTAACCAGGACAGCGCCAAGATTACCAAGCTCTTCAAAAAGCACTTCCTTTCCATAGCACCAAAATATGTCAAGGTCAAGGTAGAGGAAAAAGAAGGCGGAAACGGTTTCCTTATCCCGATTACCTCCCCTGCTTTCCAGGCCGCATCAAAGGCCATGAAGGAAGTACTGGGCATAGAGCCTGTTCCAAGCCGCGGAGGCGGAAGCATTGCAGTGCTTGCAGACATGCAGAAGATCCTGGGAACAGACCCTCTGCTGATGGGATTCGGCCTTGAGAGAGACACCATCCACTCCCCTAACGAAAGCTACCTGCTCAAGCAGTTCTTTAGCGGAATGGAGTCCATCGCCCTCTTCTACAAATACTACTAAACTAAACAGTTAAGGCACCGCAGATGTTCTGCGATGCCTTAATTGTCTACACTCTTTTTTGATAGATTGATGTGCTATCAATTTTGGCGACGTTTTATCCTATTTGATAGACATTGCGCTATAATCTGGATATAGTGTTGGGCTGACCGGAATATTCTTTCTGTTCATATCAGGATTCCAGCCCCTCCCCTTTTCCTTGAGCCTCAACCACCTTTGTTCCTGTCTCACATCGTCATTATAGTAATTGTAGCTGTCTGTTCTTACCTTAATGTTCTTGAATTGTTCCCCGATATTGTCACCAAAGTAATTATAAGATGCTGATACCATTAAAGACAAAACATCTTTAAATCGGCGAGGCTTCGATTGTAGAATCGTACTTTGGAAATAGTACAGATATGAATCGTCCATTCTGTCGCGATCAATTATATAGAGGCTGTGGTCATAGCGGAACCTGTCTTCTTTGGTTGTCCTGGTAGAATAAACAGGTTTCTTTTCTACAATTTGGTATGATGAGACCCGTTCTCCATTGAAGATCATTTGACCAGAGTAACGGCCACTGTATATATTATTGTTTCTTGAAAGAAGCAGTCTATTGCTCTTATCAACATCTACCCAGGAGTTTGTCCATGTTGTATCTTTAAAAATGCTTATTGCAATGCATTCAGCATCACTCTCCTTATCAACGACTATCGCTCCTTTATTTGCCAGGAATCTGGAAAGCAGACTATCCCTGAAAGACAATTCTTCTCCAGAAAGATAAGATGGAGCATACGATACTATAAAAACCTTCTTCCCCGATACCGAAAACTCCTTGTCCGAGCGAACAAGAACATCTGCTTTCTTCAGCCTTTTGGGAGACTGGGCAATGCAGAGAAAAGGTATGGCCGTCATTATAAACAGCAATGATAAAAAGTATTTGTATGATCGTTTCATAATTCTAATTATAATTTTAATGTTTAGGGGGGGCTTGTTAATTACTTGCAATATAGTAAAACATTTCCAATCGCAAGATAAAAAACAGAAATTTCCAAACAATTATACAAACAATCCCCCAGAGACTGCAAGGCTCTGCTGGTCTCACTCCATTTAGGGGACTTTATGGGATTTCTGTTAAGATAGGGAGGGTAGGTTCTCGGCGATGGTGCCTTGTAACTCACTGACACTCAGATTGTCTCCAAATAAGATATCCAACTCAGAGGCTCTTATTTTAGGATAAGCTGATTATCAGCCACTTACAACCCACCATCGCCGAGTCTCCCCCATTCGCTGAGAAAAGGTTAGTCCTTTCATAAAAGAAAAAGCACCTGCGTTTCTGCAGGTGCTTTATTTTGAATTGTGGGCCCAGAAGAACCACCAAGGGACTTTTTACATATTTCTATCTATCAAGTTCTTATCTTCCTTATATGGGAGAGAAAAGACTCTCTGGCGACATATAGGCGACAAAACAAAGTGAATCCGGATGGTAAAAATCACTCCCAGAAAGGGCCCAAAAGACTAATCCTGATGGATAGATTCTGGGTAATTATGACCAGATCTATCTGTATTGCAAATGCTCTTTTGACTTTAAGCTGTGCCTTTCAAGTATTATGTTTATATTTGAATGAAATAGTACGACTCTTAAATCTCTGTTTGATAGAATGTCTTCCTCCGCAAACCGTTCAGTTGATTATATTCCTTTTGGGGCCTTATTACTTCTAAGCTATTTCCCGTGGAGAGATCCATTTACCGGGTTTATGATGCTCGCATTTTTGTGGCCCTTACTAATAGGCGCTGTTGTATGGGCAATCATTGTTTTGTTACAATCCATAAAAAGGGGAGGCAAGCACCTTAGAGGAATTCTTATCGCATCGGGGCTTGTTCTTCTATCTATTAGTCTACTCTTTTTTATAAGGATTCAATCTTATAACTGCGATCCATATAAAATGGCCCGTCATTACGAAAAGGTAAAGGGGGAAATGGATGAACTTGTCTATTTCACCAGACAATCTTTAAATGATGGTTTTAATATGGTCATCGATTCTGAAGGTGATATATGCAAAGTGGAAGCTGGAAATGGACCAGAGAGGAATGACAGAGGAGAGTGGTACGAGAAAAAAGATAGGCCTCTCCTACCGGCAATATCTAAAGACAACGCCAAAACGATCAGAACTCTTTTGAAAGAAACAGGATGTAATTTCCTTGAAACCCATTTCCCTGACTATTGCCGCTTACAATACAAGAGAGTAGGATTTGAAGCATACTATTATAGAATCTATTTGTCGCCGATGACAGAAGAACAAATGCAAAATGCCATCAATCAAAATGAATTGATTCCTTATTCTGACCGGGTTGTTTTTGAATTTGGTGGCGGTGCAGTTGGGCCCCAGTCTTTTGGTGAGGAGTATAAAAAAGTCTTCCTTAAAAAGCTTGAAGATGGTCTTTAGGGTGGCTCAAAGTACCTTAATCTATCAACTCTGAGACTATCCTGTATTCAATTATATCAAAGATTCTACCGACAGCTGATCCAACCACTCCCACCCCAATTCTATCAACATGTATTAAACTCTTGAACACCTTTCCGAACGCGATTGGAATGCGAATACGGGAAGAGGGGGAAGGATAGGATATTTACTCCACTTTCCTGTGATTATCCTATCTTTGTGCTAACTGGTTCTCCTATTCAATTTAGCACAGATAATAAGGACTGTATGAAATTACTTAAAGTCTTTTTCTATATCCTGATACCGGCTTATCTCATATATGATATTATAGCTGGAGTTTCAACCTACATTTTAGCTGGGACTGATAGTGATGACAAAATATCAAGGGATGATTTTGAAGTAAAACATCAGCTGGTTTTCAATAAGTTAATTAGGGAAGGCTACAAAGGCTCTAAAGATCGTTGAAGAATATTATCCTTTCATTTTCCATCTTCACAGTAAATGATAGATAGACTTTTCAACGTTGATTCTAAAGATGTCTTTGATAATCCATTCTTTCATGGAGAATACGATCTACTGATATGTAATTCTCTGAAAGGATTTTATAGAAGATTATGTGATGACCGACGCGGTATCCCCACAAACCCTCCTTTATAAAGTCATATCGTAAACCTTTATAGCCTGGATTTTCTGAAAGGTTTTCTATTGAAGTATAAATCTGATTATAATATTTGACAGCTTGAGCTTCAGACCAAACTGCCACTGTATAATCCCAAATTCCGTTTAAATCTTCAATCGCTCGTTTTGAAATCCTATACCGTCCCATCTTTTCTCCTGCTTGCCCTCAAATCCTCCAAGTTCTTCTTAAAATCAAAATTCTCAACATATCCGCTGTTCTCACCGTCTTCAATAGCTGCACGGAGAGCAGCAATCTTCTGCTCATCCTCTTCCAGCCTCCTAAGCCCAGCTCGAATAACCTCGCTAACGTTGGTATAACGTCCACTTTGGATGGTTGCCTTTACAAATTCATCAAAATGAGCTCCTAATGCTACTGTTGTTGTCTTCATATTGCTTTATATCTCACAACAAATATAAGAAATTTTCTTATTTATTCTTAACATTAAACAGAATTCTAAGAATTGACGCAATCTTTTAAAGGCGCTGCAGGCGAGGACTTTTCTAAAAAAGTGGTCAAATTGTGCTCAAGAGGTATAATAAGTATATTTGTATCTGATAAATCGAGATTTATATGAGAGCACCCGCAACACACATCGGAGACATATTTGAAATCCCGATATCATCTGGATGCAAAAGGTATATGCAGTTTATTGTGGTCGATTCTACACATTTGGGAGGTTGGGGTATCAGAGTGTTCAAAAAGCATTATCTTCCGGAAGAGAAACCGTCTGTCAATGATATTGTTGCCGATGAGGTTGATTTCTATTGCTTGACCTATGCTATTGGGCATGGTGTACTTGATGGTTTGTGGCGGAAAGCAGGTAAATCTAAAGATCTTGGCAATATTAGTGATATAGTTTTCCGCCTATATCACAAAAAGATAGTATATCACAAAAAGATCGTTGGATTAGATTTAGACAAAGAACAAGATTGTTGGTGGATATGGACACCCAATCAAGAATTTAAACACTACAAAACATTGCCAAAAAAATATTGGTATGCCGATATGGGTATCATAGTTCCGCCTTGTAATGTAATATCAAGAATAAAAACGGGACGCTGGGAAGAGGAACCAAATGTATATGATGATTATCACGGTTCATATTCCCTTAAGCCCGAAACAATTTCGGAATTAGGATTCTTCATATAAATCGTTCTCTTGGTTGTTTGATAGAAGTTTTGGCTTTATGAAGATTAAGACTGTACTCGGCGATATCTTCTGCATTATCAACTTTGTTCTCTGCTACTTCTTTGCAGTATGGGGAATGATTGAATGGGACTTTGAGTTGATTGTAGAACACTATAATCCATTAGCACTGCTTTGGCTGTTTTCTGTTGCTGCTGTATTAATTATCTGCATAATGAGATTGCTTCGGTTAAATCCATTTAAAAACAAAAGTTTTAAAAATACGGGCCTTGTATTCTTCGCAGTGGCAGGTGCTTTTCTTCCTTTCATTTGGGCTTACACCGGATTCGGATGTTTATCTTTTAGGGGAACAGAATCATCTTCTCATATAGCCAAGGTTACTTTTTCCTATCTCTATCAGGACTTCTGTGTTTTCTATCTTGCATATCTTGGCATAAGATCATATTTAAGAGCAATTAAACAGGAAAGACAACAGAATCAAAGATCATAAAGTCCCCTGTTGTTAGATAGAAATTTTGGCGACATATAGGCGACAAACTTGAGCGAATATAGCCGTTAAAATCGTATCGCACAAGGGGCCTAAAGATTCTCCTGATGGATGGATTCTAGGCAGTTATCACTTGATATATCAACCTGATTATTTGTTCTTATCTAGGGTAATTATCGTTTTCATACTGTCTATGTATGAGAAATTGCAGTTGAAAGCGGGACTAACTACCATAAATTGTTTCAGATTATACAAATCCCTGCCATACATCAGGAAATTGCAAATATCTGTGGCAGTAATGAATGGATTATCTTCGAGATGGGCGTGATAAACCAAATCCTCTCCATCCTCTGATTTTTTTAGTTCTACCGGGATAAATGATCTGTGATGGCGGCGGAAACATATAATATTGTCATTCGAATCCACATCTATGCTGTAATCATTGCCCCAAGGCAAGATACCTTTCACGAAAATGCCCTGCAAGATATAAATCCTGGTTATGTTATCGCCAATTGGAATCAAGTCAAAATTCAGTTTCCCATACTTCGACGGAAGTGAATATATACTGTCTCTATATTCGTCGAAAGCTTTGCCCAGAATTCTATAACGGCGTTCCATCATCTGCTTTTCCTCCGGTAACAACGGTCTTATAGAATCTGAACGGCTTTCCTGAAGAGTTTTCCCTTTTATGTTCCATCGGATCTCTGATATGGAATTCTGCTGTTCCTTATCGCAGAAGAAACATACCCAGACACTGTCCTTGAAATATGTCAAGCTTCCACCTATCTGTTCCGGAGTGTGATTTTCAAGGAAATAATCTGTTGTAATCCAATTTATCTTTTCTGAGAAATAGAGCATATGGGCTTCACCGACAATACTGTCATTAATCGAAGCCAGCCGGTCTAGAGGCGGAAGGCTGTTCTGCGCAGAAACAGCCGTGAATGACAGAAGGCAAATCAGAAATGTACTACTCCTTTTCATTAAACTCGTAATTTTAGTTTTTCAAAGATACATATTTTGGCGACTCATAGGCGACAAAATCTCTATCATAATCAACCCTATTTATTGTGTTGAATTAGAAGACAGCATCGCCAAAATATCATGAATATTTTTATTCCAATGCTCTTCATTATTCAATTCTTTAGGACATTTAGAAAAGGTGAAAACAAAATGCCCTTTTTGAGCTTCAGTTAAAGAAATCTGAATGAAATCGTAATCCAAAAATTGTGTTATCACTATGTGTTCTCCACGAACATAAACATCTTTAAAGAGGTAGTCAAAAAAGACTTCACCCGGAAGAGTTCTAATGACGGTTCCCGAACATAGAAGTTTTTTAGAAGACCATTGATATATCTCCACATTTAAATGAAAGTCATACTGGTTGAAGTCACAGTTCAGTATAACCCTCAAATTATGTTCTCTAAAAATTTTATTCTTGGCAACCCAGGTGTTTTTAAAGCCATTAGTTTGAAATTCTGCCAATATACCATACAATCCATCTAAAGGGATACTTTTATTTGTAGCGGCCAGTCTAAAGCCTTCCTTAAACTTAGAAGCAAAATAGATGATTCTATCATTGTCATCCAGTTTGTCATATTCTTCTTTATTGAATGGCAGACTAACTTGTAGCGCATCAAGGCCAACTATATCTATTTCAGAAGTTCCTCCAAGATTAATACTTATCATATTAAAGTTCCGTCTGTTTCAAAATGAAGTAATCTCACTTTACGGGAAAGATAATTGGACATAAATCTATCCCGGTAACGGAATTCAGAGACATAGTCTAAATCATAGACGGAACGATCTAATTGGAGATTAATGTAACGGAGTTTCATTTTGTGGTCTTTTTATTGAATTCACCGAAGGTCAGATATAAAGATACTCTGTTTTAAGAAAAGGCCAAAATCTATCAACTCTGGAGGCCCTGTATTCAATTATATCAAAGATGCTATAGGCGGCTGATCCAACCACTCCCACCCCCATTCTATCAACCTGTATTAAGCTCTAGAACACTTTCCCGAACGCGCTTGGTGGGAGAATACTGAAAAGAGGGGGAATGGAAGGCTATCTATGAGAGAGATTAGAGTGTTTT
>CACZFO010000005.1 GCA_902780455.1 uncultured Bacteroidia bacterium | reverse complement strand
CATCAGGAAGGGTAACGCAATGCTCTTCGGCGATGCCGCAGGAGCCAAGTTGTTCGTAGTGGGAGATTTTGATATCGAAACCCTCAGGCCACTGGTAGAGAAATATATAGCATCTCTTCCGGTAAAGAGCAAGAAGGGCAAGGCTATCGTTGACCACAAGCTTTATCCTGCAGACGGAATCAATGAGGTTACAAAGGCAGTGAAGATGGAGAATCCAAATACATATATTTATGTGGTATACCAGCGTCCTCAGCTCAAGAATCTGGAGAACAGCGTCATCACCAGGGCTATGACCTACATAATGAACATGCGTTACATAGCTTCCCTCAGGGAGGAAGACGGCGGAACCTACAGCCCTAGGGTAAGCGGACAGGTTTCTCCTATGCCTAATGAGAGAAACTATTTCACCGTCCAGATAGAGACCTCAAAGGAAAAGGCTCCTGGCCTGCTGGAGAAAATCTACGCAGGAATTGAGAAACTTGCCGCTGAAGGCCCTACTGACGAAGAGATGGGCAAAACCATCGAGATGATGAAAAAGAACATTCCTGAATCCAAGAAGGATCCTAATTATTGGTTAAACCTCTTGGATAATTACTATATGTATGGCTATGATATCGTACTGACAGAAGAAAAAATTGACAAATTTGTTACGAAACAAAATGTACAGAATGCTGCAAAGGCCATTCTAGAGGCCGGAAACAGGCTTACAGTGATAGAAAACCCGGAATAGGAGGCTTCTGGTAGGATTTTTTTACTCAAAAATTTTGCAGAGGACAAAAATTATCTTACATTTGCAACGATTATGGTGCTTAACCAAAGACCTAAACACCTAAAATCAACAGAATTAAAAGCTATTTAAACTATAAATCATTTAAATGACCATGAAAAAAATCTTTTTGACAGTTGCCATTTGCGCCATTGCTGCAGCTAGCGTAAATGCGCAGGTAATTAAGGGTGCTGAGGCTCAGACCAAGAGGGGCCCTTATGAGACTAACCGTCTCTTTGACAATGTATTCATCGGTGCAGCCGGTGGAGTTAACATGTATCAGGGAGAGAATGACCACGAAATCGACTTCACCAAGAGACTTGCTCCTGCAGTTCAGGGTTACATCGGAAAGTGGATCACTCCTTCAGTAGGTTTGAGAATTGGATACTATGGTATTCAGGCTAAGGGTTACTTCAGGAACCCAGGTCATCAGAACAGCTACGTAACTCCAGATCCTATGCACATAGGTGACGGTAACCAGAAGATGCAGCAGAACTACATCAGAGGTGACATCATGTGGAACATTTCCAACGCTATCGGTGGCTACAGATCAGACAGATTCTGGGATATAGCTCCTTACCTCGGTGCTGGTGTTATGTGGAACAAGAGTACCAAGAAGATTGCTGGCAAGTATCATAAGGATACTGAGCTTGCAGTTACCGCCGGTATCTACAACATGTTCCGTATCAGCAAGGCTTTGGACATCACTTTGGATGTTAACCAGAGCGTAGTTAACCAGAGATATGATGGTGATGTTCGCGCTCGTCGCAGAGAGTTCATCGCATCTGCAGCTCTCGGTCTTGCTTATCAGTTCAAGAACAGGGAGTTCTCAAGAGCTCACGCTCCTGTAGACGTTACTCCTTACAACAACAAGATCAAGGATCTGAACAAGCTTCTTGCTGACGCTAACGCAAAGGCTGAGCAGCTTCAGAAGGATCTTGACGCTGAGAAGGCAAAGAAGAAGGGTGGAGAGACCGTTTACGTACCTGGTGAGACCAAGGTTGTTCCTTCTCCATTCGCAGTATACTTCCCACTCGGAAAGTCTACTCTTACAGATTCTCAGAAGAGCAGCATCAAGTACTTTGTTGAGAACGCTATGGCTTCCAACAAGGATCGTACTTTCGAGATCGTTGGTGCAGCTGACAGCGCAACTGGTTCAGCTAAGATCAACGACAAGCTCGGACAGGCTCGTCTGGATGCAGTTCTCGGTATCATCAAGGCTTGTGGTGGAAACTACAAGATTTCTGAGAAGAACCTTGGTGGAACTGATGAGTTCAGCAAGACTGACAACAAGCTCAACCGCGTAGTTGTTATCAAGTAATTAAGGCTTGAAACCAATTAAAGCCGTCCGAAAGGGCGGCTTTTTTTTGTTGAAAAACTTGTTAATAACTTGATTATTGTTATATTTGCAGTTGCTAAAGACAGTTTGAATAATTATAAACCTAAGATTAACTGATATGAACTTCAAAAAACTTTTTGTGTCTGCAGCTGTATGCGTTTTTGCATTTGCAAGTGTACATGCCCAGGTTATCAAGGGAGAAGAGGCTCAGACCTTTAGAGGTCCTTATGAGACCAACCGTTTCTTCGATAACATTTTCATCGGTGCAGCCGGTGGAGTTAACCTTTATCAGGGAGAGCAGGATCATACAATGTCTTTAAAGGACAGGCTTTCTCCTTCAGTTCAGGGTTACATCGGAAAGTGGATTACTCCTTCCGTAGGTCTCAGGGTAGGCTACTATGGCTTCAAGCAGCGTGGTTTCTATCACAATGATGATGCAGCTACTCCTGCACCTCCTGCATGGAGCGGAAATCCTTTCGTAGATCCTGCAAACACCTATGATTACGGATACAAGCAGCAGTTCCGTTCACATTATGCAAGATTGGACCTGATGTGGAACATCAGCAACGCCATTGGTGGCTACAGGTCAGACAGGTTCTGGGATATAGCTCCTTACCTCGGTGCAGGTATGATGTGGGCTGTTACTCCTGGCAAGGACCCTATTTTAGGCAAGCATGTAAGAGACAGAGAGATTGGTGTAACCGCCGGTCTGTACAACATGTTCCGCGTGTGTGACGCTCTTGACATAACCCTTGACATCAACCAGACTGTTGTAAACCAGGCTTGGGACAGGGATACAAAGGGAAGACGCAGGGAGTTCACTGGAAACGTTGCTCTCGGTCTTGCTTACAATTTCCACAACAGGAGCTTCCACCGCTCACACGCCCCTGTAGACGTAACTCCTTTCACCAGCAAGATCAAGGATCTGAACGACGCTCTTGCAAAGATCAATGCAAAGAACGACCAGCTCCAGAAGGATCTCGATGCTGAGAGGGCAAAGAAGGGCAACGGCCAGACAGTTTATGTACCTGGTGAGACCAAGGTTGTTCCTTCTCCATTTGCAGTATACTTCCCTCTTGGAAAGTCTACTCTTGCAGCAGATCAGAAGGCAAGCATAAAGTACTTTGTAGAGAATGCAATGGCAGCCAACAAGGATCGCGTATTCGAGATCGTTGGTGCAGCTGACAGCGCAACCGGTTCTGCAAAGACCAACGAGAGACTCGGACAGGCACGTCTGGATGCAGTTCTCGGTATCATCAAGGCTTGTGGTGGAAACTACAAGATTTCCGAGAAGAACCTTGGCGGAACTGACGAGTTCAGCAAGACTGACAACAAGCTCAACCGCGTAGTTGTAATCAAGTAATTGAATCGTTGGAAAAACTGACAATCAAGAAGACCGGCCAAACGCCGGTCTTCATTTTTTATTAGTATCTTTGGACAAAATCTCTGACTGATGAGAGTTGTAGTCAATCCAAAATACGAGAATCTCAGACCTTTCATAGAAAGTATACTGACCCGTTCATACAAGGTAGACAAGGTCTACCGCAATTTCAGGAACATAGTTGAAGATACTACCGTAGACGGCATCCATGTTGTTGTAAAGATATTCAAGAAGCCGACCGAAGCCAACCGCGTGGTATACAGTTTCCTGCGCCCGACCAAGGCAAAGCGTTCCTACGATTATTCGCTGAGGCTGAGGGCTTCCGGAATAGACGTGCCGGAGCCCGTGGGATATGTGGAAAAGAACAAGGGCTTGTTTTTCCATACCGGATGCTATGTGTGTGTCTACACTGATTTCCGTTCGATTTCAGACTTCTCGGACATCGATATTTCCGTTCCAGGCAATAAGGAACGCCTGGAGGCTTTCATGGCGGCATTTGCCGCTTATGCTGCCGATTTCCACGCAAGGGGTTTTGTACATAACGACTTCAACATAGACAATATCCTCTATGAAGATAAGGACGGGCACTACAGGTTCCAGCTCATAGACCTCAACCGGGTCCGCTTCAACAACCGGAGCCTGCAGAAATGTGCAAAGGATATGAGTTATGTACACTTTGGCCCCGATATGATGTCTTCCATAATTGGAACTTACTGCAGGAAGAGGAACCTGGATGCAGGAATGTTTGCCGGAATGGTTGCCAAAAGCAGAAACAAGTCAAAGGGAATCAGCAAGTTGAAGGACATTGTCCTGACCCCTCTGGGCCTGAGGAGGAAACGCCCTGCCAACGGAATAGTGGAATAAAAAAACAAGCACTCACAAGAAAACTTGTAAGTGCTTTTGGAGCGCCTGCAGAAGGACTTGAACCTACGACCCCTCCATGGCTACTCTTTGTCAGATAGTTCAAGTCCTAAACTCCCTCTTGCCGAGGTCCGGGGAATAATAGGCAAGATAGGCTAACAACAGATGTGCGAGAGAAGCCTTTTATACCAGAACTTCTTTACCCCACTCCCTAAACTACATTTCTTTTGTTTTTGAAGTGTTATCCCGCTTATTATATTTTTCCAATCAATAGAAAAGGTAGGTTTCATCAGAGAGACGCATTGATTTTCCCGCGGATCCGCGGGAAAACAATGCTACCACTCTTAACAATCTTGACTTTTTTATCAGTCCTTTTATTTTTTCCATACCCCAAGTTTAGTGAGTGTCTTGTATTCTTGATTGGAAACTTGGAGGTAGTTTATGTCAGTATTCTCTATTATAACATAGCTTCCAGTTTTTGAAACATATGTAGTCCTTATTACATTTGGAGCCAGGTGCTTTCCTATTTGAGTTATTGAGATTTCTGTTTTCACGATTTTAAATGGAAGCCAATAAAAGGCGGAATTTTCCATTTCTCTTGTAAAAGAGATTACTTTCTTTTTAGCAGAATCGTATTTGATAGTTGTCTTGTCGTTTTCTCTGCTTCTGTCATAGATTGTAAAGTAAAGGATGTCACCATCTTTTTCTTTATGTAGCATGTACTTAAGATTGCTGTGTTCAACCCTGAATTGTTTATGGGATTCGTCTATATAGTACAATGTGGCACCCCCTAATTGAATATTCCAAGCGGTCCAATATGTGGCGATGGAATCTGCTTCAGGAATTAGGGAATAGCATAATTGCGAAACGCTAGGAACCCTATATACAAATAAGGCATTTCCTGTCCTGTCAGGAGACTGTTTGTCTTTACCGAAATAGATTTTGTAAGAGGCTTCAAATTTATTGTAATATCTGTTATGCTTTAGTCGTTTGAATACAGACAAATAATCGTCAATGACCTTTCCATCCAAATCCGCTATGGTGATTTCCTGTAAAGAATCCGAAATATCGGAGGTAGTTAGAGTATCAAGATTCCTCTCGCCGAGGTGTAAGTTATTCGCTATGTTTGTATGGTTAAACATATTGAATGTTGAGTAGAGAAATAATAAAAGAGTAAGAAGTTTCATAGATTGTTAAATTTACATATCTAGCATCAAATTCTATGCCAAAGCAATACACAATGTGAGGTGCTGTTAAACTTGAGAAAGTCAAAAATTATTGGTATATTTGTAAAAATGGGTATAGATACTAACCCGAGCCATACCAAACCGATTCAGTGCGAACGGGGCTCAAATAGTTGATAAGCGGAAAAATTTAATTCTTAATGCTCGTATTAGATGATGAATTATTGGAGAGATTTGCGGCATTGGAAGCGGAGGTGGCAAAACTGAAAGGTTAGGCCGATAAAGATTGGTATGACCTCAATGGGGTTTGTGCCAAGTTTCGGCTTTCAAAAGACAAGGTTAAAAGCCGCCAATGGGGATTGCAAAACAATGGATACACGACAGATTAGGTAGCAGAAAATGCGGTTAATTATGTGAGCGTGAAAGCATTATGAACACTTATGGGTATCCATAGGTGTTTATTTTGAATAAAATTGTTGGTGTTTTTCTTGGTGTTAGGCAAAAATAAAGACACTCACAAAACCTTGTAAGTGTCTGATTATTAAAGCGCCTGCAGAAGGACTTGAACCTACGACCCCATGATTAACAGTCATGTGCTCTAACCAACTGAGCTATGCAGGCTCGGTTTGGGACTGCAAAAGTATGTTTTTTTTGATAATGTTCCAAATCTTTTAGAAGATTTAAAGTAACTTTGTCTCACAAATTATTCAGTTATGGACAAAGCCCTGCTCAGCGGCATATTCAGAGACATGGTTCTCCGCGACGGTGAACTGATACTTCCTTTCATGGGCTGCATCAAACTGGAGGATGTACCAGCCTCTTTCTCAGAGGGAGGAATGGTGGTTTCTCCGCCTTCAAAGAAGCTCTATTTTGACAATTACAACCTGTCCTCCAATGAGAATCTCCTTAATGAATATGCCAGCAGGAGAGAGGTCTCCAGAATGGCGGCCAAAAAGGCCCTGTACGCTGACATAGAAGAAATCCGCAGCGGAGCCGAGAAAGACGGCCGTTTCTGCCTGGAGGGCTTCGGAACTTTCTGTTTTGACAAGGAAGAAGGCTACACCATTGAGACAGATCCGGATTTCATGCTCAATGCGGAGACATTCGGTCTTTCAACTCTTGATCTAAGGGAGGAGAAGCCAGAACCGGTTGCAGAACCCGAGCCTGTTGCAGAGTCCGAGCCTGTTTCAGCACCTGAACCGGTAGCTGTCGCTGAAACTAAGGAGGAGACAGAGAAAACAGAGAAAACAGAGACGGCAGGGAAGAAAGAGAAGAAAGAAAAGGCAGGGAAGACTGAGAAGAAAGATGAGAAAAAGCAAAAAAGCAGCAGAACCGCCAGGGTACTGCTGATCATAATTACAGTATTGGCAGTTCTGCTGATTCTGATAATGCTCGTCTTTATTTTCAAGGATGCCCTCAGACCTCTGCTGGAGAATATTCTCTACACGAAGGAAGAGCTCGAGATAATCAATTACAAGCTTTAGCCTAACCTATGGTGGCTCCGTTGACCATCACTTCCTGAGGAGTGATGAACCTCATCTTTCCGGAGGCATCTTTTGCCATAAGGATCATTCCGTTGCTTTCTATACCCCTGATCTTTCGAGGCTTAAGGTTTGCAAGGATGCAGATCTGCTTGCCCAGCATATCCTCAGGCTTGTAATACTCGGCGATGCCGGAAACTATCACCCTCTGGTCTACTCCGGTATCGATGGTTAGCTTGAGGAGCTTGTCTGTCTTAGGCACAGGCTCCGCATGGAGTACGGTTGCGGTACGGATGTCCATTTTCAGGAAATCATCTATGGTGCACTCTTCTTTCAGTGGCTCAGGGTGGGAGGCTGCCTCTGCTTTCTCTTTCTCCTGGTTGGCCTTCTTGATGGCGGCAAGGCGGTCTGTCTGGGCCTGGATTGCCTCATCCTCAATCTTGCTGAAAAGAAGTTCAGGAGTGCCTATCTGGTCTCCTTCCTTGAGGAAATCCATCCTTCCGAGCATGTCCCACCTGATTTTCCCTTCAGGAGCGCTTACAGGGCATACATCGTCTTTCTTAGGGGCAAGATTCAGCATAACCTGGAGTTTCTTCGAAGAGAACGGGCAGAAAGGCTCAAAAGCAATGGAAAGGTTGGCGCAGATCTGCAGGCAGAGGTTCAGTATTACTGCAACTCTCTGAGGATCGGTCTTGAATACTTTCCACGGTTCTGTTTCAGTCAGGTACTTGTTGCCAAGCCTTGCCAGGTTCATTGCCTCTTTTACGGCATCCCTGAACTTGAAGTGGTCAAGGCAGTTCTGCAGGTTGGCGCAGATTTCAGGCACTGACTTGATAACTTGTCTGTCTTCAGGGGTAAGCTGTTCTTCGGTATAGCCCGGAACCTTGCCCTGGAAGTATTTGTTTGTCAGCACCAGAGCCCTGTTCACAAAGTTTCCGTAGATGGCAACCAGTTCGCTGTTGTTGCGGGCCTGGAAGTCTTTCCAGGTAAAGTCGTTGTCTTTGGTTTCAGGAGCGTTTGCGCAAAGGACATATCTCATGACGTCCTGCTGGCCAGGGAACTGTTCCAGATATTCCTCAAGCCAGATAGCCCAGTTGCGAGATGTGGATATCTTGTCGCCCTCAAGGTTGAGGAACTCGTTTGCAGGAACGTTTTCCGGAAGGATGAATCCGTCTCCATAGGCCTTGAGCATTGATGGGAACACTATGCAGTGGAAGACGATGTTGTCTTTGCCAATGAAGTGTATCATCCTGGTATCAGGGCTCTTCCACCACTTCTCCCAGTCGTTTGGAAGGAGTTCCTTAGTGTTTGAGATGTATCCGATAGGGGCGTCGAACCATACGTAGAGCACCTTGCCTTCAGCGCCTTCCAGCGGTACCGGAACTCCCCAGTCCAGGTCTCTGGTTACGGCCCTTGGCTTGAGGCCGCCGTCTATCCAGCTCTTGCACTGGCCGTATACGTTTGTCTTCCATTCCTTGTGCCCGTCTATGATCCATTCCTTGAGCCATCCCTCGTACTTGTCGAGAGGAAGATACCAGTGCTTGGTCAGCTTCTTTACAGGTTTTTCTCCGCTGAGCCTGGAGTGAGGGTCAATCAACTCATCAGGAGAAAGGGTGCTGCCGCATTTCTCGCACTGGTCTCCGTAGGCCTTGTCGTTGCCGCATTTAGGGCAGGTTCCCATAATGTAGCGGTCTGCCAGGAAAACCTTGGCGGAAGGGTCGTAGTACTGCTCGCTCTCCTGCTCGATGAACTTTCCGTCTTCATAGAGTTTCTTGAAGAACTCGGCGGCTGTTTCTGCATGTATCTTGGAACTGGTCCTTGAGTATATGCTGAAACTGATTCCAAAACGGTTGAAGGAGTCTTTTATTATTGCGTGATATTTGTCAACGATTTCCTGCGGAGAACATCCCAGATCCTTGGCCTTGAACGTAATAGGCACTCCGTGCTCATCGCTTCCGCAGATGAACAGCACATCCTCTCCCTTGAGGCGGAGGTAGCGGACATAGATGTCTGCAGGCACATAAACTCCTGCCAGGTGACCGATATGAACGCTGCCGTTGGCATACGGAAGTGCGGCTGTAATCAGATGTCTCTTGTATGTCTTTTCCATATTCAGTTGTTATTTTGCAAATTTGGCTTCTCTGAGCAGACGGCTTTTCACCATTGAAAGCTGCTGTATCTGAAGAGTCAGCTGCTTGATCTGATCTTCCTGGAGAGGATCGGTTGAAAGCAGTTTGTTCCTCAGCGATTCAAGCTGCGAATTTATCACTTTTGATTTATATACGTAGATGGTTCTTGGCAAAATTGAAGACAGATTGTTTCCTATGTCTTCAACTAATTTCTTTATGTTGTCCGAACGGAATCTGTAAGAGGAGGCAAGGATTTCTATCGCCTGAGAAGAAATATCCTGGTCAAGGCTGCTCAGGAATTTCCTTTCGACTTCCGTGGTGCTGTCGGCCTGGCTGACTTCGGCAAAGTACATGTCAAAGATCCTCTTGAGGGTAGGGTCGGATATCTCGAGTGAATCTACCTTCAGCGATTCCCTTATGTATTCGGCTACGCTGGGTTCGTAGACCTTCTCTCCGTCTACCATCGCATTGCTAAGATTGTGGAGGGTCTTTCTGCCGTACCTTATCAAAAGGAAAATGAGGTCCTGTTCACTTCTTCTGAGCTCTTCTTCTGCCTTGGTTTTCTGCGGCTTGTCTTCTTGGCGCCGGTAGGCCGAAGGTTCCCTTGAAGTAACATAGTTCCTCTGACCGGACTTGTACTGGGAGGCCTGGCTTATCCTTTCCTGACGCAGTGAAAACACTTTTTCAGAGAAGTCTTCCCGCCCTATGCCGAGAAGTTCGGCGGCCTTGCTCATGTATGCGGACCTTATGCCTGCATCGTCTATCATGGATACGCTCCGGGCAATCTCGTTGATCATCTTTCCTTCTTCGTAAGGATCGCCGTTGACGTTGGCCGAGAGGTTCTTCCACTGGTATACGATAAAATCCTCTTCTGCGCTCTCAAGGAAATCTTCCAGCTCCTGCCTGGTATGTTTGCGGGCAAAGGAGTCCGGGTCGTCTCCGTCCGGAATGAGGACCACCTTCACGTTCATGCCCTTCTGCAGGAACATGTTTATCCCCTTGAGGGCAGCGTTGATACCGGCCTTGTCTCCGTCGTAGATGATGGTGATCTTCTGGGTAAACCTTTTCAGAAGCAGAACCTGTTCTTCAGTGAGGGCTGTTCCGCAGCTGGCTACAACATTCTCAATACCGGCCTGATGCATGGAAATGACGTCTGTGTAGCCTTCTACGAGGTAGCAGTTCTTGCTCTGCGATATGGCATTACGGGCTTCATAAAGGCCGTACAGCACTCTCTTTTTCTGGTAAATGTCACTTTCGGGGGAGTTCATGTACTTGACCGGACTCTTTTCAGATGAGAGTATCCTTCCTCCGAAAGCCACTATCTTTCCGTTTACGGAGCGGATAGGGAACATCACCCTCTCATGGAACTTGTCAGACAGTTCTCCGGCATAAGGGCCGTCCTGCTTCTGGACTGCAAGTCCGAGTTCAAGCAAGAGTTCTTTCTTGTAGCCGTCTGCAATGGCCTTCTTGACAAAAGAATCCTTCTCCCTGTCTGCATAGCCAAGCTGGAATTCCCTGATGGTCTGGTCTGAAAAGCCTCTTTCCTTGAAATACCCCAAGCCCACACTTCTGCCTTCGACGGTGTTAAACAGGGCGTCTGTAAAAGTCTTGCCGGCATACTCGTTGATTATCAGAAGAGCATCGTGATGATTCTTTTTCTGGATGTCCTCATAGCTTTCCTGGACATCGTTGACCTCTATACCGTATTTGTTCCCAAGCCATTTCAGAGCTTCTACATAAGTCATCTGCTCATGCTTCATCAAAAAAGTGATGGCATTGCCCTTCTCGTGGCAACCGAAGCAGTTGAAATACTGCCTTGTGGGCGATACATGGAAACTTGGAGTCTTTTCCTGATGGAACGGGCAGCAGGCAACATAATCGGAGCCTTGCCTTTTCAAAGGGACGAAGTCTCCGATTACCTGTACGATGTCTATGGCATCCCTGATACGAGCTATTGTAGCCTGATCTATCATCGGGAACAGCTATCAGTCTTTGACCTCCTGAAGAGCCTGGCGGACCTTAGCTTCAATCTCCTCGCAGAGTTCAGGATTGTCTTTGAGCAGCTGCTTTACAGCCTCCCTGCCCTGGGCCAGCTTGGAATCTCCGTAGCTGAACCAGCTTCCGCTCTTTTTGATGATGTCTAGATCCACACCCAGATCCACGATTTCTCCAACCTTGGAGATACCTTCTCCGAATACGATGTCGAATTCAGCCTTGCGGAAAGGAGGTGCCATCTTGTTCTTTACAACCTTTACCCTGGCACGGTTTCCGGTAGCGTCGTCTCCGTCCTTCAACTGGGAGAGCTTTCTTACGTCCAGGCGGACTGAAGCGTAGAACTTGAGGGCGTTGCCTCCGGTTGTGGTCTCGGGGTTGCCGAACATTATGCCTATCTTTTCCCTGAGCTGGTTGATGAAGATGCAGCAGGTGTTTGTCTTGGATATGTTGGCAGTGAGTTTTCTCAGGGCCTGGCTCATGAGCCTTGCCTGGAGACCCATCTTGCTGTCTCCCATGTCGCCTTCGATCTCAGCCTTTGGGGTAAGTGCTGCCACGGAGTCTATTACAACGATATCAATGGCTCCTGACCTTATAAGGCTGTCTGCAATCTCCAGCGCCTGCTCTCCGTTGTCAGGCTGTGAAATGAGCAGTGTATCTACATTCACTCCCAGTTTCTTTGCGTAAGTGCGGTCAAATGCGTGTTCAGCATCAATTATCGCAGCAATTCCGCCGGCCTTCTGGGCTTCCGCTATGGCATGGATGGCAAGCGTTGTCTTTCCGCTGCTCTCCGGACCATAGATCTCAATGACTCTTCCTCTTGGATATCCTCCGATTCCAAGTGCATGGTCAAGGGCAATGGAGCCGGTAGGGATGATGGATACATCGAATTTTGGCTGGTCTCCCAACTTCATGATCGTACCTTTGCCGAAATCCTTCTCAATCTTGTCCAGCGTGGCCTGCAGGGCCTTCAGCTTTTCAGCGTTCACGTTCTCTTTCTGCACGGAAGTTGCAGCATTCTCTTTCTCTTTAGCCATAATCTCAAGTATTAGTTATTGTCTACAAATATAGTCATATAATCGATAGCCTCATTTGATAATTCTCAATTATTTTACGGTGCAAAGGTAAAGTGATGTTTTGACAGGTTTTGTCAATGAGAAAAATTTTTTGAGATGAATTCAACAAGGCAACTGTTGTCGTAGCGGCTTTTTGTTGTAAATTTGGAGCGGAATGAAACGGAAACTGCTCGGCATGACTCTTGGTGAACTGAAGGATTTCTGCCTTCAGGCGGGGTTGCCGTCTTTCAATGCCAGTCAGATCTGCGACTGGCTTTACAAAAAGCGGGTGGATTCCATTTCAGCCATGACAAACCTTTCTTTGAAAACCCGGCAGTTTCTCGGCGATAATTTTGAGTTGGGTGCCGTGCCGTATTCCAAGTATGCGCTCAGCAAGGACGGAACCAGGAAGTACCTGTTTGACATCGGGGAAGGTGAGGGAAACTTTGTGGAGGCCGTGATGATTCCTGACAAGGACCGCAAGACACTGTGCGTTTCTTCCCAGGCGGGGTGCAGGATGGGTTGCCGTTTCTGCATGACGGGCAGACAGGGCTTCCACGGTAACCTGGACGCTGCCCAGATACTGTCTCAGTTTTTCTTCATCGATGAGGCGGAAGATCTTACCAATGCCGTGTTCATGGGGATGGGCGAGCCTTTTGACAACCTTGACAATGTGCTCAGGGCCGTTCAGGTGCTGACTTCCGGATGGGGATGTGCGTGGAGCCCCAAAAGGATAACGGTGAGCTCGATAGGAGTGAACAAGGCGGTGCATGAGGGCCAGGGCAAGTCTCCTTTGGAAAGGTTCCTTGATGAATGTTCAGCACACCTGGCAATCAGCCTTCACAACCCGTTCCATGCTGAAAGGCTGGACCTTATGCCAAGTGAAGCGGCATTCCCTCTTGAGAGGACTCTTCAGATTATCCGCAGGTACGACTTTTCCGGACAGAGAAGAGTCAGTTTCGAATACATAATGTTCAAGGGCCTTACAGATACTCCAAGGCATGCAAGGGCTTTGGTTTCGCTTCTGAAAGGTCTGGAATGCAGGGTGAACCTCATCCGCTTCCACGACATCGGCGACACGGAATTCATACCTTCCGACATGAAGGCGGTGGAGGCTTTCAAGTATGAGCTGGGCAGGGCCGGAATAACTGCAACGCTCAGGGCATCAAGGGGCCAGGACATAGAGGCTGCCTGCGGGATGCTGAGCGGAAAAGAAAGAAATATTGTAACGACAAAATAGTTTACCATATGTGCAAGTTGAAGAACCTTTTGCTTTTGTTCCTTGTTGTACTGATTGCCTCGGGTAATGTCTGGGCGCAGAAAAAGACGAAGAAAGGAGAACCACAGAAGAAGATACAGGTGGCGCTGGTGCTTTGCGGCGGAGGCGCTAAAGGCATGGCCCATATCGGAGTTATCAAGAAGCTCGAAGAGGTTGGAATAAGACCCGACATGGTATTGGGAACATCTATCGGAGCACTTGTAGGCGGCTTGTATGCAATGGGTTACAATTCAGCACAGATAGATTCAATCGTGAGTACTGCAGACTGGGGTTACCTCCTTTCAGACAACATCAAGAGGGCTGACCTGAACTTCTCAAAGAAAATGGACGAAGAGAAGTTCATCCTGAATGTCCCGCTCGATGATTTCCGTGGAGAGATAATCAAGCCCAAGGACAGTACCAAGAGCGAATCTAAAGGCGTGTTCTCCCTTCCGGGGGGAGTTGTCAGCGGCAACAACGTGCTTAACCTTCTCAACGGTCTTGCCATCGGCTACCAGGATTCCATTGATTTCAAGAAACTTCCCATACCTTATGCCTGCATAGCAACCGACCTGGCTACCGGAGAAGAGGTGGTTCTTGACCATGGATACCTTCCGCTTGCCATGAGGGCCAGCATGGCCATTCCGGGATTTTTCTCTCCGGTGACAATAGACGGAAAAGTTCTGGTAGACGGCGGAGTGGTCAACAATTATCCTGTAGACGTCGCCCGCAAGATGGGTGCAAATATCGTAATCGGAGTAGACGTCCAGACAGACCTGGCCAATGCGGAGGAGCTCAAGGGAATAGATGCTGTCCTAATGCAGCTTATAAGCCTCATGGGCAACGAGAAGTTCATGGCAAACAAGCAGAATACTGATATATACATGCATCCTGAAGTTCAGGAATTCGGAGTATTGAGCTTCAACCGCGAGGCCGTGGCAAAACTTCTTGCAAACGGCTACAAGGCTGCCGATGAAAAAGACGAGGAACTGAGGGCTTTGGCTAAGCTGGTTGGAGAGAACAGGGGATATTCCTCCGCCGACAGGGCTGTGGAAATATACAAGACCAGGTTCAAGATAGGCAACATCATCCTGGACGGAGCCGATGAAGCTGACCGTAACTGGCTCATGAAACTGGCTGGCCTCCAGGAACATCAGGTTATATACGGTTCCCAGATAAACAATGCCATCTCGGTGTTCAACGGGACCCAGGCCTTTTCCCAGGTTACCTATCAGTTGAAGAGGTCCAATACCAACTCCGGAGGCGTTCCGGAATATGACCTGATATTCAAGTTTGTAAAAGGAAAGCCGAATATAGTGAGCCTGGGTGCAAGATATGATACGGAAGAAGCAGCCGCCCTGCTGCTGAGGATAGGCGTGAGGCAGTATGCGATGCACGGGCCAAAGGCAAGCCTTTTGGCAAGGCTCAGCTACAACCCGTACTTCAAGGTAGAATACGACCACATGTTCCGTAAGTTCCCGCGCCTTGAACTCAGTTACATGTATTCAAAGAAAGATGTGAATATCTATTCCGACAAGTCTTCGCACAACAACATCAAATTTGTCTATAACGGATTTGAGGCAGCTCTGGCAAACATCAAGTATTTCAGGGATCTGGACGTGAAACTCGGCGCCAAGGTGGAGAGCTACAAATTCTCCAGGTTCCTTACCGACATAGAGGAAATCAGCGGCTCCGACCTGAAGGCCAAGGGATATGTTTCCGTTTTCGGACGAGGAATAATGGATAACAGAGACAGCAAGTACTTTGCCAACAGCGGAATGTTCCTGCAGCTTGACGCATCGTATTATTTTTTGGGATTCCACTCAAAGTTCAAGAGTTTTGCCTCCTTCATGATCAAGACCGACATGGCATTTGACCTGGGCAGGGATTTTGTGATGGAACCTCATTTCTACAGCAGGATCAACATCCGCAACAGGCGTGAGCTTCCTTTCTACAACTTCCTTGGAGGTTTGGAGGCAGGACGTTACGTAGAGCATCAGATTCCTTTCGTGGGAATCAACCACATCAATGCCTTTGACAATTCCGTGAGCGTCTTCAGGGCCGATTTGAGGAAGAGGCTGGGCAAGAGCCATTTTGTGTATCTGATCGGGAATTATCTTCGCAGAGGAGAAAGTGTAGACAAGATGCTGAGCTTCAGCCATAAGGGATTCTGGGGCTTTGGAGCCCAGTATTCATACCAGACCAAAGTTGGACCGCTTACATTCAACCTTCACTGGAGCGACTACAAGAAAAAGAAAGTGGGCGCTTATCTTTCATTCGGTTATTATTTCTAGCATCGGGTTCGTGGGATGGCAGGCAGGAACATAAAGCAGGAAACTGCTTTGGAGAGGGCAAGGACAAAGCTTATGGCGCTATGCTCGAGGAGGGAAATCTCCTCCGGACAGGCCAGGACAAAGCTGCTGAGGTGGCTTGAGGCGGATACATCTGGAGCAGAGAAGGTCGTAGATGAACTTGTCAGGGAAAAATACATAGATGATTCCCGCTTTGCCAGAGCCTATACCCGTGACAAGCTGCGCTTTTCAAAGTGGGGGCCTGAGAAGATCCTCAGAGGTCTCGGCGATGCCGGAGTGGAAAGAAGCATTGCTGAGGAAGCCGTTAAGGCAGAGGAAGGTCTGGCTATGGAAATCCTCCGCATCCTCCTTTCCAAAAAGCGCAAGGAACTTGAAAGGAAGGCGGAAAAGAAAGATGCAGGATTGCGTTTGAAGCTTGAGGGGTTGCAGCGGGAACTGGAGGAACTTGAAAGTCCTGGTGATTCCGGAGATGTGAAGGAATATTACAAAAGGAAGGCCTCCCTGCAGAGAAAGATTTATGCCATTCAGATGAAGCTCCGCACGTCTTCCCTCCAGACAAAAGAGGCGCTGAATGCTTATGCCAGCTCAAAAGGTTTCCCGTCCAGGCTAACAGCAGCTCTTGGCAAATTATGTTGAATCATGGAAAAACAATTATCGCGATGATTAAGAATATAAGATTTATCCGTTTGGCAGTGCTGCCTTTTCTTTTTGCCGTTTGCATCTGTCTGAGCACCCGTGCCTTGGGACAGCAGTCATTAGGAAATGTTTACAAATGGATGTTTGAAGGAGCTTTGTATTATAAGATTTATCCTGTTCCGCAGAAGATGGTGAGTCATCCGGACGCAGGGCAATGCTATTTCAAGAAATCCTCAATGCAGGATAAGAAGGTCAACATTGTTGCAGAATCACTGATCGATGATGTGACATTGGCAAGAGTCGGACAGATATTGGAGGAGCATGGATTTGAATACGAGTTTTCAGACAGTTACAGGAAGGACTGTCCAAACATACTTCTTGGAGTCTTCAGTTCCGGGCAGTCAGTGGACAGGATGGCCACTGAGTGGAATCTGGACAATAATCCTCTGAAGGCGGCTGAAGTGAAACAGTCAGAAATGTACGATTGCCATATACTCTGTCTTACAAACAGCGGCTGGATAGACCGGATCTTTGACTCTGGTGCCAAGACAGAAAGAAGTCCAGTTGAACAGCTGCATGTATACAGAGGTTCAGAAAACCTGGCCCAGGTGCTGATACTTGGGGTGAATACAGATGCCGTGTTCTGCGGCCTGGCCTCCCTGGAGCAGATACTGGACCATGAATTCAAGCCTGCCGTCACCATCTACGACTGGGCAGATGTCAAGCATCGCGGAGTAATAGAAGGATACTACGGCGTGCCTTATTCAGCTGCGGTTACCAAGGACCTGTTCCGCTTCATGGCACGCTACAAGCTGAACACCTACATGTACGGAGCAAAGAGCGACCCTTACCATTCCAGGTATTGGGGAGAGCCTTATCCAAAGACAATCACTCCGGAGCAGGAGAGGATCGGATACCTGACCCAGGACATGATGAAGGATATAGCGCAGACTGCCAGGCAGAACAAGGTGGATTTCATCTGGGCGATACATCCGGGCAAGGCATTTGCAGAAGGGCTGGACAAGGATGTCATTCCTCATATAATGAAGAAGTTTGAGAGCATGTATTCTCTGGGAGTCAGGCAGTTCGGAGTGTTTGTGGATGATGTGGGGGTTTCTTCAGACCCGGTGAAACTCAAGCTTTGTGCAGACAACCTTACACTTCTTCAGAATACGATAGACAGGCGGTGGAACAAGAAAGGGGCTGCACCGGCAGATACCGTCAAACCGCTTCACTATGTGCCTCAGCTCTACGCTTATTCATGGGTGGAAGAAGACCAGGCAAAGGCTTTCTTCCAGAGTCTTTCTCCAGTACCGGAAAAGGTAAACATCTATATCACCGGAGCAAACGTATGGTCTGTCCCGAACAACCATGACCTTGCAAAGGTAAAGTCCTGGCTAGGGCGCAACACGAGCTGGTGGTGGAACTACCTGTGCAACGACCAGGACATGACCAAGCTCTTCATCGGCGATGCCTATACCAACTTCAGGGATGAGATCCATATATACAGCACGTCATCGCTGGAAGGTTCCCTGACCGGGGCCAACACGCTTATAGTAAACCCTATGCAGCAGGGAGAACTTTCCAAGATCGGCCTTTTCAGCACTGCAGACTATTCATGGAATAACAATGCTTTCAACAACTACCGCAGTTGGGAGGCTGCAGTTGTGGCAGTTGTGGGTAAAGACAGGGCAAAGGACATGATGAACATCATTCCTGCTCTCCGCTATTATGACAATGATAAGTTCGAGTACCTGATATCCAGATACAAGCAGTCTGTAGAGCGAGGGAAGCCTGCACCGGGAAACCTTATCGCCGAGCTGAAAAAAGTCAATGCATCTTGCGTTCAGATAATGAAGATGAAAGACTCTGGAAATGAGTCTGACCGTCTCTTCTACAACGACATCCGCCCTTGGCTTCTGAAACTTGAGGCGATGACCAAGGAGGCCCTGCTTCTGCTGGAGAAAAGGCATCCGGGCAAGACCGGCTTCTCATCAGGCGGTGATATTCCTCATCGCGATTACGAAAAAGACCCGGACTTCAGGTTTGAAATCCTGGGAGGAATGGGGGAGCATATCAAGATGGCCGAGCGCACGGCTGAGCCTGCAGCCAAGTGCCTGCTTCCGTTCATCCAGTGGCTCAGGCAGCAGGCGGCAAAATAACTACCTGATGTTGAAAGTGTGGCCGTCCCACTCGAAGACAATCTCGTGGTATTTGTCCTTGTCCTTCTTTTCCCAGTAGCCCAAGGTAATGTTTTCGTCCTCAGGAGAGGTGGGGATCCTGAAAACAAACGATGAGATTGAATGTCTTATGGACATTATCTTGTTGGTGATGATTTCATTGAGTCTCTTGCATGGAACCGCCATGTTCAGTCTGGCGTCATAAGTGAAAAATTGCAGAGATTTCTTGTTGCGGCCCTTTTCGCCTATTTCCACGAGGTTTACACCCAGGACCTTGGTTCCGTCCTTGTCTGTCCACATGTAGAAATTCAGCGAGTTCTCGTACTGGGTCTGTGCATAAACGGATGCGTAGTTGTTCTCTACGTCTTTCTTTACGGCAAACAGGTTGTTTGTTTCCTTTCCCAGGAATATTCTTGCCTTGTCCATGTCCGTGACCTTGCAGTACAAACCGGCAAGATATACCACGTCAATGTTCCCCTGTGTTCCAGGGTCCTGGGATTCAGCTTTGCCCTCAGGGCTTTCCATAGCAGCCTCCGCCAGCTTCCCTTCAGAGTCCTGGGCTGCCGGATTGCCGTCCGTCCCTGAACCGTTGTTTTTACAAGAGAACAGAAGTACGGACAATAATGTTGCTGCTGTAATAGTTATCGCGATTCTTGCTTTCATCTGTCAGTTGCTTATAAATTGCAATGCAAATATAGGAAATAATCAAAGGCCAATGGCTCAGCTTCCGGCTTGGTCCTCGAGGCTTTGATTATTTGGATTTTTTAATTACCTTGCAGTTTGAAATATAACGATTTAAACTTTTATTTATGAAAACGCCGAAAGAATCTTACGAAAGGCCATATTCAAGGATCATTGAATATGAGTTTCAAGGCATTGTATGTGCCACAAACCTCGAACCTATAGACGATGAAGGTGAAATACCTTTGGACTAAGTTTCGGTTTACTTGGAAATAACTATTTATCATGAGAAAAATTTTATTGTTAACAGCTTCAGCTTTAATCTTATTCAGCTGCAGCAAACAGGATGTATCTGATTTTAGCATAGAAAATGAAGAAATTACCATTTTCCATGCATCTATGGAAAGTGCCCCTGTCTCAGACACGAAGGTTTATTCAAATGACCAGCTTAAATTAAGATGGAACGCAGATGACAGGATATCATTATTTGAGAAAAAATCTCGTAACAAAGAATTCAAATTCTTAGGAGAGGAAGGGGCTTCCAGTGGCGAATTCGAAAAGGTCTCATTTATATTTGGCTCAGGCAATCCGGTTCCTCATAACTACGCGGTATACCCTTATTCCTCATTCACTTCTATCTTAGATTTATCGCCGTACAGTATCACCCTTAAATTGCCATCTGAACAAACATTCAAAGAGGGGTCTTTTGGGGTGGGCGCCAATACGATGGTAGCTGTTTCCGATGATGATTTTCTAAATTTCAAGAATGTGTGCGGTTTTCTCCGTTTCCGTTTTTGGGGCAACAATGTAAAGGTTAAAAGCGTTAAACTTGAGGGAAATAACAGCGAGAAGTTAGCTGGTGAAGCTACTGTTATAGCAGATTTGGACAAGAACCCTGCGGTTACGATGAACGGGTCTGCTACAGGTAGCATAATTCTCAATTGTACTGAACCTGTTGCATTAGGCACATCAAGTGACAGTCCTACTGCATTTATACTTGTCGTTCCTCCAACTAATTTTTCAAAAGGCGTGAAAGTAACTGTAGTAGATGAATTGGGCAGAGTGTATGAAAGGGTGATAACAAGTACTTTTACTATCAACCGCACTGGAATGAAGAGTTTCCCTGCAATAGAAGTTAATCCAAGCTAGGTAGGGTTAATCTTTAGACAATTATAACTCGATATTTCTAGACTTAAACATTAATAATATGAAAAATGCATTACTGCTGTTAACCGCTCTATTCCTTTTTGCTTGTAGCAAGGAAGACAGCGCTCCTGAGTTGTCCCTCACTCAGGGTGATTTTGAAAACATGGTTTTCCATGCGACCTTTGAACAACCATCCAAGCCTGGCTCAAAAGTTTTTGCTGATGAGAATCTTCATCTAAGATGGAATGCAGATGACAGAGTTTCTATTTTTGTCAAGAATACCTACAACAAAGAATTTAGTTTTACCGGAGCAGACGGGGACAATGGCGGTGAGTTCGAACCAGTTGTTTCCACGACCTTTGGTACAGGTAATGACATTCCTCGTTTTTATGCGGTTTATCCTTATTCTTCTGCTACTTCCATTAACGATTACAATCCGTATAACATAACTTTGAGTCTTCCTTCCGTTCAAACCTATAGGGAGGGCTCTTTTGGTGTGGGAGCCAATACTATGGTAGCTGTAAGCAATGACGATTTTCTTGGCTTCAAGAATGTATGCGGTTTCCTTCGTTTCCGTTTCTGGGGAAACAACATAAGTATAAAAAGCATCAAACTTGAAGGAAACAATGGAGAAAAAATAGCAGGCAAGGCCGTAGTAACTCCTGTATCAGGTGGAAATCCGTCGATAGTCATGGATGCTTCAGCTACCGGCAGCATAACTCTCAACGCTCCAATGGATGCTTCAGGTGCTCCGGTCACAGTACCTATCGGAACCAGTAGCACAGATTTTACCGAATTTTGGTTTGTGGTACCTCCAACAACCTTTTCAAATGGTATTAAAGTTACAGTAACGGATGCTTTGGGTGGGATTTTTGAAAGGGTTATCACAACAGAGAGTATAACTATTAACCGCGGTGCCGTGAAAAGTGTTCCTGCTCTTGAGGTTACTCCAGATTATACGGTAAACAACGTACAGTTCTCTGATGCTGCCTTCAAGGCTTACTGTGTAGCTAATTTCGATACGGATCATAATGGCGAAATCAGTTTTGACGAGGCTGAGGTTGTTGAAACCATAGATCTTTCAGAGGTTGATGCTCAGTCTATAACATCACTTACCGGTCTGGAGAGTTTTACCGGCCTGAGAAACCTTTTAATAGTTGAGCAGAACATACCTGATCTTCCTCTTGCTACGCTCACAAATCTCAGGTCTCTGAAGTGCCATTTTAATTATTATCTTGGAGAGTTGGATTTGAGTGGTAACTCCATGCTTCAAACTTTGGATCTTGCATTTTGCTTGAATCTTGAGTCTCTGGATCTGAGTAACAACACAAGGCTGACTGAAGTGCGTATTCAGGGGGGAATGTCAGGAAACCAAATAGTCGGTCAGTTGTCAAGCATCAACTTGTCAACAAATTCAAGGATCAAGATTCTCTATTTGTGGCAGAATGCTCTTACAACCGTGGATGTCAGTCATTGTACTGCCCTGGAAGAATTGCGGGTCAACTACAATCGTCTCACAACCCTTGACATAAGTGCAAACACCAATCTCAAGAGCCTTGTCTGCACCAATAACAACCTGACATCTCTCATTACAGGTCAGAATAATAGGCTGGAGTCTATTCAAGCCGACGAGAATCCGTTCACAGAGCTGACCATAAACGGGAAAAACAGTTTGAAAAACGTTTCCCTGGACGGCTGCAGTTCCCTTCAGGAAGTTGACCTTTCATCCAATTCATTGGAAAATATATCACTTTCCGGTTGTTCCAATCTGAACCGTCTGGATGTAAGTTCAAATGACCTGACTCAGTTGGACCTTACGGGACTTTCAAATCTGAACCGTCTGAATGTAAGATCAAATGACCTGACTCAGTTGAACCTTGCTGGGCTTTCAAATCTAGAATATCTGGACTGTGTGTACAATTCATTGACTTCTCTTTCTTTAGGCGCCACCATATTAATCAGTTTGGACGCTTCGAGCAATCAGCTTAGTTCTCTCATCGGTTGGAAAGGAGGCAACAGTACACTTAAAAACCTCCTGATAGATCACAATAATTTCTCGGGCAGTTTTTATGCCGGTAACTATAGTGCACTTGATGTTTTTTCCTGCACTCACAACCAGATAACCACTTTGGATGTGTCTGGCAATACGGTGCTGTCAAAACTTTATTGCTACAACAATAACCTGACAAGTCTGAGCGTGGTAAATAATACTCAGATGACTGATCTAGGGGCTTGGGCTTCAACTGCAACTGGTTCAATTAGATACTTGACTATAGCTTTAGGCCAGAACATCACTTATCGTGCCGAAGACAATTATACTGTAATTGACCCACAAAGAGAGCCGTGGAACACAATAATTTTTGCCCAAGGCTCTACTGGAAACTAAAAGGCAATGTGTAAGATTTAACGATATTGAAATTCAAAAAAGAGTATAGATTAACAAAACTAAACACCATGAGAAAGTTCTTTCTATTACTATTGGCATCGATGACTGTTTTTGCTTGCAGCAAGGAAGATGATGCTCCTGAATCATTTCTGCGGCAGGACGGATCTGAAGGGCTGATCTTCCACTCAAGTTTTGAACAACCTTCCGAACCAGATACTAAAGTTTTTGCAGACGATCACCTTCGTCTTAGGTGGAATGCAGATGACAGAATTTCTATTTTTGTCCAGAGTACCCGTAACAAAGAATTCCGTTTTACAGGGAGAGACGGGGACAACGGCGGTGATTTCGAGCCTGTTACCACAACCTTTGGTACCGGTAACGAGGTTCCTCATTTTTATGCTGTTTATCCTTATTCTTCCACAACTTCCATCAGCGATTATGAGCCGTATAACATATCTTTGAATCTCCCTTCCGTTCAAACATACAAAGAAGGCTCATTTGGTGTAGGAGCCAATACTATGGTAGCTGTAAGCGATGACGATTTTCTTGGCTTCAAGAATGTCTGCGGTTTCCTTCGTTTCCGTTTCTGGGGAAACAACATAAGTATAAAAAGCATCAAACTCGAAGGAAACAATGGAGAAAAGCTTGCAGGCAAGGCCGTAGTCACCCCTGTTTCTGGTGGGAATCCGTCAGTAGTCATGGATGCTTCAGCTACCGGCAGCATTACCCTTTATGCCCCATTTGATGAGACTGGAGCTCCAGTTCCTGTTAGAATTGGCTCCAGCAGCACGGAGCCGACAGAATTTATTTTTGTTCTTCCTCCTACAACATTCACAGGAGGCGTGAAAGTGACTGTAACCGATGGCTTTGGAGGGGTGTATGAAAAAACAATTTCTTCATCTGCTCCATTCACTATCAACCGCAGTGCCATGAAAAGCGTCCCTGCTCTTGAGGTTACTCCGGACTATACCGGTATTAACGTTGAGTTCTCCGATCCGGCCTTTAAGGCATATTGTGTTTCAAAGGCAAACTTTGATACTGACGGAGACGGGGAAATCAGCTTGAACGAGGCAAAGGCACAACTTAATATAGACCTGACCGTTGCTGATGATGTGATAAGATCTCTTGGAGGCCTGGAGCATTTCACCAACCTGGTCAGTCTTGATGTTTCAAAGCACCCTATAGAAAACATTCCTCTGTCTACTCTTACAAAACTTCAAACATTCAAATGTTATTACAATAATTCCGCTACTGCTATAGAATTCTCCAATAATCCGGCTCTCCTAAGCGCAGACCTTCGTGCATGCACCAGATTAGAATCTCTTGACGTGAGCGGGGCTCAAAATCTTAAGCAGTTGATATGTATTGGCGGGCAAACGGCGGAAGGTGAATGCGTTGGAGTTCTGTCATCCATCAATTTACCAAACAATCCAGCCCTCAAGCAACTGGATGTTCGTGAGAATAATAATTTGACATCAATAGACCTGAGTCATTGTCCGGCCCTCTCTTCTCTTATCTGCTACGACAACCAGCTTACAAGCCTGGATCTTTCTTCGAATCCGGAAATCGATCAGGTAGGTACCTATAACAACAAACTGACCAGCATAACAATAAGTGGTACGGCTAATCCAAAACTGAGGTATTTGGAATTGGGATCCAATCTCTTCACCAGATTGACGATCAATAATATGCCTTCTCTGGTTACGTTGATTGTTGACGGATGCGAGAACTTGTCAATACTATCCGCAAAAAATAATGTTTTGCAATATCTGGGTGTAAATGAGTGCCCTGCCCTGATAGAGATTGACTGCGGCTTCAATCAGTTGGATTCACTTGGTGTGACAAGAGCCCCTTCTCTCCAATATCTCAATTGCAATGACAATAAACTTAAATCGCTTGATGTAAGCCAGAATTATGCCCTGATAGGCCTTAACTGCTACGCTAATGAACTTACCAATCTGAATGTATCTTCCAACAGTAACCTGGGTAATATAGGGGCTTGGGATAACAAACTGACTTCTATTCAGTTCAGCGGTGACAATCTTCGTCTTACGGACCTCCACATTGATGACAACTTGATTGTATCTTCAGATTCGCTGGACCTTGCTGCAGTGAGCAATCTCGAGCATCTGTATATTTCCAACAACAGGCTCACTTCTTTGGATTTGTCTGCCAATACAAAACTGACATATCTTACTTGTAATAATAACCAATTGTCATCTTTGAATCTGAGCAATAATGCAAGTCTGACCGGTCTGGTATGCTATAACAATGCACTTACCTCTTTGGATTTGAGTGCAAACCATTTGTTAGACCAGTTGGAATGTTATAACAATAACCTTACTTCTTTGGATGTAAGCGGCCTTACCGAATTGTGGATTTTCGATTGCTTTGGCAACAACATTACTACTCTCGATATCAGCAACTGCAACAGGCTGCGCTATCTGGCTGCTTGGCCTCAGACCTCACTTACTACAGTGAGGGTCAAGGCGGGAGCAACCGTACAGTACATGCTTGGCGAGGGCGAGCTCTGGCCTACCATCAATCCAGCTGATTACGGAACAACGATTGTGGAGGTTCCTTAATCAGTAATTGCAGGAATAAGCACAATGGCTTGAATAGTGTTAAGGGGAGCTGGTCTTTTGCCCAGCTTCTCTTTTTTGATATAATGTGAGGATTGAGCGGACTTTGAGGCGTTATTACCGCAGTTGAATAACTGAGTGTTTTGCTTGTAGTGGCTGTTCTTTGCCGGGATTTGATTATCTTGCACTATTGTCGTTGAACATAATAAACTCTAAGTATGAAAGGCGTTCGTAAACTGTTTATTGCAGCACTGGCTCTGCTTTTTGGGCCGGTTGTGGATATGAGAGGCCAGGGCTTTGTTCCGGGTGAGAATTTCGGCTCTGTTTCCAGTACCTTCAAGCATAAGTCCAGTAAGTCTCTGAAGCAAAAACGAGCAGCGAGTTTCATTGAGTCCAATTCCAATGTTGTGGCTTTAGGGCCGAATGTCTTTGTCCAGTTTGTCTTGTCTGCTGATTGCCAGAAGAAGGAGTTTACCGTAACAGCATCACAGATTGCCGTTAAGGTTCCGGGAAAGGAGTTTGCCGTGCCTATGTCTGATATTCCTGAAGTAGTCAAGGCACAACACAGCCGTTTGGACGCTTTGCAAGAGCGGTACAGAGAACTTGAAAAGCAGAAATCTCCTGGATATTCAGGTCCGGTAGAACCAAATTGGAAGGACGCTTTTGAGGATGTCAAAAGAGAAATGGAACAATGCAACCAGATAATAGACGGTTGCCTAAATGTAAGGGATATCATAGGCAGGGTTCTTGCTGAATTTGCCCAATTCATAATTGGCGGATAGCCAGTGTGTAAGTCCGGGTAACTTGACCTCCGGATATAATATCGGCAAGCGTGACCAGTAAGTATTTGAGATGTTGGTTGACGTGACCAATAAGTATTTGATACATAGCTATATATAAAATTATCTGTATGCGTTTTTGCATACAGATAATTTTATAATGCGCAGTAAATCAGTCATTTGCCGGGCACGCTCCTAGGGCAATGGTCCTGTCGAGCACGCTCCTAGGGCAATGGTCCTGCCGGGCACGCCCCTAGAGCAATGGTCTTGATGGGCACGCTTCCAATATGATGGATGGGGCCTGTGTGCCTGTGCCTGACGGTTTATACACAAAGGCTATTTGAACTTTGCAAAGAAGTCGTTGCCCTTGTCATCTACGAGGATGAAAGCAGGGAAATCCTCAACCTTAATCTTCCAGATTGCCTCCATTCCGAGTTCCGGATATTCCACGCACTCTATGCTGCGGATGCTGCTCTGAGAGAGCACTGCGGCAACTCCGCCAATGGTTCCAAGATAGAATCCGCCGTGCTTGTGGCAGGCATCGGTGACAGCCTGGGTGCGGTTACCCTTGGCTATCATCACCAGCGAAGCGCCGTGATCCTGGAATTCATCCACATAAGGATCCATGCGGTTAGCGGTGGTAGGACCCATGCTCCCGCACGGATATCCTTCCGGAGTCTTTGCTGGGCCTGCGTAGAGGATTGGATGATCCTTGAAGTAGGCAGGCATCTCCTCTCCTGCATCCAGGCGGGCTTTCAACTTGGCGTGGGCGATGTCGCGTGCCACGATGATGGTTCCCTTGAGATTCACGCGGGTTCCGACCTCATACTTGGTCAGTTCGGCACGCACAGAGTCGATTCCATTGTCGAGGTCGATTTCGATGCCTTTAGCTCCCTCGCCCGGCTTACGGTATTCTTCCGGAATGAGTTCGGATGGATTGGCATCCAACTTCTCGATCCAGACACCGTCGGCGTTGATCTTGCTCTTGATGTTGCGGTCGGCCGAGCAGCTTACACCCATGCCGATAGGGCAGCTGGCACCGTGCCTTGGAAGACGCACTACTCTGATGTCGTGGGCAAGATACTTGCCGCCGAACTGGGCTCCGAGGCCTATCTTCTGCGCCTCCTTCAGCAGTTTCAGCTCAAGGTCGATGTCGCGGAATGCGCGGCCGGTCTCATCTCCCGTAGTAGGAAGGCTGTCGTAGTATTTTATGCTGGCGAGCTTTACGGTGAGGAGGTTTTTCTCCGCTGATGTGCCGCCTATTACGAATGCGATGTGGTAAGGTGGGCAGGCCGCAGTACCCAGAGTCTTCATCTTCTCAACCAGGAAAGGAAGCAGGGTTCCTTCGTTCTGGATGGTGGCCTTAGTCATCGGGTAGAAGTATGTCTTGTTGGCGCTGCCGCCACCTTTTGCCACCATCACGAAGCGGTATTCATCACCCTCTACAGCTTCAAGGTCAATCTGTGCAGGGAGGTTGCACTTGGTGTTCACCTCGTTGTACATGTCCAGCGGAGCGTTCTGGCTGTAACGAAGATTCTCCTGGGTATAGGTGTTGAATACGCCGAGGCTGAGGGCTTCTTCATCCTCGAAGCCGGTCCATACCTGCTGTCCTTTTTCGCCGTGGATGATGGCGGTGCCGGTATCCTGGCAGAAAGGCAGCACGCCCTTCACGGCGCATTCGGCGTTGCGCAGGAACTGAAGGGCCACATATTTGTCGTTCTCACTCGCCTCCGGATCGTTGAGGATGGCGGCCACCTGCTCATTATGGGAGCGGCGCAGCATGAACTCGCAGTCGTGGAAACTCTGCTGAGCTATCAGTGTAAGCGCTTCAGGCTTCACTTTCAGTATTGTATGATCTTCGAACTTGGAGGTGGAAACTAATTTTTCCGAACCGGGGATGCGGTAGTATTCCGTGGTGTCTTCCCCAAGCTGGAACATTGGTGCGTACTTGTATGCCATGTCTGTAAGTTTTTGTGATGTTTGTTACTTGTCGGTTTTAAACTTTGCTGATACTGTTATTCAAGATCCTCTTCGATATCCTTGTCACCTCTTTTCTTGCCCATCAGGAAAGCCTTCATGAATTCATTCAGGTCTCCGTCGAGAACAGCCTGGGTATCTGCAGTTTCCACTCCGGTGCGCAGGTCTTTGACCATCTTGTACGGGTGAAGTACGTAGCTTCGTATCTGGCTGCCCCATTCAATCCTCTTCTTCTGGCCTTCCAGTTCGGCCTGCTTGGCCCTTTTCTTCTGGAGTTCTAGTTCGTACAGGTGAGATTTGAGGATCCGCAGGGCATTCTGGCGGTTGTCCAGCTGGCTGCGGGTTTCCGTATTCTCCACAACTATTCCGGTAGGGATGTGCCTTACCCTTACGCCTGTTTCAACCTTGTTGACATTCTGTCCTCCGGCTCCGGAAGAACGGAAGGTATCCCATTCCAGGTCTGCAGGGTTGATAACTATCTCAATGCTCTCATCTACCAGAGGATATACGAAAACTGAAGAGAAGGTTGTCTGTCTCTTTCCCTGGGCGTTGTAAGGGGATATACGTACCAGGCGGTGCACTCCGTTCTCGGCTTTCAGATAGCCGTAAGCGTAGTCTCCTTCAATCTGAAGCGTGGCGGATTTGATGCCTGCCTCATCGCCTTCCAGGAGGTCTGTGACAGTAACCTTGTAGCCGTTGCGCTCTCCCCATCTGGAGTACATCCTCATGAGCATGGAACTCCAGTCGTTGGCTTCGGTTCCTCCGGCTCCGGAATTTATCTTTACCAGCGCTCCAAGGTTGTCTCCCTCCTGGGAGAGCATGCTCTTGAACTCTATGTCTTCAAGGTGTTTTTCCAGGGCATCTTCTGCCTGGGTTATCTCTTCACCGGATGCTTCCATTTCCTTAAGTACCTCAAGGTCTTCTCCTTCAGACTTTAGGGCATCAAGTTCCTTTACCCAGAACTTGAGTCCGGAAAGCTTCTTTACAAAGGCCTCGGCTTCCTTGGCGTTGTCCCAGAAACCTGCGGAAGTTGTTATCTTTTCTTTTTCTTCTATCTCCTTGACCTTGCCGTCATAGTCAAAGAGACCTCCTTAACGCAGCCAGGCGTTCCTTAAAATTCTCCATTTATGCTTATCTTTACAATCTGTTAGTGCAAATGCCTCAAGGCAGCACAAATTTAGAAAATAAGCCCGACCTATGAAAAACTATTTCTTTATCGCGATAAAGAGAGCTTTTTATGCTGTTTTATCCTTTGTTCTGATCCTGACTTGTTCTTGCAAGGGAACCTCCGGAAATGGGGGAGAGAGCCCGGCTCCTGCCGACACTTTGGAGAAGGTGGTTCCACTGGAGGAACTCTTCCTTCCGGATACATCATACGCATCTGCCGGAAAAGTTGTGTTCGTGGTGGAGAAATCAGACAGCCTGGACCATTTCCTGAAAGATGTTGATGACAGGTATGCGTCTGATTTTTCGTCTTTTACCTTCAGGAGGAACATGCTCCGCGACGCTTCTTTCGGAGGCCGTCTGGAACATAGGCCGGATACTGTTGAAATATCTTGGAAGTTCAACACCCCTGAAGATAATTTCAATACCCGCCTTGGCAACTGGGGAGGCGGAACCGGATGGACGGGCCAGCCTGTATATGTCCGCTGGAAGGAAGATGACATTGATAAGTTCCGCAGCGCCGGCGTTCTGGCCGACAGCAGTTTCAGCGGGGAGGAAATCATTTTCACATCGCTGAACGCAAGGGCATATTTCCTGGATTTCAATACCGGAACACGCACGCGCAAGGATCTTAACGTACTTAACACAATCAAGGGGTCTCCTTCTCTGGATCCTGAGCTGAAAAACCTTTACATAGGCCAGGGAGTATCAAGAAGCACACCTATGTGCCTTCTCTGCGTGGATCTTCTCAAGCATCAGATAACCTACAGGTTTTCAGACAGCAAGGCCTGGAGAAACTGGGGCGCATTTGACTCATCTCCGGTTGTTGCCGGAGGCTATCTGATCTGGCCCGGCGAGAACGGCAGCATTTACAAGTTTGAAAGGGAGCAGGGAGGTCTCAGGCTTCTTGAAACTCTGCGATATAAAGTCAACGGGGTGGCTCCCGGGATAGAATCCAGCATAGCCATTTGGCGCAATTACGGATGGTGGCAGGACAACCACGGCAACATTGTCTGCATCAACCTCAATACCATGAAGCCGGTATGGCATCTGTACAACCATGACGATTCTGACGGAACTGTAGTATGCCGCCTGGAAGAGGGAGTTCCATACATCTTTGCTGCAAGCGAGGTAGACCGGCAGGGCATGGCCGGCAACTGCCATTTTCTGAAAATCAACGGACTTGACGGCAGTATTGTCTGGGAACAGAAGATACCGTGCACAAGGATAGACCTTGGAGGAAAGATACTGGACGGAGGAGTCTATTCCACTCCTTTGCTTGGCGGAGGCAACTGCAGCAACATGATATTTGCAAACGTCTGCCGCAACAAGTCGTCCAAAGCCAAAGGAGAGCTGATGGCCCTGTCAACAACAGACGGAAGCGTTCTCTACAGCGTCCCGTTCCATAATTTCTGCTGGTCCTCTCCAGTGGCTTTCTACGACAAGGAAGACAATATGTACATATTTACAGGCGATGGAGAAGGCTTCATATATCTGATTGATGCCAAGACAGGTACGGTAATCCACTCCCGTAAAGTGGCATATAATTTCGAGTCTTCGCCAACTGTTCACGGCAATGCGGCAGTGGTCGGATCAAGGGTGAACGGCATCTACAAATTCGTGATAAAATAAAAATCGGTAACTTTGCCGAGTTATGAAATTTGAGAGATTATTACTGACAGTATGTGCCGTTTGTCTGCTTGGTGTCTGCGGGCAAGCTCAGGGCAGGTTCGTGAGGATGGTTGAGGATGACAGCCTGAGGATGCAGGCAGTAGCAGACAGTCTGAAGCGCTCGCATATCAAGGACAGCCTCATGGCTGCAAGGGAACCCGTCTTGAGAGCCATGCGGAAAAAGGTTGAAGGAAGCTATAATTTCTGGCTTTATACTCCTGCCGGATATGACAGGAAAGACACATTGTGCAAAGATACTCCATTGGTTTTGTTCCTTCACGGCAAGAGTTTGTGCGGCAATGACTTGGAGAAAGTACGCCGCTACGGGAGCATAGACTGCGTGGAACGCGGACGGCACATCCAGGCCCTGGTGCTGGCTCCGCAGAATCCGGGGGAATGGTGGAATCCTGACAAACTTTGCAGGATACTTGACTGGCTCAAAGTAGAGTATCCCTATGATACGTCAAGGGTATATGTCCTTGGGATGAGCCTCGGCGGTTACGGGACTCTGGATTTTGTTGCAGCAAAGCCGGACAGGGTGGCTGCGGCCGTGGCTTTATGCGGCGGGACTACGGCCAAGGACGTGAGCAACATGGGGCAGGTCCCTCTCTGGATTATTCACGGAACTGCAGACAAACTGGTGTCTGTCAAGGCTTCGCAGGATATTGTAAAGCAGTTGGAAAGCAAGCATCTGGCATCGCGTCTTAGGTATGAATGGCTCATAGGAGCTTCCCACTCCTATCTTGCAAGATATTTCTACATGCCTAAGATTTACGACTGGCTCTTTTCACATTCCCTCAAGGATGAAGAGCGTCCGGTCAACCGTGACGTCAAGATTACCAAAGAAGATCAGAATACCGTATACTCCGGTTGGAACAAAACATCTAACCTTAAGATCTTCAGATAAATTTACTATCTTTGCTCAGCGATGAAGAAATCCCTCTCCATATTCCTTCTGATGATAGCCAACCTGGCCTTGCTCTCGCATGTGCTTGTTCCGCATCATCATCATGGAGCAGTGGAGATAGTTGTAGCATCGGTCTCAGGCCAGGCCTCTCCGGCTGACTGTCCCGTAACTGAAGGGGAGGGCGGAGCTCCGGACGAGTGCATTATCGCTGAGGCAGATATTTTCCTTGTCAGGAATACCTGTTCCCTGCCTCTCGTTTTTTCTGCAACGCTGGTTGAAACATTAATCCTTGAGCCGCTTGCTTCATGTGATTTCTGTCTGCCGGACAGCAATTGTCCGCTGCCGCTGAAGACAATTCTCCTGCCCGCAGGTCTGAGGGCTCCTCCGATGTGCTGAATGTCATTGCCGTACGGCATTGTCCGGATAATTATGTCCGGAGAGTCAAATAACATTCAGTAACATCAAATTTCATAAAATGCAATTCAGACATGCTATTTTAGCTATGGTCATTTCGGCAGTTGCTCTTGCCGGATGTCATGACCATGACCATGACAAAAAAGAGAATGGTCATCACGAAGCTTTTTTCCTCACCTCATATTCAGATACTCACGAAATTTTTGCAGAAGTTGATCCGATGGTTGCAGGTGAACATGCACATGTTCTTGTTCATCTGACTCGGCTCAAGGATTTCAAGCCTGTCGAAAAAGGCGCTCTAAAGGCTTCTCTGAACGTGGGCAAGCCGGATGTGGTAGTTGTTGAAGAGCCTTCTTCTCCAGGCGTTTACAAACTGGAATTCCATCCTTCAGCTGCAGGGAGCGGCACTATAACTTTTGAGATATCAGGCGATAATCCCGATACTGTTTCTGTGCCGGTAACTGTTTTTGACAATGAAGAATCAGCTGACGAAGCGGTAGAGGAAGCTGAAATAAAAAACAGCAATGCGATAGTCTTTCCAAAGGAGCAGAGCTGGAAGATTGATTTTTCCACTGAGGAATGCCATGCAGGCAAACTGGGACAGGTCATAAAGACAATGGCCCAGGTTCTTCCTTCACTGGGAGATGAGCGGGTTATCACAACTCCTGTTGCTGGGACCGTTACCTTTTCTTCGGATGCGATAGTAGAAGGAAAACAGGTTTCACCCGGGCAGCTTCTTTTTACCGTTGACAACAGCGGCCTTAAGGACGAGGGAAACATAGCTGTAATGTCAAGCCAGGCTGAGAGCGACTATAACCTGGCCCTGAGCGAGTACGAAAGGAAGGCTGCTCTGGCGCAGGACAGGATAGTATCGCAGAGCGACCTCCAGACCGCAAAGCGTAACCTTGAGGCTGCCAAAGCCAGATACGATAATCTAAGACGTGGATATTCGTCAGGAAAACAGAGGGTTACGTCTCCGATAGGGGGCTACGTCACCTCTGTCAATGCCCGCAGCGGTGGATTTGTAGAAACAGGTCAGGTTGTGATGACCATATCCAAAGGCGGTAGCATGTATCTGAAAGCTGAACTCCAGCCAAAGTATTTTTCTGCCCTGGGCGGTCTTTCTTCGGTAAACGTCAGGATGCCTTCAGGCGAAGTGCTTTCACTTGAAGACCTGGGAGGCAGCATGCTTTCATACGGGAAGAGCATAGGTGCAGATTCTCCGCTGATTCCGGTTACTTTCCAGATCCGGAGGAAGGGAGACATTCTTCCGGGAACGTTCATGGAAGTTTTCCTTGTATGTGAAAGCGGCAGGGCCGGCCTTTCCGTACCAGTAGAATCGATCGTGGAGGAAATGGGCAATTATTTTGTATTCGTACAGCTTACTCCGGAACTGTTTGAGAAGAGAGAAGTCAGTCTTGGAGCTTCCGACGGCATTCGCAGAGAAATACTGTCAGGGCTCTCAGAAGGAGAGAGAGTTGTAGGAAAGGGAGCTGTCCTTGTGAAACTGTCCCAGGCTGCCGGAAAGCTGGATGCCCATTCAGGTCACGTTCACTAGGGGAGGGCTGCGTATGAATCTCATTAATTCTCTTATACGTTTCTCACTCAGGAACAGGCTTCCTGTCCTGATGGGTGCGGTGCTGCTTGCCATAGGCGGCATCTGGTCCGCAAGACAGATGGATGTAGATGTCTTTCCTGACCTTACCGCTCCTACCGTTGTAGTCATGAGCGAAGTGCCGGGGATGGCCGCCGAAGAGGTGGAGACCCTGGTTACCTTTCCGATAGAGACGGCCGTGAACGGAGCGACCAATGTCCGCAGGGTGAGGTCCGCTTCAACATTCGGCTATTCCTTTGTATGGGCCGAGTTCAACTGGGGCATGGACGTATTCAAGGCCCGCCAGATAATCAGCGAGAAGATGGTGGCCCTCAGCGAGTCTCTGCCCGAAGGCATAACTCCCGTTCTGGCTCCGCAGTCGAGCGTGATGGGTGAGATACTTTTTGTGGGGCTTCAGGCAGATTCCACTTCTATGATGGACCTCCGTACTCTTGCGGACTGGGTGATCAAGCCCGCGATACTTTCCACCGGCGGGGTTTCACAGGTAACCGTGATAGGCGGAGACTACAAGCAGTACCAGGTGATAGCAGATCCCCGCAGGATGGACGCTTACGGTGTGAGCATGGACCAGCTGGAAGCAGCCGTGGCTTCAATGAGCCAGAATTCTTCCGGAGGAGTGGTCCGAGACTTTGGCAATGAGTTTGCCCTGAGGGGAATGGGCCGTACAAGTTCGTTGGAGGAACTTTCATCCACTTTTGTCAAGATGAGCGGCACCACTCCGGTTGTAGTCTCGGATGTCGCCGATGTGGTCATCGCCCCGGCCGTCAAGATGGGGCATGCATCCCAGAATGCATCTCCGGCCATCATCCTTTCCGTTTCCAAGCAGCCTAACATCAATACACTGGACGTCACCCAAAAGATAGAGGCAAACCTGCATTCCGTGCAGGCTTCCCTTCCTCCCGATGTAAAGATGGATACCAAGATATTCCGTCAGGCTGATTTCATAGAGACATCGGTGAACAACGTAGGAAGAGCTCTTCTGGAAGGCGCCTTCTTTGTGATAGTGATTCTGGTGCTCTTCCTGAACAGTTTCAGGACAACCGTCATATCCGTTATTGCGATACCTCTTTCACTGCTGGGCACGTTGCTGGTCATGTATTTCCTGGGAATGAACATCAACACCATGACCCTCGGAGGAATGTGCATAGCGATAGGTTCTCTGGTGGACGATGCCATCATAGATGTGGAGAATGTGTACAAGCGACTTAAACAGAACAGGCAGAAACCAGAGGCGGAGAGGCTTCCGGCAATGGAAATAGTTTATGAGGCTTCCAAGGAGATTAGGGCTTCTATCCTGAACGCTACGTTCATCATCATGGTGGCTTTCATCCCTCTTTTCTTCCTTTCCGGAATGGAAGGCAGGATGCTCAAGCCGCTTGGAATCACATACATAATCTCACTTTTCATGTCGCTGATAGTGGCCATGACCCTCACTCCTCTGATGTGCCGCCTGCTTCTTTCTTCTCCAAAATATCTCGACAAGACACAGAAGGAGCCGAGGTTTACGGCCTGGATCAACAAGGTTTATACTGCGGCCCTTTCTAAAGTATTGAAAATCAGAAGGACGGTTCTTGTGCTTACGGGAGCACTGCTGGCGGCAGCCCTTGTATTCTTCTTCTCGATGGGGCGGAGCTTCCTGCCTGATTTCAACGAGGGTTCTGCAACGATTTCTGCAGTGGCAACTCCTGGTGTCTCACTTGATGTGAGCAACCAGCTTGGAAATCTGATAGAAAAGGAACTTCTTAAGATTCCGGAGGTTACGGCAACTGCCAGAAGGACGGGCAGGGGAGAGTTGGATGAACACTCACAGTCTACCAACAGTGCGGAGATAGACGTCCAGTTCAAGCTTGGAAAACGTTCAAGGGAAGAAGTCTTCAACCACATGAGGGAATGCCTGTCTTCAATACCCGGCGTGGCTTCTACGATAGGACAGCCTCTGGGGCACCGCATAGACCACATGCTCACCGGCACCAGGGCTGCCATAGCAATAAAGATATTCGGCACTGACATAAGCCGCATGTTCATGATAGGCAACCAGATAAAGTCTGCGATATCAGATGTGGAAGGGCTTGTGGACGTATCCGTGGAGCAACAGACTGAAACTCCGCAGCTTCAGATACGTGCCAACCGTACTGCTCTGGCCCGCTACGGCATCTCCATGGAGGAGTTCAACAACTTTGTCTCAACGGCGTTCAGCGGCAAGAAAGTAGGAGACATCTACGAGGGGCAGAGAAGTTTTGACCTTGTCCTCAAGATGGATGAAGATTATACCCAGAAGTTGGACGATATAGGAAAGGCCCTCATAGATACCCAGGACGGAGGCAAGGTACCTTTGGAATCTGTTGCCGAGATTGTTTCAGCCGGCGGCCCGAATACCATTTCCAGGGAGAACGTTCAGAGGAAGCTGGTGGTTTCAGCCAATGTTTCAGGCCGTGATGTCTCCAGTGTGGTTGAAGACATTCAGCAGCGAGTTTCTGAACAGATCCATCTGCCGGAAGGTTATCTGATAGAATACGGCGGACAGTTTGAAAGCGCAAGGTCTGCATCCAGGACTCTCGCCCTGGCTACCGTAATCTCCCTGATAATAATATTCCTGCTTCTTATGGGAGAGTTCCGCAAGGTATCCCTGTCGCTGCTTGTACTGGTCAGCCTTCCGCTTGCCCTTATAGGCGGAGTAATGGCAATATTCTTCACGTCGGGGGTTGTGAGCATTCCTTCAATTATCGGCTTCATCACCCTGTTCGGTGTGGCTACCCGTAACGGTATTCTCCTGATTTCACGTTACGAACATCTGCAGGCCGAGGGAAAGAGCCTGAAGGATACCATAATGCTCGGTTCGGCCGACAGGCTTAACCCTATACTGATGACAGCCCTGACCTCCGCATTTGCCCTGATTCCTCTGATAATAAATTCAGACAAACCGGGTAACGAGATCCAGAGCCCTATGGCGGTAGTTGTGCTGGGAGGACTGATTACTTCCACCCTGCTGAACATATTCGTGATGCCAATTCTTTACCAGTGGTACCGCAGACGCGGCAGTAATGTTTCTAAATGAGGAAAATGAAAAAGATTACAATCATAATCGCGATAATGATGCTGTCTGCCCAGGCCTTTTGTCAAGACATAGACAATATCCTCAGGCAGATAGAAGAGAACAACACAACTCTGGCGGCCCTTTCCGGCAGGAAGGAAGCTGCCAGGGCGGAGAACCGTACATCTCTTGCCCCGCCAGACCCCGAGGCTGAGTTCGGATATATGTGGGGAGCCCCTGGAGGGAAGAAGAACGTGAATGTCAGGCAGTCTTTTGACTTTCCTTCTTTGTATTCCTCAAAAAAGGCCCTCTCCGAGCAGAAGAACAATTCAGAGGAATACAACTACAGGGCGCAGCGCATGGAGATACTCCTGACTGCCAAGAAGACTTGCCTTGAACTTGTTGCCTGCAATGCCTTGATGAACCTTTATTCCAGACAGATGGCAAATGCAATGACAATCGCCGAGGCCAACAGGAAAATGCTTGACAAGGGGCAGACCAACATCCTGGAGTACAACAAGGCCCAGATGAATCTTGCCGGCATGGAAAGCCGGATGAAGAGTCTGGACGCCGAAAAGAAAAGACTCCTTGCCGTCCTTGAAGGAATGAACGGCGGAAAGCGTGTGATTCTTGAAGATTCGGTTTTCTCGACCCCTGTAATTCCTTATGACTTTGAATCGTGGTACGAGTCAGTCAAGGATGAGAATCCAGCCCTGGCCTATCTGAAGTCAAAGGCAGAGGAGGCGGACAAGGCCGTAAAAGTTGTCCGCCGCAGCACCCTTCCAAAGTTTTCAGTTGGCTTTGCCGGAGAATATCTGCGGACAGAGAAGTTCAGTGGCGTGTCAGTCGGGATGAGCATTCCTCTGTGGGAGAACAGCGGCAGGGTGAGGCAGGCCAAGGCTGAGGCAGCCACGGCTAAGATGGAGGTTGAAGATGCCCGGATGCAGTATTATTCCAGCCTGAAGAGCCTGCACGCAAAAGCGGTGGCGCTGCAGGATGTAGTGGAAGGATACCGCAAGCTCTTTGCTTCCAGCAGAGGGGACGAACTTCTGTACAAGGCTTACATGGGAGGTGAACTCTCCCTGCTGAATTATCTTCTGGAAATGGAGTATTATTTCTCGGCATACGAGAAATGCCTGGAATCCCAGAGGGAACTTGCAGACGCGGTAGCTGAGCTTGAGGCTTTCAGGCTTTAGCTACCAGCTGCCGCCTGCTCCGCCGCCGGAGAATCCTCCGCCGCCGAAGCCTCCGAATCCGCCTCCGCCCCATCCGCCGGATGAGCCGCCCCAGCCTCCGGAGTGTCCGGTGCTGCCGAATCCTCCTCTGGCAAGGCTGCTTAGGATGTTACCCAGGATGTATCCTGCAGAGAAGTCTTCTCCTCTGCGGTTTCCGCTGCCAAAGTTGTTGTTCTTGTTGTTTGAAGACCCAAAAGCAATGAGGATGATGGCAATGAAGAAGATGAACATCAGAAGCCCCATGAATCCTGCTCCTGAATCCTCTCCTTTGTAGGCAAATTCATCAGTGGAAACCTCTCCGCTGGCAACCGGGAAGATTATGTTCAGGGCGTCGTTTATTCCGTTGTAGTAATCGTTTTCCTTGAAGGCAGGAATGACGCGGAGTTCTATTATCCTTTTTGTAAAAGCATCGGTGAGCACCGGTTCAAGTCCGTCTCCCACGGCAATGAACACCTCGCCTTTTTCATCGCCGACCTTGGGCTTTACCAGAAAGACTACTCCGTTGTCAAACTTGCTCTGACCTACACCCCATTTCTTTCCAATCTTGTAGGCGACGTCTGCAGGGGACTTGCCCCAGAGTCTTGGTAGTATTACTATTGCAACCTGGTTTGAAGTCTTGTTGGCAAACTCGTTGCAGCGGATCGTAAGAGCGTCCGCCTGACTACTGGTAAGTATGCCGGTAAAATCATTTACAAGATGCGGGGGATAAGGCCTTTGAGGAATGTCTCCGTCAGCATCGCGGGAGTTGAGGTATGCCTGCCTGGCATTTTCAAGGTTCCGGGCAGGTGCACTCACATACGGATTGGTGGCTGTTACCGGACCCCATGAGGTAGAAACCAGGTTTCCGTTTTCATCTTTCCTCAAGGCAACATCCTGGAGGGTCTTTTCAGCCGCCTGACGTGAAACCGAATTGAGGGAGTCCAGACGTTCTGCGGTTACTGGATTGAATTCTTGGAGAATTTCTCCCCTCTGTGCATAGCCGTTGCCTGCAAGCAGCATTGATGCTGCCAGCAGGGAGGCAAAGATGGCCGTCCTGAACTTTTTATCTGCCGTATGAAATCTCATCTGGCTGTTCGTTCTTGTCGTCTTCTTTATGAGGGAAATAATCCTTCAGCAATTTGCCAGTTTCCAGAACTGCATATTTGATGCCCTCGGCGATTTCTCCTTTTTCAAAGTAAGTTGCAAGAGAGTCCTTGACTCCGTTCCAGAACCCTTGTTTTACGACATTGTTGATGCCTACATCGCCGATGATGGCAAACTTCCTGGATTTGAGCGAGACATAGATCAGCACTCCGTTCCTCTGGGCCGTATCGAACATTCCGATGGCGTCAAAGATGAAAATGGCCCTGGCCACAGGACTCTCCAGGGGACATTTGTTTTCTATGTGCACACGAATCTCACCCGAAGTATCCTGCTCGGCCTTCTTTATGGCCGACACGATACTCCGTTCCTCGGATCTCTTTATTAGCCTGTGGTGGAAAAACACGGTCGGCTTTGCTTAGAACTGAACCTTTGGTGCCTCTGAAGCTCCTTCGGCTGATGCAAAGTAATTCTTGTTCTTGAATCCGAACAATGAAGCTACTATGTTGGCCGGGAACTTGCGGACCATTGTGTTGTAGGTCTGGGCGGCCTGGTTGAACTCGTCTCTTGCGTTGTTTACACGGTTCTCGGTTCCCTCGAGCTGGCTCTGAAGTTCCAGGAAGTTCTGGTTGGCTTTCAGGTCAGGATATCTTTCTACTGATACCATCAGTCTGCCCAATGCGTTGGTGAGTTCTCCCTGAGCCTGCTGGTATTGCTTGAGCGCCTCTTCTGTGAGGTTGTTAGGATCTACTGTTACGCTTGTAGCCTTAGCCCTGGCCTCGATTACGCTCTGGAGGGTCTCGCTTTCATGTTCTGCATAACCCTTTACGGTTTCTACCAGGTTAGGGATAAGGTCTGCTCTTCTCTGGTACTGGTTTTCAACCTGAGCCCAGGCTTTGTTAACGTTCTCGTCTTGTGAAACCAGGGAGTTGTATTTTCCCCATCCCCAAAGTACCAATGCTACAACGGCAATCAGAATGATGCCAAGACATCCAAGCTTTTTCATATTGTCAGTTTTTTTTTAAGATGATAATCTATTTCTTCTTTACACAGCGTACGGAGAATCCCGGACTGTCTTTTTCTGCAAAGTTGAACGGGAAGTCAGGAAGGTCATAATACAAGTATCTGTAGTATGCATTCTGACCGTCTTTCTGGGTGGAACTCCAGAAATATGCATAGGACAGCAGACCCTGGAAACTGTGGTGCTGGTGCTGGCTCATACCGGCAGCAAGCGCATTCCAACCGAATTCATTGGTAGGGTTGGTGTTGACGCTGTAAGGCCAGAACTTGTCGCCGTTGAAAGTAGCATAGTTCATCACGAAGTTTCCAACTTCAGACCACTTGTCAAAGAACGGGAAATCCTTTCCTGTGAGGGCCTTTGCCAGGTCTTCCCAGTCTTCGTTGGTAGGAACGGACCAGCCTTCTGGGCAGGCACCCTCAGGACCTCCGCCAAGGCCGCTTCCGCTTTCGCCGAGGGTGGCTTCCTCCCATGTGTAAAGCCTTCCGGTCACATATCCGATATCGTCAGAAGCCTCGTATCCGGTACCAGAACCGTAGTAGTTGAGGTTCTCTGCAAACCAGATCAGGTTGCCCAGTTCAACGGTGTGGTAGTACTGCTCGTCCCTTGAATCCTGGATGGAGTCCTTTGGTTCAGGAAGCCCTTGTAGGGAGCCGCCCAGCCAAGGCCAGATGGAGGTAACGTAGTTCTGGGATATGTCACTGTAGTAACCGTCTGCCATTGCAGTTTCGGTAATGGAGAATTTGCCGAGGGTATCCGGAACAACGAAATAGTATACGCCACCGTCTGCAACCCAGGCGGTATCTTTTGTGTTGTAGCTGTTTGTCCAGAAGTACTTTACCCCGGTAGCCGGAATCGTGATGCCACCTGTACGGCATAAGCATGCTGTACCGCTTAACTTGTAGGCAGGTATTCCCGGCCTCAGGTCACCTGTCATGTACAGTTTCTCTTTTTCTTTCTTGTGGCAGGATACCATAACAGAGGCTGCAACTGCCAACAGGGCCGCATATCTTAAGAATCTTCTCATTTTTCAACAATCGATAATCGCACAAATTTAATAAAAATGTGCTAACTATTATGTAAATTTGACCTATCAACCAAAAACGTGCCACCTGTATCGTAATCGCGATGGATATGAAGAAAATATTGATTACAGTTGCTGTGGCGGCTGCCGCCTCTCTGGCTTTCTCCTGCTCTGAGAGGTCAGCCTCAAAGTATTACACCATAGACGGAACGGCCCAGGGAACCACGTTCCATATTGTTTTCCAGCCGTCGATAGCCTCGGACGCTTCTTTTACCGCTACTCGGGACAGCATCAACGCCTGCCTTGAGCGTATAGACAATTCCGTCAGCGGCTACAACAAGTCTTCTGTACTTACAGCCTTCAATGAAAAAGGAGAAGAGTTCGTTGATGAAATCTTCATGGACAATTTCCATGCTGCCCTGAAGATGTTCAAGGAAAGCGAAGGCCTTTTTGATGCTTCGGCCGCTCCTTTGTTCGATCTTTGGGGATTTGGCTTCAGAACCGGGACGGAAGTAACCCAGCACATGATTGACAGCGTGCTCGAGTTTGTCGGAATGGAGCACTTTGAGCCATGCCTTAAGCTAAGGGATGACAATGATACAATACAAGATCCGGCCATATTGAGGAATGATCCAAGATGCAGGCTCAACTTCAACGCGATCGCCCAGGGGTATACAGCTGATTATCTTGCTGCAAAACTGGACCAGATGGGAACGCTCAACTATCTGGTGGAGATCGGAGGAGAGGTTTATGCCAAGGGGGTCAATCCTTCAGGTACTCCGTGGAACGTGGGCATAGACCGCCCTGTAGACGGAAACAATTCTCCCGGAGCGGATATCCAGGCTGTTGTCCGCATACAGGACTGCGGTCTTGTGACAAGCGGAGACTATCGCAAGTTCTATATCAAGGACGGAAAGAAGATTTCCCATTCCATAAATCCCAAGACCGGCCGTCCGGTTGAACATAACCTGCTGAGCGCCACTGTAGTTGCCGAGAATGCAACTGTTGCGGACGGTTATGCCACATACCTCATGGTACTGGGACTTGACAAAGCCAGGGAAGTTGTCACATCCAGAGAAGGCATAGAGGCCCTTCTGATCTACAGCCAGGGTGATTCGCTCAAGGTGTGGATGTCCGACGGCATGGACGCTATTGTAGAGTAGGGGGAACAACCTGGCTCCATTTTTACTAAATTTGAGAGGATTTTTCCGGTATTCATCGATGAATAAACAATAAAAACATGACAGATATGGAAAACAACAAGGAACTCAAAGGCATATCCAGAAGAAAATTCCTGAAAGCTTCAGTCATTCTGGGAGGAGTTGCATCTCTCTCAGCCATTGGCGGAAAGGCTTTTGCTTCAAGCGCTTTTGCAGAAGGCTGGTCTACCAAGGAAAAATTTGACACCATCATTGCCAACGGCATGGTCTATACCGGAGAGATAAAGGCTCCGGTAAAGGCAGACATAGGAATCCGTAACGGCAGGATAACAGCCATTGCAAAGCTTGGGAAGAACTGCAACAACTGGGTTGATGCTTCAGACAGGGTTGTATGCCCGGGTTTCATTGACATACACAGCCACACGGACACCAATCTTTTTGAGGCTCCGCTGGGAGACAGCAAGATACATCAGGGAATCACCACCGACATCGGCGGCAACTGCGGATATTCTCCGTTCCCTTTCTCTGATGCTGAATATGAGAGGAGGAAGAATACCACTCGTTTCGGTTATCCATTCTGGCAGAACATAGACGGTTTCTATGATGCTCTCAGAAAGAACACCATAGGTATCAATTACGGCAGCTATGTAGGCCACGGAGACATCCGTCACATCGTTGTAGGAGACAACGACGTAGCTGCCACCCCGGATCAGCTCAAACAGATGTGTTACATACTGGACAAGCAGTTGGAAATGGGAGCAGTGGGTCTTTCATTCGGCCTGGAATACACTCCTGGTTCCTACGGAAGGACCGAGGAATTCATCGCCCTTCTGAAAGTTGTTGCCAAGCACGACGCCCTCTTTGCCATCCACATGAGGAACGAGGACGACAGGGTTGAGGAAGCCATCGCTGAGGCGATATCCCTTGCAAGGCAATCTGGTGCAAGGCTGGAGATCTCTCACCTGAAGGCCCAGAACCAGAACAACTGGCACAAGGTTCCTAACATGCTCAAACTTATCCACGATGCCGAGAAGAGCGGAATGGACATCCACTTTGACCGTTACCCTTACACTGCTTTTTCTACCGGAATGGACTGCTTCATTCCTCTTGCTCAGAGACAGGGTTCTTCAAAGGAAATCCTGGCAAGGCTGGAGAATCCGTCTACAGAAAAGATCATCCGCGAATATGCTCTCGGAAGGGTCAAGAGGCTCGGAGGTCCTGAGTGCATCCTGATTGCCGCCTGCTTTGCCCCGGGCAACGAGAAATACACTGGCAAGTACCTCAACGAGTGCTGCGCCATTTCCGGCAAGGACGAATGGGAAACCATCAAGTATCTGCTTCAGAGCGAGAAACTTGGCGTGAACATGGCCGGCTTTGCAATGAAGGAAGAGAACCTGAGGACCCTGCTGAACGATCCTCTGGCCATGGTAATCACGGACGGAAGCGTTTATTCTCCTAAGGGAAGACTGGGAGAAGAGGCCCCGCATCCACGCTCTTACGGAGCCTTTACCAACTACATTGGCAAGTATGTAAGAGACCAGAAATTCTGCGACCTGCAGACAGCCATCTCCAAGTGTACTTCCCTTCCTGCCCATCAGCTCAAGCTCAAAGACAGGGGACTCCTCAAGGAAGGCTACTGCGCAGATATCCTTGTAATCAATTACGACACCATTGCCGACGTGGCAACCTACGGCCAGCCTCACCAGTTCTCAAATGGTATAGACCATGTTTTCGTAAACGGAGCCCACACCCTCAGGAACGGCGAGTACACCGGCTGCAAGCTCTCCGGAGTGATCATCTGACTTGGTTTCCGGAATTATCGACCTTATCAAGACTTGTCAAAGGCAGATACTATCTTGCTTACCAGTGGATGGCGGACAATGTCTTCCGTGCCAAAGTTTATTACCGCTATGCCTCTTATCTTTCCAAGCATGTTGATGCCTTTTTCCAGACCGGAATCTTCCTTGTTTGGCAGGTCTATCTGGGTCATGTCTCCGGTAACGATGAATTTGGAGTTGTTGCCCATTCGGGTAAGGAACATCTTCAGCTGACCCAGTGAAGTGTTCTGAGCTTCGTCGAGAATGACAAAAGAATTTTCCAGTGTCCTTCCTCTCATGTATGCAAGAGGAGCTATCTGGATTATTCCCTCTTCCATGAGTTCTTTCAGTTTTGAGGATGCTATCATGTCTCCCAGCGCATCGTAAAGAGGCTGGAGATACGGGTCCAGTTTTTCCTTGAGGTCTCCAGGCAGGAAACCGAGCCTTTCCCCGGCCTCCACGGCAGGGCGTGTAAGGATGAGCCTTTTAACTTCCTTGTTCTGCAAGGCCCTTACAGCCAGTGCTATGGCGGTGTAGGTCTTTCCTGTTCCGGCAGGTCCTATTGCAAAGACAAGGTCGTGGGTTGCATAGTCCTTTACCAGCTGCTTCTGGTGTTTTGTCCTTGCAGTGATAATCTTGCCACCCTGACCCATGACAATCATGTCCTTTTCGGATACGGATGGAACGGTGGCCTTGCTTTCTCCGCTTTTCTTGTCTGTCCTTGACACAAAGATGCCGTCCACGTCGTCGGTATTCAGATGACGTTTTTTCATCCTTATCCTTGTAAGAGCTTCAATGGCGTTCTGGAAGGTGTCCATGTCCTTGTAACTTCCCTTGAGCTTTATGGTGTTGTCTCGCGGAGTAACCTTTAGGTCAGGGAAATACGAACACAGGTGATTGATTATGCGGTCGTTGATGCCATAGATGTCTATCGGGTCTATGTTCTGCAGCTGTATCTTTTTTTCAGGCATATGTTACTTGTTTGTTTCAACGATTTTTATCAGGTCTTTCTTAATTATCTGGGGCCAGAAATCCGATATGGCTTTAAAGCCTTGCTGCTGGAGGGTTGTCCTGCCACCGGCCTTGAAGTCCTGGCTCTGGAGGAATTCTTCTATCGGAACTACTGTATAGTCGTTTGTGTACTGTCCTTTTCTGAAGCACCACATATACTTCCACCGTGGCATCAGCATCCTGACTTTTCCGCTGATGCGGTCTCTTGTAAACGAGAGGGTTATCATCATTCCAGTGGAAGTCCATCCGCTGCGGCTCATGTTGGAGATGTAGTTTCCCATTGAGTAGAACAGGATTCTTTCCACGCTGTCCCTGGCATAAGGCTGCTGCTGTTTCCTGACATAGATGTAGCCTTCTTCCGGAACGTGGGGATGACCTCCGATTATGGCATTGACACCCTCCCTGAACATCATGTCTGCAAACTTCTTCTGCTCGGCCACAGGTGAAAGCACGTACTCTTCTCCCCAGTGCGGCATCGCGATGATTATTTCTGCACCAAGGTCTTTTGCTCTCTGTATGTTCCTCTTTATCTCAACGCTGTCCTGAAGGTTTACATGATATGGCTCAGGAACCGGAATGCCGTTGGTGCCATAGGTGTAGTTGAACAGGGCGAACTTCATTCCCTTGAGTTCCACCAGGATTACGGAAGATGTGTCTGCATCGGCCTTGTTGCGGTAGGCTCCCAACTTAGGCATCTGCAGGTTTTCGTAGATGTCCAGGGTCTTTCCGAGCCCTGAAGCACCCTTGTCGCAGATATGGTTGTTGGCCATCAGGAAAAGGTCTATGCCGGCGCTCTTGGCCGCTGAGGCTATCTCGGGCGGCGCGGAGAAGCAAGGGTAACCGGTATAAGGCTTGGTTCCAACCGTAAACTCCATGTTTGCAACCATGTAGTCAGCTTCTTTGAAGAAAGGTTCCATGAACCTGAAGGCATTTGTGTAGTCATGAATTCTGCCACCTCCTTCCTTAAGGGCGGCATCTATCTGAGCGCCGTGCTGCATGACATCCCCGATGAAGGAGATCGTTACAGTATCGCGACGGTTGAAATAATCAAAATCGCCGAGCGGCCTTGCCTTCGGAAGCGGCCCGGGGTTTATCATGATTTGCTGGGCAGATGCGCCAATGGTCAGAACCATTGCAGCAGCAAGTGTCAAGGTCCATTTAAGTTTCATGACATAAAGATAATGCTTATTCATGATTTATTTTGCAATTAGTTTTTTTTTTATAACTTGCAACACAACCCCAAAAACACAGAGTTATGAAAAAATTTATTCTACTTATGCTTTTGTCGGCTACATTCGTTTCCCTCAGAGCACAGCAGGCCGATGGTCTGAAGGATTATCCTAGATTCAAAGGTGAAATCTTTCAGGTTGCCCTATACAATTACGTACAGAATTATTACCAGAAAGCTCCTAAATTGAGAGATTATCATCCGGTATTAAGATTTGAATTCAACGATGACGGATCGCTGAGCAAAGCTGAAATTTTGAGATCGACCGGGAGTCCTTCTCTGGACAGGAGTCTGTTGTGTACATGCAAGGATTTTGCCCACAAGAAATTCATGACACCGGCTTATTCAGAAGACGGACCTGTTGCCTGTACGGTTGAGGTCCAGCTCGATTTTCACAACATAGTGCCACGTGACTTCAGCTATCCAAAGAATGAAAGTTTGGGCTACAGTTCGCCCCAATTATCAGGATGGATAGGCGTTGCCAACACTATAAATCGCCAAGTAGGCACCATGGGATATGCCGGATATTACAATCCTTCCAATAATTATCAGAGGAGATAAAGGTAAACTCTATTGTGTTTGAAAGCAATTATTGTTAAATCTGTCCGATTATCTTCATTGGATGAATATGGACAAATGCATATTCATCATTTATTTTGCAATTAGTTTTTTTTAATAACTTGCGTCACAACCCCCAAAACACAGAGTTATGAAAAAACTTATTCTACTTATGCTTTTGTCGTTCCCGTTCTGTTTCCTTCATGCGCAGCCGGCTGTTTCCAACCTTAAGGCTTTCCCAAAATTCAAAGGTGAGATATATCAGGTTGCAGTATATAATTACATCCAATATGAATTCCGCAACAGTCGGGACAGTGACAGGGAATATCATCCTGTAGTAAGTTTTCAGTTCAACGATGACGGTTCACTGGAAAAGGCGGAAGTCATTAAGTCTTCAGGCAGCAGTACTGTAGACAACCATGTTTTGAATCTTTGCAAGATATTCACCCGGAGGAAATTCATGACTCCCGGTTATTCGGAAGACGGACCGGTAGCTTGTACCGTTACTGTAGGATTTGATTTCAGGTGGATTACTCCAAGAGACTTCAATGAAAACACCAAGAACAAAGATCTGGGATACAGGACCTACTATTACAAAAATTATTGGAATCCGGCCGTGTCTAGCAAGGATCCGTACTTTGGAGACCGTTCAGGTTATTATCATCCCTGAATGAAGTTTCAAGTATACCGATCATTACCTGTAACCTGGAGGCTTAGTCTTCCAGGTTTTTTGTTTGGTTCCTCTTATTGTGTTTGACGGCAATTATTGTTAAATTTGTCCGATTTATACATTATATGGATATGGACAGGAGATTGCTTACCGTTCTTGCTCTTTCAGCTGTTCTTGTTTCAGGATGCGACTGGATCAGGGCCAGGCTGGACATGCCTACCTCCGATGACATTGCTAGGAAGAGGGAGCTGATTGCACGCAAAGAGGCTGACCAGAAGGCAGCTGTAGCCTCCTCTGACAGCCTTGTTCCTGCCGATTCAACCGTAAGGATTGCTGTTCCGGAGCCTGAAACTTCCCAAACCGGCATCCAGAAGCCAGAACCGTCTGCTTCCGGTTTGAATCTTACTCCGCGGTCCAATTTGGACAAGACCTACTACATCATAGTGGGAGCTTTCAGGACAGACCAGCTTGTTGCAAGGAGCCTGAAGGATAATGAGGGAATACTGGAGGTTCCGTTTGCCTTTGAAGGCAACGGTCTCAAATACGTTGCAATAGGGGGCTATGACACGTTGGAAGAGGCCAGGAAGGCTCTTTACACTGCTCATCAGAAAGCTCCTGAGGCGTGGGTCTACAAGAAGAAATAATGATTAATAAATATCAAGATATCAGATTTATGAAAACAACAGCTTATACTCAGAAACACATTGAACTGGGTGCCAAGATGACCCCGTTTGCAGGTTTCAACATGCCATTGGAATACACAGGAATCAGGGCAGAACATCTGGCCGTTAGGCAGAGCGTGGGAGTTTTTGACGTTTCCCACATGGGAGAGTTTACCGTAAAAGGCCCTAACGCACTCAAGTTCATCCAGTATGTTACAAGCAACGATGCTTCAGTTCTTTTCCCTGGCAAGGTTCAGTACTCCTGCCTTCCTAACGGAAAGGGTGGAATCGTGGATGACATGCTTGTTTACTGCATCGATCCTGAGAACTACATGCTGGTTCCAAACGCTGCAAACATAGACAAGGACTTTGCACACCTGTGCCAGTATGCTCCTAAGTTCGGCCTTACTCCAGGAAAGGATTTCTGCAACATTTCAGACCAGGTAAGCCAGCTTGCCGTTCAGGGTCCTAATGCCATGAAGGTTATGCAGAAACTTTGCAAGGAAGATGTCCTGAGTATGGAATACTATACTTTCAAGACTCTGGAAGTTGCAGGTTGCAAGGATGTAATCCTTTCTACTACAGGTTATACCGGTGCCGGCGGATGCGAGGTCTACATGAAGAACGATGACGCCCTTAAGATCTTTGACGCAATCTTTGAGGCTGGAAAGGAGTATGACATAGTTCCTGCAGGTCTGGGTTGCCGCGATACTCTCCGCCTGGAGATGGGTTTCTGCCTCTACGGCAACGACATAGACGATACAACCTCTCCTCTGGAGGCAAACCTTGGATGGATTACCAAGTTCAACGATGTCAAGGGAGACTTTGTAGACAAAGACTACATGCTAAAGCAGAAGGCCGAGGGCCTCAAGCGCAGGCTGTGCGGTTTTGAGCTGATAGACAGAGGCGTTCCACGTCACGGATATGAGATATGCAATGCTGAGGGAAGGGTGATAGGCCATGTGACCAGCGGAAACCTTACTCCTTGCTGCACCCGTCCTATCGGAATGGGATACGTGGAGGCTCCTCTCTACAAGCTCGACACTGAAATCTATATCAAGGTCCGCGACAGGCTTCTCAAAGCAGTTGTTGTAAGACCTCCTTTCTACAAGGGATAACAGTCTGAAGGATGAACCGTTTCGGAACAGTTCTGGTCTGCATTGCCTGCATACTGATTGCGGGCAGTGCAGACTTTGCATACTGCCAGAGGATAGGCGGAACCAGACCGGCTGTTTCCAGGAATCTTGAAGATTCGCTGAAAAAGCAAGTGGCTTTCCTGTGTTCGGAGAGCATGAAAGGACGCAAGGCCGGGAGTCCTGAGGAAAAGCAGGCAGCCAAATACATCTACGACTTCATGCAGAATCTGGGCGCAATCATGCTCTCGCCCGAAGACGGAGACGATTTCGGCATGGCTAATCCTGTTACCGGAGATACCTTGTATTCCAGGAATATAGTGGGCTTCATCCCCGGCTATGATCCTGCCCTGAAAGGAGAATTCATAGTTTTGGGCACACAGTTGGACGGCCCGGGCTACGAGAGCCTGACGGTAAACGGAGTGCCTAGGCAGAGAATCTTTCCCGGAGCCTACTCCAATGCCAGTGGAACGGCTGTTCTGATGCAGGTTGCCAAGCTCATTGCCCAGAACAAGTTCATGTTCAGAAGGAGCGTGCTTTTCGGTTTCTTCGGGGCCGGGAATCTCTCGCAGGCAGGAAGCTGGTACTTCCTGAACCGTTCATTCAAGGATGTTGACAAGATCAAGTTCATGGTTGATGTCAATTCCGTTGGAAGAGACAGCGGACCAAACTACTTCCAGGCATTCGTCGGGCTTCCGGACAAACACATATTCAAGGACATTTTCACCGTGGGTGAGATGCCGTTCAGCCCGAGCATAAAGATAGCGGACCTGGAGCCGGTGCCTTCAGATTACCGGAGTTTCCATTCGGCAGGTATCCCATTCACCCTTTTTACAACCGGTGACAACAACTTCAGGGGAACCATCCACGATACTCCGGATCAGCTCGACTACCTGCAACTGTCCCAGATAGTGGAGTTCGTGTATTCCTATTCGCTTATACTGGCCTCTAAGGACAGCTTTGAAAAGCAGGAAGAAGAAACCGATACTGACAGGATATACAGCCAGATGGAGGTAGACAAGAGAGCCTCTTTCATGAAAGGTGATGAGAGAACCTTCCTCAAAGACTGGGTATATCATTACGTAAAGTATCCGGACAGTGCAATAGCCTCACAGACAGAAGGAACAGAAATCGCCGAGTTTGTAGTGGACAAGAACGGAAAGGTTACTGACATAAAGATTACCACCAGCCTGAGCGAAGACATAGACAAGGAAGTGCTGAAGGTGCTCAAGGCATCTCCAAAATGGACGCCTGCCCAGATCAACGGAAAGACAGTTCCTGTCAGGATCTCTGTTGCGATAGAGTTCAGACTGGCGCAGGGAGCAAAGTTCGGAATAAATAAATAGTTTATATACAATGGATTACAAGTTCAACGAAATTGAAGCCAAATGGCAGAAATACTGGGCTGAGAACAAGACATTCTCAGCTGCTACAGATTCTTCCAAACCTAAGTATTATGTGCTTGACATGTTCCCTTACCCTTCAGGTGCGGGGCTGCATGTGGGCCATCCTCTGGGATATATAGCAAGTGACATATACTCCCGCTACAAGAGGCTGAAGGGCTTCAATGTCCTGCATCCGATGGGTTATGACGCTTTTGGCCTTCCGGCCGAGCAGTATGCCATCCAGACCGGTCAGCATCCGAGGGTGACAACTTTCCAGAACATAGACCGTTACCGCAGCCAGCTGGACAGGATAGGCTTTTCCTTTGACTGGGACCGTGAGGTACGGACTTGTGATCCCAAGTATTACAAATGGACCCAGTGGGCTTTCCTGAAAATGTTCCAGAGCTGGTACAACAAGGATACTGACTGCGCCGAACCGGTAACGGAACTTGTGGCCCGCTTTGAGGAAGCCGGAAACAAGGGTGTCAATGCCGCATGCGGCGATGTGCCTGAGTTTACTGCCGAGCAGTGGAAGGCCTTCTCGGAAAAGGAAAAGGCAGATATCCTGATGCAGTACAGGATTGCCTATCAGGGAGAGACTTCCGTGAACTGGTGTCCTGCTCTTGGAACCGTACTGGCAAACGATGAGGTGAAGGAGGGGCTTTCAGTCAGGGGAGGATATCCGGTTGAGCAGAAGAAGATGAAGCAGTGGCAGCTCAGGGTTTCCGCCTATGCAGGAAGGCTTCTGGACGACCTGGACGACCTTCAGTGGAGCGATGCCCTCAAGGAGATGCAGCGCAACTGGATAGGCCGCTCATACGGTGCCCAGATGGTGTTCAAGGTAACCAATCCGGACCCTGCAGACGGCAGCAAGTCTGACAGGACCTACGACATGGAAATCTTCACCACTCGTGCAGATACCGTTTTTGGTGTAACTTTCATGGTCGTGGCACCTGAAAGCGACTGGGTTGAAAAACTCACGACAGCATCGCACAAAGCTGAAGTAGATGAATACATTGCCCAGGTCAAGAAGAAGACTGAGAGAGAGAGAATCGCTGAGACAAAGACAGTAACAGGCGTATTTTCAGGCTCATGGGCTGAGAATCCTTTTACAGGCGAGAAGGTTCCGGTATGGATTGCAGAATACGTGCTGGCCGGATACGGAACCGGAGCCATCATGGCAGTTCCGGCACACGACAGCAGGGACTACGCCTTTGCAAAGAAATTCGGTCTGAAGATAATTCCTCTGATAGAAGGCTGCGATGTTTCCAACGAGAGCTTTGACGCCAAGGAAGGCATAATGGTAAACAGCGGTTTCCTGACTGGAAAGACAGTCAAGGAAGCCATACCCGCCGCAATAGAGGAGGTGGAAGCCAGGGGAATAGGCCACAGGACGGTGAACTACCGTCTGCGCGATGCCATTTTCTCCCGTCAGAGATATTGGGGCGAGCCATTCCCGATTTATTACAAGGACGGCATAGCCACTCCGGTTCCGGAGAGCGAGCTTCCTCTGGAACTTCCGGACATAGAAACATTCAAGCCGGCAGAGAACGGAGAACCGCCTCTGGCTCGTGCCAAGGATTGGACATACAACGGTTATCCTCTGGAAAAGAGCACGATGCCGGGATTTGCAGGCAGCAGCGCCTATTATCTGAGATACATGGATCCGGACAACGACCAGGCTCTCGTCAGCACCGAGGCCGACAACTACTGGAAAGACGTAGACCTGTACGTGGGAGGTACCGAACACGCTACCGGCCACCTCATCTATTCACGTTTCTGGAACAAGTTTCTCTATGACCTTGGCTATGTGTGCCAGAAAGAGCCGTTCAAGAAGCTTGTCAACCAGGGAATGATTCAGGGAAGGTCAAACTTCGTATACAGGATAAAGAACACCAACACCTTTGTATCCAAAGGGCTGAAGGACAATTACGACACTACCGAAATCCATGTTGACATCAACCTCGTATACAACGACCGTCTTGATGTAGATGCCTTCAGGAAATGGAGACCTGAGTATGAGAATGCCGAGTTCATACTTGAAGACGGGGAATATGTTTGCGGCTGGGCTGTGGAGAAGATGTCCAAGTCTATGTTCAATGTCGTAAATCCTGACAGCATCTGCGAGAAGTACGGTGCTGACACTCTGCGTCTTTACGAGATGTTCCTGGGTCCGGTGGAGATGTCCAAACCATGGGATACCAAGGGAATAGACGGTGTGCACAGGTTCCTCAAGAAATTCTGGAGACTGTTCTTCGGAGGAGGCGAGGGCCTCGGCGATTTCTCCCTTTCCGAAGAAGAACCTACGGCTGCGGAACTTAAGATACTCCACAAGCTCATAGGCAAGGTGGAGACAGATATAGAGAGCTTCTCATACAACACCTCAGTTTCCGCTTTCATGGTGGCTGTCAATGAACTGGGCGCCCTCAAGTGCAACAAGAGAAAGATACTTGTTCCGATGATTGTGCTCCTGAGTCCGTTCGCACCGCACATCGCTGAGGAACTCTGGCAGCTGAGCGGTCATTCCGAGAGTGTTTCATTTGCAGACTTCCCTATGTATCAAGAGGAGTATACAAGAGAAGACAGTTTTGAATATCCTGTTTCATTCAACGGAAAGACCAGGTTCAAGCTTTCTCTTCCAAAGTCTTTGGACAAGGAGGAAGCTGAGAAGGCTGTCATGGAGGCTCCTGAGACAGAAAAATATCTTGCCGGAAAACCGGTCAAGAAAGTTATCGTGGTTCCCGGAAGAATCATTAACGTAGTTTTCTAGAGTATGCCTCAGATCAAGAAAAAGGTTTCTGCCAAGAAACTGATTCTGGATTATTTCCTTATCACGATAGGGGTTTTCCTGTATACTTTTTCATGGCAGGCTTTTGTGGTTCCCACCGGCATTTCCGGCGGCGGACTCGTTGGTTTCTGCACGGTTCTCAACTATGCTACCGGCATACCCATCCCGGTGTTCTTCGGAACGATAAACGCAGCTCTCTTGGTAGTGGGGACCATTGTACTGGGGCGAGGTTTCGGATTCAAGACCATATACAGCATTATACTTTCCACCATATTCTTTGCCATAATGCCCGGAATGGATTGGATCTACAACATAGGTCTTAACACGATCCCGCCTGAAAGTCCCCAGGCTGCCCTGAGATATTTGGTTAACCCTATCATCGGAGGTTTTCTCTGCGCAGCCGGAATCGCCCTGATATTCAAGCGTAACGGCAGCACGGGAGGTACGGACATAGTTGCCCTGATCATCAATAAGTACAGGGACATATCACCAGGAAAGGTGTTCATGTACACCGATTTCTGCATTGTTGCCTCAATCATGCTCCTTCCTGACAAGCATCTTAGCGATGTGATTTTCGGTTACATCTTTACCATAGCATTCTCCTACATGGTTGACCTCATACTTACCGGAAGCGAGCAGAGCGTGCAGGTAATCATCTTTTCCAGCAAGTACCAGGAGGTGGCCGACAACCTCATGTACGAGCATAACAGGGGAGTAACCGCTCTGGATTCCGTCGGATGGTATTCCAAGCAGGAAGGAAAGGTCCTGATAGTTGTAGCCCGCAAACAGCAGCTCAAGGATATTACCCAGGCCGTAAAGGGAGTGGATCCAAAGGCCTTCATTTCCGTTTCCAACGTTGCTGCAGTTTACGGTCTTGGATTCGCCGAGATTAAAGGGAAACCTCACAAGTCTTCAGAAAGCAGGATAAAGAGGCTTCTTAAATGGATAGACAGCTAATGACATGCAAACAAAGAAATTATTGAACGGAATCAAATCCTACGTTATAATAACGCTGGGTCTTCTGTGTTATGTCCTCGGATGGTGCATCTTCCTCATCCCGAACAGTCTGGTTGGAGGAGGAGTTTCCGGTATATCATCCATCATACTCTATGCGTTCGGAGTGCCTATCTCAGTTACCTATTTCACCATAAATGTGGTGCTTTTGCTGATAGCGCTCAAGGTATTGGGCAAGAGCTTTGGTGTAAAGACCGTATATGCCATTGTTGCCTCCACCCTGTTCTTCCAGTTTGTTCCTGCTTTCATTCCGCAGGATTTCATACAGGAGATAGCGATATCCAACGGCAAGCTTCTGAGTGCCATTTTCGGAGGTGTGATGAGCGGTCTTG
>CACZFO010000004.1 GCA_902780455.1 uncultured Bacteroidia bacterium | reverse complement strand
GTGATGGAAATGTTCCTAAGAGCGTCCAGCGTCATGTTCCCGTTACCGTCATATACGTACTCTGCGGTTCCGGAGACAGTGCCGCCTTCTGCCAGATGGATGATTTCACCGCTGTCTTGCCTCCCCGCCAAGTGCCGTATCCGGTTTCCGCTGTAGGAGTACCGGAAATTGTCCTGAGGGTTGGTTGAACTCTCGCCATACCTGGTCAGGGAAAGTATGTTCCCGTTCCTGTCAAAAGTGAGTCCCTGCTCAGTATAGGTGTTTGTCGGTGTCGTCTCACTTCCTGAATACCTCACACTTTCCGTCAGTCTTCCAAAGCTGTCGTAGGTGAACGCATATGTGCTTGCCGAGAGTGTGCTGCCCGGCTTGGTCATGTCCGTTCCATCTGAAGACTGGACTGTCTCCCATTCCGTTATCAGGCCGTCAAAGGACTGTGGCGTGTTTGCCTTCTGAGGATCATGGTACCTCAGGATCTGGGAATAAAGTCCGTAAGCCTGACCTGAAGAAGCACCTTTGAGCACCTTGTCTGTCTGGGATGCCATCCACCCCTGGATGTTGTAGGATAAGCTGTCCTGGAGTACGGGAGTGGCCGTGGAAGGAGAGAGGACGGTTGACCCTTTGGTGGAGGTCTTGCCTCTTCGGCTTTCAGAAAGACGCCCCAGCGGGTCATAGCCATAATTTGCTGCAGAATAAGTGTAGACCGTGGTATTCAGGGCAGCCGTAGCTGCGAGTTTCCTGCCCCTGTGGTCATAGGTGAAGGTCTGCCAGAGGGTCTGCGTCCCTGACTGCAGGCTGGCATTGCTGCCTTTGGTCACCGCATAAGCCGTAGCAAGGGGATTTCCCGTGAAATCATACTTCACGGAGTTTCTTGCCACCTCTCCGTCCGGCATCTTCTCCACGGTCTGTATCACACGGCCCTTACTGTCATAGAAGTAAGCCCTCTCACGGTATCTTCTCTGAGCCTCAGGCTGGCTCAAGGTAGACAGGTCCAAGGTCCTGTCGTAGGTAAGAAGGCCCTTTGACCTGGTGTCACGGTCATGGGTGGTGACCACACCGGTAACGTTGGCAAAGTTCAACGCCGCAGGAGGAGCCGTTCCGTAACGTGCGCATGTGAGCAGGATATTTCCTGAAGCGGAGTATATGTTTTCCGGATAAGGACTCTGGTTGAACCGGGACTGAAGCTGCTCTCGGGTACCTGTGCCGGAAGTCCCAGAGAAAAGATATGTCTCTGCCACCCTGGAGAGGCTGTCATAACGGGTCAGGAGCCATCGGCCGGCCTGCCGCTGAACAGAATCCTGGATACCCACCAGACGACCTGCTGGGTCATAGACCATGTGCTCCGTACCCCTGCCGGGAATCTTCTTTTCTATGAGACGGCCACGCCCGTCATAGTTGTACAGGAAACAGAAGTTTATAGCAGTGGAGTCTGTCCGGTTTATTGAGTAAGGATTTGCACTTGATGAATTGGCCGCAAGGCTTCTTATCCTGACCGTACCCTCCGGCTGGAGCACCCACCGGAGCCTCCGCCTGGAGTCGTATGCGTAGTAAGTCTCCTGGAGGCTGTTTCCCGTGCCGCTTCTCTGGAGGAAGAGCGTCCCGTCGGAATCCTTGAACTCTGTCGTCGTCCTTCCGTCGGGAGAAGTGACAGTTGACTTGTAAAGCTTTGCTGCCGCAACATATCCCCTTACCGAAAGTTCTCCGCCCTCGTTGCAGACCATGTCCAGCACCTCGTTAGCCGCATTGGCTTCGTAGGTGAAGGCTGTATGGTGGTCGTTTCCTCCGGAGAGTGTCCCGGAGGCCCTATAAGCCTCTCCCGGGGAGAACTGGCTCATGACACGGTTCAATGGCGAATTTTCATAGACTTTCTCTGCATAGGCAAAGTTAGCATCAGAGTTTCCATAGAGGTTTGCGTAAAAAGCCTCTTGGGAGGCAAACGGATCTGCCTCCGGCTGCGGAGCGCTACTGGTGGAGGAGGCGTATGGCAGATAAGTCTTGGCATCTTCCCTGCGCATCACGTCATGCCAGACGGGAGTAATGATGTTCTTACCTGAAGGAGAGGCCCCTACGTTTATCACCTGAGCCGGATATCCCAGGCCGTCATAATAGGTTATGTCCATGATGGATGCCGATCCCTGTTCGGCCGTGAAGGTCTGTTTGAGGATCCAGTTGTCGCCCCAGACGGCCTTCATGTTGCCTGTAACGGTGAGAGTTCCATTCATCGTCTTGGTTATTCCTCCATAAGTTGCAATAACGGTGAACTTTCCGGAATCGGCAGGGATGGTCAGATGGAGAGTGTCCCCATGTCCCATCCTTGAAGGGCCGTACTGCATCCCGTCCTTGAAGAGGGCATACCGTACCCTGTGCTGGGTGGAATCAAGAATGAGGTAAGGAGGTACAGATCCCAGATCCCCAGGGAAAGAAACACTGTATGCCTTTATCTCTCCATCTGCCGCCTGGGTGAAAGATATTTCGTCTCCCGCAGAGTTCTTGAAATAAGTGTTGTTGGTGATGGTGTTCGGCAGTGGAGGATAAACCTGTGATCTCTTCAGGTTCGGCCCAGCTTCCACTGCCATTCTTACTTGAGAAGAGGAAAGTCTCGTATATGAAATGACCATCGTGGTATCCCAGACGCTACAGTTTCCGCTGTTGTAGAAGTTTACAATCCTTTGGAGGATACTGTCCTGTGAGCTGGTTACATTATAAGTGAAGGAGACGCTTCCTCCATCCTTGGAGAAGGTGTAAGGATTAGGTGACAGGTTGCAGCTTCTTGAGGTGTCATAGAACGGATGCCACTCCACGGTTCTTGTCCCGTTCATCTGCACTTGTGTTGGGTAGTAGACAATGCACCTGTATGATCCTGGGGAGTTTATGATAAACTTCAGTTGGCGGTTCCCCTCGCTCTTTCCGTTTACGTCTGCAACGGTGAGTGTCACGTTGTTTGCCGTGTCCTTGAGCAGACGGTAAGAGGCAAAGCCGTCCGAGGAACTGAGGATGAGGGCGTTCTTCCCGCCGTGCAGCAGGTACACAGGATTTACGTTCGGAAGGAGGGTGTAAACATTTGGAGTGTGTATCTCCTGCGTGATTGTAGAGGAGCCGTTTGAGGCAGAGACAATCAGTTCTCTTGCCCGGTCGGTAAAGTTGGAGGAAATGTCAAAGTTCAGGTCCGCTTCGTATATGCCCTCCTTGTTTGTCAGATAGACATTTGTTATCCAGGTTATTGACAGTGCCTCCAGGCTGCTCCAGATGTTGGAAAGCAATGTCTCTTCTGGAATACCTCCGTAACTTATTATGTGGAGTGTTGCCGTTCCGCCGTCGGGGCTGACAGGAATCTCCTGGTCCTGTTCGACATAGTCAACAGAGAGGACAATTTCAGGAGTCTGTTCCTGAGCCAGGAGGGTTTGAGGAAAGAAAGATAACGCTGCCAGGAGCAAAAGGAAAAATGGCTTGTTGTGTGATATTTTTTTCATTGTCTGGTCCTCCTATCTTGTCAGTGTCTGGTAATCATACCTTTCTACAGGGTCAAGGCTGTCGTCTCGGATGAGGTTCAGCCTCTGTGCTGCATCGTAGGTGTAGTGGGTAACCCGCCCCGTAGGATCGCATACCTTGGAAGGGAGACCGTAAGAGAGCCACTTGTACCAGGATATTTCACTCTGCGGAAGGGCGCTCCGGAGTGTGGCTGCAATAGATTCCGTGCTGCCAGCTTCAATGCCTCCGAACGGAGAACTTCCCAGGGCAGCGGTTACCTGAGCAACCGTGGAGTTGTCTATACGGAGAGCAACTCCCTGGTTGTTGGAATACCAGATGAAAACCGTGGAAATTCCGTTGGCGTCGGTCTTCTGGATGATGTTTCCTTTGTTGTCGTGGATGTAGGAGGCGTAATCTTTCCATGCACCTGTCTCCACATCCCGTTTCTGCCATTTAACTGGCAGGAACAATGTGGCTGCTCCTGTTCTGGCGAGAGAGTCAAAGGTCAGGGAGTCGGAAGACATAACCCTGTCAATCGCAGTCCCGTGCTGACGGCATTTTACCGTTACCTTCACGGGATTTCCTATGAGGCCCTTGCTGTACATTTTCTTCTGGACAGCCGTGCGGCGGCTTTCAGCTATGTCCGGGATATAAGTGTAACTGGTAGTTATTATGTCCCCGTTGGAAAGGGTCTTCGTCTCTGAAGCTTTCTGTCCCAGGTTATTGTATGTGTACTGTACCTGAGACGAAACGGAAGAATTGTTCTGAAAAAAGTCCGTGCTTTTTACCTTCTGAGTTTTCGTGTCATAGGTGTAACGCATCACAGGGCATACGGCTTCACCGATATATATGTTTTCATAGAAGACGTCATGCTCTTCCATGGCAAGATAATCTGTCTCCGTTTTCCTCAGAAGCCGACCTTCTGCAGAAAAGGTTTCCGTCAAGGTCTCCCTTCCCCTTCGGCTCTGGCGGCTTGAGGCTGGCCGGAGGATGTTATGGACGGCATCTGCACCGCTGCTGGAAAGGGTGGTCCGACCTGAGATATACATCGGGGAAATGGTGTTGCCGAAGTCGCCGGAAAGGAGCCTGTAGAGAGGGTGCGCCTCAGAGGAGAAGTCGTCAGGATAATCATCCCAGCCGGAGAAGTGGTGTATGGTCTTTGACCCGTCCGGGTGGATTTCCTCCACACGGTTGTATTCCACCGGAGTGGCCTCGTAATTGGATATACCGGAGGAGGATGCGATATTGACGTTTACAACATCTCCGTTACCCATAACACCTCCATAGGCAAGTCTATAACGGGGATATACCAAAAGACTTCCGCTGGTGGCGTAGCCCGAGGTCAGACGGTTATAGACATATCTTGTGGTGTCTGTGGGAACACCGTTTTCATCCAAGTTGATGATCCTGGAAATCCTGCTTCCAGGCCCCCTGTCCAGAAAGCCGCTTCCGGAGGTGTACATGGTCGGGGTGTAATAATTGCCTGAAAGCTTTCTCAGGTTTCGCCAGACGGTATTGTCCTCGTACTGGAGGAGGCTGCTTCCACCTGTAGGATAGCTTATCCTGGTCATAAGACCTATGGAAGAGGCGTATGTGTTGGCATTTCGGCCAGAACTCACGTTTTCGTCGAAAGTGGTGGTTGTATATGGATAGGTGCTCAGATTTCCTAAACTGACGGAGTTCTGGTTCATCTGTGAGGAGTCACCTTTGCAGATATAGCCCCAGTGATCCGTGGCCGTGGTGCCGAAGGCGGGGAAGAAACGGTCTTCCAGACCGGCGTAGTCAAATTTGTAACTACCCATTCCTTCCTGGCGTACTTCTGAGAGGAACGGGTAGGGATTGCCCAGAGCGTTATAGGCATACGAGAGTTTCACTCCACCTGCGGGAGTAGCGATGCTGTCCAGTTGGAGGCACGTCTGAGAGGCATTTATGTTCTTGCGGTCCGCTCCGGTCCTGGATCCTTGCAGGTAAGATCCCTGTTTCCCTGAGGGCTTCTGCGAGTAGAAAAACTCCAGATGTCCTCCGCCTGAGAAATCTATAGAGGAGAGGTAGCTGGTAGTGTTGAGGTCTTCTCCAGACTGGAGCATGGAGAAGGCATCGTCGTTACTCTGACTGCACAGCCAGAGTGAAGATGAATAGGTGATTATATCGGAATGCGGCTCTCTCTCGTTGTAATTGAACGTGACGGACTCCCCTTCGGGACTTTCTATCATTCTAAGGAGGAAGGAAATTGCCCTATAGGGCTGTGGAGGACTGTCGGGATTGCCCTTGTCATAGCCTTTGGGCACGTTCCTCTCTATGTATCGGAACATTCCGCTTTCTCCCTGGATTTGTGTCTGACCGAAGGTGTATCTGTAGCCGTCGGAGGTGGTTATGACGAACTCCGAGTTCACGTTGTGGTTCTCGTCGTTTAAATTAATGTTGGTCTTTTCTATCCTGTAATTTCCATCAAAGGAAGTGGTATGGAAAACGGTGAAACTTCCGTCGGGGTTGCGGTAAAAAGAGCCGCTGTGTCCCGGGAAAGAAAAGTGGTAGATGTCTGAGGACGTCTCGTAAAGCGTGCCCTCGATGCTATATGCTGTCTTGAGGACATTGGACGACGAGGGCCGCGTGATGACTTCATAATCGGGCATCTGAAGCTGGCTGCCGGATGGGATGTAGTCAAAGCCGAAAAGGTCGTTAGTGTTGTAGTCGGAATTGGTTATCTGGTTGAAGGTTCCGGAAAGTTCATCGGGGATTCCACGAACTTCGCGGGTGATGGCACCTCCGCAGACCAGACTCCAGCCCAATCCCACGATGCCGGCCGGACGGTTGGCTAAAAGGCCGTTATAACTGTAGTCCAGGGAGAGGGGCATGGAAAAGCGGCTGTCGCGGTAAACATAGATGGGGATTGAGACGGAAAACCGGCCGGTATAGAGTTGGGCATCCAGTTTGCCATATTTAGTCATCTCTGCAGCTTGGACGGATGGCTTGTCCGGCTCGTTGACCATAGTTAACTGCGCATAGGAAGATGTCTGTTCAAAAAGTAAGAACAGGAGAAGGATGATACGTAAAGAAGTTTTCATACAGGGTGTTTTTACAAATATAGCATAAAAATCAGTTTCTGCCCTATTATCTCTTGTCAAATTATACCTATCTTGCGGATGGAACAAAGTATTGGGTTATGGAAGGAAACGTCAAACCCGGCAGCGGATTATTGGTGGTTTTTAGACGAAAAACCGCTAATGGGTTTTTAGACGAAAAACCGCTAATGGGCAGAGCGTTACCTCAAGCTTCACCACGTTGTTTTCCGTAAACGACCATCTGGGCAGCACAAGGGCGGTTATGGATGCTGCGGGAAACATCCTGGAAAGGAACGCATATTATCCGTTCGGTCTGCAGACAGACCAGGGGAATGACTTTCCAAATATGAGTTCTACACTGACGGCACTGTATCCGAGATACATAAACCCGTCAGCAACAAGGAGAGATCTATACAACGGAAAGGAAATACAGACCATTGCAGGCACAGACTATCTGGACTATGGGTTCAGGCAGTATGACCCGGTTACTGCAAGATGGATGGCAGTGGATCCGAAGGCGGAGAAATACCTGCCCATGACACCATATAACTATTGCGCTGGGAATCCGATTAGTTTATTAGACTATTTGGGTATGCAGTCTGACACTTTAAGTTGGTGGGCACGAAACAAAATGAATGTAAGAATAGAAGGTCTTGCTAAAACAATTAATGGAATAGAAGAAGGTGTTTGCGGAGCAGCCGTTATTATATCAACTGGAGAAACATATGTTGGGGCTCTTTTAGGATTAGCAACTTTACTCCACGGCGGAGATTTGATTGGGGCTGGTTTTAATCAAATGATTTATGGAGAAGAAACGGCCACATATTCAAATCAACTATTTCAATATGTTGGGTTTTCTAAAGAAAATGCCAACACTATTGATAATGGTTTGAGTATTTTGCTATCAGCAGGTTCCGGAGCATATATCAAAGCTTCTCAAAAAGCAGTATTAAAGAATACCGAAAACGCTAATATTTTATCTAAACAATCATCATTTTTTGACAATACGAGTTACACGAATAAAGTAAAAAGACAAATGCAACTGAGCGATTTTCATTCATTCCCTGAATCTGTAACTACTTTCGAAAAGTATGGTACTGTCAGTGAAATAAAAGGAGGAGATGGAATAATAAGAACAAAATTATCTATACCTGGATGGTACAAAGGACAGGAAGGGGCGTTCGAGTTTATAAAAGATCAAAATAATATGATTAATCATAGATTTTTCAATCCTTTAAAAAAATGATATATGAAACCTTTATGGATTTCTCTAAAAAAAATAGGCCTAAATGAACAAGCTTATTCAAAAGAACTTGCCCTGCAGGTTATTCATGATCTTAAGGGGAAAAAAATAACAATCCTTGGTGGAGATGTGTATTTATTACAGAAAAACAAAATAATTATAACATATGATAGCTGGTATTTTGAAACCCAGCAAAATACTGATAAAGACATCGTGGAAGATAGTTATTTAGCAGCAAAAAAATACATATCCAACTATCCAAGCACAAAAGGTCTACCATATTTCTCAATTGTCGCTTCACCAGCAGAGGACGAGGATAACAATTCCGGAAACCTGTTTATATGTTAAATACTCACGGTGTTATATATGGGCAATGCAGGAAAATTATATTGCGCTACAAATCAGGTAAATAAATTGAGCAAAAACCGATTATCAAAAATATGATTCAAGAATTGTTAAAGCAATCATTATGAAAGAATCTGGAATGGGTACCGGAAAAATTAGAGGCTCCAATAATCCCCAAGAGGATATTATGCAAGCTAACGTTTGGTACTCTGAAAAATCGAATGATTGGAGTGAGTCAAAGAGACAATTTGGACTTAAGAAAAGAGCGGGGGCTTCTCCCCAACTTTCTGTGCATGCGGGAATTGGAATACTTTATCAGAAGGGGCTTACGTCTGATGGTAGGACAACTACTTTCACAAATTGGCAAAGGGCCATTAGAAGATACAATGGAGGAGGTACTGCAAATTATTACGAAAAAGTCTGTAAATACATAGATAGCATGCAATAAGAGAATGAAGTATTTTTTTTGTTTATTATTCACAATCGGATTAAGCATAGGCATTAGCAATTGCTGTAGTCACCCATCTCTCAAATGTAAATCAGCAGGTGTTGATTCATTATTGTTTTCGTATGAGGAATGGTTGGTCTATAACAAAAATGGGAAGATTCACATATCTTTAAATACTGATGATTATATTCATGAAATATTTATGGAGTATATAGGAAGTATATATGTTGAGGGCGATTCTATATTTCTTATTAAAAATGAAGCGTTGTTCGGGGCACCGGAGAGTCCCCATGGCACCGGTTTATAACCATCTATAAGAACAAAAGTAGGCTGGGTAAATACATTTGGTTTGATTATGGGTTCAATGTGTGGATTGATAATAATGAGTTGTGCATTAAGAATTTTAATAAAAATGACCTTATTTCAGATACTATAAGCATCCTCAGTTTTGACAGAGGTATTCCTAGGAATTTCATTATATACCCCAATGATGCTGGATTTGGTGATTACATATATCTTGATTCTGATATATACTGAGAAAGGAGGGTGGATAGATATGGCTCATTTAATGTTTTATGCAGGGTTAGCATACAATTTAAAGTTGCAGAACGAAACCATTTTAACACATAGTACTAATGAAAGTAATAAAATTATTCATCGTGCTCATATTTATTATAGCATCCTGTTCTTTAAATAATTATACCAGTATATCTGTTAGTTGTCATATAAATGATGAGATAATCGCTGAATATCTTTGTAAAGAGAACACACCAATTTACAAGAGGTGTCCTGTAAGTCTATCTGAAGAAACTAGCAGATATGAGAGAGTCTTGCTTCCGTCTGATATCGAGAAATTTAATTGGGTTTTCAGCCTGAGGCGTGTGCACAGCACATCAAAAGATGATAGTAGTTTTTATGAAGATCCAAATTATTATAAGGGAACTGTTCGTGACTTTGATTTTGATTTGTTTCGCATGAATTCCGTTTACTATGGCATACTCGACACTCTGCTAATGTGGGGGGATGTTAGTTTAAGTTTGACAGATTCTACTATAATCTATCGTGGTGTACGAAATAAAATAGGAAGCAATGTTCTTTCTTCTTTTAGTCTGAATAACAGAAAGATAAAAGATGTGTCTATCAAAATAAAGAATCGTTTATTACAAGAGTTTGTTGTCGGTTCAGATAAGGATACAACGAATTTTCTTTTCAAATATTCAAAAGATACTCTTAAAGAGGTTTGTATCAGTAGATCATTTACTCAGGATGGGAAGCATATGCAGTCTTTAAGCAATATCTCATACGAGTATAGAATGGTTAAAATAAAAGATTCAGATTTATCCTTATAATGCTACAATTTGTACCCTCCTCCATTTATCGTGCAGTCGAGCAGTGGCATGGAGGCGTCACAGGTGAGACGCCTAAAAGAGCTTGAAGAAGGGATGAGAATCTTATTGACTTAATTCTTAACTTTGCAGGGTATGGAAGAAGGAAGCAAATTATATTATACGGTAGGGGATGTGGCTAAGATCCTTGGAGAGAACGCATCTTTGGTGAGGTTCTGGTCAGACAAGTTCTCTACGTTCATAAAGCCTGTAAGGAACAAGAAAGGAAACCGTTTCTTTACCCAGAAAGACATAGGCACTTTCAAGATGATCTACCATCTTGTGAAAGAAAGCGGCATGACACTGGAAGGGGCAAAAGCACGGCTCAAGCAGAATCTGTCAGGTGTTGACAGCAAGATGGAGGTCATAGAGAAACTCAGGGGCATAAGGGCCAGGCTGGTGGCAGTGATGAATGATACTGGCATGCCTTCCGAGGAGGCTGAGAATGAAAGTGAAGAGAATCCAGAAGTGGAAACTAATATGGAGAATCATGAAAGTCAGGGCTAGTGAAATAGCAAAGGCCATAGAGGAGTTTGCACCGCTTGGACTACAGGCCGAGTGGGACAACAGCGGATTTACTGTAGGTAATCCCGATGGAATGGTATCCAGGGCGCTGATAGCCCTCAACTGCTCTCTGGAGGTTATGCAGGAGGCTGTAAGTAAGGGATGCGACATGGTAATTACGCACCATCCGCTGATAGTGCACAAGCCTTGTCTTTCCATCCTGGAGGGAGATGTCAGGTCTGAAACCATAATGCTCGCGATCCGTCACGGGATAACCGTATACTCATCTCATACGCCGCTGGACAAGACTGCCGGCGGGCTGAACGACATCATGGCCTCAAGGCTTGGACTCAAAGATACCCGGGTTCTTGGAGCGGACGGCTTCTCCAGGGTAGGTTCTCTGCCCCGGGCAATGTCTGCAGGGGCTTTTGTGGAGAAGGTGAAGAAGGCTTTCGGGGCCTCATGTGTGAGGACATCTGCATTTGTAGAAGGAAAGGTCTCTTGTGTTGCCGTATCTTCAGGAGGAGGCCAGGGAGCAATTGCCGATGCTGTTGCTTCTGGTGCCCAAGTGCTTGTTACAGGGGATGTTACCCATCATAATTTTTATTGTCCCGATGGTTTTATGGTAATTGACGCCGGCCATCATTTTACAGAACTTCCGGCAATAGGGCTTTTAGAAGCCGTTATTAAGAAAAATTTTCCTAAATTTGCCCTCCTGTTAAGCGAGGCCGACAAGAGCCCGATATTTTATATTTGATATGGCAACAACAAAGAATACTAAAAAACCTGCATTGGGCGGGGAAACCTTCACTTCCCTGCAGATTTCCACTAAGAACGCTGACGCTGCCGAGATGGAACGCAAACTCCACCTCCTGTACCTTCTTCAGCAGACAGACTCCAAGATAGATTCTATCTACCTGCTCAGGGGTGAACTTCCCCTGGAGGTGAGAGACCTTGAAGACGAAGTTGCCGGCCTGAAAACGAAACAGGCTGCCATACAGAAGGAAATCAAGGAGATAGAGAACTTTATCGCCGAGAAGAAGAATGAGATGGAAGAAAGGCGCATGTCCATCAAGAAGTACGAGCAGCAGAGGAACAACGTGCGCAACAACCGCGAGTTCGAGTCTATTTCCAAGGAGATAGAGTTCCAGCAGCTGGAGGTTCAGCTTGCCGAGAAGAGAGCCAACGAGGGCACCAAGAAGCTGGTCGAGAAGAAAGAGGAGCTGGCACTTCTTGGAGAAGAGATGAAGGGTCGCGAGGCAGACCTTGAGGTAAAGCGCAAGGAACTGGAGAACATCGAGAAGGAGACCGAGAAGGAGGTCCAGCAGCTTCAGAAAGTAAGTTCTGAATATCAGGAGCAGCTGGATGCCAGGATGCTGGCCGCTTACCAGAAGGTCAGGAGCAATGTCCGCAACAAGAGGGCTGTGGTTACCGTAGTAAGGGGAGCCTGCGGAGGTTGCTTCAACAAGATTCCGCCTCAGAGGGAGATAGACATAGACGAGAGCAGGAAGATTGTCGTATGCGAGTATTGCGGAAGAATTCTTGTAAGCTCCAGATTTGCTGAAGAGCAGGCTGAGGAAGAACCGGCAAAGAAAGCAACGGCCAAGAAAAAGTAGATTATGGAAGACAGATCCTATACACTAAGGGATCTCTTCTTCAGGCATGTAGGACAAACATCCTCTTCCCCGCTAGGTTTATCTATAGTGAAGGCAGAGGGTGTTTTCTTTTATACAGAATCCAGAAGATATCTCGATTTCATATCAGGGGTGTGCGTGAGCAACGTGGGCCATGGAAGGCCTGAGGTTGTCCAGGCCGTGAAGGACCAGATGGAGAATTTTGCCCACCTGATGGTCTACGGGGAGATGATTGAGTCTCCGCAGGTCCTGCACGCCAAGCTCCTTACATCAATCCTTCCTCCTTCGCTGGACTGTGTGTACTATGTGAACAGTGGCAGCGAGGCCAATGAAGCGGCCGTGAAACTGGCCAAGAGGATAACCGGAAGAAGACGTATCGTAAGCTGCCTGAATGCCTATCACGGAAGTACTCAGGGCAATCTGAGCCTGATGAGCAGCGAGGAGTTCAAGAATTCCTTCCGTCCGCTTCTGCCTATGGTAGACCATATTGTATTCAACGATGTGGAATCGCTCTCGGCGATAACCGAAGATACGGCAGCGGTGATAATAGAGCCTGTCCAGGGAGAGGGCGGAGTGCAGATACCGCGGCCCGGATTTCTGGAATCGCTGAGGAGAAAGTGCGACCAGACGGGGGCCTTGCTGATATTTGACGAGGTGCAGACGGGATTTGGCAGGACCGGAAAGATGTTCGCATTTGAGAAGTATGGGGCGGTGCCTGACATACTGACGCTTGCAAAGGCTCTCGGAGGCGGAATGCCGCTAGGGGCCATGGTGACATCGGGAGAGAGGATGAAGTGCTGGCAGACTGACCCGCCGCTGGGGCATATAACTACCTTCGGAGGGCATCCTGTATGCTGTGCCGCCGCCCTGGCATCTCTCAAACTGCTTCTGGAGAAGCCTTGGGTAGGGGAGGTTGAACGCAAGTCAAGGAAAATTTACGATGCCCTGATTTCGCATCCCGCTGTCAAAGAGATACGTGCGGCTGGACTCCTGATTGCCGTGGATCTGGGCGATGCTGCCAAAGCAAAAAAAATGCTATATTTACTACTTGATGAAGGTGTGCTCACGGACTGGTTCCTTTTCCAGGACACATCGTTCAGGATAGCCCCTCCTCTGTGTATCACAGACCAGGAGATAGACCTTGGCCTTGAGGCGGTAAGAAGGGCATTGGACAAATTAGGGTAAAGACTTATGGCAAAGACTGCAAGAAACAAGAAAGGAGAGATAGACCTTGAGGTAAGTGCCCTGGAGCACGGCATGAAGGTTCCCCAGGCCCCGGAAGTGGAGGCTTCTGTGCTGGGAGCCATGATGCTTGACCAGGATATAGTGGAGGAACTCATGACGGTTCTTCAGGAAGACTGTTTCTACAAACCGGAGAACAGGATGGTGTTCAAGGCAATTAGCCAGCTCAGCTCGGCTTCGCGTCCGGTAGACATGATGACTGTGGCCGACCGCCTGAAATTCAACGGAGACTTTGACGCTGCCGGCGGGCTTGACTATCTGACACGCCTCACTTCCGACATAGGTGCGGCAGTGCACGTGGACTATTATGCAAAGATCCTTGTAGACAAATATATCCAGAGGGAGATGATAACCATCACCAACGACTCCCTCCGCAAGTCCTACAACGAGAGCGAGCCGGTGGACGACCTTCTCAATTCCTTGCAGCAGAGACTCTTTGACCTCTCAGAAAAGAACATGAGCCGCAAGGAGCAGTCTATTGCCGAAATCATCAAGAACAAGCTTGCCAACCTTGAGGAACTCCAGACCAAGGAAGACGGTCAGACCGGTCTGCAGAGCGGTTACATGGCTCTTGACAAGGTAACCTTCGGGTGGCATCCTTCAGACCTTGTGATAATTGCCGGACGTCCGGGTATGGGAAAGACGGCCTTTGTGCTCACCATGGCCCGCAACATGGCGGTTGACTTCAATATCCCGATAGCCTTCTTCTCCTTGGAGCAGGCTCCTACGCAGTTGATAGAAAGGCTTTTGGTTGCAGAATCCGGGCTCCCTTCAGAGAAAATAAAAGGAAGCGTTAAGATGACCCAGGCAGACTGGACACAGCTGGACGACAGTATCAAGCGCCTGGTTGAGGCTCCTATCTACATAGACGATACCCCGTCGCTGCCTATCGTAGACCTCAGGGCCAAGGCCCGCAGGCTTGTAAAGAGCAGCGGTGTCAAGATGATAATCATAGACTACCTCCAGCTGATGACCGGCAGCAAGGAACTCAAAGGCAACCGAGAGCAGGAGGTGGCTGAGATCTCCCGTTCTCTCAAGGCCATTGCAAAGGAACTGGATGTTCCGGTGATTGCCCTGGCCCAGCTTAGCCGTCAGGCCGAATCATCAACAGGCGGCCAGAAGAAACCTCAGCTTACGCACCTGAGGGAGTCTGGAGCCATCGAGCAGGATGCAGATATAGTTCTCTTCCTCCATCGTCCTGAGTATTACGGCCTTGAAGACCTGAATGTAGAACCGGGACTTACCGATGTAATCATTGCCAAGCACCGTAATGGAGCCACAGGAGAGGTGCAGCTCAAGTTCATTGCATCGCAGATGAAGTTTGTAGACCGCAATGATACCTACGCCTCCATGCCTCCGGGCGCCCCATCCCCGATATCATATCAGTCAAAGATCAATTCCGGCGGCTTCAGCGACGAGTTCCAGATTACACCTGAAGATGATTACGACCCTATGGCATAGTATTTTCACAACAGAATGGAAAACTGTACGGCTATGAAGAGATTTTTTGTTTATCTGATAATAAACCTGACTGTTTTCAGCTCCGCGATTTTCTCCCAGGAAAAGAACAATTACCCTTTCCATTCCGGAGAGAGGCTTGATTTTGTGATGAACTACACCTGGGGCGGGGTAATTACCGATGTGGGTTCTGCCACATGCAACCTGACCTATTCTGACGGGAACTACAATGTCCTTCTGACCGGCCGTTCCTTCAAGTTCTTTGACATGTTCTTCAAGGTCAGGGAGAGGTTTGAGGTAAAGTTCAGCGAGAAGACCTTCCGCCCTTCAAGATTCCACAGGGAGGCTGCCGAGGGTAAGTACCGTATGAACAATACCCTGATTTTCAACCCGGATTATACAATCAGCAGCCGCACCCAGAAGCGAGACAAGCCGGCAGTGGATACACTCCTGAAGGGAACCTCCAACACCCTGGACCTTCTCACCCTCTTTTTCAAGTACAGGACGATGGAGTTTGCCGAGTCTTCCGTTGGGGTGAAGAAGCCTCTTGAGTTTGTCATAGACAAGGAGATATACAATCTTTATTTCATATATCTTGGTAAGGAGAACAAGAAAATTATCGGAGTAGGCACCTTCAGGACCATGAAGTTTGCTGCCAAGGTGGTAGCCGGAAATGTCTTTGACGGCAAGGAAGACATGCTTATCTGGGTAACAGACGACCGGAACAAGATTCCTGTTTTCTTTGAATCTCCGATAATCGTAGGCAAGGTTCAGGGCAGGATTACCGGCATCACCGGCAACAAATACCCTCTGACCTCCAAAATCAAATAAATCAGATGAAGAAAGGTGTCATAGGTCACGATGGAGTTGTAAGCGAAGTAACAGCTTCCGGTTACAAGGTTTCCATAGTTTCCAAAAGCGCTTGCGCAGGGTGCCATGCCAAGGGGCTGTGTTCTGCAGCAGACATGGCAGACAAGATCATAGATGTAAAATCATCCGGTCCAGAAGTTTTCAAAGTTGGTGACAAGGTTACCGTCAACATGGAGGAATCCATGGGAATGAGGGCGGTCTGGCTGGTTTATGCAATTCCCGCTGTCATTTTAGTAACATTTTTGTTATATTTGCAGCGTTTGGGAGCCAGCGAGTTGACTACCGGTCTTTCTGTCCTGGGAGCTATCGCAGTTTATTTTGTGATACTGTACCTTTTCAGGAAGAAAATCGGGCGTCATTTCAATTTTACCATCGCTTCCGGAGAAGACAACTAACAAATAACTAAATGAATACAATTATCTTTACTGTCGCCACACTTGCAATCCTGGGATTGCTGCTGGCGATTGTGCTCTACATTGTTGCCCAGAAGTTCAAGGTGGAGGAAGATCCTAGGATTGACATCGTAGAATCTCTGATGCCTGGAGCTAACTGCGGAGGCTGTGGAAAGGCCGGTTGTAGGGCATTTGCGGAATCAGCCGTCAAGGAAGGTCTTGACAATCTGTTCTGCCCTGTAGGCGGCAACGCCGTAATGCAGAAGGTTGCAGAGGCTCTGGGCCAGAAGGTTGAGGCAAAGGAACCTCAGGTTGCCGTTCTCAGATGCAACGGAAACTGCGAGAAGAGGAAGAAGACAACCCGGTATGAAGGTGTTGCTTCCTGTGCTACCGTGGCTTCCCTGTACGCTGGAGAGACAGACTGCGCTTTCGGTTGCCTTGGATATGGCGACTGTGTTGCAGCATGTAAGTTTGACGCCATCAGGATCAACGAGAAGACCGGACTTCCTGAGGTGGATGAAGAAAAATGTACTGCCTGCGGAGCATGTACCAGGGCTTGCCCTAAGCTTCTTCTGGAGCTGAGGAACAAAGGTCCTAAGGGCCGCAGGGTATTTGTCGCCTGCCGTAACAAGGATAAGGGAGCTGTTGCAAGGAAGGCCTGCCTGTCTGCCTGCATCGGTTGTGGCAAGTGTGCAAAGGTTTGTCCGTTTGAGGCAATTACCGTTGAGAACAATCTTGCCTACATAGACTTCACCAAGTGCCGTATGTGCCGCAAGTGCGTTGCGGAATGTCCTACCGGAGCCATCCATGAGGTTAATATGCCTCCAAGGCCTGCAGCCGTAAAGCCTGCGGCCGCTACACCGGCAGCTGCCGCCCAGGCAAAGCCTGCTCCTGCAGCAAAGCCAGAAGAAAAGAAAGTTGAGATTCCGGTTCAAAAATCAGAATAAGCATGAGAACATTCAGAATGGGAGGCGTCCATCCTGCAGACAAGAAAATTTCCAAGGACGCTCAAATCGAGAAACTTCCTGTTCCTAAGATGGTTTACATCTCAATGGCTCAGCATCTTGGAGCACCAGCTGCCCCATGTGTAGCCGTTGGCGACAAGGTAAAGGTCGGACAGGTTATCGGAACTCCTACAGGTTTTGTTTCAGCACCTGTACATTCTTCTGTAAGCGGAACGGTCAAGGCTATAGGAATGGTCAACGACCTGGCAAAGAGGCCGGTCAACACCATCACCATAGAAGTTGAGGGCGATGAGTGGATGGAAGACATAGACCGTACACCGGATATCGTAAGAGAAATAAAGTTAGACAAGAAAGATATAGTAGAAAGGATAAAGGCTTGCGGAGTTGTAGGTCTTGGTGGCGCAACCTTCCCTACGAACGTGAAGCTTTCTCCTCCTCCTACGGCAAAACCTACCTGTGTCATAATCAACGGTGCAGAGTGCGAGCCGTATCTTACATCAGACTACAGGGTTATGATGGAAATGCCGGAGCAGGTGCTCATCGGCGGAACCATTCTGATGAAGGCCCTGGGAGTTGGCAAGTGCTATGTGGGAATAGAGGAGAACAAGCCTGAGGCAATCAAGAAGCTTTCAGCCCTTGCTCCTAAATATCCAGGAGTGGAGATAGTTCCTCTCAAGAAGAAATATCCGCAGGGCGGTGAAAAGCAGCTGATAGATGCCGTAATAAGGAAGAGGGTTCCTTCAATGGGGCTTCCTGTAGATACCGGAGCCGTAGTCCAGAACGTAGGAACAGCCTTTGCCGTGTATGAGGCCGTCCAGAAGAACAAGCCGTTGTTTGAAGGCGTCATGACCGTTACCGGAGACTGCAGCAAGGCCCAGAGAAACTTCCTCCACAGGGTAGGAACTCCGCTGAGCTACATCATGGAGTATTGCGGTGGCATTCCTGAGGACGCAGCCAAGATCATCAGCGGCGGTCCTATGATGGGAAAGGCCGTCTCAAACATAGACGCTCCTACGCTCAAGGGTACATCTTCCATCCTCTACATGACCGAGGCTCAGACAAAGAGAAAGCCGGAGAGCAACTGTATCCGTTGCGGCAAGTGCGTAGGCGCCTGCCCTATGGGTCTGGAACCTTACCTGCTGAACAAGCTTGGAAGGGCCGGAATGATGGACGAGCTGGAGCAGCACCATGTTTATGACTGCATCGAATGCGGATGCTGTTCTTTCACATGTCCGGCATACATTCCTCTGCTGGATACCATCCGCCAGAGCAAGGCGGCGGTGATGAAGATTATGAAGAGCCGTCCAAAGAAGTAATTGATTATTAAAACGTACAACAAATGAATACATTGATTGTATCTCCTTCTCCGCATGTTCACGGAAAGGAATCAACCAGAAAGATCATGGGCGATGTGATCATAGCATTGCTCCCTGCCGTTCTGGTTTCAATCTGGTTCTTCGGCTTGAGCGCAATCCATCTGGTATGCGTAAGCGTACTTGCCTGCGTTGTGTTCGAGTATCTGATCCAGAAGTTCCTGCTTAAAGGAAGAAGCACGGTTGGAGACCTCTCCGCAGTGGTTACCGGTGTGCTTCTGGCCCTCAACCTTCCAGTTTGCTCACCTTGGTGGCTGATTGTCATTGGTGCGCTGGTTGCCATTGGAATAGCAAAGATGACCTTCGGCGGACTCGGCCAGAACCTGTTCAACCCGGCTCTGGTAGCCCGCGTAGTTCTGCTGGTTTCATTCCCTGTCCTGATGACCGGAACTGCATTCCACGCTCCTGAATCAGGATATCTGTTCGGCAATGCGGACTTTGCTACCACAGCTTTGGATGCAACCTCAGGAGCCACTCCACTGGGATTTGTAAAGGAGCAGCTTGCAAAGGGTGTCGCCATGCAGGAAATCATGGCTACTCCGGGTCTTTCCTACACCCAGCTTCTTTTTGCCAACATGGGCGGAAGTGCCGGTGAGTTTTCAGCAATAGCTCTTCTCCTGGGCTTCATCTACCTGCTCTGCAGGAGGGTTATCAAGCCTTGGATATCGCTGAGCATACTTGTAACCGTGTTCGTGTTTGCAGGAATCCTTTACCTGGGCAATCCTGACAAGTATATGGACCCTGTTTTCCACTTACTCAACGGAGGTTTGCTTCTGGGAGCATTCTTCATGGCTACTGATTACGTGACATCTCCTATGACCGTCAAAGGTCAGGTGATATTCGGAATAGGAATAGCTGTGATCACCGTTCTTATCAGAACTTTTGGTGCTTATCCGGAAGGAGTTTCATTCGCGATACTTATAATGAACGCTACAGTTCCTTTGCTGAACAAGTTCCAACCTAAGAGATTTGCGGAGGAGGCGCAGAAAAAGTAATGGCTATCAAATCATCACTCTCAAACATGGTGCTTGTGCTCACGCTGGTTTGCCTGGGTGCATCCGCCGCTGTGGCAGTGGTTTACGCTGTCACCAAGGATCCTATAGCCGCAGCCAACGTGGCAAAGACCAACAAGGCTATTGAGGAAGTGGTTCCTGAATTTGACAACAATCCGTCTGAGGAAGTCCTCAACATTGTTGCAGACCTTCAGAATCCATCCGAAACCAACAAGGTATATGTTGCCAAGAAGGGTGGAGAAATCGTAGGTTATGCCGTTGAGAGCACCACTAAGAAAGGATTCGGCGGACCGTTCTCCATAATGGTTGGTTTTACTCCGGACGGAAAGGTCTACAACACCTCAGTACTCTCCCACGCCGAGACACCTGGCCTGGGTGCCAAGATCACTGACAAGGGAAGTCATTTCATTACTCAGTGGAAAGGCAAGAACCTTACAGACGGAAGCGTCAACCTTGCAGTAAAGAAAGACGGTGGAGATATTGATGCCATTACTGCATCTACCATATCTTCAAGGGCCTTCTGCGATGCAATGGAGATTGCTGCAAACGTATTCAACAATATTTCTACAGAAAAACAATAGATTATGAGCAAGTTCAAATATCTGATAGACGGTATTGTCAAGAACAACCCGACCTTTGTTCTGGTCCTGGGTATGTGCCCGACGCTTGCAACAACTACTTCTGCTGTAAACGGTATGGGTATGGGACTGGCCACCATGGCGGTTCTGATCTGCTCCAATATGGTTATATCTCTCCTTGCTCCGGTAATTCCGAACAAGGTCAGGATACCTTGCTATATCGTAGTAATAGCCGCATTCGTTACCGTAGTGCAGTTCGTGATGCAGGCATTCACACCAGGTTTGTATGAAACACTTGGAATCTTCATTCCGTTGATTGTGGTAAACTGCATCGTGCTTGGCAGGGCCGAGGCTTTTGCAAACAAGCATTCAGTAGGTGAAAGTGCACTGGACGGACTGGGAATCGGCATAGGCTTCACCCTGGCTCTTACCTGCATCGGTCTGGTAAGGGAAGTTCTGGGAAACCTCTCCGTATTCGAGAACAAGTTCTCATCTTCAGACGGTATGCTGGTATTCGTACTGGCTCCGGGAGCATTCCTGGTGCTGGGTTACCTGATGGTTTTGTTCAACAAGCTCAAAGACCGCAAGAAAAAGGCCTAGGCAGTTTAAATAGAAAAGATTATGGAATATTTGATTATCATAATATCTGCAGTATTCGTAAATAACGTAATACTCAGCCAGTTCCTTGGAATTTGCCCTTTCCTGGGCGTTTCAAAGAAGATTTCCACTGCTTTCGGAATGAGCCTTGCACTGGTGCTTGTGATGGGTCTTGCAACCCTGGTTACCTACCTGATCCAGAACTACGTGCTGATCAACACATGGTTTGGTGAGAAGATAGACATAACCTTCATGCAGACCATCGTCTTCATCCTCGTGATTGCAGCTCTTGTACAGATGGTGGAGATCATCCTCAAGAAAATCAACCCTACGCTGTATCAGGCACTCGGAATCTTCCTGCCTCTGATTACCACCAACTGTGCAGTTCTTGGAGCTTCACTGCTTGTTGTAACCAAGGAGTTTGCCGCAAAGGGAGTTGAGTCGCATATGATGAACCTCGGAGAAAGCGTTGTATACTCCATGAGCCTTGCAATAGGTTTCGGAGTAGCCATCATACTGTTTGCCGGAATGAGGGAGCAGCTTGAACTGAGCAACGTGCCAAAGGCTTTGAAAGGAACTCCAATAGCCTTGATAACCGCAGGACTCCTGGCTCTTGCCTTCATGGGATTCCAGGGTTTGGTATAATCTGAGTAACCGGACTAGATGGAGAACAAGAAGAAAATACTGGGACAGATAATCTCCGCCGTGGAGATAGAGGCTCTTATGAGGGAAGGCAGGAACGAGGAAGCTCTTACCAGCCTAACCTCCCTTTTGAAAAAAGAGCCGAGAAATGCCTATGCCTGGTATCTTCTTGGAAACCTTTACAGCCGCCAGCAGCTTTATCGCGAGGCGCTTGAGGCATACAACAATGCCAAGCTCCTGGAACCTGACGGGCCTGCCGCTTCAGCAGTTGACTGGGTGGTGGATCTGATGTCTGGCGAGAATGTTTGACTCAAACCCCGGAAGTTGATTCTTCCGGGGTTTTTCTTTTATGGTATAATTGAGTCTAAAGTTGTATATTTGACTAGTCTTTATCGCGATATAAAGACAGGGCCGGATATTATTCATCAACAAATAAACCTTTAATATGAAAACAACTACAAAAGCACGTCTGACAACCTTTGTGTCAGCCCTCTGCATTGCAGCGGTTCTGTGTCTGAGCGCAACACCTTCCTCAGCGCAGAGAAAGAAAAAGGATGCAAAACAGGCCACTCCTGCAGCCCAGGCTCCTAAGGACGGACCTCAGGCAGGCCAGCCACCAAAGAAGAAGGGTCCTGAATCTTTGGAGAAATTCGTAAAGAAAGACGCCAAGGTGATGAAAGGTCTTACCACCGTCTACAATCAGGAAGACAAGTGGTACATCAGCATCAACGATTCTATCATCGGCCGTGACCTTGAACTTGTATCCAGGATTGGAAAGAGCGCCGAGGGCGGAAGGAGAGGTTTCAACGGATACGCAGGAGACCAGGTTTCCGAAAGCATGGTCAGATTCTCCAAGGGCCCTGGCAACAAGATATTCCTCCATCAGGTGATGCTGCGCGAAAGGGCTTCCGGCAGGATGGCCGAGAATGTCAAGAATTCCAATACCACTGCTATCGTAGCTGCTTTTGACATTGCCGCATGGAACGATGACAAGAGCGAGAACGTGATAGACGTCACCAACTTCCTGCTTACAGAGAATCCTATGCTGCACTTCAACAAGTACATCAAGCGCAGCTTCACCCTTCAGAACTTCATCAAGGACCGTTGCTATGTTTCAGGCATAAACACTTATCCTATCAATACCGAGTTCAAGACCGTCATCACCTACGGAAAGGAAAACGGACAGAGTGCAACTTATGAATACAACGCATCTCTGGTTCTTCTTCCTAAGGAGCCTATGATGGGACGTATCGTAGATCCTAGGGTAGGCTATTTCACCGTAAGGTATACAGACTTTGACATGAACCCTCAGGGAGTTGAATCTGTTGCCCTTGCAGCACGCTGGAGACTTGAACCAAAACCGGAAGACCTGCAGAAGTATATCAACGGAGAGCTTGTAGAACCACAGAAACCTATCGTGATATACATAGATCCTACAACTCCTAAGGAGTGGGTTCCATACCTGATAGCCGGTGTCAACGACTGGCAGGTAGCCTTTGAGAAAGCCGGTTTCAAGAATGCAATCATGGCAAAGATGGCTCCTACCCCAGAGGAGGATCCTACCTGGTCTTTGGACGATGCAACCCATTCTGCGATAGTTTACAAGCCATCTGACGTAGCCAACGCCAGCGGTCCTCACGTATCAGACCCAAGAAGCGGTGAGATCATAGAGACCCATATCAACTGGTACCACAACGTCATGAGCCTTCTGAGGAACTGGTACTTTGTACAGTGCTCTCCTTCAGATCCTATGGCCAGGAAGATGGAGCTTCCTACCGAACTCATGGGAGAACTCATCCGCTTTGTATCTTCTCACGAGGTTGGCCACACCCTTGGTCTGAGACACAACTTCACCGGCAGCAACTGCCCTATATACACTGTAGACAACCTGAAGAACGTTGAGTTCCTCAAGAAGTACGGCCATGCTTCATCCATCATGGACTATGCCCGTTTCCTCTACCTGGCTGAGGCCAAGGACAACATTCCTCAGAACCTTCTCTTCCCTAACATAGGTCCTTATGACAAGTGGGCTATCGAGTGGGGTTACAGGTACTATCCTCAGTTCAAGACTCCAAAGGAAGAGAGCGAATACCTCAAGAAGGTTGTCACAGAGAAACTCAAGGATCCTACGGGAATCTACAAGTTCGGAACCGAATCCGACCCTTCAGACCCTCGTTACCAGAGCGAAGACCTTGGCGTGAACCAGATCGAGAGCAACGAGGTGGGCATGCGCAACCTCAAGGTCATAATGGACAATATCGAAAACTGGACTGCAACTCCTAACGAGCCTTACACCAACCTTTCCACCATCTACGACCAGGTTGTAAGCCAGTACAAGAGATATGTAAACCATGTTGCAAAATACATCGGCGGTATCTATACAGAGGTCAAGCTCGCCGAGGAACCGGGCAACATCCGTACTTTCGTAGACAAGGCAAAGCAGCAGGAGGCCCTCAACTTCCTCAAGAAGCATTTCTTTACCGTACCTAAGTGGCTCCTCAAGGACGGAGTCTTCAACAAGACAAAGAAGGACAAGCTTACCGTCATGCAGGGAATCTACAACGGAACTCTCGGAAAACTTGTTGACAACCGCGTCCTGGACAACATGTGCAGTGCAGAGGTGGCTCTCGGAAAGGGCGCTTATACCATCGAGAACTATTTCAACGATCTGAACAACATCATATTTGCTCCTATGCCTGCAGATCCTGAGGATGCTGCTTACCGCAGACTGATGCAGAAGATATATGTCCAGAAGCTCTGCGACATGTATACTGGATCAGGCAACGGCAACTCTTCCGGCGGAATGATAGTCATCTACACTCCTGAAGAGAAGGGCAACTCCGATGTTTCTTCAATGATCCTCGGCCAGCTGGAGATGCTCCAGAACAAGTTCAAGGCAGCATCCGCCAGCACCACTACCCTCAACGGAGCCCACAACCGCTTCCTCTACGAGAGGGTAAGGCGCGCCATCACAGACCAGAGGCAGAAGGCTTCTTCTCCTTCAGCATCACCATTCGGCATCGCTGAGGAAGAAGGTGCTTCATCTGAAGAATTCGGCGCCGCCTGCACACTCGGCCTTTAGTGGCCCTGCCGCTTAAATACTTAATACACAAGTAGATAATAAAAGTCGTTCCTGTGTTTTAGCAGGAACGACTTTGCGTATAACGCTTATATTCAATATGTTAAGCGGCAGCCTCCAAAGGGTCTCAGAAAAGCTTTTTTTGTATCGCTGAGGCAGAATGTTTGGCTTATTTGTATATTTGAATACTGTTATGGTGATAATTGTCTGTGATATTGTTATCGCGATAATTCTTTTGAGGTTTTTATTATGAAGTCAATTATGAAGGCACATCTGACAACTTTTGCATCTGTTCTTTGTATTGCGGTTTTTATGAGCCTGAGTGCATCTCAAGTTTCAGCCCAGAGAAGGAACAGGGATTCCAGGAAAGACACTCCTGCAACCCAGGCTTCTGCAAGGGACGGACAGGATTTAACAAAAGACGGACCGGCTTCTGCAAAGGACGGGCAGGCATCTAAGAAGAAAGGTCCTGAATCCCTTGAAAAGTTCGTAAAGAAAGATGCCAAGGTGATGAAAGGCCTTACCACAGTCTATAACCAGGATGACAAGTGGTATGTTTCCATCAACGATTCCATCATAGGAAGGGACCTCTTGCTCGTATCCAGGATTTCAAAGAGCGCCGAGGGCGGAAGAAAAGGTTCTGAAGGCTATGCCGGCGACGTTGTCAGCCACGAAATGGTGAGATTCTCCAAGGGCCCCGGCAACAAGATATTCCTCCATCACGTGATGCTTGAGGAAAGAGCCGCAGGAAGCATGGCGGAGAACGTGAAGAATTCCAATACGCCAGCCATTGTAGCGTCATTTGACATCGCTGCCTGGAGTGGTGACAAGAGCGAGAGCGTGATTGATGTCACCAATTTCCTGCTCACCGAAAACCCATTGCTGCACTTTGACAAATCCATGAAGCGGACATTCACCCTGCAGAACATGGTGAAGGAACGCTGCTATGTTTCCGGGATCAAGACTTACCCCATCAACACGGAGTTCCGCAGCGTGATTACCTATGGCAAGGAGAACGGCCAGAGCGCAACCTACGAGTACAACGCTTCCCTTGTCCTTCTTCCTAAGGAGCCGATGAAGGGCCGTATAATGGATCCACGGGTAGGGTACTTCACAGAAAGTTTCACTGACTTTGACATGAACCCACAAGGCGTGGAGAAAGTGAGTTTTGCCACCCGCTGGAGACTGGAACCCAAGCCGGAAGACCTGCAGAAATACCTCAACGGAGAATTGGTAGAGCCCCAGAAGCCTATCGTGATATACATAGACCCTACAACTCCAAAGGAGTGGGTTCCGTATCTGATAGCAGGCGTCAACGACTGGCGGTCTGCATTTGAAGCAGCCGGATTCAAGAACGCCATAAAGGCAAAGGTGGCTCCCACCCCAGAAGAGGATCCTACCTGGTCTTTGGACGATGCAACCCATTCAGCAATAGTTTACAAGCCGTCAGAGGTTGCCAATGCCAGCGGCCCCCATGTTTCCGACCCCAGAAGCGGCGAGATAATCGAGACCCATATCAACTGGTTCCACAACGTCATGGACCTGCTTCGCAAATGGTATTTCATACAGTGTGCGCCTTCAGATCCTATGGCCCGCAGCATGCTGCTTCCCGAGGAACTTATGGGACAGCTCATCCGCTTTGTCTCTTCACACGAGGTTGGCCACACCCTGGGTCTGATGCATAACTTTGGCGGCAGCACCTGCCCGATCTACACCGTTGACAATCTCAAGAGTGTTGAGTTCCTCAAGAAATACGGACACGCTTCCTCCATCATGGACTATGCCCGTTTCCTGTATGTCGCTGAGGAGAATGACAACATTCCGCAGGAGCTGCTCTTCCCTAGCATAGGCCCTTATGACAAGTGGGCTGTCGAGTGGGGTTACAGATATTATCCTCAGTTCAAGACCCCGGAGGAGGAAAGTGAATACCTCAAAAGGATTGTCACTGAAAAGCTAAAGGATCCTTCAGGAATTTATAAATACGGTGATGAATTGGACCCTTCAGACCCTCGTTACCAGAGCGAAGACCTTGGTGCCAACCAGATGGAGAGCAACGAGGTAGGTATAAGAAACCTCAAGGTCGTAATGGACAACATAGAGAATTGGACAGCAACTCCTAACGAGCCTTACACCAATCTCGGCGAAATATATGATGAGGTGGTAAGCCAGTATAAACGATACATCAACCACGTTGCCAAATATATCGGCGGAGTTATGACCGAGGAGAAACTGGCAGGGGAATCTGGCGATATCCGCACATTCGTAGGCAAGGCAAAGCAGCAGGAGGCTCTCAACTTCCTCAAGAAGCATTTCTTCACCACTCCCAAGTGGCTTCTCAAGGACGAGATTTTCAACAAGACAAAGAAGGACAGACTCAAAATAATGCAGGGCATCTATAACGGAACTCTCAGCAGGTTGGTGGACAGCCGCGTCATGGGCAACCTCATTCAGGCAGAACAAGCTCTGGGCAAGAGCGCCTACACCATCGCGGACTACTTCACAGACCTTAACAGCATAGTCTTTGCTCCTATGCCTTCTGACCCTCAGGAGGCAGCTTTCCGCAGACTTATGCAGAAGATCTATGTCCAGAAACTCTGCGACATGTACTCTGGCCGCAGCATATCTGCACGTGGTTCAAGTGCCGTCTACAGTCCTGGCGAGAAAGGCAATTCAGATGTTTCTTCTATGATTCTCGGCCAGCTGGAGATGCTCCAGAACAAGTTCAAGGCAGCATCAACCAATACCACGACCCTCAACGGTGCTCATAACCGCTTCCTCTACGAGAGAGTAAGACGCGCCATTACAGACCAGAGGCAGAAGTAATCATCACCGTAAGCCTTTAGTCTACTGTTAGGTCGCGTGCCTTATAATAGTCTTATTATCAGCATATTAAAGAAAAACATGTATGTAAAAATGCATACATGTTTTTGCGTAAGAGTCTGTATCTCAACGCTTTGCCCGCCACGCCTCCTGGACTTTTGCTGGCGTCAGTGCCACGCTTCCTGGACTTTTGCTGGCGTCAGTGCCACGCTTCCTGGGATTTTGCTGGCGGTGCCACGCCTACTGGACTTTTGCTGGCGTCAGTGCCACGCTTCCTGGGATTTTGCTGGTGGCGGTGCAGTCTTTTCAGAAGTTGTAGCGGATGCCGATGAGTATGGCGCCCTGCTCTCCCATTCCGAATTCGGCAAAGCCGCGAAGTCTGTTGCCAGCCTCGATGCCTATCAGCGATGCCTGCCAGTTGAACATCCAGTTTTTGTCTTGTTCGTGAGCAGCTCCCTCCACGTACTGGTGGAGTTTGGTGTTTACGAAACTGACGCCGGCGGCAATCTTGGAGTACATTCCGAAGTGCTCTTTCCTGAGCCAGTTGAACTTGGCTGAAGGCATAAGCGTGAAATAAGAACGGGTATAGTCTCCTGTTTTAACCTCTGCATCAGTGCTCCCAGGCACTTTCCCCAGCATATCTTCCTTGAAGGAAGCTGCTACTCCTACAGCTCCGACTGCAACTACGGGAGAGACCCGGTAGAAGTATTCTGCGGAAACTGGACCAACGGCGCTATTCTGCTTTGTTTTTCCGCCGAACATGACCGTTACAACCTCCCCGAAGGCTTCAACCCAATCTGAGTTGGAAAGGGCTCCGTATGAAACGGAGATTTCATTCTTTGTCTTGATGTCCTTTCCTACCACCTGAGCGTAGGAGTTTGTGGCAAACAGCGTTGCCAATATCGCTGATGCAATTATAAAATATTTCTTCATGATAGATGTTATTAAATGGTCTTGTGTGTGATGTGGTTCGGCGATGGGGTCTTGCAAGTTGTTGAAAATCAAAGCCTCCCTAAATAAGAGGTTCCGATTCCAGGGTCTTATTATGGGAGGCACTGATAATCAGTCAGTTGCGAAGGACCATTGCCGGTTTCTGCTTTACGGCTGTTTGCTGGGACCATTGCCGGTTTCTGCTTTACGGCTGTTTGCTGGGGCCATGGCCGGTCTTTGTTCTACAGCCGGTTGTGAATGGCCCTGGACAGTCTCCGCTCTACAGCTGGTTGTAAGGGATGTTGTATGTATCTCCGTAGCGGAGGTCTCCGGTCTGGAGTCCGCGCTTGAGCCACTTTTCTCTCTGTGCGCTGGTTCCGTGGGTGAAGGCGTCAGGAACTATGCGGCCCTGTGCCTTTCTCTGCAGGTAGTCGTCGCCGATGACCTTAGAGCAGTTGATGGCGTTGAGGATGTCCTGCTGGTCTATGGAGTTGAACATCTTGTCCTCGTGATGGCCCCATACGCCGGCCAGGAAGTCGGCCTGGAGTTCAAGCCTTACGCTCCAGTTGTTTGCAGTGGTCTTGTCTGAGGTCTGCATCTTCTGGTGAACCTGTCCGAGGGTTCCGAGTAGGTTTTCTACATGGTGTCCTACCTCGTGGGCGATTACATAAGCATAGGCGAACTCACCGTCTGCACCCAGCTGCTGTTTCATCTGGGAGAAGAACGACAGGTCTATGTACAGGGATCTGTCTGCCGAGCAGTAGAATGGTCCTACTGCGGCACTTGCTCCGCCACATCCGGTCTGGACTGCGTTGGTGAACAGCACCATCTTTGGAGGTTCGTATTCAGCGCCGACCTGCTCGCGGAATATCTTTGACCATACGTCTTCCGTAGAAGCCAGTATCTGTTTTGAGAACTCTGCCAGAGCCTCTTCTTCAGCTGTAGGCTGATAGTCCTGGGCTACCTCCGTGCCGCCCATTCCTCCGGCCTGCTGCAGCAAGCCTCCGAGATCTATTCTTCCGTTAAGCAGATACATGACCAGTCCGGCAATCAACAGACCGCCGATTCCAAGTCCTGCAGCTTTTCCACCAGACATTCCTCTGCGGTCGTCCACATTGGAGCTGGTTCTTCTTCCTTGCATTCTCATAGTGCTATGGTATTTTAGTTGTTAATATTCTGGTTGAGGGATATGCCTTTTGCAGGCAAAAACAAATATAAGCAATTATTTCAGGAACACATTCAGACCTTGCCCAGTTTCTTGAGGAATTCCCACAGTACGACTCCGATGCATACAGACACATTCAGGGAATGTTTGGTGCCGAACTGGGGAATTTCTATGGAGGAGTCGCTCAGGTCAACGACACTCTGCTGGACTCCATGGACTTCGTTCCCGAATACGAGGGCGTACTTTTCTTCGGGCACGGCCTTGAAGTCGGGGAGTGAAACGGAGTTCTCCGTCTGCTCTATGCTTATGATCTTGTAACCTTCAGACCTGAGGGCTTTTACGGCATCCTCCGTGTTTTGCGAATATTCCCAGTCCATGGAGAATTCGGCACCCAGGGCGGATTTGTGGATCTCTGCGGAAGGGGGCGTTGCACTTATCCCGCACAAGACTATTTTCTCAGCGATGAAGGCATCGCTGGAACGGAACACCGAACCGATGTTGAACTGGCTGCGCACGTTGTCCAGCACAATGACTATGGGCATCTTCTGCCTGGCCTTGAACTGTTCCACGGTGTCGCGGCCGAGTTCGCTGTTGAGTAGTTTTCTGTTTGTCATCGCGGAGAATGATATTTTATCGCTGAGGATAAGCGGGTCCAAATATAAGTATTTTCGGGGGTTAGGGCAGAAAGATTTGCTTTTTTAGTCTCTGATTCGTAAATTTACATCTGCTTAACACTCTTGAAATTCACTAAAAACAACATCTATATGAAACACATTTTGGGTATAGCACTGGCTATGTTTGTGTCTGTTTACGCATTCGGCCAGGAAGAAAGGGCCAACTACAAGGAAACTGCTTTCGGAGTTGAGATTCCGATGGTTTATGTAGAAGGCGGAGAGTTTGTTATGGGCGGAACTTCTGAGCAGGGAAAGGATGCTGACAAGGACGAAGTGATCCACCGCGTAACTGTCAAGAGTTTTTACATCGGACAGTTTGAGATAACCCAGTCTCAGTGGGAGGCTGTAATGGAAACCAGCGTAATGGACCAGAGCCGCAAGGCAGATGCCAAGCTGACACTTGACAAACTGAACGGAGTAGGACCGGATTATCCGATGTACTACATTACCTGGGAGGAGGCTATGGAGTTCTGCCGTATACTGAGCAAGAAGACCGGCAAGAAGTATTCTCTTCCTACCGAAGCAGAATGGGAATATGCAGCCAGAGGCGGCTCAAAGACCGATGCAAGGTCACGCACCAAGTTCTCAGGAAGCAATCTTGCAGACAGGGTTGCATGGTATGACCGTCATTCTGCCCGCGAGGTAGGCCAGAAGGAACCTAACGAGCTTGGTATTTATGATATGAGCGGAAACGTTTGGGAGTGGTGCTATGACTGGTACGGAGCCTACAACAGGAACGAATCTTTTGATCCGGAAGGCCCGTCAACCGGAGAGGAGCGCGTAATCAGGGGCGGAAGCTGGCACAACCCTGCTTCACGCTGCCGTGTATCATACCGCGGACACAACTCTCCTGAGCGCCGTGCAGGCTACCGTGGATTCAGGATTGTATGCCACATTGACTAGTCCCTTGCATGATTTTTCATCATTTACTCCGATGGATCTTTATTTTCTGAAAGTCCATCGGAGTTTTTTATGTACAAACTTGAACGTTTATTAAGAAATTTGTAATTAAAGTGTTATATTTGCCCGTCTTACGCAGACTTTTTTGAATACTAATACAGATTTAACAATATGAAACAAGATCTCGAAATATCCGAACTCATCAAAAGAGAGGAAAATCGTCAGTCCAGAGGCGTAGAACTGATTGCTTCTGAAAACTTTGTAAGCGACCAGGTGCTTGCTGCCCTTGGTAGCGTATGTACTAACAAGTATGCCGAGGGATATCCTGGCCACAGATATTACGGCGGATGTCAGGAAGTAGACAAGATTGAGCAGGTAGCCATTGACCGTATCTGCAAGCTTTTTGACGCTGAGTATGCAAACGTGCAGCCTCACTCAGGCGCTCAGGCAAACATGGCCGTAATGATGGCCTGCATCAACCCCGGTGACACTTTCATGGGTCTGAACCTTGACATGGGCGGACACCTTACCCACGGTTCCCCTGTGAACGTATCAGGCAAGCTGTACCATGCAGTTGCTTACGGACTTGACAAGGAGACCGGACTGATTGACTATGACGATATGGAGAAGAAGGCCCTGGAGCACAAGCCTAAACTGATAATCGGCGGCGCCAGCGCTTATTCAAGAGAGTGGGACTGGGAGAGGATGAGAGCTATCGCAGACAAGGTAGGAGCCATCCTTTGGGTAGACATGGCCCATCCTGCAGGACTCATTGCAAAGGGCCTGCTGAAGAACCCTGTTAAATATGCTCATATAGTTACCTCTACAACCCACAAGACCCTGAGGGGACCTCGCGGAGGTATCATCCTGGTGGGTAAGGATTTTGAGAATCCTTGGGGACTCAAGACCCCTAAGGGAGAGATCAAGAAGATGAGCGCCATCCTCAATTCATCAGTATTCCCTGGAATCCAGGGCGGACCTCTGGAGCACTGCATTGCTGCAAAGGCAGTTGCATTCTTTGAGGCCCTGCAGCCTGAGTTCAAGACCTACGTAGAGCAGGTTCACAAGAATGCAGTTGTGATGGCTGAGGAATTCATGGCAAGAGGATACAAGGTAGTAAGCGGCGGTACAGACAACCATATGATGCTCATAGACCTTAGGACCAAGTTCCCGGATCTTACCGGAAAGGTAGTTGAGAACACCCTGGTTCAGGCCGACATCACCGTAAACAAGAACATGGTTCCGTTTGACACACGCTCTCCTTTCCAGACTTCAGGTATCAGGGTGGGAACTCCTGCCGTTACAACCAGAGGCCTCAAGGAGAACGATATCAAACATGTTGTAGACCTGATTGACAAGGTTCTCAACAACCTCACCGATGAAAAAGTTCTCGAAGACGTTCGCCACCAGGTTGAACAGCTCATGGTTGGCCGTCCTCTGAACATCTGGTAGAAGAACATTTAGACGACATTATGAATATTATCAAGAAAACAATCCAGCTCGCAGACGGACGTACTATTGAAATTGAGACTGGAAAGCTGGCCAAGCAGGCAGATGGCTCGGCCGTAGTTAAGATGGGTGGCACCATGCTTCTTGCCACCGTTACATGTGCCAAAGAAGCAGAAGAGGATGTTGATTTCCTCCCTCTCCAGGTAGATTACAAGGAGAAGTTCTACTCTGCCGGAAGATTTCCTGGCGGATTCATGAAAAGAGAAGGAAAGGCAAGTGACTATGAGATTCTGATAGCCAGACTCATAGACCGCGCACTCAGGCCTTTGTTCCCAGATGATTTCCATGCTGCGGTTTTTGTTACGGTAAATCTTATTTCAGCAGACAAAGACACCCAGCCGGATGCTCTTGCAGGTCTTGCAGCAGCATCTGCACTGGCTGTTTCCGATATACCTTTCAACGGTCCTATATCCGAGGTTCGCGTAGCCAGGATAGACGGACAGTATTGCATCAACCCTGGCTTCAAGGATCTTGAGAGAGCAGACCTTGAACTGATGGTAGGTGCTACTGCAAAGAACATAATGATGGTTGAGGGTGAGATGAAGGAAGTTTCCGAGGATGTAATGCTCGGAGCCATCATGTTTGCCCATCAGGAGATAAAGAAGCACTGTGCAGTCCTTGAGGAACTTACAGATGCCGTAGGCAAGAGGGAGAAGAGAACCTACTGCCACGAGGTCAACGATGAGGCCATCCGCGAGGCATGTTCAAAGTTCTGCTATGACCGCTGCTATCAGATAGCCAAGAGCGCTCTTCCTAAGCAGGAGCGTACAGAGGCCTTTGACGCCCTGAAGGAAGAGTTCATGCAGACCATCCCTGAGGAAGAAAGGGAGGAGAAGACAGCAATGGTAAACCGTTACTATGCTGCAGTTGAGAAGAAGGCTATGCGTGACCTCATCCTCAATGAAGGACGGCGTCTTGACGGACGTGCTACTACTGACGTACGCCCTATCTGGTGCGAGGTTGACTATCTGCCTTGCGCTCACGGAAGTGCGATATTCACTCGTGGCGAGACCCAGAGCCTTGCAACCGTTACGCTGGGAACCAAGATGGACATGAAGGAGATGGACGAGGTGCTCATAGAGCGTACCGAGCCATTTGTACTCCATTACAACTTCCCTCCTTTTGCAACCGGTGAGGCCAGGGCCGCCAGATCAACTTCAAGAAGAGAGATCGGCCACGGAAACCTTGCCATGAGAGCCCTCAAGCCGATGATTCCTACCGGGGAGGACAATCCGTATGCAATAAGGGTTGTCTCAGACATCCTTGAGAGCAACGGCTCTTCTTCAATGGCCAGCGTATGTGCAGGCTGCCTTGCACTCATGGATGCAGGTATCCAGATAAAGAAGCCTGTTGCCGGAGTTGCAATGGGTCTGATTGAGCAGGACGGCAAGTTTGCCATTCTTTCAGACATCCTCGGCGATGAGGACCACCTTGGCGACATGGACTTCAAAGTTGCCGGAACCAAGGACGGCATCACCGCCACCCAGATGGACATCAAGTGCGACGGCCTTTCAGAAGAAATCATGGCAAAGGCACTTGCACAGGCTAACCAGGCCCGTCAGCACATCATGGGCGAGATGATGAAGACCATTGACGCACCGCGTCCGGAGCTCAAGCCTTATGCTCCTCGTATCGTCCAGATCAGGATACCTGGCGAGTTCATCGGAGCCGTTATCGGAAAGGGCGGAGAAGTCATCCAGAAGATCCAGAAGGAGACTGGCACAACCGTTACTATCACAGAAGAGAAGCAGGACGACGGAACCAGCATCGGTGCAGTAGACATCTTCGGCACAGACAAGGAAGCAATGGACAAGGCCCTGAATTGGATCAAGGGCATAACCACTGTTCCTGAGGTCGGCCAGGTTTATCACGGAAAGGTTGTCTCAATCCAGGACTTTGGTGCTTTCGTAGAGATTCTCCCTGGAAAGGAAGGCTTGCTTCACATCTCAGAAATGGCTTGGAAGAAGACCGAGAAGGTTGAGGATGTTGTAAAGCTCGGCGACGAGGTAGATGTCAAGCTCCTCGAGATAGACGAGAAGACCGGCAAGATGCGTCTTTCAATGAAGGCCCTCCAGCCAAAGCCGGAAGGCTATGTGGAGCCAGTAAGACGTCCTCGTCCAACCTCAGACCGCCCGGGCGGCAACCGTCCTAACGGAAACCGCAACAACCGCGGAGACCGTCCTAACCGTCCTAACCGTCCTCATCAGGAAAGGGGCGAAGGCCACGGTAACGGTCATTCAGAAAACGGCGGAGAATAAAACCTTGACCGTTCAAGAAAAAAGGTTGAATGACAACATTTTAACAAATAAAGGGGTATGCGGACAGTATACCCCTCTATTTATTATCAATCCAGCTTCAGCAGCATGACAGACATTAAGGAAACCGCCACTCGTTTCAACGACAAGAAATTCAACTTCTGGTTCAACATGTTCATCCTTGTGGGCATGATTACCGCCGTGGTTGTGGTGAACGTACTCAAGATAAGGACACAGGATGCCATAACCGTAAAACAGATAGTTGTTACCATAGGTGCCATAATGGGAGTGGTGAACACGGTCCTGAGCGCCAACGGAAACATCTGGACATTCCTTTTCGGGGTGCTGGACGTGAGCATAGGTGCCTATGCCAACTACGACAGCGGCAACATGGGCCAGTTTGCCCAGCATGCTTTCTATTTCCTCCCGATGCAGTTCATAGGTTACTGGCAGTGGAGAAAGAGGGGAGCCGGCCGAAAGATCGTGAAAAGCGAATCAGCGGAAGATGGAGCCGAATCTGTGAAAGTCAAGACCGAGGTTTCAAAGGTCAAGGCCCGCAGGCTTACCGGCAGGCAGTGGATATATGTAGGAATCGCGATAATAGTAGGTACAGCCCTTTGCTACGGCATCCTGTACTGGGTGGACCTCAAACTTCTTGAGGCTGGAAAGATCGCGGAGATAGACAAGGCCAAGCTTTTCCTTGATGCGTTTGTATTGGTGCTGAACCTTATAGGCCAGATCCTGATGTCATGGGCCTACATGGACCAGTGGTACCTTTGGAACCTGGTGAACATCTTCTCCATCCTGCTCTGGACCAACCGCCTGATGAGCGCGGAAAGCGACAGCTACACCATAGTGATGGTTATCAAGTACTCGTTCTATCTGCTCAACTCCATCAACGGTCTTAGGATTTGGCTCAAGCTCAGCCGCCCGGTGTCTCAGCCGTCCGGTGAAAAAGCGTAACCTGCATATGCACGAAATAAAAAGGCTGCCCGTTTGGACAGCCTTTTATTTTGAAGAAACCCTCTGTAATTACTTACGGAGATTGAGTTCCTTAACGATGTTCCTGTATCTCTCGATGTCAACTTCCTTGAGATAATCGAGGAAGCGGCGTCTCTTACCTACGAGCATCAGAAGTGCGCGCTGTGTTGCGTGGTCCTTCTTATTCTGCTTCATATGCTCGGTAAGGTGAGCGATACGGTAGGAAAATAAAGCAATCTGACTTTCAGCAGAACCAGTGTCTTTATTAGACTTTCCGTACTTGCCAAATATCTCTTGCTTCTTGTCTGAATTCAAATACTCAGCCATTGTGCTTAAGATTTTGTTGGTTAATAATTGTTTTGCTCAGCGATACAGGACCGTAATCCTGCCATCGGGGCTGCAAAGATATAAAAGTTTTCTTTATTTCAAACTATGGCTCACCTTTCTTCCATGAACAATTCGCCTTTGATGTAATCCAGGTTCTCCTTGGCGAATTCATAGCCTTTGGTTCCGGGGCGGACAAGCTTCAGGTACTTTTCATACCATTCGATTGCCTGTCTGTAGTCTTTCTTTACCTGATAGCAATAGGCAATGGTAGACAGGGCTGGTAAATACTTCGGATTATACCGGTAGACTTCCTTGTAATGCTCGATAGCCTTGTCCCAGGAGTTCTGTTTACGGTAATATCCCAGCCCGTAGAGCTGATGCATGCGGGACATCATGGCCGGGTCCGGCTGAAGCATATCCATTACCTTGTCCAGCCAAGGCTTCACGACTTCCTCGAATGGATACAGGAATTCTGATTTGACCGAGGCTATCGTATAAGCAAGGTTCACGTCGCTGGAATCGATCTGCCAGGCTGCGTGTAGCTCCTGCTCGGCCCGATACTTGGCCTGGGTGTGCCAATAGCTCTGCCCCAGGAAGAAGTGGATGGGGTAAGAGTCGTTTCCCAGATCCTCCTGTCTCTGGAAAACACTGATTGCGGCATCATAATCTCCTTTCCTGTAATGGGCTACACCTTGAAGGGACGCAATGGTTGGATTGTCGGGATTTTCCGCAAGGAAAGGTTCGCTGATGGCTATTACCCCGTCATAATCCTTGACGTCCAGAAGAAGGCCCATCGCCTTGGACAGGACAGTCTCGTTCATAGGTTTCATAGCCAAGGCCCTGCGGTAGTACCATAGGGCTGAATCTGTCTGCTTTATCTGACGGTAGCCGTCACCGATATAGCTGACCACGGCGGGAATTGAATCCAGCTGCAGCACAGCCTTTCCGGCCTGGATGCTCTGTGGATAGGCCTTCAGCCGGTAGAAGGTTTGCATCAGCCTGACCTTGTAGAGGATATTGTCCGGCTTAAGAGACGAAAGCAGGAAATATGTCCCTGACGCATTTTCAAAGTCCCCGCTCTGGAAATGGCAGTCGGCCAGTTCGGCCAGCACAACCTCGTCCATAGCCTCCGGCTGCACCAGGCCAGACAGTTTTTCAATGGCGTCGTCCGTGCGGTATATGCTCTTCAGGTACCGGGCTTCGGCCAGAAGGGAATCGCGATGGGAGGTCTGCGCCCACAGCGGAACGCAGGCCATCATCCATATTGCGATAAAAAGGTATTTTCTCATTATTGAAGCTTGAAGACTACCGGGAAGGAGTAAGTGACAGGAACGGCTTTTCCGTCTTGAGAGCCCGGCTTCCATTTCGGAGAGGATTCAACCACTCTCAGGACTTCTGCATCCAGGTCATCACGCACTCCCTTCTGAAGTTTCACATCGCGGACAGTACCATCAGTTCCTATGGTAAACTCTACCAGAACCCGTCCCTGAACTTTGTCTTTGAGGGCCTGCTCCGGATATTTGATCTGGCCGTAGAACCATTTTGCAAACTCGCTGTCATCACCTCCGTTAAATGAAGGCTTGATCTCGATGGTGTTAAACGGAAGAGCATCTTGTTCTGGAGCTTCTGAAGCCTGGGCTTCAAAGTTTCCTTGAGCCTGAGGTTCAAATGTCCCTTGTGCCTGTGGTTCAGTTCCGTCAGCCGGGGCTGGCTCGGCAGTGTTCTTGGAAGGGTTGCAGGCGAACATGAAGGCAGCCAGTACAGGGATAAGTACAAGATACGACCAGCGCATCCAGGTAGAAGAAGAATGTTTGAGCATCATTTCAATTCGGTTTTTGAGTTTGGTGTGCTGGAAGCCGCTGGCCAGGGAGAAACGATGTTCCCCCACGGCTTTTCGCACAAGAAGTAGTTGATATTGAGTTGCATCGATGCCTTTTTTTATAACACCCTCGTCGGCCTCGTATTCGTGGACCAGGCGGAGTTCTTCGTTGATTATCCAAACCAGCGGATTCCACCAGAAGATAATCTGGAGGGGCAGGAAGAGGAGCAGATCAAGAGAATGCCTGCACAGCACGTGCATTAGCTCATGGGTGAAGATTGCAGGGTTTTCTTGCAGGTCTTTCCGGCTTATGACAACCTTTCGTCCCCAGCTAAAGGACGGTACATCCTCTTCCAGGACTATCAGGCTGCAGTCTTCCCGTTTAGCGGATTTCCCTTTTCTGATTATCTGGCGCATCTTCAAGGCCGATATCAGATAGATGGAAAGAGTGACGGCCGCTCCGATGGCAAATACTGCCAAGAGGACCTCATTCCAAGGGAAAGGCGCCTGGGTTGCCTCCGGTTCCGTTCCCACTTTCACCATAGTCAGTTCCGTGGCACCGCCGACAAAAGCCGATACTGTCCTGACCTTTATAAGCGGCAGCAGAAGGCAGAGATAGCTTAATGAGAGCAGCAGCCCGCGGTTCAGCCTGAAGAACGTGGTCCGGCGCATTGCCAGCAGGTAAAAGGCGTAGAACAGGCTAAGATATAGCCCGGCTCGCGCGATATATAGAAGGAATGGTGTCATTTCTTGTTCTTTTCTATTTGGGCAATGAGGTTTTTGAGCTCCTGCAGGTTCATCTTGTCTTCCTCCACGAACTGGGAAACCAGACGCAGATAAGAATTGTCGTAATAGCGGGCAACCACCTCGGAAACGGTATCTCCGTGATACTGGCTTTCACTTATTTTTACCTTATAGCGGAAGGAGTTTGCCATCGGTTCCCTTTCCAGAAATCCTTTTTCTTCCAGGAACTTCACGAGCGTGGCCACTGTGTTGTAGTGGGGTTTGGGGTCTGGGAGATAACCGATCAAATCTCTGATAAACAAGGGTTCATGAGCCCAGAATATGTTCATCAGCATCTCTTCTTTTGCCGTCAGTTTCTGTTTCATCGTCAATCGGACAGTTGGTTTTACAATGCAAATATAGCAATTATTTTTATATCTCCTAAAAATTTTAGTAGATATCCTTTATTTTTTAGGAGAAAATTCTTGATACTTTTGCAGAACAGACTATGGCATTACAAAGCAGAACGGTCAAATATGACAACGGCCTCGGGGAGGTAACCTATACCAAATATTCCCAGAGCCGGTGTATCAGGGTGTTCGTAACCTCCAGGGGAGAGGTCAAGGTCACTCTGCCTACGTTTACCTCATACAAGGAGGCGGAACAGTTCCTGTTTTCTATAGGCGGGAAGATGGTTGCAAGGAGGCAGGAGATTCTCAATCGGAAGATGGAGCAGGCAGAAGGCGGCGCTCCGTTTGACTACCAGATAAACAAGCTTGCACACAAGATTCTGCCGCTGAGAACCAGGCAGATGTACGAGCTCATGACCAACAAGGTAAAGATACGTGACAGGTGGGGCAACCTCCGTGAAGACCCGTTCCGTTACAACCGGGTTGCAATCAAGAACAATTCCTCCAACTGGGGCAGCTGTTCCACGCTAAGGAACATCAACCTGAACATGAACCTGGTCCGCCTTCCTCAAGAACTGATGGACTATGTAATTGCCCACGAGCTCTGCCATCTGGTCTATCCGAACCACAGCGAGAGGTTCCATGCCCTCTTGAATGCAATAACGGACGGCAGAGAAAAGACTCTTGCCGCCCGTCTTAGAAAAATCAAACTCTGAAAGGTCTTACCTTTGCATTTTTACGAAGGTTGTACCGTTGAATTCATAGCAGACAGGCTTTGCAAGTTCCCAGAGTGCATCTGAGGCAATGTAGCTCGGTCTGAGTTCAATGATGTTGTCATCCTGGGCACCGTGCCTCAGATCAAGACCCTGAAGAGGATTCTTGTCTCTTTCGTAGTCTCTTTTCATCTGGTTGTACTCTGCCTTCATGTCCGAAGGAATCTCTACGCCCTCAAAGAACTCGTTGAACTTTGGAGCAGTAAAAGGGCAAGGTTCATCCAACAGCATGCCGTTACGGTATTTGTAGGTCATGATGTTTTCCAGAACGGCACCGTCTACACCGGCTTCAGTGTAGTAGACAACATAGTAGGTACCCTCCTCGTTGAGCATCGGATAGCAGTCTACGTAGGCAATGTTGTAAATGCCGCCGTCCCCTTTTGTTATGCTCAGATGAAGCGGAGAGGTATACTCATCAAATACACGCTTTTCCGCAAGAGCCTCTTCAAGCTCCTTGCCTGAGATCCTTTCCGGGATATGCTTCCTGTCTATGAGGCTGAGCACATTCTGGGCAACATCTTCCATCTCGGAGGCCTGTTGCTCGATAGGACTGTCCAGGGCATCCGATTCGGCAAGGGTGGTCATCTCCTGCTCAACTTCAGGATCCTGTGGAGGGTTCTGTGTCTTGTTGTTGTTGCAGCCGGCAAGAACAGCAAGGAATGCTATAGGCAGTGCTATGAGATATGATTTCATAAGTTTGTTACTTCTTGCTTATATCGCTGAGTTTCTCGTAGAGAGCATCGATTGATTCTACGAACTCCTTGGTTACCTTCTTGTAGTACTTGTCAGCTTTTTCTTCCTCCGGACGATGGTTTATCTTGTCCATGGTGTCATCCTGGAGATCGAGGGCGGCGCCTATTATTTCGCCAACCTTTTCCATGTTCTCTTCGCCGTTAAGTTCGAGATAAATGAAGCAGTCGTCAACAAGTTCTGCTACAAGGAACTCTACGTCCTTCTTTATTGTTCTGAGATTTCTCATATCGTTTGTGTTAAGATTTACTATTCTTCTGCTGCGTATTTAAGGTCTACTCCCTTGTTCATGGTAAGGCCGAGGCCTGGTTTTGAAGATGGAACGATCCTTCCGTCCTCAACGGTAGAGGAGTGGAACACGTCGTTGGCTATCAGCCAGTTTCCGTCAAGGTCGGTCCACTCGCATACAGGAGCTATCTGGGCACCTGCTGCAATTGCCACTGAAGTCTCGGTCATGCAGCCAACCATCAGCTTCATGCCGAGGGCCTGTGCAAGAGATACCATCTCCCTGGCCTCATGCAGTCCGGTACATTTCATCAGCTTGATGTTGATGCCGGTGTAGTGGCCGTAAAGCTTGCGGACATCGCTGAGCCTCTGGCAAGCCTCGTCGGCCATGATAGGCAGCGGGCTTCTCTCGGTCAGCCATCCGGTTTCCTCCAACATGAGTTTAGGCATAGGCTGTTCAATCATGTTTACGTTCTTTGTAGCAAGCCAGTTGATCATGTCAAGGGCGTAGTGCTTGTCCTTCCAGCCCTGGTTGGCGTCAATGCAGATGGTGGTGTCGGTAACCTCGCGGATGGTGTTTATCATCATCTTGTCCTGCTCTTCGGTCCTTCCGAGCTTAACCTTGATCAGATGACCTTCAGATGCGGCTTCCTTTGCTTTCTGAAGAACTTCTTCCCTGGACGCAAGTCCTACGGTGAAGGAGTTGTAAGGGCAGTTCTTAGGATTGAATCCCCAGATCTTCCACCATGGCTGTCCGAGCATCTGTCCTACCAGGTCGTGGAGGGCGATGTCTATAGAAGCCTTGGCAGCGCAGTTGTAAGTGGTGATAGCATCCATCTCGGCCATTATTTCGCCGATCATGAAAGGATCCTTGAACTGCTTGAGGACAGGCCTTGCCTTCTTCAGATAGTCAATGGCAGAATTGGTTGTTTCTCCAAGATAAGGCGGCATGGCTGCCTCTCCGTATCCGGTATATCCGTCATAGGTGATTCTTGTAAGGACGATAGGGGTTGTGGACCTGGAGTTGTTGGAAATGGTGAACACGTGTTTCATCTTTGCTGTGAACGGACACCATTCAAGTTCAAGCTCCTTTTTGCCTGAAGGTTTTGATACTCCCTTTGCGCGAGCAAAAATCTGGGATGGGCTCAGAAGAGCGGCTGCCGCGGTAAGCAGTCCTGCGCTCTTTAGGAATGTTCTTCTGTCGGTCATCTTGTGTATGTTTTAAATGTTTATCAGTTTTTTCTCAGCGATTATTCTGTCAGGCCGATGTTCTTGACGCTCACTACGCCCTTACCCTGGTCTGCAGTACCTATTATCCTGCGGGCCTTGAGCATCCTCTTGGCTCCTGCATAATAGTCTTTCTCACCTGGAATCAGGCTGTTGATCCTGACGATGTTGGAAGAATGGATTATCATGCCGTCTCCCATGTAGATGGCTACGTGGGTCACTCTCTCCTTGCGTCCGTTCTCGGCCTTTCTTCCAAAGAAAATCAGGTCTCCCGGCCTGAGGTTGGAGAGGGCTTTCTTGGTGTAGTCTCCGGCAACGAACTTGTGCACGTCAACGCTGTCTCCGGTCTTGCACTGCTGGGAAGCGTCTCTGCGCAGAACATATCCGTTGAGGAAGTATGCGCTCTTGCTGAGTCCGCTGCAGTCTACCCCCTTGATGGAAGTTCCGCCCCAGACATAAGGGAAGCCGCAGAACTGCTTGGCTGTTTCTACGATATTCTTTTCAGTAGGTTCTGCATTGTCTATCCAGGTCTTGAGGTCCATTACGTCAGAAGCCGGAACAAAACCGGTCCTGCCGTCGGCAACGGAAACCTTCCTCCATGAGCCCTGCCTTCCTTCGTCAAGGAGTACGCAGCCCCATACGAGGTCGCTTACAGGCAGGCTGTTGACGTTTTTCTCAGAGTATATTGTTGAATACTTGACCTTTACGAATACCTTTGGTTTGGTAAGGTAGTCCTCGTATTCCTCTTCCGTCATGGCCTTTACGCTGCGGGTGATCACCCAGGCGGTATAGCCTTCCATGTTTATGCAGCGGTACCAGTCGTCATCATTCTCTTCCAGGATCCTTACCGGCATTCCCATCAGGGCCTGGGTTCCGCTTTCGCCGCTGAACCGGCCGTCGCAGTTGAAACTTGCGGTTGACATGCAAACGATTCCGTATGTCTTGCCGTTCAGCTTGGAGGAAGGAAGAAGGTCTATCCTGTTCTGGGCAGTTATGCCGGCCTCAGAAAGCCTTGAAAGAAGAGCTTCCAAAGCCGCTTTTTCTGTTGTAGAGCCTACCAGGACAAGCTTTCCGTCCTTTTCTGTCAGGGAAACGTCGTAAGTCTTGTCTCTCTCGTCAGGTGCAAACTGGTTCCTTACTTCGCTGTTTATTTTGTTGAACAGGCTGCCCACACCCTGGCTCCAGGCGCAGACATTCATCATAATGGCTGCAGAAAGCAGCAGGTAGAATTTCTTCATCGCGATAAATGTTATTACAACTAACAAATATACAAAAAAGAAACCCAATATCATTTACCGGCAGTACTTGAAAATTGCCTAACTTTGTGAAGATGCCATGCGGCAAGGAGTTAAGCCGTAATAAAACCTGGAAAACAAGCCGTAATAGAACCTGGAAAACAAACAGTAATAGAACCTGGAAAATAAACAGTAATAGAACCTGGAGTAAAGGCAGTAATAAAATCTAGTATAAAATCATATTATAGAAGAACCTCTTTATCAATGAAACAAGCTATGAAAAAACTGATTTCCGCACTTCTGATGCTTTCTGCTCTCATCCTGAGCTGCAAGTCAAATACCCAGAACCAGGCCCAGTCTCCGGTAAATGCAGGAGAAGCCACGTCTGCGCAAGAAGCGATATGTCCTGTAAAGACTCCGGCGGCAGGAACCTTGACTGCATACTATGCCAAGGAAGATTTCAGCGATGTCACAAGCGACTACTCTTTTAGTAAGGGAGATTTGATCTGCGACGGCAACAATGAATTTATCAGCATAGAGGACTATGACAAGGATAACTACAAGTTTTCACCGGAAGAAGCCGAAGACGGCAGCCAGTACGGTGCATTCATCTTTCCTAAAACCAAGGCCGAAAAGGTAGTCTACAAGCAGAACCAGCTGACAACCGGACTCGTAGGAGACAGGGCCGTATTCAAAGACAAGGACGGTAACCTGGCCACCATATTCAAGTCCAGCAGGAACGGCCAGCCATTATACATCATGGATCAAGAGAAATGGGAATTTGAACCAGCCCCGGAAGAGCTTCTGAAACGGTTTGACAACTGCTATGTAATCAGTGTCCACTTCCCTGGCGGACTGTTTGAAGAACCTCTGGAAACCCGGGGAGATATCATCAAGATCTACAACTATGAGGAAGATGCCGCCAATCCGGTTTATTCCGGAGCAATAGAGGACGGCTGGTATATCAAAGCCGACTGGGACCCCGAAACATCTGCATACGACCAGGACGGAAAGCTCATAGTTCCACTGGAAAGAACCGTAGATATTCCAGTGACCTATTCAGTTGCATACATCGGAGAACTTGACGCCCTCTACGTAAACGGCAAGTTGTACTACAGAGTTAAGGAGTAACCCTTGAACCATGCATTGAAGTGGCGTCAAACTTTTCATCAGGCATGTCAGGACATCATATGGGAAAACATACATCTCTCAGCCTTTTGTCGGTACTCTGCATTCTTGTTTCCTGCAGTCCGAGGGTTTCAGAGTTCACTTTTGTGCAGATGACGGATCCGCAGATAGGATTCCGGGACAAATCCGCCGGCTTCGAGGTTTCAGATTCTCTCTTTTCAAAGGCCGCAGCGGCTGTAAATGAATTGAATCCGGCCTTCGTCGTGATAACAGGAGACCTGGTGGACAACTGTGCCGACCTGCAGCAGGATTCCATCTACCGTGCCAACAAGGCCAAGATAAAAGCCCCGGTTTATGAAATCCCGGGCAATCACGACATACGTCCGTGGACCAGAAAGAACGCTTCCGATTATTTTGCCAAAAGGGGCAACCTGAATTTTTATTTCAGGCGATACGGCTGCGCCTTCATAGGCCTTGATTCCAACTGCATAGTAAATGCTTCAGAAGAAGACAAGTCCGCAGCCGCAGATTTCGAGAGTTCCCAATACGCGTTCCTTGTGGAATCTCTTCGCAAGTCCAGACGCTGCAGACATATCTTCGTATTCCTGCATTGTCCCGTAATCCGGGAAAGCATCGATGAGGAAAATGACTACTTCAACTTCCCCAAAGCGACACACGGTCAGCCTCTTTCCGGAGTTAATGTAAGTTCTGGAGTTAATGTAAGTTCTGGAGTTAATGTAAGTTCTGGAGGAAATGTTAGTTCTGGAGGAAATGTTAGTTCTGGAGGAAACGTTGTTTCAGGATTGAATGTCGGTGCAAATGAGGGTAAACGGGAGAAGTACTTAGCTCTTTTCCAGAAGTACGGAGTTGACGTGGTCTTCGCCGGGCATACCCACATGGACTACGACACCACTGCAGAAGGCATCCGTTTCGTGACTGCCGGTCCGGTAGGGATGCCTCTGGGCCGCGGCTATTCCGGCTATGAAGTGGTTACCGTTACCAAAGACGGTGTAGACTGCCGCTTTGTCAAGACTTCCTGATCTACCCGGGGGCGTGCTCGGCGATGGTGTTCTGTAAGTACTTGAATATCAAGCTATCCCTAAATAAGACCTTTGTTTTAGAACCTCTTATTTCAGGAGGCTCTGATAATCAGTTGGTTGCAAAGCACCATCGCCGAGCACCAAGCCCCGACCCTTCCCTCCTGTTCCTTGAATGTGGGAGAGAAAGGTTTTCACGGGGAGTGATATTTGGTATCTTTGCGGCAAAGACAGTCTGGCGGTCCATATCCTCCGGCTGGATTTTTTGAAAGGTGCAATGGGGTTATGGCTGAACTGAATTCGTTTGTTGACTATTTCCGTAAAAGGTACGGAGCACGGCTGCAGAAGGTGGTCGTGGATGCTGGCTTTACCTGCCCTAACCGTGACGGAAGCAAGGGTGTAGGAGGATGTTCTTTCTGCCTCAACGATGCCTTCCATCCTAACTACTGCACTCCGGACAAACCAATACATCAACAGATAGACGAAGGCATTGAGTTTCACACTGTCCGCTACAGGCATGCACAGAGGTACATAGCCTACTTCCAACCGTACAGCAACACTTACGCTCCGGTAGAAAAGCTCCGTGAACTCTATGCAACGGCGCTTTCTCATCCGCTGATCGAGGGTATAGTGGTAGGTACCCGTCCGGACTGCGTGGATGCGGAGAAGCTTGACCTTCTTCAAAGCATACAGGAAGGAACTTTCAACTATCACGATTATGCAGTGGAGGGAGTGCCTTCAGAAAGTGGAACTGCTGATTCTGATAGAAGGCCTGTTGTTTCTGATGGCAGGACTGGTGTTTCAGAAAGTGGGGCCGATGCTTCTGAAGGAGGGACTGGTGTTTCAGAAAGTGGGGCTGATGCTTCTGAAGGAAGGTCTGGTGTTTCTGAAAGTGGGGTTGTTGTGTCTGATGGCAAGCCTGGTGTTTCAGAAAGTGGGGTTGTTGTGTCTGATGGAAGGACTGGTATTTCTGAAAGTGGGGTTGCTGTTTCTGATGGCAGGACTGGTGTTTCAGAAAGTGGGGTTGTTGATTCAGAAGACGGAGCAGTTGTTTCGGGAGGTGGAAAGAAGATCGTGATCGTGGAGTATGGGATAGAGAGTTGTTATGACAAGACCCTCCGTAGAATCAACCGCTGCCATGATTTCGAGTGTGCCAGGAAGGCGGTTGAGGAGCCGGCCAGGAGGGGGCTTACTCAGTGCGCGCACTTCATTTTCGGGCTTCCGGGAGAATCGCTGAGGGAGATGATGGATGAGGCTGAAATCATCAACAGCCTGCCGGTGACCGCTGTAAAGTTCCATCAGCTTCAAATAATCAGAGGTACCAGGATGGAGAAGGAGTTTGAGCTTCATCGCGATGAATTTCATGAGTTTACCCTGGACGGTTATCTGGACTTCATGGCAGATTTCATAAGCCGTCTAAGAAGCGATATCTACATAGACCGTTTTGCCGGAGAGGTTCCTCCAAGATTCCTTTCTCCGCTTCAGAACAGCTGGGGGCTAGTCCGCTATCAGGAACTTCTGGCAATGCTCCGCAAAAGAATGAGTGCTGGCTAAGCTGGCTCAAGTTATGCTGGCTGAGGTTAAGAGAGCTGAAGCAAAGCAGGCTCAAGCAATGCGGTCTAGGTAAAACAGGCTCAAGTTATGAGGGCTGAGGCAACGCTGGCCTGGGGTCAAGCAAGGGAATCTATGACTGGGGGAGTCGTCCGGAGGGTTTGGTTTTAATCGGATTTTGGTATTCAACTGAAAGTTGTTTTTGGGCTTTTGACCCAAAATGAGTATATTCGCCAAATTATTGTTTGTCGGAATTAATATACCTCGTCATGCCACAGAAAGTAAACAAAAGCAACTTTGCAGACCAGATTATCATGGAAGGTCTGACATTTGATGATGTACTTCTTGTTCCAGCTCACTCCAACGTTCTTCCGCGTGAGGTGAACATATCCTCAAAGTTTACCCGCGAGATTACCCTCCAGGTGCCTATAGTTTCTTCAGCGATGGATACCGTAACCGATTACAGGATGGCGATAGCTATTGCTCGCGAGGGCGGTATAGGTGTGATACACAAGAACATGCCGATTGAAGTACAGGCTGACCAGGTCCGCCGGGTAAAGAGGGCCGAGAACGGAATGATCTTTGACCCTATTACCATCTCTCCTGACGCTCTGGTTTCTGATGCTCTCAGGCTGATGGCTGAGAACCATATCGGAGGTATACCGGTTGTGGATTCCGGCAAGAAACTCATTGGAATAGTTACCAACAGGGACCTCAGGTTCGTTTCCAACAGGAAGACTCCTGTGAGAAAGGTAATGACCTGCGAGAACCTGGTTACCACTACCCGTACCGATCTTGCTGAGGCAACGCGCCTTCTCCAGAAGTACAGGATAGAGAAGCTCCCGGTAGTCAATAAGCAGGGAGAGCTCATTGGTCTGATAACCTACAAGGACATCAACCAGATAAAGGACAACCCTAGTGCCAGCAAGGACTCCATGGGTAGGCTCATGGCAGCTGCTGCGGTGGGGGTTACCGCTGATGTTGCAGACAGGGTTGCCATGCTCGCCGATGCCGGAGTGGATGCGATAGTCATTGATACCGCCCACGGGCATTCCGAGGGTGTTCTCAAGACCCTGAAACTTGTGCGCAAGGCTTTTCCTAAGCTTCAGATCGTGGCCGGAAACGTGGCTACGGCCGAGGGTGCGCTTGCACTGGCAGAGTGCGGAGTGGATGCCGTCAAGGTGGGAATCGGTCCTGGTTCAATCTGCACTACAAGAGTGGTAGCAGGTGTGGGAGTTCCTCAGCTCACTGCCGTGATGCTGGCTTCCAATGCCCTGAAGGGTACCGGCATACCTGTGATTGCAGATGGAGGAATCCGTTACTCCGGAGACATCGTAAAGGCGCTGGCCGCAGGTGCAAGCACCATAATGGCAGGGTCTTTGTTTGCAGGAGTGGAGGAATCTCCGGGAGAAACCATCATCCTCAACGGAAGGAAGTTCAAGTCTTACCGTGGCATGGGCAGCCTTGAGGCCATGCAGCAGGGTAGCAAGGACCGCTACTTCCAGGATATGGAAGATGACATCAAGAAGCTTGTGCCTGAAGGCATTGTGGCCCAGGTTCCTTTCAAGGGCCAGCTCAACGAGGTCATCTACCAGCTGGCCGGAGGACTGAGGGCTGGAATGGGATACTGCGGAGCAAAGGACATTGAAGCCCTTCGCAACGCCAAGTTTGTCCGCATCACTTCAGCCGGAGTGAGGGAGAACCATCCTCACGACGTGACCATTACCCGTGAAGCTCCTAACTACAGCCGTGGACTGTAGACAAACTCCCGGTAATGGCAGTAATTTGAAACAGTAAAAAACAGATAACAGATGTTCCTTAGAAAGATTTCTGCAGTTGCTGCAGCATTGATTATCCTGGCTTTTGCTTCTGAATCAAAGGCTCAGGTTTACAAGAACGGACTGATAGACAAGACAGTAGCCCTTATAGGAAACGAGTCGATACTTCTTTCCCAGTTGGAAGAGCAGGTTCAGCTTATGCTGGCCAGCGGCGTGGCTCCGAAAGAAGAGAAGCAGATGCGCTGCGAGGTTCTGGAGCAGACCCTTCAGCAGAAGCTCTTCCTCAACCAAGCCAAACTGGACAGCCTCACCATAAGTTCAGACATGGTTGAGGCACAGCTTCAGGAGAGGGTCGACAACGTCCTCTACCGTATGGGCGGTGAGGCTCAGGCTGAGGCTTATTTCCGCAAGCCGCTTTTCAGGCTGAAGGAAGACTGGAGGGCCATCCTCGGCGAACAGAATCTCATCCAGCAGGAACAGAGGCAGATACTTAATGAAGTTCCTCAGCTCACTCCAAGCGAGGTGCGCCGTTTCTACAAGAAGGTGGACAAGGATTCCCTTCCTATGATTTCTACCCAGTACCGCATGAGGCACATCGTTCTCTATCCTGAGAAGGAAGATGCCGTAATGGCCGTAAAGGAAAGGCTTCTGGAATTCCGCCAGAGGATCCTCAACGGTGAAAGGTTCTCTTCTCTTGCTGCACTGTACTCAGACGACAAGGAATCCGCAATGAGAGGCGGTGAACTGGGCATGGCTCCAAAGGCCATGTTCTGGCCGGCATTCTCTGATGCTGCAGTGAGCCTGAAGGAAGGACAGATTTCCCAGATAGTGGAGACTCCGGACGGATTCCACCTGATCCAGATGGTGGAGAAGAACGGCGACATGTTCAATGCCCGCCACATCCTCCTCAAGCCGAATTACTCCTACGAAGAAAGGCAGAGGTGCATTACCCGACTGGACAGCATCCGCAATGCCATCCTCTCAGACTCCCTGACTTTTGACAAGGCTGCCATGATGTACTCCCAGGACCCTAAGTCTGTGCTGAACGGAGGGCAGATGGTAGATGAGAACACCGGCAGCATCTTCTTTGAGAAAGACCAGCTCAAGCCTTCTGACTACGCAGTCCTCAAGGACATGAAGATAGGTGACGTGTCCGCTCCGTTCGAGAGCCAGGACAACGAGGGTCACGGACAGCTGATCTTCAAGATAATCAAGCTGGAAGAGATAATTCCTTCCCACAGGGCGGACATAGACAAGGACTTTGTAGTCATCCAGAACTATGCCCAGAGCCTCAAGCAGGAGGAAGCCATTAAGAAGTTCGTTCAGGAAAAGCAGAAGACCACCTTCATCCGCATAGACGAGATGTTCAGGGACTGCCAGTTCAAGATGGACGGCTGGCTGAAGGCTGCCGAGGACAAGAAATAATCTTAAGCAATGTCTGTCGCGATGAGAACTGAAGGCAAGATGCGCAGGGGATTCCTCCTCTGCCTGGCTTTGGTTCTTTCTGCGGCGTTCTGCGGCAAGGCCTCTGCTCAGGATCTGGTCCAGGACAAGGACTCCCTGGTCCGCCTGATTTCCGCCAAGGCCATCCAGCTCACCGATATCGGAGGGGCTCCTTTCAGGATTGTAAAAGGTCCTGCCCGATTCCTTCACAACAATACTTACCTTCTCTGCGACAGTGCCGCCTGGGACGTGAATTCCAACGTCATAGACGCAATGGGAAATGTCCAGATAATCCAGCAGGACACCCATCTTGAAAGCGAGTTTGCCACTTATCTGGCAGATGACAACCTGGTGCAGTTCAGAGGTACCGTAGTAAAGCTCTACAACAAGAAGGGCGACCAGCTAAAGACCCAGTTCCTGGACTATAACACGGCGGACAGCGTAGCCACTTTCTATAACGGAGGTGCCATGCGTTCCTCCAAGGGCGATATAGTTGAAGGCCTGGAGGGTATTTATGATGCCGCAGAGAAACTGTTCATTTTCAACGACGACGTGAACATGTATTCAGACTCCATCTACGTTTCTTCCGAGATGGCTGAATACCATTCCGACCATGAAGTTGCCATATTCGGAGAAAACACCGTTGCCTGGAAGGGGAGGGACACCCTCTTTTCCAACAACGCCGAGTATGCGGTAAAGAATAAGTTGCTGGTACTCAAGACCGACAACTACATAGCCACCAAGGACCAGGAACTCTGGGCCGGGTGGATAGACTATCACAGGGAGACCGGCAATGCCGAGCTTTATGACAATGTCCAGGTAAGGGACCAGGCACAGTCTGCCATCATGATGGGAGACAAAGGCGTATATGTCCAGAACCCCATGCTGGTTTACATGACGGACAATGCCGTAGCCGGAATGTACTCCGAGGAAAAGTCGGGAGTGGATTCACTCACGAACCGACCCATATACAAGCGCGACACCCTCTTCCTTGGCGGCGACACGCTCAAGATGTGGCAGGTTCCGATGTACCAGGTAGACAGCAGCGAGGTTGCCCGGGCCAAGGCCCGCAAGGAACTGGCAGACCTGGACCCGATGGTGGACATAGACCGCCAGAACCGCGAATACCTTGCCGCCTACCGCCGCAACAAGGAGAATGCCGGCAAGATCCTTCCTCCGCCGAATGCCCGGAGCAATAAGGAACCGGATTCCGATAATCAGCCTGACGGGTCCGGGCAGGGGAAACCTCGCATGAGCCTCGACGGCAAGCCGGACAGGGAGCGCATGAGCGCTGACAGTACCCATGCAAAATCTCCGGCAGACTCAACCTTCCTTCAAAGGGATTCCCTGGCTGTTCCGGCAGACTCCATACCACATGTAGACAGCACGGCCGTGACATTCATGAGCGTCTTCCACAAGGTAAAACTCTTCAGGAGCGATCTCAGGGGAGTCTGCGATTCGTTGATATACACGACCTTGGACAGCATAGCCCGCTTCTACCGCAATCCGGCTCTGTGGAACGAGGAGAAGACCCAGTTTACCGCAGACAGCATCCAGCTTTCCGTACGCAACAATGCCATCCACAAGGCTAACCTCATAGAGAACGCGTTCATCATAAGCAAGGAAGACTCCATCCATTTCCATCAGATCAAGAGTACGGAGATGGTGGCTTACTTCAAAGACAACGATGTCTACCGCTTTGATGCCCTGGGCGGAGCTCAGGCCATGATTTTCCTGGCTGAGAGAGACAGCACGGTAACCCTGATGAACCAGAAGGAATGCAAGCTTCTGACCGCCAAGATAGTAAACAAGAACATAGAGAGGGTGCGCTACATCCAGGATGTCAAGAGTGATGTCCATCCTACCTACGGCCTGGCCCTGGAAAAGATGCGGCTCAGGGATTTCAACTGGAGAAGCCAAGAGATGCCTCACAGCCGCAGCGAACTCACTACCAGGAAGGTAAAACCAACGGCCAGGGGCAGTCTCAGACGCAAGCCTTTCCCTAGGTTCTTCCAGACCAAAGACTTCTTCCCTGAGTCTTACAGCAAGATAACCGCCCTTGCAAAATCCATCACCAACAAGATAAGGGAGGAGGATCAGGCAGAGCTTGAAAAGCAGAGGCGGAAAGACGACGATGAAATGCGCCGGAGGGCTTTGGACGAAGAAGGCAGGCGTCAGGTGGAGATGGAGGATGATACCCATGACGTACCTGAGAAGAAAGACGGCCCTGTCATGATCTACAACAGGAAAGAATCATAATACGATATGGCAAAGAGTTACATGTGCGAGTCCTGCAAGTTCAGGGCTAAATACGGCAGGAATATATCAGGAGCCCTTTGCCTGGCGGTTCTCCTGGTCTTTTTCTGGGCAAACTCCAATCCCCTCGGAGCCCAGGGCAAAGACCTTCTTGCAACCAACGGAGAAAAGGTTGAAAAGCTCCGCAAGATGAATCCGTTCAAGGACAAGGCAGTAAAAAGGTATGTCAAAGACAGCCTCCAGACTCTCATATCCCGTTGCGAAACCGTGCTCAAGGCCGCATACATGAAGGGCGAGCATGTTGGCACTCATTACGACGTTCCCGGCTGGGAAGGCTTTCCGGTAGAGGAATATACCTACTACACCGGCAAGGACGTAAAGACCGGCCGTCCGAAGAAAGGCCGTGTATACCTTCTGATGCCTACCGCCGAGCAGCTTGCTTACTGGACCATTTCCGCCTGCTGGAAGACTGTGGGAAGCCTCGATTACCAGTATACCAATACACTGCTCAGGTTCATACGCTGGCAGAGCGGCGCCCAGTTTGCAGTCAGGGGAGTTGTCTATGAGGCCATGTACACGGCAGGCTACTACGAGCCATACGTGTTCAAAGACGGCATTACGGTATATGTTGCAGATCCAAAGATGAAGGCCGGAGACGAGCAACTGGCAGAATGCTCCGAGGAGCAGCTTCAGTTCTATCTGGACCTCACCGATGCAGACCTCAAGCCTTACACCGGAACTTATGCCCGCATCTGTTCAACTACCCGCGAGATGTGTTACAGCTGGGGAATAACCCAGGATATCGGCACCAGTTCCTTCAGGGAAGGCCGCAGCCTCAGTTACATGGAGGTAATCCGCGACCTCTACAAAAAGGCCCTCAGGTCCAAGGACAATGAACTGATAGACGCCTGGTGCAACGTCAACCTTAAGGAATATCCGTACAAAGGAAGAGACTGACAACTGCCATGATGACTTATGTGATAGTGGGAATCGCCATTTTTCTTGGCATAGTGGGCATCATCGGATGCGTGCTCCCAGTCATACCCGGTCCTCCTATCAGCTGGGTGGGCATGATGGTCCTCTACTTCTGGGGCAAGGGGACAGACTCCGCCGGCAATACCATGAGCACCCGCCTGCTGCTCATCTGGTGCGGCATCATGATAGCGGTTACAGTCCTGGACTACATAGTTCCGTCTTACCTTACCAAGGCATCGGGAGGCAGCAAGTACGCCTCAAGAGGTGCACTTGCCGGGGTATTGGTAGGACTATTCTTTGCTCCGCTGGGCATCATCATAGGCCCTATGCTCGGAGCGTTCATCTGTGAAGTTGCCTTTTCCGGCAAGAATGCCGGCCAGAGCATAGTTCCGGCCCTGGGAGCCTTTGCCGGCTTCGTATGCGGCACGCTCCTCAAGCTCATAGCCTGCGGATTCATGATGTACTACATCGTGATATACTGCTTCTGACCAAAGTGCGTTTCTGATATCATTTCTCGGCGATTTTGACAATTTCTTAAAAAAATCTTCGCCGAGTATTATTTTATTTCATAACTTTGGGGGCTCTATGGATAGTTGTTCAGAGAGCGCGTTTGAATATTTGCAAATATCATATATTATGAAACAACTCTTTAAAGTTCAAGAAACAAAGGAGTTCTATCAGACTCCTGTAATTGAGTTCCTGGACCTCGAATCTGAGGGTATCATTTGTGCCAGCGGAGATGGTGACATCGCTGACTGGGAAGATGATGAAGATCCTATCACTATCTAAAAATCAGCAGTTATGACAAAGAATTTCAAATCTTACATTTTGAGTGCTTTGGCAGTAGCTGCCATTGCTTTTACCGGATGTTCAAAGAGTGACGAGGGGATGCCTGAGGTTAAGAAGAAGGACTTTTCCGTTACCCTTTCCGGAGTATCAACCAAGACTACCAACGAGGGCGTGTCCACCCTGTGGTCAGCCAATGACGCTATCAACCTCTTCCATGTAAAATTGGGCGGAACTGCTTATGAGTATGTAAATGACGGTAAGTTTACCACTGCTGCAGCAGGAGCAACGGCAACTTTTACCGGTGAACTCGGAGAGGAGCTGGATCCTGAAGGCGCATATAGCTGGTACGCTTTTTATCCTTATGTCAGCCAGAAAACTGATCCTGAAAGCACTTCAGCCGGTTATACTTATGTAGGCGGGCGTTCAGACAGGGCTCAGATCCAGAAAGGAAATAACAGCACCGAGCACATCGCAGGAACAAATTATCCTATTGCAGGCGTTATGGAAAAGGTAGCTGGGACAGAAAAGCCAGTGATTTACATGAGGCATCTGTCTTCTCTCGTTGCCGTGAAGGTTACCAACGGATTGAAGGCAGATCCTATAACTGTCACCAGGGTTTCCATTACAACAGACGGAGAGGACATCGTAGGTCAGTATTACATTGATTTTACCAATCCTCACAATCCGGTCTTTACTCCTTATGCACCACCTGAGAGTGCTCGAGTAAGTAATACAGCAAATTTGGAAGTAACAGACGGAGAGGCTATTGCAGCCGGAGAGTCAGCTACGTTCTATCTTGCGATAAAGCCTTTCACAGTTAACGAAGGAGATGACTTCACGGTTTCTGTAACCGCCAGCAAAGGCGAGCAGGAAAAGGTCATTTCAGCAGACAAGAACTACACCTTTGCTGCCGGCAAGGTTAAGACCATCAACTTCACTTACGACAAGTCAGAAGTTACCTACGACTTTACCACCGTCGCTGAGCTCAATGCACTGAAAACTTCTACCCCCACATCTCACATAGGTAAGCTTACCAATGCCGTTGTTTCATTTGTTCCTGACGAAAAGAACGCTGTTATAAAAGACGCTACCGGTTCTGTTCTTTACTACTTGAACGGAGGTGGAATGACATTGAAGCAGGGTCAGACAATCAATGGAGATGTAAACGTTACACTTACTACCTTCAACAATTGCAGTGAAGTTACAGCATTCAATGCAACGGTATCAGGAGGAGGAGCTGTAGTAGAACCTCAAACCGTTACTTTGGCTGATCTTGTAGGTAATCTGGAGACTTGGCAGAACGCTTATGTAAAGGTAACTGAAGGCCTTGAGGTTACGGCAATTAACGGCAAAAACATAACCGTGAAGAAAGGTTCCAATACCTATGTGGTTTATTCTGCAGCAGCCGCCGTTTCCGGCTTAGCTGTTGGGGATGTCATAACTTCAGTTGTCGGAACCATTGCTAACTTCAGTGGCAATGACCAGATCAAAGCCTGGAAAGTTGCAGACATTGAATTTACCCACACTGCCACCAAGCACAAAGTAACTTACACCCAGCCTGCAACAGGTGGTACTTTCTATGTATGCTATGCTAGCAACAGCAGTACTGAAATCAAATCCGGCGATGAGGTTATGGAAGGCGAAGTTGTTACTATTCAGGCAACTCCGGCATCTGGCTTCAAGTTCAACAAATGGACTGTAACCGGATCAACTCCTGGTGATGCCACTAAGGCTACCACCTCATTTACCATGGGTGCTGAAGATGTAACCATTGCTGCAGAATTTATTTCATCATCAACGCTGGTCTTATCGATGACAATGCAAGATTATGCAACTGTCAACAATTGCACGATTTCTGCCGGAAACGACGTAACATGTTATCCTACCCTGACTTTGAACAGCCATGTTACTATGTCCACTTCCGGAGCTGCAAACTGCGGATCATTCTGGGGAACCACCGATACTCAGTGGAGGCTTTATCAGAATAAGGGCGCTGATGTAACAATCTCTGTATCGGCTGGACATACCCTGAAGGCTGTAACATTTACCTTCAGTACAACTAATAGTGGAGCGCTTAAGGATGGCAGCACTGTAATTGCCTCTGGAACAAAAGTTGATTTGTCTGGCACATCAAAGACCTTTACTGTCGGCAACACTGGTTCGGGTACAAGCGGACAGGTAAGGATTACCGCCGTTCAAGTTGAATACGAATAAAAAGGGAAGATCCCTGTTCGATAAGAGCCTGAACGCAGAATATGCGATAATCTTTGAAGAATACACCTTTTTAAAAAAACGGGTGGGACGCAAATCCCACCCGTTTTTTTATATCAAGATTATCTGCAAATCAATCGCTGAGAATATTCATCAGTTCAGTATTGAACCAGCTCTCAAGGTTTGGAAGGCTGAGGATATAACAATTACATCCCACACCGCAACCGAGCATGCCATCAACATCGTCCAGCCTACAGATGCCGGTACAAGTTATATTACCGTAAAAGTAGGAGGTAGCGAAATCACTTCAGGCACCAAGGTTATGGAAGGCACTGAGGTTAAGGCTGAAATAACAATTGACGGAGATTATGACTTCACAACCTGGGATATAACAGGTGCTACACCGAGCAGTCCATTGTCTCATGTTATAACCTTTACAGTTGGAACAGAAGACATAACTATCAAAGCCAACCTGGTAAAGCGTGGTGCTAAGTCATATACCATTACTTGGAACCCAACCAAGAATAGTCAGAGTGTAGGCAGTTATACGGCTACCTGGAGTGTAACTGCTGAAGGTTTAACTTGCAATATGGTTAATTGGAACAACAATAGTAATAAGTGGAACTTAGTCAAGTGTGGAAGAAAGGATAATGCGTCAGTAGCTACTATAACTACAGCTTCGGCTATCTCTGAAGCTATCAAAAAAGTTACAATGACCATTGATGCTCTAACCGCTTCCAAGATCAATTCAATTACCTTATATGTAAGTGGTTCCGCAGATTCTGGCTGGACTTCTGTTGGTACGTTTACCAAAGCTACCGGAGATCAGTCCGTAACAATCGCTAGTCCGGCTGCCAATAAATATTATAAACTTGAGGTTGATTGCGCAGCGGGTACATCTAATGGACTGTTGACTCTCTCAAAACTTGTTTTTTCTGAGTAGGTACATAGATTAAGCTTAAACTAAACAGGCAGGAAAAACCCTGCCTGTTTCTTTTATATCACGTCTTCATGTAAATTATTAATTGACTATCTTAGCATCAAGCGTAGAAGGAATCGCTGAGGCAGACGGAGGCATATTTTCCAAACCCAGTTACGGGGGCCGCGATTATCGTTGATGAAACTTAGATTCAGTAGCTGCATTTTAAGTGTAGCTACTTTTTTACAAGTTCTCCAGATATCTTGACAGGAATACGTTGTACACAGAGTAAGCAATACCCTCTTTGGTGCTTGTAGAAAGGATAAGTTCCTTGTCCTGGAGAGACTGAAGGAGTCTTCTGGAATTTGCCGGTGTTCCTATCCTGTACTTTAGAATGAAAGCTCCTGAAGTTGGCTGGCGGACCTCGCCTTCCTTTGCTATTGCTTTCAGAAATTCCCATTGATTTGATGTTAGCAGATTGCGTACTTCAAGGAACTGCTGTTCATTCTCATAAAGCAATTGGGAGGCCGATTTCTTAGCGGCCTCAAGGCTGACGGAGAAGTCTTCCTTTATGAATATGTGGTTGCAAAGAGACTGTGTGTAGAATGTATGGAGCTTTGTCCATGATGTAATAAAGTCTATAGCCTCATCGCTGATGCGCTTGTTGAACCTTTCAAATTGCTCCCGGATAAAAGATGAGTATGCAACCTTATCTATCTTGTCAAGAAACAAGAGTCTCGTGCTCTCATAAAAAGGACTTTTAGCATCGGTGAACATACTTGTCATCATGTGTTTTTTGCTGCCGCTGAAAATGAAATGAACGTTTTTAAGCGGCTGTATGTAGGTCCTAAGCAAAGCTTCCATGTTTATGTCGGGATAATTCCTGATTTGCTGGAATTCATCCAATGCCACTATGACCGTACACTTTAATTCCTCCAGATACTTGAATAGAGAAGCAAGGGTTGTGCGTTTCTCCTCCTCATCTTGATAGGAAATGCTTAACTTAGGAATACCAGTAATTCCGTCATAACTGATAACCGGCCTTATTCCTCCAAGAAAGCCCCAAAAAGAAGATATGGCGGATTTCTTTTTCAGATTTCTCACAACCGACTCCGCAAACAGCCTGATGAAATCCTCTATGGTATTTGAAGAATATATATCGACATATAAGGTCCGGATATTCTTATCCTTGCCTTGGATTTCCTCCAGTGCTCTGTAGATCAAACCAGTCTTGCCATACCTTCTCGGCGATATGAGTGTAATGTTAGCTCCTCCCATAAGATATTCAACAACAGTTTCTGTTTCTCTTTTTCGGTCGCAGAATAAATCTTTTGAAACATATGGGACAAGGACAAAAGGATTTTCCATGATTGAATGTTCTTTGATTGTTCTCATAGCAAAAGTAATATCTTTTTTAGATTATACAAAATAGATAATACATAATACATAATAAATAATAAATAGAAAATGCCGAATAGCAGGCAGATTCAACGGCTATCTGGAACTGACTCCAATCATTGCGCAATATATTCTCTATTTATCTTCAGCGATTGCTAGGCGGTAAAACAACGTGAGTGCGAAATAAGATTTTTATGGTTCTGGAAAAATCACAAAAAAATTTTTCAAGAGAAATAAAAATAATTCATAACTTTGGCCCGATTTGGCTACTTTGCCGGAGTGGCCCTTGTCAATACCTGATTAGAGATATAATATTTACGATAAAATTTAACAACAATGGTTTCAAAAACAAAAACAATTGTAACCAGGGGCTGCTATGAGGCTCCCGTGTGTAAACTCTACTCGATAACAGTAGAGACGGTAATTGCGACCAGCGGCCCGAATAGTGCCGACGATGGTTATGATGGCGATAACGATCTTGGTGAAATTTAAAACAAAGATTCTATGAAAAAGTATTTATTTATCGCATTAGCATCTTTGTTTGCTTTTGCATCATGCAGCAAGGAGTCAAATGAGAGTCCTGAGATGAACAGTGACAAGATGGTTACTTTGTCTTTCACTTCTAAACGTCCTAACTTGAAGTCTGAATCAAAGACCGCCTGGGATGGTTCTACTATTGTTTGGTCTGAGGGAGATAAGATAAGAATAGGATATACGCTGGATGGACACTGGATGAATTCTAACGCAGAAGCTGACGATCCTAGATTTTACGCCTCTAAGGAAGTAACTATTGAATCAAATGAGAGCATTGGAACTTTTGTTACAGAAAGTTCACTAACAGATCCAGGTGCAGGAGCATATGTCTTCTATGCTTATTATCCGAGAACTGCTAATGATGATACTAAGCAGTCATCTGCTCCAGAAGTTTCATTGACTTTACCTACAAATCAAACTCCGGCCTCCAGTTCTTTTGATGGTTCTGCTGATATCATGCTTGGAAAGTCTGCTTCTCTGACATTAGAGGGGCTTCCTACGGATCCCGTTGATATTACATGGAATCGTGTTGTTGCTCATGCAGATCTTACATTCAAAAATCTTGCATTTGTAGGCACAGAAACTGTTAGTTCCGTTACACTTGTTGCAAATGAGGGAGCAAAACTTACTGGTGCTTTTACTGCAAATTTGTCTGATGGCTCTTTTTCAGAAGGATCATCTAATAAAGTTGTTATTAATGGGACAAATCTTACTGTCAGCGGTGCAAATCTTGAAGCTTGGTGCTGTATTCTTCCAGTAACAATTACTTCTTTGGATGTTGAGGTTGTTACGAATAAAGCCAAGTATACTCGTTCCATATCAGGTATCAGCAAGACGTTTAAACAAAATGCTAGAAATACTTTAGCTATAAATATGGCTACAGCTGAACGTGAAGAGTCAACCTCCGAGTGGGTAAAAAAGAACCTTTCCGAGATTACCAGTTCCGATGTATTCGTTATCGTAGGAAACAACGGATCTAATTATGCAATGTCAAATGACAAAGGAACAGGTTCCGCCCCAGGTGCAGTAGCAATTACTGTATCAGGAAACAAGTTGGCTGGAGAGCCTACAGATAACCTTAAATGGACTCTATCTGGTGATGCTACTGATGGTTATACTTTCTATCCTTTGGGCAGTACTTCAACTTGGCTTTATTGCACTAATACAAATAATGGTGTTCGTGTCGGAACGAATACTAACAAAACGTTTAAGTTGGATAACGGCTATCTTAAGCATGTAGGGACCTCTCGTTTTGTAGGTGTTTACAATTCAGGAGATTGGAGATGTTATACTTCAATTAATGACAATATAAAAAACCAGACTTTTGCTTTCTATGTAAAGAGTTCAGAAGGTGGGGATACTCCAACTGAACCTGATTTCACAACCGTTGCCGAACTTAATGCACTGGCTACAGCTACAGCAACTGAATTTACCGGCAAGCTTACAAATGCAGTTATATCATTTGTTCCAGATAATCAAAATGCCGTTATTAAAGACGCAACAGGCTCTGTTCTTGTTTACAAGACAGACCATGGCTATCTCCAAGGACAGACATTCTCTGGTGATATGACCGTGACTGTTAAGTTGTATAACAGTTGTGCCGAGATAACATCGATAGAAGTTTCCTTTACTGGAAGTGAAACTAACGTTGATCCGGAGGTGCTTACACTTTCTCAGCTTGTAGGTAACCTTAGTACATATCAGAATGCATATGCTAAAGTTTCTGATCTTACTATCAAAGCTATCAGCGGAAAGAATATGCTTGTAACTAACGGAAGCTACAATTATTATGTATATGCATCAGAAGGTGTTCCTTCTGGTATTGTAGAAGGTGATATTATAACAGCTTCCGGAACCATTACACATTTTGGCGATAATGACCAGATTAGGGTTTGGAGTGATGACGGATTTGTAAAAACAGGTCATGAAGAAATTCCTACTCATACTATTACATGGTCAACTCCTTCAAATGGATCCTTTACTGTTAGCGTAGATGGCAGTGCTATCACTTCGGGATCCGAGGTTCAAGAAGGTAAGACTGTTACCTTGACAGCAACACCAAATAGCGGCTATGTCTTCAGTGAATGGACTGTTACCGGTGCAACTGTAAGTGGAAATACTTCACCTGCAACTTTTGTAGTTGGAACTTCTGATGTTACTTTCTCTGCAACCTTTATCGCTTCTGCTTCGTCAAGCGAAGAAATCACGGGTACTTTTAATCTTAGTGATGACAAATTATCTCTTACTACCGCAAGTGGCCTTATCATAGTTCAAGAAAAAGGTACTGGAACTACTCCAAGTGTAAGCTATAATACTGCAATATCATTAAGAGTTTATGTTGGAAACACTCTAACCTTTAGCGGTAAAACCATTAAAAAGATAGAGTTCACCCATGCAAAGAACTATGCTGGCTCAACAGAAATATCTGCAAATTCAGGTACCTATACAAGAGGAACTACTACTAGTACTTGGGAGGGCAGTTCGAATAATGTAGTTATTACAAATACAGGTGGTACTACTTATCAGCTAAGACCAACAAAGATTGTAGTAACTTATGAATAAATATTCAGGAAGTAATAATTATTATTACAGCGGACGGGATTGTTCCTGTCCGCTTTTTTTCGCTGATGAGAAATAGCCGGAGATTCTCAATCACGACAAGAAATGAACCCCAAGAGTTGATTGCTCTTGGGGTTTGTTGTGTAAAGAATTAATTTGCTTTAGAGTGAAGCTATATCGTCTTGGTTAAGCCCGGTGCAGGCTGAAATGGTTTCAGGGGAAATGCCTTGCTTGAGCATCTTGGCGGCAATTTCCAGGCAAGTGCTTTTCTTGCCTTCTTCAATGCCTTCAGCTCTGCCCTCAGCCCTTCCCTCTTCGATGCCTTCCTGACGGTATTCCTTCAAGGTCTCTTCGTACTCAAACTCGTTCATGACTGATTTCTTGTAATTGTGGCGGTCATCTTTTTTGTAACTATGAAGATCGGCAGCATCAAACATTCTTACGAGCATTTCATCATCCATCACAGAAGGCCGTTCATTGAATGAAGCCATCGTTTTCATGGCCACAGCAAACTTGCTCAGGAAAGAAGAGTCCTTGCTTAAATCTTCCAGTTTGTTTGCAAATTTAGGAAGTTCAATGAAGATATGCAATATCTTGTCATTTAGAACGGTAGTCTTGGGAACATCCATATCGCACAGCGCGAGCCTGACAGGAGCGTGTTTTACATTAGGGAATATCTTTTCTCCTGTAATTGCGATGAGATAAGTTTTTTGTACTCGGTAATCCTTGCTCTTGGAATAGGAGTAGTTTTCCAGGATAGAGGCGGAAGTGTACACCAACGCCCTGTCTACAAAAGTAGTCTTGGCATAATTCTGCATTTCCACTATTACACGGGAACCGTCCGTGCATTTGCAGTAGACGTCAAAACTCATCCTCCTGACGCTTCCTACCGGAACCATCACATCGCGGTCCAGGTATTCCAAGTCTTCAATGACCTTGTCGTCGATGATTTTGTTAAGCAGGCTTATGAGCAGCCCTTTGTTGATTTCTGAGCCAAACAATCTTTTGAAGCCCCAGTCCGATGTGGGGATGATGTAACGTTGGCTCTCGTTGTAGATTTGTGCAACCATAGTAACATACGGTTAAAAGTTAAACAAACCCGACCGGCATAGTGCCGCCCGGCAATGTTACTATTAGTGCCATGAAGAAGGAATCTCAGCAGTACGGCTAAATAACAGAATCGCGGCCCCCCGTAACTGGGTTTGGAAAATGTGCCTCCGCCTGCCTCAGCGACTCCTTCTACGCTTGAAGCAAATATAGTTATTATTTTTTTATTAACTTGCAAAGCTATAACGCTTAGCAGAACTGTTGAGAGTTAGAGTTCTTATTGATTTGTAATGATTAAAATATATACGATGAAGGTAGTTTGTCAAAACAAAATCCCGAAGACGGATTATTCTGCGCCGGAGTGCAGGGTGTTTTCCGTAAATTCTGAAAACTGTGTTATCATGACCAGTCCAGGCACCATCCCTGATGATGACTATAATGACCAAGGTGATTTTTAAAAGTTTAGCAAGATGAAATCGAGATTATTCCTTATAAGTTTAGTGGCTTTTTTCTCAGCGATTCTGCTGGGATGTGCAAAGGACAAGTCTGAACCTCAGCCAGAGGTGTTCAAGATCGACAAACTGAGTTCCAGCACCATGACCCTGAGCACTGACGAGCTGCGGCTAAGTTTCAAGAAATTCTAGGCATCAGGTTGCGCTTGACATCTTGGAAAGTGTCAATGCAACAGAGACTGTCGGTTTAAAAACATACGTATAGACAAAAAAGCTGAATAATTTTGCAAATACAAATAAAATCCATATTTTTGCATTAACGACGAAGGAGAATTCCCCCCGCCTCTGTGGTCGAGTAAAGTGTTCTCCCTCTGAAGCGCCTCATTAACCTGACTATGTTGAAAGAAGACCTTGTATCGATTATCATGCCGACGTATAATTCCGCCGACTTCGTGGAGGAAAGCATTGAGAGCATTCTCAGCCAGACCTACACGAACTGGGAGCTGATTATCACGGACGACAACTCCACCGACGACACGCGCCTGATTCTTCAGCGCTACGCATCGGAATACAAGAACATCAAGTACTTCTTTCTCTATCAGAACAGTGGTGCCGGCTATTGCCGCAACAACTCCATCAAGCACGCGCAAGGGCGCTACATCGCCTTCTGCGACAGCGATGACCGGTGGGTTCCTGAAAAGTTGGAGCGTCAGGTGAAATTCATGCACGAGAAGAAGTGTTGCCTCTGCTACAGCAGTTACTACACCTGCGATGAGGAGTCGAACTTGAACGGCATCGTGAAAGTGCCGCCAAAGCTCACGCTCAAGAGCATGAAGCACGACAACAAAATCGGCTGTCTGACAGGTATTTATGACACCTCTTTCTTTGGCAAGTTCTATATGCCGCCTATCCGAAAACGCCAGGACTGGGCGATGTTTCTGAATATCATGAAGAAATGCGAGGTGGCATACGGCATC
>CACZFO010000003.1 GCA_902780455.1 uncultured Bacteroidia bacterium | reverse complement strand
GTTCACTGCTGATTCCGGCAAAGGAGATTACAGATGCGGCAGGCAACGTAGTGGGAACGGAAACTTGGGGGATGAGGCTTGCTACCGTTCTTTATGGATACATGCTCATTGCCTCAAGTTCGCAGATAGTAGACATGATGGTTGCCGGCAGAAGGCAGAGCGTACAGGTCTACATATTCTCTCACAACTATGACAAGATAGCCGATGCCATTATCAAGGAAATGGGACGCGGAGTCACCGTGCTCACCGGTGAGGGCTGGTACACAAGGCAGGAGAGCAAGATGCTGCTGGTGATAATCCACAAGACCGAGACTAGCCGTATACACAACCTGATCAAGGAAATTGACAAGGATGCGTTCATTTCAATGGCTCCTGTTACCGGAGTCTGGGGAAGGGGGTTCCAGCAGATAGGCCGTTAGCTTTTTACTTTTCTGGAATCGTAAAAAGCCACGTTTCTGTAATCGTCAAATAGTCAATATATTATTTAGATTCAAAGGAGTGCCCTTGGTGGCACTCCTCTATTTTTGTGTTTTTCACAAAAAAACAAAAAAATCTATGAAAGTAATAAGAAAGACAAGGACGATTTTTGACAGATTGTTCAGCACTAAAAAGAACGGGGAGTCTGTTTCTGCAGACAGAATTGTGGAAGAAACAGAGCCTATCCAGAATCATGAAGTGAAACCGTATGAAATCAGGGAGAGGAACGCCCTTTTCCTTTACGAGGGCAATTCCCTGGCTGATATTGCCGAAAGGCTTCTGGAACTCTACGAAAATGAAAAGATATTCCTCAACCCAAAACTCAGGCTTTCAGACCTTTCAAAAAGGCTGAGCACCAACCGCAACTATGTTTCCAGGGCAATCAACAGCTGCCTTCAGATCAACTTCAGCCATTTGAGCAATTATTACAGGGTACGTGAAGCCTGCCTTGTTTTCTTCAATGATCACGACATAGACCTCAGGCAGTGGATGAAGCTGTCCGGCTTCTGCTCCAAGTCATCATTCAGGGGATGTTTCAGTTTTTACACAGGTTTTTCTCCTGCCAAGTGGCAGAGGGAAGTGCTTCAGCGACTCAGCCGGAAGGAGGACATATCGGCCGACGATTATATCAGGGATTTCAGGAGTACGCTCAATCGCTGAGAAAAGGATTTGCCATGAAGACAATTACAACAATTGTGAGGAAACTGTCAGGATGGGTTTCCTTCAGCAGGCGCCGGTTTCCGCAAAAGGGAAGGGACGAGGATGTGCTGTGTTATCCGGAATGCAGCATGACCTTTTCCAAAGCCCAGGGGCTAAAGGATTTGATGGACAGGTTGGACAGATGCATAGAAACCAGGAAGCTGTACCTTGACCCTTTCATAAGCCTTTCGCAAGTTGCCAAGATAGTTGGAAGCAACCGAACCTACATTTCAAATGTCCTGGCATCCAGGAAAGGATACAAGTACTATATGAACGAGTTCCGCCTCAAACACATAGCCATCAGGCTGGAGGCAGCGGATTCAGACAGGAAGCCCTACCTGCTCTCTGAAGAAGAGGAGCTTTGTGTTCCCGGTAAACTTTCTGCGATAGTGCTTACGAGCGGATTTACGGACATGAGGACATTCCGCCGGGCTCTTTCAGCCTCTGAAAGCATCTGGGCTGAGAAAATCAGAGGAAAAATTTATTGACTTTTGCAAGTACTTGAGGAAGAGCGAATACCACAACCCTGTCGTATGGGTTTATCTTGGTATTGGCATTGGCGATGATGCTCTCCTCTCCTCTTATTATTCCACCAATGATGGCCTCTTTCGGGAATTTCAGGTCCTTGATAGGGGCCTTTGTTATTACGCTGTCGGGGTTGGCGATAAATTCCAGGACTTCAGCATCTGAACCGTTGAGGCATTTGATGGAGCGTACCTTGTTGCTCAGGGTGAAACGGAAGATTCTGCCGGCGGTAACGAGTTTCTTGTTGATGACGGCATCAATGCCCATGTCTTCCGCAAGTTTTATGTACTCTATGTTTTCTACCTCGGCGATGACTTTAGGGACACCCATGTTCTTTACTGCAACGCTTGAAAGGATGTTGGTTTCGCTAGAAGAGGTTACTGCCACGAAGGCATCATAGCCTCCCGCATCCTCGTCAACCAGAAGGTCTGTGTTACGGGCATCTCCGTTGATGACAACAACATCCGGAAGAGCCTGGGCCAGATATTCGCATCTTTCCTTGCGGGGCTCTATGACCTTGATGTGTTCCACCTTGCCTATCATCTTGCGGCAGAGCATCTCGGCTATTCTTCCTCCGCCGACTATCATCAGGTTCTTGACTTCTATCTCGTACTTTCCGGAGTGGCCCATCAGTTCCGTAAAACCTTCTTTCTTGCAGACCATGAAGACAAGGTCTCCTTGTATGAACCTGGTGTCGGCATCAGGTATCAGGGTCTGGTTGCCTCTTGCAATGGCAACCGGCTTGAAAGGTTTCTTCTCAGGGTTGCCGTCGCTGAGTATGTTGAGGGTCTTGCCTATCAGGGGTGCACCTTCGTCGAGACGGAAGACTACCATCTGGAGTTTTCCTCTTGCAAAGTCCATGAATTCGCTGGTGCCTGTTTCCTTCAGCAGGTCTATGATCTCGTAGGCGGCCATCTTCTCGGGATAGAACAGGAGGTCTATTCCAAGTTCGGTGAATATGAGCTTGTTGTCATGTTCCATATATTCATCGTTGTTGATTCTGGCGGTAACCTTCTTGGCTCCCATCTTCTTGGCAAGGCATGCCGAGATGATATTTGTGTTCTGGGTCTGGGCAGGGCCTACGGCTATGAAAAGGTCAGCCTTGGAAACTCCCGCCTGCTTGAGAACTGGTATGGAGGTAGGGTCGCCGTGAACGGTTACCACGTCGGCAAATTCTGAAAGCTTGTCGAGCTTGTCCTCATCTGTCTCTATGATGGTTATGTCGTTGGCTTCGCGGCTCAGCATCTTGGCAAGATGGCTGCCCACTTCTCCTGCTCCAGCAATTATTATCTTCATACCGGTTTTTCTTGGGTTTCAACATGCAAAGATAAAAATAATAGCAGGAATACTGTATCTTTGTGGTGATATGGCAAGAAAGACATTTGACATAGCCGGATATACAGTTTCACTGGACCTGGCGGAAGAGGCACTTTGGAAAAAGCTTCTCAACATGGTTCCTTTTGAGACGGAGTCTTCAGAAAAACCCGTACTGGAGGTTGTCCAGACAACCCAGCTCAAAGAAGAAGAGCCTGAACCACTGCTAGTTTCAGACGACGAGGGTTTCCCTAAGATTACAGTGGGAAAGACTCCTTGCGGCAACTGGTTCTTCACCATGGCTTCACTTGGAACCCGTCCCACCAGCGGGCGCTGCGTGTGTTCGGAAGACTTTTCCCGTGCCGAGTTCCAGATACTGGATGCAAGCCAGGCTGGGTTTACCGTAAACAACGTGATGATGCTGCTCTACGCTCTGAGGACTTCTACCCTCGGCTGCCTTGAGGTGCATGCTTCCGTAATCATGAAGGAAGGGAAGGCCGTGGCGTTCCTTGGCAAGAGCGGAACCGGCAAGAGCACCCACAGCCGCCTCTGGCTCGAGAACATCCCCAAGACCGAGCTTCTCAACGATGACAATCCGATAATCCGCATCCACCCTGACGGAAAGGTCCTGATCTACGGCTCCCCATGGAGCGGCAAGACACCTTGCTACAAGAAAGTGTCTGTTCCCCTGGCCGGAGTCGTGAGGCTCAGCCAGGCACCGTTCAACAAGATAACCAGGCTGTCCGGCATCCAGGCCTATGCGTGCCTGTTCCCTTCAGTCTCAGCCTACCGTCCGGAGAGAAAGGTTGCAGACGGGATTCACGACAGCATTGAAAAGGTGGCCGCCGCCGTTCCGTTCTTCCATCTTGAATGTCTGCCGGATGCGGAGGCCGCACAGCTGAGTTTCAGGAGTGTTTATGAATAGGATTACCGTACCCAACGAAATACTGATTCCCCAGATAGGTGCTCTTCTTGCAGAAGGCCGGGAGGTGGAACTCCGCCCAAAGGGCAACAGCATGCTTCCTTTCATCAGGCAGGACAAGGACAATGTAATTCTCCGCAAGCTGGATACCGTATCCAGGGGCGACATTGTCCTGGCAGATGTCGGAGGAAGGTTTGTCTTGCACAGGGTGATCAGGGTGGAAGATGACACCCTTACTCTGATGGGAGACGGCAATGTCCGCGGAACGGAGATGTGCACCAAGGGAAACGTCCTCGGCACCGTTGTTGCTGTAGTCAAGGGCGGCAAGAAAACCGTGGTTCCGTCAAAAGGGCGGCTGTGGCAGACACTGCTGCCTGTCAGGAGATACCTTCTGGCTTTTTACAGGAGGGTCCTGATGTAGTTTTTTATTATTTTCGCGATAAAGAAACAGACAGATATGAAAATCAAGAAAGGATTCGTGCTCAGGCAGCTTCTGGGCGAGCATGTGGTTACGGGAGAAGGGCTGGAGAGAGTGAACTTCAACAAGATAATCTCTCTCAACTCCACTGCCGCATATCTTTTTGAGCAGGTAAAGGACAAGGATTTTGACATCAGGATGATGGCAGACCTCCTGCTTGAAAAGTATGAAGTTACTGAGGAAACCGCGCTGGCCGATTCACAAAAACTGGCGGATTCCTGGAGAGAAGCCGGGCTTCTGGAAGAATAAAATGAAAAGCATAGCCTCCTGCCTTCGCACAGCCGTGGTGCTGAGCCGCCCCGCAAGGTGGCGGATTCTGGTCAGTTTCCTTGTAGGACTGTTCCAGATAGCCGCTTCTTTGTCTTTTGTGTGGATCAGCAAAGCCCTGGTAGACATAGCTACCAAGGAAAGGCCCGGTTCCATCTGGCTCTTTGCCGGAGTAATGGCAGGAATAATGGCCCTTCAGATCATCCTCAGGCTCTTTGCGGCCTGGTGGGAGAAGATGAACATGGTCAAGACCCAGAACCTTCTCAGAAGGAATCATTTCTCCCACATCCTCAACTCCACATGGAACGGCAGGGAGGCTTATCACAGTGCCGATGTGGTAAACCGTCTGGAGGAAGACATCAGGGTTGTCACCGAACTTCTGTGCGTGAAGGTTCCTGATGTAGCAGTTACCGTATGCCAGCTGGTGGCCGCCTCGGTGTATGCCGTAATCCTGGCTCCTGGGCTTATCTGGATGGTCATTGCAATGATGATAGTGGCCATTGCCGGAAGCCGCATGTTCTTCCGCCGGCTGCGCAGTCTTACCAATGACATCCGCCGCAAAGACAGCCAGGCCCAGCAGGTCTTCCAGGACAACCTCAGGCTGAGGTCTCTGGTGCTGATGCTTTTCGGCCCTTCAAAGGTTACCGGGCGGCTTGACAACATACAGTCAGACATAGAAAACCTCACTCGCAAGCGTTTGGTATATAACGTAATAGCCCGTGGATTCATGGCCTTTGGCTTCATGGGCGGTTATGCGGCGGCATTCTTCTGGGGAGTGTTCGGAATCAATGCCGGAACAGTTACCTACGGTATGATGACCGCCATGCTCCAGCTTGTAGGACAGGTCCAGAGGCCTATTTCAGACATAGGGAGAGCCATTCCTGCATTCATCCATGCCATCACTTCAATTGAAAGGCTTTCAGAAATTACAGACCTTGAACTGGAGAAGCGGGGAGAACTCATCATGTTCAAAGGAGCTCCTTCTGTCCGCCTCTCCAACATAGGTTTCCATTATCCCGACAGCCAGGAATATATCCTCAGCGATTTCTCATGTGAATTTCCATCCGGGAGCCTTACCGCCATCATGGGTGCTACCGGTGCCGGAAAGAGCACGCTTCTGAAGATAGTGATGGGTCTCCTGAGGCCTACATCAGGTTCTGCCGTAATTTCAGGAAATACCTCCAGGGGTGAGGAATCCGCAGAAATATCCGCCTCCACCAGGGAGAATTTCACCTATGTTCCCCAGGGCAACACCCTGCTCTCCGGTACCATTTCCGAAAACCTGCGTCTTGTTCAGTCAGATGCTTCAGAGGATGAGATGCGGAAGGTCCTTTCAATTGCCGATGCCGGTTTTGTGTTTGATCTGCCAAAAGGGCTGGATACAGCTTGCGGAGAAGACGGAAGCGGTCTTTCCGAGGGCCAGTGCCAGAGGATTGCAATAGCCCGCGCACTTCTCAAGAAGGGCGGAGTGCTCCTTCTTGACGAGGCCACTTCGGCCCTGGATTCCCAGACCGAGCACCGTCTGCTTGAAAACATCTGCAAGAACTATCGCGGAGAAAAGACAATTATATTCATCTCTCACAGGGAAGCAGTAGCTTCCTTTGCCGACAACGTCATCAGGTTCTAGATGAATCGTGTGGTATTCCATATTGATGTGAATTCCGCATTCCTGAGCTGGACTGCCGTCAAGATCCTCAAAGAAGGAGGACAGCAGGACATCCGCAGCGTTCCGTCCGTTGTGAGCGGAGACCCTTCAGACAGGAGGAGCATCATCACAGCCGCCTCCATACCTGCAAAGAAACTTGGTATCAAAACCGCCACTCCCGTGTCCATGGCCCTTAGGAAATGCCCGGACCTGGTGATAGTCAGCGGAGACTGGGAATGGTACGGCAGATGTTCTCGTGGCTTCATAGATATCTGTAGAAGTTATTCTCCGGTATTGGAGCAGTTCTCCATAGATGAGTGCTTCCTTGACATGACCTTCAGGCTGAAGGGCAGAGATCCTGTGGAGGTTGCCAACAGTCTTAGGGAGCAGGTAAAGCAGACCCTTGGTTTTACGGTAAATGTGGGGATAGGTCCTAACAAGCTTCTGGCAAAGATGGCTTCGGACTTTGAAAAACCTGACAAGGTCCATACTCTCTGGGCCGATCAGGTGGAGGGAAAGATGTGGCCGCTTGGAGTAAGGGACCTCCTGTGGGTTGGAAAAAAGACGGAAGAAAGGCTGGTCTCTTACGGAATCAGGACAATAGGGCAATTGGCAAAGCTTGACCTGCAGCATCTTACAAGGCTGGTGGGGGATAAGTTTGCCCGCCAGCTCCATGACAATGCCAACGGACTGGATGGTTCTCCGGTGGTGACAGACCGTCCCGAGGCTAAGAGCTACAGTGCCGAGCGGACCTTTTCCAAAGACCTTTCTGATCCCAAGGATATAGACCGCGCTCTTTTCAAGGTGGCCTGCTTAGTTGCCCACAGAATAAGGAAAGACAAGTTCAGGGCATCCTGCGTTTCCATATTCGTAAAGCGGACAGACTTTACCGTTAGCCAGAAGCAGGGAACGCTCTCCCAACCAACTGACATAACGGCACTGATTCTCAATGAAGCGAGAAGGCTTCTACCTGAAATCTGGGACGGGGAGACACCGCTGAGGCAGGTAGGACTGGGAGTATCACGCCTTACCCACGACACGGCTGAACAGATGACCCTCTTTGAAGACCCAAAGATGGAGTACTACCGCAAGTGGGATGAGGAATACGACAAAGCCAGGGAACGCAATGAGGATCCGCGCACCCTGGCCTACAAGAAGCAGTGACAGACAGTCTTGCACTTATTCAATCTTGATCAGTTCCTGGATGAGGGTTTTGTTGCCCTTCTTGTCATACAGCACGTTCTTTACAACTCCAATCCCTTTTTTCATCCACATCTTGCAGGTTCCGTTCTGCTTGAGTTTCATGATGAAATTAACCTCAGAAGCGTAGTCGTATTCCAGCACCCAGCACAGGAAAGTACCGGCCGGGGTTTCAATCTCCTCCTGCCCGGTAAACCGTACATTGGTGTATTTTCCTGTCGTGCCCAGAGATTCAATTGAAATTCCGCAGTCTCCCAGGTCTTCTCCTACTGTAGGGTTCTCAGGAATGATGGGACCGTGGCCTTTTACGCTAAGGCCCGGACCGTACTGGCCCATCATGGCCCTTGCATTGGTGTGGAAGTAGCCTTCAGCCGTCCAGACATTGCAGCCCACCGGTTGCTGGGCCACGCCTTTGATGGATTCTATGACTACGTCAAAGCTGACAGTGGTCTTTTCATCTTCAGTGCTGCTGCCCTTGATGTAATACTTGTAGTAGTCGTTGGTTTTGCCTGCTCCTGTCTTGTTGGCGTAGGTGAGCACCTTGCCTGGAGTTGAGCAGAACCATGTTTCCTGGGCAAAAGCCCCAAGACCCATAAGCAGTGTTGCTGCCAGTAAAGCTATTTTTTTCATAGTCAGTGTCTTTTTTACTTCTTAATGAATTCCACGCGGCGGTTTTTTGCCCTGCCGGCTTCAGTCGAGTTGTCGGCTACAGGCTCGTGGCTTCCCTTGCCAACTGCCCTGAGGTTGAAGCCGTCAACTCCCATTCCTTCAAGAGCCTTGACAACAGCCTCCGCCCTTTGCTGGGAGAGAGGATCGTTGACCTTGTCGGAGCCCTGGTTGTCGCAGTGGCCCTGAACCTCGAACCTTGCAGACGGATTCTTCTTCATGTAGTCTGCAACCTTCTTGATTTCCTCCATGCTTTCCGGCTTGAGGTCTGCCTTGCCAGAGACAAAGAGTATGTTGTTTGTCACAAACTTTCCGCTCTCTGCGATTGCTTTTTCCACCTCGCTCTTGTCGGTTGCGTTGCGGTCATAGAGGTCAACTGCTCCCTTGCCTATGCGGAAGTTCTTTACATAAACATCCTTGCTTCCGCCCTGAGCAAACAAGGTTACCCAGCCTGCTCCCGGCTTTGCGTTAGGAACGTTGATGACCCTTCTGCCGTCTATATAGAACTTTATGGCTCTCTTGTTGAAAGACAGTGCATAATGGTGCCAGCGTCCGTCGTTGAAAGGACCGGCCACTGATTCCGAGTGTCCGTCTTTGTTGGTAAAGCCTGGTTCTGAACTCAGGCAGTAATAGCAGTTAAAGTTATGCTTGTCACTCCCGAGGTAGTATGTGATGGTGAAAAGCTCGTTGTCTCTTTTCTCACTTTCGTGCATGATGTCCAGTTCAATGCTTGGAGCACCGTTCTTTTCTGAATCGTCAAAGAGCATGTCGTATTCAATAGTAAAGACATCGCCGAGATAGTTCTTGCTGCCGTCCTTCATGAGTGGAGAAATCCAGCTGTCGTCCTTGCTCATTGCAATGGCTGCTTCTCCGCCGATTCTTCCGACTTCTGCATAACCTCTTACAAGGTCCCATTTTGACGGGAACTCTCCAACCTGCTCTCCAACCAGCTTGTCTTCAAAGATGGCAACTTCTCCGGGGACAAAGTCGCTTTTCTGGGCATCTGCGCTAAGAGGGGCATTGTCCGGGCGTTTGGTGCCGCAGTCATCGCAGAACTTGCCGGTATTTCCGGTATGCCCGCACTCAGGGTTAGGACAGGTCCACGTGCCCGGCTTTGCCTGGCCGTCCGAAGGTGCGTTGTCTTCATCTTCGTCGTCATTGGATTTCTTGTCTTTCTTCTTTCCGCCGAGCAAGCCTCCGATGCCGTCAAAGACCTTGTCAACGGCCTTGTCCACGGTTTCTTCAGTCTTGTCTTCCGTCTTGTCCTTTACTGCCTTGCCGATCTTTTTCAAGAATCCCTGGGCTGAGACTCCGGATGCAACGAACAGAATCATCGCGATAATCAAAGCAAATTTTTTCATACCTGTATTGTTTTTAATTGATAATTCCCAAGTCTATGGCCTTGCGTACAGTCTGGATGGTGCTCGACGAGTCAAACTTTGCCTTGAGTTTCTTGCGGTACCATTTTATTGTATTGAGGCTCAGGCAAAGGATGTCTGCGATCTCCTTGCTGGTCTTTCCTTCTGAAATCAGTTGGAGTATTCTTTCCTCTTTCTGGGTAAGTGACAGCTTCTTTTCCTCGTTAGGTGTCATAGTCAGGTCAAGTGTTGTTGGTATCTGCAAAATTCGGGAATCTGTGGGCCAAAAACACTATACCAAAGGATAGAAATAACCACCCTTTCGGGTAGTTTTAAGGCTTTTGGGGAGACGGACACTTCTGTTTTGTATCTTTGCTAAAACAAAAACACAGTATATGAGAAAGTTCATATTGTCTTTACTCGCGATAATACTTCCAACCGTTGTTTCCCTTGCCCAGTACTCTGACCACAGGGGAAGGAACACGGATTCCCTTGAAGTTGTAGTTGCAGGATGGACCCCGGAGAAACTTGAAGCAGCCTCAAAGGAGGAATCCGACCGTGTGATTTCTGCATACAAGGATTTGATGTGGGGATATCTGCAGGTGAACCGTGAGAGGAGCATGATGTTTGCCCGGAAGGCCCTGGACCTGAGTATGCCCAGAGGCTACTGGTATACGGCGCAGGATGCCGCCAGGATACTGGGCCTTCATTTCTATGCACAGGAGCAGTGGGATTCAGCGACTTTCTTCTACAACAAGGGGTTGGAAATCGTCCAGAAGATGGAAGACAAGGTAACTACTCCTTACAGTTCCAAGATATATGAGCAGAGTTCCATAGACGACGCCCGTTCTGCCTTTTACGGTTCCCTGGGAAACATGTACAACATGATGGATTCCATTCCGCTAGCCATGGAGTATTACAAAAAGGCCGGAGAGATATTCGAGAAAAACGGATGGAAGGAGAGCAGTTCCATCTTGTGGTACAACATGGGCGAGACCTGGCTTGAGGAAGGAAATCTGGAAGAGGCTGAAAATTGCTATCAGACATCTCTGAAGTATGCCAGGGAGAGCGGTGATTCCCTTCAGATATCAAATCCGCTCAAGGGGCTGGGAGCATTGTACCTGCAGCAAGGCAAGACGGGAAAGGCGCTTGAATGCCTGGAAGAAGCGGACAAGTACTACTCCCTGCATGAAGACCAGGAATTCAGATACAGGCTTGAGACCCTTGACTTGATGGGAAAGGTACTCAAGCAGCAGAAAAAAGACCAGCGCAGGCTGGCCATCGTGGCCGTTTCTCTTGCAGTGCTGATGCTTCTGCTGATGATACTTCTCCGCAGGAGTTTCATCCTCAGACGGAAGAACAAGGCAGCAGACGAAGTTATCGGTGAAGCAATAGAAGATCTGTCTGCAAAAGAAACCCCGGCAGGGCGGGAAGAGGATGAAAGGCCGCATGATTTGGCACTCACAGACAGGGAAATGGAAATCCTGCCGCTCCTTGCCCAGGGCATGACCAGCCCCAAGATAGCGGAGAAACTATATCTTTCACTTCCTACGATCAAGTGGTACCGCAAGAAGCTTCTGATAAAGTTTGAGGCCAGCAATACTGCCGACCTCATCTATAAGGCAAAAGAGAAAGGGATTATCTAGGCTGATTCTTGAATGATTTAACAAATCGGGATACTGGTTTTGTGAAAACAAGACCAGGGCAGTCTATGCTCACCATACCTTTGCAAATACACCAATCATAACAGAACCATGGTAAGAGCAAAAACGAAACAATCCTATTATTCACCTGAAACAAAGGTGTTTGGAATCAGAATGGAAAATGGAATCCTTAACGCCAGCGGGAACGATGCCGGACTGTCCGGGGCCGGCGTAGATGAAAGTGATGCAGATGATAATGGCAGTATTTGGTAAAACTATGAAATATTCGAAGATTATGAAACACTCATTATTCTACGCATCCTTTATTTTAATTGTAACTGTTGCTGCAGGATGCACGCAGAAGTTTCTTGACTTCCAACTTTCTTCAGCCAAGGATGACAGCGGCGAAAAGATTACGCTTACTGTTGCCGCTGTAACCAAAAATCCTGAAGTTTCGGGAGAGAACGGGACAAAGGTTGCCTATGGTTCAGTAGATGCTGTCTGGGAAACGGGAGACCGGATTTTCCTGATCAAAAATGACGGGACCACCATCATACTCACCCTCACCGAGGGCGCAGGAACCACATCTGGAAATTTTACTTCAACTGATCCGGTGGTAGCTGGAACTTACATTCCGTATGCTGTAAGCAAAACTTCTCTGGACAAAGGCTTTGTGAGTGTATCTGCAGGCACTATAACCCTGGACCTGAGCGCTGCGGGTGGAGGAAGCCTGGCAGACGCCATGGAGCACGATATCCTCAAAGGTGAGCCCATCGTCCTGGCAGAAGACCAGACTACCGCAACAATTGGGAACCTTACCACACACATCCTAAGTTATCTCCGTTTTCGTTTCACAAGTTCCTCCAAAGCCATAACAACCATTGGAATGAATTCAGCCGGAGGCGTGTACAGGACGGTGGGCATTGCGTCCAATGGTACGGTAAGCGGAAGCAATCCATCGACCGCTGTGGTACATGTCACAGCATCAGACGATGGTGCCGGGACTTATGCCGGCTACTTTGCCGTTTACAACAGCACTTCCACCAGCCTCATGGTTCATGCCGAGGATTCAGACGGAGGTAAATACTCCCGGCTGGTGTCAACCAAGACGGCCAACTATAAGGCCGGAACGGTGTATGGAAAAACCATCACCCTCACTTCTGACATGGTAACCTCAGCCGCAACCGGTTCCCTGAGCGGACACCCATGGAAAAATCTGGGCCTGAGCGTAAAGTGGGCTGAATTCAATGTAGGGTCGTCAGCTGAATACACGTATGATTACAATATTTATAACTCGTCTTCGAGTCCGGCGGGTATTCCGGTCGCAGCAGGTTGGACAGGATGGCGTATTCCGACCCGTGCTGAAGTTCAGGAGCTCTTTTATGCCAGCACAAGGGAATGGGTAACCGCAGCAACGAATGGAGTAAAGTTCAATTGCAATGGTAATTATGTAGCTATGGGAGCCGGAGGATATTGGAGGACGCGTGATGATGGCTATACAGACCGTGCTTATGGTGACGGTGCAAATGTAATATTCTATATTAATGAAACTACTCCCGATAACGGTGAGTATGCTCAGTTGTGGGCTTCTATAGGAAGTTCAGGGACAACATTGGGCTTCTCTTATTCAAATTTGGGGAACAGCAGGTTTTATTTCTACAACTCTACAGTCCAGCGACTTGTCTGTGACTACGAATAATTAGCTATCTTTGGAAGTATGAAGCGCTTACCCCTCATACTTTTCGTATTGATTGTCGCCGCATGCTCCAGGGGTACCGGCGGCGGGGCGAAGCGGCTGCCGGATCTGCCGGAGCCGCTGTCGTCGCCGCATGTGATGGCCCTTAATGGGGAACTCACCATCTTCGGAGGGCATACGGACGGATTCCTGCTTTCTCCTTCGGCCTGGTATCTCAAGGACGGCACATGGCATAAAGTGCCCATGAAATACCCGCACGACTACAGTTTCTGCTCCCTCATGCCGGATGGGAGGGTGATGCTGGGCGGCGGCAGCGCGGATGCCTTCGGTATAGGGCAGAGCTGGGGTGTGGAAATCTATGACCCTGCCACTCACAGTTTCACGGCAGTGGGGGTCCTTGACCGCAAACGCGCCGGAGCTTCGGCCCTGGCTTTCCCCGACGGACGGGTTCTGGTAAGCGGAAACTGGTATGCCCCGGATGCGATGGAAATCTATAAGCCCGGGGAAGGGTTCTCTTTCCTGAAAGAGACCTCAGTGCAGCGGAATATCCCCTTTATCCTGGCAACTGCCGCAGACAATGCCATAGTTTTTTCCGGCCTGGACAACTACGGCAACCCTTCTGACGGTACGGTGGACAGACTTAGCGGAGAGCCCTTCCATGAGCCCTTGCTGGATGAGTGGGAGGTCTGGGGTACCAGGTTCGCCGACCTTTCTATAGGTGAATACTCCTATCTGGTGCTGTCAAGGCATCGCGAAAACAAAGAGTGGGGCATTCTCAAGATTGAGGGAGAGAATTTTTCCTTATTGGAAACAGACAGGCCAATTCCAGCCTTTTCCGATGCTGGAAGTTATCTATTATGGCATCAGCTGGCAGTTGACAGGAGCCGCAGGAGTGCATATACTGTTGGTATCGACACAGAGGGTAATGCCTACATGGCCTGTATCAACTATGATCCGGTTTTTGACGGAGGTAAGGCCGAGGTTACCCTGACTGTATTTTCCGGTCCCATCCCGATTGCCGACAGCTTTGCTCTACTGCCGGACGGGACGTTTGTCTGCGCCGGTGGCGCTAGCGTTTTATCTGTAGACAACATTCCTATGGGAAACAATTTCATAATGACCCGTGAAGTATGGGCTTTTCCCACCGGAGCTCCCATAAAGGCTGGTTTCCCTTGGTCATGGTTCCTTGTCGCCGGCTTTTTGGTCTTGACGGCGGGAGCCTTCCTCTTAAGCCGAAGGAATTTTCACAATGCCAAGGCGGCAGAAGCGGAAGACTTGCCGGTCACGAGGCAGATGACGGAGCAACTCTGTCAAATCATTGAAGAAGAGGAGCTTTTCAAACAGCAGGACCTTCGCATCACCGACATTGCCGCCCGGTTGGCCACCAACCGCACCTATGTCAGTGCCATCATAAAGAGTCTTTCCGGGGAAAACTTTTCCAACCTGATCAACAGCTACCGTATCCGTTATGCGCAAAAACTGATGAAGGAGCACCCGGAAATGAACATCACGGAAATTGCCGAGGAATGCGGGTTCTCCTCCCGCAGTGCCTTCTACCGCAACTTCAAGGATATCACCGGCCAGAGCCCTACCGAATGGAAAAGGACGGTCGTGTAGACTATTTATTGTCTTTCCTGATGAATATCGTATAAAGACCTTTAAGTCCGGCAAAAGAAGGCCTGCCCTCGGCATCCTTGCCGTAATCCTGGTCTACGGCCTTCAGGTTGAACTCGTCGCATCCCATGCTTATCGCCGATGAAAAAAAATAACAAGTTTGTTACATTTTAACGGAATAATTATATATTTGCAGCGGATTTTGGTGAGACGAAGGCCTTTCGGCCTGAGACTTTAAAAGGGAATCCGGTGAGAAACCGGAACAGTGCCCGCTACTGTAATATCCGATCCATCAGGATTTTTGGGAATCTAGCCACTGTTTCATCTGAAATGGGAAGGCCCCCAGGATAGAGTCAGGAGACCTGCCAGAACTCCGCAGTTAACACAAGTTCCCGGGCAAGGAACTGGATTAATAATTTTATCACTTTTTTCATATGAGGAAGATTTTACTTTCTTTCGCATGTGTAGTTGCCGGTGTATGCTCAGTCTATGCCCAGAATACTGGAGCGGGCAGCACCGAAAAAGATACTACCTATGCTTTGAGGGAACTCTATGTAACTGACTACAACAAGTCCAAGCAGCAGGTTCTCAAGATTGACGTACCGTTAAAGTTCATTCCAGTTGCCGTTTCATCTGTCCAGTCCACGGCTATTGTAAACAGAGACATCTCAGACATACAGGAAGCTGTCAAGTTCCTTCCTGGAGTCAGGATCCAGACTTCCTATGGCGCTTTCCAGCAGATGCAGATCAGGGGTTTTGACCATTCTGTAATTATGGTGGACGGTGTCAGGGACGAACGTTCCGCTATAGACAACTCATATCCTTTCATGGATCTTTCAGCAGTTGAGAAGATAGAGCTTCTCAAAGGCCCGTCTTCTGTTCTCTATGGCTCCAGTGCAGTTGGTGGCGTAATCAACATCGTAAGGAAAGCACCATCTGCCCAGCAGCATATGTTTGCCAAGATTTCCTATGGCAGCTGGTACACGACCAACGCAAGGATGGCCTTTGGCGGCAAACTGCTTGGTCCGGTAAATTACCAGGCAAGCTTCAACTACCAGAACCAGGACGGCTGGAGAGACAACCGTATCCGCAGGCTTTCAGGCTACTTTGCTCTTGGCGGAGATTTCGGAAGAAATGATATGGTAGAAGTCAGGTTTGGTGGAGGGAATGATTTCTATGCAACTGAAATAGGCCTTCCTGCCCTTATGACTGCAGACATCTATGATGCAGCAACCGAGAAGCTTTATCTCAAAAAGAACGATATGCTTCCGGGCCTGGACCGCAAATGGAGATATAACAGCGAGTCTGACGAAATGTACAACCGTAACTGGAATGTTTCCGCAAAATGGGTTCACAGGTTCAACGACAATCTGAAACTGACTGAGAACATTTCCTACACGAACGACGATATAGACTATTTCTCAACCGAGGAGCTGGACTATCTGACCAGCAGCAAACCGATATACCCTTGGTATTATGAGGCCAAGCCGGGTGTACGCACTTACATCAGCCTGGATTCTCTCTACTACGGTTATCCTCTGCGATTCTCCCACATGGCAAAGACCGTCAACAACCAGATAGAGCTCAGCGGCAAGTTCCGCACAGGAAGCGTCGTCCATAACTTCATGGGTGGCAATACCTTCATTTATCTTGACAGGGTTTCTTATTCTGGTTATCTTTTCGGTTCCAGAGGGGATGATGTCGTAGGTCCAGGACTCACCGGCCACGGAACAACCTACAACCCTCACAGCATCGGCTGGATGGATACCAAATTCAGCAAGGCTACTCCACAGTTCACCAGGATGCTGGGCTTTTATTTCCACGATGTGATGGATCTCACAAGCAAGTGGAAGTTCATGGTAGCCGGAAGATATGACACATACAGTTTCAAGAGAGCTTCCGGAATAGACGTCATAAACGGCGGCAGGAAATACGGCCACGTGGATTCCGACAAGTATTCAAAGCTCAAGACAGGTGCCTTCACTTTCAAGACGGGAGTGGTTTACCTTCCTGTTGAAGACCTCTCGCTGTTTGCTTCCTACGGCACATATTTCAAGCCTATACGCACTTTCTACAACGACAACACCATCTATGTTGACCGTGACGGCAAAATCTTTACGCCGGAGGACGGCAAGGAAGTATTCAAGCCGGAAAAGGGCGGACAGTTTGAGATTGGTGCACGCTATGAAATCAGCAGCAAACTCAGGGCCGATTTCTCCCTCTTCCTCATCAACAAGTACAACATGACAAGGAACATAGCTTCCAAGGGTGATGTGATAGATGGAGAAACACTTGAGAAGAATGTAGTTGGACAGGTGGGCAAGATGCGTTCACAGGGATTTGACGTGGAAGTTTCATATATTCCGGTAACTGGAATGGTATTGACCGCCGGCTACGCCTACACAGACGCAAAGGTCAAGGAGATGGCTAAGAACAAGTATATGGACTCCGACGCCACCAAGGGAAAGCAATACGCCAGAATCCCTAAGAACACTTTCTTTGTGATGGGAGACTATGTGATTCCTTCCGGAGTCCTGAAGGGTTTTGGCGTGAACTTTGACGTTGATTTCCAGGACAAGGTTTACCGCAATGCCACCAACACTACCTGGTTTGATTCATACTGGCTGACCAACATCGGTTTCAGCTACAACCTCAAGAACGGCATCAGGCTCGGGTTGAACATCAAGAACCTCTTCAACGAGAAGTATTTCAACCAGTCACTTGGCAACCAGATGGTTCCAAGCCAGCCAAGAAACTATACACTTTCTGTTCAGTATGCTTTCTAAATACTTGGACAAGATATTCAGGACTGTACACAGGATACTGGGCACATTGCTCAGTATCCTCTTCCTGATGTGGTTTGTCACTGGAATCGTGATGATATACCACAGATTCCCTTCCGCCAGCAGGGAGGAAAAACTTGCCAGGTTTGAGCCTCTTGGATATGACACGTTGCCATTGGACAGTATCGCCCTGAAAAACGGAATCGGAATGGATTCCGTCCGTTCCGCTTCTTTGTGGCGATATCTTGGGCAGACACGGTATGAGATTGGTTCCGGATATGGGAAAAGGACCGAATTGCTTGCAGACAGTTCTGAATACAAGGTTCTTGACGAGAAAGAAAGCATATTCCGTGTAGCGTCTCTGTGGTGTTCTTCCCCTGTGGAAAAGATAGATACCCTTTATTCCCTGGAACAGTGGATTCCTTTCGGAAGGCTCAAGGAGGATTTTCCGATCTACAAGTTTTACTTCAGCGATGAGGACAGGACACAGATATACATATCATCAAAGTCCAGGGAAGTCCTCCAGCAGACCACAAGGTCCGAGAGGATCTGGGCTTGGGCGGGAGCGATTCCTCATTGGGTGTATTTCACCTGGATCAGGCAAGATGTTGAAGGTTGGAAGTCTTTGATTATCTGGCTTTCCGTATTCGGTATCATAATGCTGCTTTCAGGTTTCTGGATGGCTGTGAGCTCTTTCCGTATCTCTGCCAGGAAAGGCAACGGTCTCAGGAGCCCTTACAAGAAGAAGTGGTACAGATGGCATCATGTGTTCGGCACTGTTTTCGGGATATTCCTGCTCACCTGGATATTGAGTGGCATGTATTCCCTGACCCAGATCCCGGAATGGCTGGGACGGGAGCACAAGCAGTATGACTCAAGGGAGGCGCTTGGCACCGGGATGACAGATTTCCAAAGATACCGTCTGAGCCTTTCTGATCTTCTCAGCCGTAATCCTGGGCGGATCACCAAGGTTGAGTGGAAGAGCTTCGGATCCCATCCATTCTACCAGATACAGCTTTCTGACGGTGAAAGCCGGTGCATAGATGCTTCTGTGCCTCAGGTCGCAGAAAAGCTCTATCTGGACAGCGCCGAGGTCAGGACGGTTGTCGAGGCTGTGCATCCAGGTGAGGGCGTATCGTTGAGCCTGATGGAAGAGTATGACAGCTACTATCTGGACCTTAAGGGAAAACTGCCGCTTCCTGTATGGAAGATCCAGGTTGACAACAAAGACAGAAACGTTTATTACATAGATCCGTGCAGCGGAAACTCCAGAAGTTTCAACACTCATTCCAAGTGGCAGTTCCAGCTGTATCAGGGATTCCACAGCCTCAGGTACAAGATTTTCGACGGAAGAAGGGGAGCCTGGACCGTAGTCATGTGGGTCCTGCTTCTGGGAGGAGCGTTTGTTTCATTGACAGGCGTTGTCCTTGGAGTGAAATATGTCATACGCCTTTTCAGAAGGAAAAGACGGAAAAGAGCCAAAGAATAACATGGTTGAAAGTTAGTTAAATAGGTGTGTTTCACGAGGACGGCAGATTTTTGTCGTCCTCTTTTTCAAAGCAGTGATCTATTAGGTTAAGTACATACGCTGCTCAAGTAGAGTAAAATTACCCTAAAGGGTGGCCTTTAGTATGAAAAAAGAAAGAGACAGGTAAATGACTTCCTGTCTCTTCTTCTTAATTCCCAATCGTTTGTGAGGTTTTTTCAACCTCAGTTCAGGCTAGTACTCGTCCTCGTTGAAGAAAAAGTCTTCCTTGCTTGGATAGTCTGGCCACAAATCTTCGATGCTGTCAAACACTTCCTCCTCATCTTCAATGTCATTGAGGTTCTCGATTACCTCGTCCGGAGCGCCGGAACGGACAGCGTAGTCCAGCAATTCACTTTTGGTGGCTGGCCAAGGTGCATCTTCCAATTTTGATGCAAGCTCTAATGTCCAATACATCTTTTGTACAAATTAACTAGATTCAAAGGCCTTTTAGGCCATCTCCTCTGAAATGGGCTGCAAATATAATAACATTTTCTGTTCTGCAACCATTTTTTTTATGGTAACCAGAATTCTTCCGGTGTGTTGGTAATCGTACAGAAAAACCGTGCCAATGTGAAAAGATAGTCACTCAGGCGGTTAATGTATTTTTTGCACTTGGTGAGATTCTGCTCCAGGTCTTCATTTGTGGAGTGGATGTTGACGCAGCGTCTTTCTACCCTGCGGCAGACTGTCCTTGCCACATGGCAAAGGGCTGCCTGGCGGGGTTTTCCGGGTATCACGAAGGCTTTCTGCGGAGGCATCTGGCCTGTCATCTCGTCTATACCCTTTTCAAGGAATTCTATTTCAGACTCCTCCAAAGGTTTGAGCTTCTTGCCGGTGCCTTCTTCAGGCATGGCCAGAAAGGCTGATACGCACATCATTGTCTGCTGGATTCTAAGAATGTCCTTTCTGATTCTGGTAGCCATACCGGCGGTATTGGCCGGGTTTTCGCTTTCGGCAATGATAAGTCCGAGATATGAAATCAGTTCATCGGCATCTCCGTAGGCTTCCACTCTGGGATCGTTCTTGAAAACTCTCTTTCCTCCTACCAGTGAGGTTGTGCCTTGGTCTCCGGTTTTTGTGTAAATTTTCATAGTATATGTTTTATCATAAAGTTCTGTCAGAAAGGGTAGGGTGCGGGTTGATGGTATCGCTCTCGATCTTGCCGTCTCTGAGGCGGACTATCCTTCTTGCAAACCTGGAGATATCTTCTTCATGGGTAACTATAATGATGGTGTTGCCCTGGCGGTAAATCTTCTCGAAGATGTTCATTATTTCCACGGAAGTTTTGGTATCGAGGTTACCGGTAGGCTCGTCTGCAAGTATGATAGTAGGGTTGTTAATTATGGCCCTTGCAATGGCCACTCTCTGGCGCTGGCCTCCGGAGAGTTCGCTGGGCTTGTGGTCCATCCTGTCTGAAAGCCCGACTGTGTCCAAAGCCTTGGTGGCCAGCTCGGTCCTGGTCTTCTCAGGAGTGCCGCAGTAGATCAGGGGCAGGGCCACGTTTTCCAGTGCGCTGTATTTTGGAAGCAGGTTGAAAGACTGGAAGACAAAACCTATCTGCTTGTTCCTTACCTCGGCAAGAAGGGAATCCTCCATCTGGCTGACATCGGTTCCGCCCAGGATGTAACGTCCGCTGGTGGGAGTGTCAAGGCAGCCCAGTATGTTCATCATGGTTGATTTTCCGCTGCCGGAAGGTCCCATGATTGCAATGTAATCGTTCTTGTTTATAGACATTGAAACACCGTCCAGGGCATTGACTTTCTGTGACCCCAGGATGTACGTCTTGTGCAGGTTCTCAATCCTTATGACTTCAGGCCGGGTGTTATTCTCTTCCATACTCTTCTCCTCTAAACTTGGGCAAGGCCTTTATGCTGGTTCTCCACAAACTGGCGGAAGAATTCCTTTAGGGCTTCCTTCAGCGATGCCAGAGCTTTGGGAGTATCCCACTTGGCGGTGTCCTCTTCTCCAACCTTGTTTGATACGCTTCTTATCTGGATGAATTTGACATATTCGTTGAGGCATACATAGAAGAAGGCGGCCCCTTCCATGGTTTCAATCTGAGGGGAGTATTTCTTTATGAGGCTCTCCACGGTTTTCTGGTCTCCTGTTATAGTCTGGGTGGTTACTCCGGTCGCTCTCTTGTAAGTATTTGCTATATCGTTGAAATACTCCGGCAGGGGTAGCATCTCCAACGCTCCGTCCTTGAAGGGGAACATGTTGGCATCAAGGGTTTTGGAATCAAAGAGAGTCTGAAAGCCCAGGGCTGTCATGAAACCCACGTCTCCAAAGTGTTCTTTCTCAACCAGTGCTGTGCTCCCTACCGGAAACTTTTCCAGGTCGTAGCTGCCGGCTATGCCTATGTTCACGGCAAGTGCATATCTGTTTCCTTCCGCTTCCGCTTCCACCAGTTTCTTGGTAACCTTGTAACAGGTAGAAGTGCTGCCTATTCCGGTAAGCATGAAATCAACCTGTGCCTTTCCGGCTATCTTGCTTTCATAAAGCCTAAGGGCCTGGATTGCACAGTCCAGTTCTTCCTGCTCTGCAGCACAAATCAAAATTCTCATATAGTCCAAAATCCTTTGTTTTAGTGGTTATGGTTAAGTTACCGGTAATGTCAGTGAAGAGAAGAGCCTATCAGTCTGAGGAATTCTTCTCTTGTCTTGCGGTTGTTCAGGAATGCGCCGGTGAAGGCGGATGTGGTGGTTACCGAGTTCTGCTTCTGTACGCCCCTGATCTGCATGCACATGTGGGCGGCCTCTATTACCACTGCCACTCCCAGTGGCTTTAGGGTCTTCTGGATGCAGTCTCTGATCTGAACCGTCAGCCTCTCCTGTACCTGCAGCCTGCGGGCAAAGGCGTCAACCACTCTCGGTATCTTGCTCAGGCCGGTTATGTATCCGTTAGGAATGTAGGCGACATGGGCCTTTCCGTAGAAAGGGAGCATGTGGTGCTCGCACATGGAATAAAGCTCGATGTCCTTGACCAGGACCATCTGCTGATACTCTTCCTTGAACATGGCAGACTTGAGTATGGCAACCGGATCAACCTGATAGCCGTGGGTGAGGAACTGCATGCTCTTGGCAACTCTTTCAGGGGTTTTGAGAAGTCCTTCACGGTTTGGGTCTTCTCCGATCAGTCCTAATATCTGCTTGTAGTTTTCTGCCAGGGCCCGGGTGGTTTCCGGCGTGAACAATTCTTTCTTCTTATATGTCATATAACAACAGCTGTATGCATAATACAGGGCACTAAAATAATAAAAATATTACCTTTGTCAAACAATATCAAGATTATGGAAGAGGCATTACACAAGGCAAAGATCCTGGTAGTCGACGACGAAGAAGATATCTGCGAGATACTGCAGTACAATCTTGAGAAGGCGGGCTACAAAGTCAAGTGCGTGCTCGGAGCAGAAGAGGCTCTGTCTTTGTTTTCATCCGAGAAGTTCGACCTCATGCTGCTGGACATAATGCTGGGAGGCATCAGCGGCCTGAAACTAGCCAAGCTCTTGAGGGAAGACTACAAGAGCAGCATCCCGATTATTTTTGTTACGGCTCTTGACACGGAAGAAGACATTCTCAAAGGTTTTTCCACAGGCGGAGACGACTACATTTCCAAACCTTTCTCGGTGAATGAGGTAGTGGCCAGGGTAGGGGCCGTGCTCACCAGGTCCGGCCGGCTCAATGCGGTTGATGCTTCATCCGGCCCATCCGCATGGACCCGTGTTTCCACTACGAATGATGTCCAGGCCAATCCGGAGGAGGAAAAGTCATCCGCTCAGACAAAGTTCAACTTCGGCAGACTTGTAATAGACTCCGTTTCAAATCATGTGGAGGTAGACGGCCAGGAAGTGATGCTTACCCGCAAGGAGCTTGAAATCCTTTTGCTTCTGGCCCGTGGAGGTGGAGAAATCTTCTCAAGGGAGGATATTCTCAAGCATGTCTGGAAGAACGACGGGTTCGTTCTTAACAGGACGGTTGATGTCCATATTGCAAGGCTGAGGAAAAAACTGGGACCCGCCGGAGAACTTATCCAGAACCGTTCGGGCTTCGGCTATTGCATCCACCCTCAGGACAGATGAAAAAACTCAAGCTGAAATATCGTTACCGGCTGGTTATCTACCTTCTGATACTGCTTGCCCTGCTGGCTCTTTTCTTTGTACTTTACGTGTCTAGACAGAGCCGTGGATACAGCATTTCCGCCCTTCAGGGAGAACTTAAGGGAGCTATTTCCCAGGTGCTTGATTCCCTGGCAGAAGGCAAGGATCCCCAGACTATCGCCCTTCCTGACGGATTCGGCTTCACCCTTGCAGATACGTCCGGCAGGGTTCTATACGATTCACGCCAGAAAGACATCTCCATTCCGGACAACATACTCTCACTTTCTGAAATAGCCACCGCCTCCAGGGGAGTGGATGGAAGCGCACTCAGGAGCGCTGTGGCGGAACCGGACGTGGAATATCTGTACTATGCCAGAAAGGCGGGCAACCTCTATGTCAGGTCTTATTCCAAATTCAGGATGAGCCGCCCGGCACAGTTGGAGAAAGACAATAATTTCTTCATTCTCATCGCGATACTACTTGGTGCCCTGATAGTTTCATTCATATATATCCTGCGCCGCCTGTACAAACCGCTGAAAACCTACAGCGAACTCGTCAGCGCCATAAAGGAAGACGGCAGCAAACTGTCGCTGATAGATTTTGAGAATGATGAGCTCGGCGATGTCGGAAGGGAGATTGCCAGCACATTCAACCAGCTGGAAGTGGCCAAGAAATACAAGCAGCAGATGAGCCATAACATCGCCCATGAACTCAAGACGCCGATTACCGGAGTAAGGGCCTACCTTGAAACCATCATGGAGTCTGAGGACATGACCGCCCAGCAGATGAGGAAGTTTGTATCCAAAGCCTATTCCCAAGCCCTGAGGCTGTCTGACCTTGTAAACGAGGTATCCACCCTGAACAAACTGGACGAGGCCTCGGAGAGCATGTCTTCAGAGAACCTGTACAAGGTTGATAACGTGAACATCAAGGAGTGTCTGGATGCCATACTGGAGGAGATAGGATATAAACTGGAAAAGCATGGCATCGTCTTCAACAGCAGGATCAGCAGCCGTCTGAGGATAAACGGCAGCTACGACCTTATCTACTCGTTGTTCAAGAACCTGATAGACAATTCCATAGAGCATGGAGGAGACAATATAGAAATTACCCTGGATGCAGGCATAGACCAGGTTTCAGGAGACGGCGGCTACAAGATCAATTTCACCTATTCCGACACGGGGAAGGGAGTTCCGCCCGAAGCCCTGCAGAGGATTTTTGAGAGGTTCTACAGGATTGAGGAAGGCCGTACCAGGAAGACCGGCGGCAGCGGGCTTGGCCTGGCCATAGTCAAGAATGCCGTAGCCTTCCACAAGGGAACGATAACCGCCTCCGAAAAAGAGGGAGGCGGCATAGTCTTCAAGTTCAGTCTTTATTCTCTGGACGACAGGTCTTAGAACCAGATATCTATCCTTCCGACTTCTTCTCCCTTGCTTCCGGCCTGGACAACCATGACCTTCTTTCCGGTTTTGCTTTCAACTATGGACGGCTGCTTGATGAAGGTGTGTGAATGTCCTCCTATGATTATATCCACTCCTTCAGTATTCTCGGCGATCATTACGTCTGAAGGGTTCTGCTGGGTTCCGCCGTTGAATCCGCAATGGGTCAGAAGTATTACAAGGTCGCATTTTTCCTTGTTGCGGAGTTTTCTGGCAAGTCTGTTGACAATCTTGTACGGATGCTCGTACTTCATGTTGCCTAGCCTGTTAGGGCTCACAAGCCCTGTAAGCCTTACGCTCAGGCCGATCACACCGATTCTCTTTCCTCCCCTTTCTATTACCGTATAAGGCGGAATGAGCCCTTCCAGGGGAGTGCCGTCCATCTTGTAGTTGGCATTGAGTACAGGAAAGTTTGCCATCCTGATCCTTCTGGCAAGTTCATCCATGCCGTTGTCAAACTCGTGGTTGCCGAAGGTAGCTGCGTCTACCTTCATGGCATTCATGAGTTCTATCTCCACATCTCCCTTGAAGAGGGTGAAGTAAGGTGTTCCCTGTGAGAAATCTCCGGCGTCCAGGAGTATTACATTCTTGTTTTCAGCCCTCACCTGGCTTATGTATTTTTCTCTGCGGACTACTCCGCCGAGACCCTTGTAGTCTCCGGCAGACAGAGGTTCTATCTGGCTGTGGGTATCGTTGGTGTGAAGGATTACAAGGTCCTGAGCCGATGCCGTAAAGGCCCCAAGGAGCAAAGCTGCAAATAATGTCAAAGTCTTTCTCATGGTCATTTCTCCTTGTTTTCTACGATCAGCCTGTCGTCTTTCACTGCCTCAATGTTCTTTCCCCGGGCAGTGAGGTTACGGATACAGTCGATGAATATGTCCATCATCTTCTTGTGCGTCTGAATCAGGTAGTTGCTCTTTTTCAGCAGATAGAGGTTGTCTCCTCCGTTGTATAGGAAGTCTATTGTGGCCACCACGTACTTCCTGTTCTCATCCAGAGGCTCACCTCCAATCAGGCATTCCTTGACAGTATTGCCGTCTATGTGCAGCTTTACGTTGCCCATCACCTGGCCCCTGGTCTTGGCAAAGAACTCCATAAGTTCCTTTACTACAGTTCCGTCCATCTCCTCAATGACCAGGAAATTGTCAAACGGGAAGATGGAAAGGATATCGAACCTGGAAACATTTCCCTTGGGCATCTCCGTTCTTATTCCGCCAAAGTTCATCAGGGAAAAGTCTATCTTTATTTTCTTGTCGATGTCCGTCCTTGAGGTTGTGTCAATGTAGTTCCGGGCATATTCCAGAAGTGCGTCTGAAGCCCAGTTGGACAGAGTGGCCACAGGATAGCCCCTGTCCAGTCCGTCAGGACAGAACCCGATAGGGTCCGTGTACTTGTCAACTTCAGGCTTGTACTTGGCTATGATCTTTGAAGACTCCAGATTGTCTGAAGGTGTGGCATCAAACCTGGAATTGATGGTGACTGTAGTCCAGGTAATCTTGCTTACAGCCTGATTGTTCAGCTGGGCCGACGTGTATTCTGCCTTCTTCACCCTCTGGGCGCCGGCATCGGAATATGCCAGGAAGGTAAGAGAGGCAATCATGCACAGGGTTATGTATAACGGGCTTTTCATGTTTTTTAGTCTTTGAATTTCAACCATTTGAAGATTTCCTTCCATCCGGCCTTCTTTCCATAGGACAGGATACCGATGCGGTAGATCTTGCTGCTGAGCCATCCCATGAAAAGGAATGTTCCTATCAGAAGGGCGACTGAAAGAATGTACTGCCATGCCGGAACTCCGTATGCGAACCTTGCCACCATCACCATCGGAGATGTGAAAGGAATGATTGAGCCCCATACAGCAGCGGTGGAGTTAGGGTTCTGGAAGGCGCTCATCATGATGAACAGTCCTATGATCAGAGGGATTGTTACCGGCCATAGAAGCTGCTGGGTGTCGGCCTGGTTGTCAACGCAGGCGCCAACTGCGGCAAACATGCTGGCATACAGAAGATAGCCCAGGATAAAGTACAGCAGGAACGTGCCGATTATTCCCAGGATGTTCATCTGCTTGAGGGTGTTCAGGATAGGTGCAACCGCACTCAGTCCTTCATCCACGGCGGATGAATCAGGCTGTCCTGCAGCAGGATCCACGGCAGCAATGTCCAGCCCCGTGGCACCTATTTCAGCAACGTCCACACCTGTCATAGTTCCGGCTGTCTGGGCCTGTACGCCCTGTTTTACGATGGATGAGCCTGAAGCTCCGGTTGCCATGCTTACTCCGGTCACTATGAGGAAGGTGAGCACTATCCAGGCAAGGAACTGGGTAAGGGCTACAAGGGCTATGCCCACGATCTTGCCTATCATCAGCTGCATAGGTTTTACGGAAGAGACTATCACTTCTATTATCCTGTTGTTCTTCTCCTCGATGACTCCCTGCATCACCATGCTGCCGAACATGAAGATGAACATGTAGATGATGAAGCTGGAAACGTATCCGATGATCATGTACGCTCCTACGGAAGTTTCCTTGCCTTCCTGATCCTCTTCTCCTACCTGGAGTGTCTTCACGTGGGATGTGTTGCGGATGTTGTCCAGTACTTTTTCGAGGTCAGGAATGTCATAGGAGGCCAGCTTGTTGGCAGAGAGGATCTCATTCACCTGGCTCTGTATCTGGTCCTTGAGTGATATGCTGACTTGTTCCGGGCAGAATATGGAAACGTCTGCATTCTTCATGGAATCCATCTGTGATATCTGAAGAAGTGCGTAGTAGGTGTCCGACTTTGGAAGGTCTTTCTTGATCTGTTCGGCAAGAACACCGTCTATCATCACGTAATTGATGTTCTCCTTGTTCTCAAGTTTCTGTGCCACAACCCCGCTCCGGTCATCCACCGCAATGGTACGCACCTTGTTGTCAGAAGAATAGGCTGCTATCAGCATCGGGATGACAAACATCAGGGCAAACAGGATCGGGACCAGGAAGGTGCCGATTATGAAGCTCTTTTTCTTTACCCTTGTTGAGTATTCCCTCGCGATTATAATACCGATCTTGCTCATGTTCTATAGGGTTTTAGGGTTGGACTTCTTGTAATCTTCAAAGCTCTGCGATGTGGCTCCTCCGCTTTCTCCCACAAGCTTTATGAATATCTCGTTCATCTTTGGCATCAGAGGCTGGTAGGAAATTATGTCCACCTGGGATGAGATGCTGCCCAGGAGGCTGCGGCTTGAGGCTTCAGGAGCTGCTTCGATTATGCTTCTTGTACCGTTTTTGGTCAGTTCGGAAGAAACCACGGAGAACAGGCCTTCCTCAGACTGGAGGACTTTCCCGGCATCAGTCTGATAGCATACTTCCACCCGGTTGTGCCCGTAATCCCTTCGGATCTGGTCTACGTTGCCGGTGATTACCAACCTGGCCTTATTGACCAGGGCAATCTCGTCGCAGAGTTCTTCAACTGATTCCATGTTGTGGGTAGAGAGGATGATCGTGCATCCCTCGTCCTTGAGCCTTATGATTTCATCCCTGATGAGGTTTACGTTTATAGGGTCAAAGCCGGAGAACGGTTCGTCCAGGATCAGCAGCTGCGGCTTGTGAAGGACTGTGGTGATGAACTGTATCTTCTGGGCCATGCCTTTGCTGAGTTCTTCCACCTTCTTGTTCCACCAAGGCTGGATTCCGAATTTCTGGAACCACTTCATGAGTTCCCTGGTAGCCTCGCCCTTTGACATTCCCTTGAGGCGTGCAAGATACAGGGCCTGTTCTCCCACCTTCATTTTTTTGTAAAGGCCGCGCTCTTCAGGGAGATAGCCGATACGTTCTATGTCGCTGAGCCTTATTTCCTTTCCATTGAAAAGCACCCGGCCTTCGGTAGGAAGGGTGATGCGGTTGATGATTCTGATGAGAGTGGTCTTGCCAGCTCCGTTAGGACCCAGGAAACCAAAAATCTTGCCCTGGGGAATCTCCAAATTGATGTGGTCAAGGGCAACGAAACTGCCGAACTTCTTGACCACGTTCTCACAACTGATAAATCCCATCTTCTGTATGATTGTTTAGTGACCGTCAAATTTACATAAAAAATTGAATCCTCTATCTTACATACGGGTGCAGCCTCAGGGTGTCTTCAGACGAAAGTATCCTGTTCTCAAAGAGAGCCTTGAGGGTACATTCTTCCTTGGAGTGGCTTTGGAGGAAGAGGGCTATCCCCCTTGCATTGTATGACCCTATGTAAGGATGCCTGGAGAGGAAGGCCCTGTCCGCCTCGGCGATGGAGAACTTCCTGATGCCGCCCGGATGGACGAATACCTGGTCTTTGATCCGGTCGAATTTCTCCTGGTCCATTCCCCTGATTTCCAGAAGCTGGTCTACGCTTGCAAAACTTCCCAGGGCTTTACGGTACTCGAGAATGGCCTTGCAGAAATAGGGGCCGATTCCTTTAACTGAAATCAGAGCTGCGCTGTCGGCCTCGTTGAGGTCTATGCTGACTTTGATTCTGGTGTTGTACGGCTTTGCAGGGGCTCTGCCGGTGCCTTCAGCCTCCTTCCGATCCAGAACTTGAGGCATGGGAGCTTGAGGTTCCGCTTCAGATTCCTCGGGAATTACGCCCGGAGCCTTGCCTTCACGTGAAACCTTCAGGGGCTTGCTGGTAAATGTATTCTTTTCTTTCTCGTGGATTTCCGGTATGGAGATATACGGTTCAAGTTCCCGGTACTTCTCTTCACTTACGGTATACATCCTTGAAAAATCTTCCTTTTTCCTGAAACGGCCTCCCTTCTCCCGATAATGGATGACGGTAAGAGCCTGCTTGTAGGAAAACCCGAGCATCTGAAGGCTGTCCAGGGATATTGTATTTGGGTCAAACTCAAACAGGACCAGTACGTTACCTGTACTGTCCCGTCCGTTTGATGCGGAAGGCGGCTGGTTGCCGTCTGAGCATTTGTGGATTGTGAATGTAACTGCCTGGAAAATGAATATCAGGACCATCATGCCGATGACTCCCCTGGCAGTAGTGTCGCTGACCTTACCTGGTCTTTCTTTCTTTTGTGAGTCTTCCTTCCCTCTTCTCGCAAAACTCATCCTTTCCCAAATCTTCATCCTCATCTTTCCCGTTGTCTTTCCCCTCGACTATTACTACTATTTCTCCTTTTGGTTCGTTTTCAGTGAACCATGAAACCAACTGTTCCAAAGTGCCTCTCCTGCACTCGTTATGAACCTTGCTGATCTCCCTGCAAACAGCGGCCTTCCTCTGCGGACCGGCAACTTTCATGAGTTGTTCCAAAAGCTTCAGAAGCCTGTATGGCGATTCATAGATTATTGAAGTGGCCGTGTTCTGTGCAACCTGGCGTATCCTCGTCTGGCGGCCTTTTTTCTGAGGCAGGAAGCCTTCAAACAAGAACCTGTCGCTCGGAAGCCCGCTTACGGTGAGAGCAGGAACAAAAGCCGTTGCTCCAGGAAGAGCCTCAACCTCTATGCCGCTTTCTATGCATGCCCTGGTAACCAGGAATCCCGGATCTGAAATTCCAGGAGAGCCGGCATCGGTGATCAGGGCGGCTGTCTGCCCTTCAAGTATCCTGCTGCAAATGCTGGAAGTCCTCTTGTGTTCGTTGAACTTGTGATAGCTCTCCATGTGGGTGGAGATGCCGTACTTTTTCAGCAGCACGCTGCTGGTACGGGTATCTTCAGCATAGATGACATCCACGTCCTTGAGGACTTGCAGTGCTCTGAAAGTGATGTCCTCAAGATTCCCGACAGGTGTGGGGACCAGGTATAGTTTTCCGCATTCCATACTAGTTCCTGAACTTGCGGCGCACGTGCATGTAGAATCTGTATACGGTCTCGCTGTTTTCATCCCACTCCGGATGAGCCTGGCGGAAGAACTGGACAATGGCCTTGAAATTAGGCATGGTGTCTATCTCTTTCATCTGGCTGTCAAACATCATAGGATCGGAGTTGAAGAGCTCTCTCACGAATTCAAGTTTGTCGTTGATACCCATGCTCTCCATCAGGTTTTCAACATATTCGGCAGGATAATCGTATTCCCAGTCGTACCAGTCTTTGGAGGCTTTGGCGGCATCTGGTTTTTCTTCTTGATAAACATCTTCAGCTTTCTCTTCAGGAACCTCTTCAGTTTCTTCCGGAGCAATCGCTTCAGTTTCCACAGCCTCCTGTTCATCCTCTTCCATCTCTCCTTCATCTTCTATCTCACCTTCTTCTTCGATTTCGCCTTCCTCTACTTCTTCTATTTCACCTTCTTCTTCCATCTCGTCATCAAGGTCCTCATAGTCTTCTTCATCGGCGTTGTGGAAATTGTCGTCCACCTCCGCAGAATCAAACACCGGTTCCGCAGTTCCACTGATGAGTACTTCTTCCTCAGCCTTTTCCTCATCGAATACAGGCTCAGGAGTCTGAATGTCTTCTTCAGGGGTCCGGACCGGTTCAGCAGTACGGTTCTCAAGAATGTCAACTTTTTCACCGATGTGGTTCACGCGGCTGCTGAGGTTATCTATCCTGTCGCTGAGGGAAGAGATCATCTTGGCAATTTCATCCAGCTTCTCTTCCAGTGCAATGGCCATGCTTTCCTTGTCGTCAGCCTGATTCAGCTCGTATTGCTTCAGTGTTTCTGCCAGTGCAGAAAGAAGCCCCTTTTTCTCTTCCATAATTACAGAGGTTTGAAATTATTTAACTCAATTTGTGTTATATTTGTATAACGACATTTGAGAGTACCGTACAAAAATAGGAAAAATGTTTCTTGAAAATGCAAAACAGGCTGGTTGGCTAGAGGTTATCTGCGGAAGTATGTTCTCGGGCAAGACAGAAGAACTTATCCGCAGGCTCAAGAGGGCCAATTTTGCCCGTCAGAGGGTGCAGATATTCAAGCCGTCCATAGACAACCGCTACTCAGATAATGATGTGGTTTCTCACGAAGGCCATTCAATTCAGTCCATAGCCGTGGATTCTTCCCAGAACATCCTGCTTTATGCCACGGATGTAGATGTTGTTGGCATAGATGAAGTACAGTTCTTTGACGATGGAATAGTAGATGTATGCAACATACTGGCAAATAAGGGCATAAGGGTAATAGTAGCCGGCCTTGACATGGATTATCTTGCCAAGCCTTTCGGTCCCATGCCGGCTCTTATGGCCAGGGCAGAGTATGTGACAAAAGTTCATGCCATCTGCGTGCGGTGCGGCCAGCCCGCCCAGCATTCCCACCGCCTGCCTTCAGTCAAGGGAGCCGGTGCAGACCAGCAGGTACTGATCGGCGAAACGGACAAATACGAGCCGTTGTGCCGCCATTGTTTCAATAAGGCTCTGAAGGAAGAGGGTAAGATGTAAAAACCTGCCGTCTTGAGGTTTTATGTATCCTGCCCCTTAAATATCTGAAATACAGCGATATAATAAAACTCCTTCCTTGGTTTTCCGAGGAAGGAGTTTTATTAAGTAGTTAATACTCAGGCTATTATCCGGCAGGGCTCTTTACCCTATTCGGATATCACGCCAATTGCCTATTTATTGTAGTCGCGTGGAGCGAGCATGTTTTTCGGGCTGAGGGCCTCGTCAAGCTTAGCCTTGGTCATGACCTTCTGCTCAAGTACTATGTCGTAAACGCTGCGGCCTGTCTGCTGTGCTTCCTTTGCAATCTTGGTGCTGGCCTTGTAGCCGATGTAAGGGTTGAGGGCAGTTACGATTCCGATGGAATTCTTTACAAGGTCAATGCAATGGTCTGCGTTGGCGGTAATGCCGTCTACACACTCTACCCTGAGGGTGTTCATAACGTTGCTCATCCAGGTGATTGACTCGGTGATACACTGTATGATTACAGGCTCCATTACGTTGAGCTGGAGCTGACCGGCCTCAGCTGCAAATGCAACGGCGGTGTCGTTTCCGATAACCTTGAAGCAAACCTGGTTGGTAACTTCAGGAATGACAGGGTTAACCTTGCCAGGCATGATTGAAGATCCAGGAGCCTTTGGAGGAAGGTTGATTTCTCCCAGACCGCATCTTGGACCAGAAGCCAGGAGACGGAGGTCGTTGCAAACCTTTGACAGTTTTACGGCCAGTCTCTTGAGGGCTCCGTGATATGCAACGTAACCTGCTGTGTCAGGAGTAGCGGCTACGAGGTTCTTTGCAGCTACGAAAGGCTCTCCGGTGAGTTCAGCAAGCTTCTTGCAGCAAAGCTTGGTGAAGCCTGGAGTTGCGTTGATACCGGTACCGATAGCTGTTCCGCCCATGTTGATGGCATAGAGCTTCTTCTTGTTGTATTCGAGGTTCTCGATTTCCTCTTCCAGAGAATCAGCAAATGCCTTGAATTCCTGACCGAGGGTCATAGGAACTGCATCCTGAAGCTGGGTCCTACCCATCTTGATGATCTTGTCAAATTCCTTTGCCTTTGCCTTGAAAGAAGCAACGAGTGCCTTGAGGCTCTCCACAACCTTCTTGTTCATCATCACGATGGTAAGGTGGAGTGCTGTAGGATAAGCGTCGTTTGTACTCTGTGCGCAGTTGATATGGTCGTTAGGTGAGCAGAACTTGTAGTCTCCTCTCTCCTTGCCCATGATCTCAAGTGCACGGTTTGCGATAACCTCGTTTGCGTTCATGTTTACAGAAGTACCTGCACCGCCCTGAAGCATGTCGATAGGGAAGTCTTCGTGCATCTTGCCGGCAATGATTTCCTTGCAAGCCTTGACAACGGCCTTGGTGATGGTGTCGTTTACTACTCCAAGCTCGTTATTTGCCTGAATAGCAGCAAGTTTTACATATGCGATAGCGGTTACGAAATCTGGATAGTCGCACATCCTGATTCCGGAAATCTGGTAGTTATTCAGAGCTCTCTGAGTCTGAACTCCGTAGTAAGCCTCTGCAGGAACCTTGAGTTCTCCCAGAAGATCTGATTCAACTCTGTATTTCTTAGTTGCCATGATGTTTTTAAATTTTAAATATGATTAATATTAACTTAAAATCTTTTTTGAAGGAAACAAATATAGTTAATATTTTTAATCTTCCAAATTATCAGCGATGAAACAACCTTGTTACATCACTTTTAACATGACGGAAGTCTTACTTGTTGATGTAGCGGTAGGAGAAGCTGGCCGTGATGAAATAGAATATGGCCTGTGCCCAGAGAGCTATGAATTCCGGCATTATGACGGAGAAGTCTGCTCCCATGCAGTTGATCTTAAGGTATCCTTCAACTCCAAATGTTGCAGGGAATATGTATGAGAAGTATTTCCAGAATGCCGGGAAACTGCTGACCGGCCATGTCAGACCGCTCAGGAACAGAAGTATTACGCTGAAGAACAGGAACATTACCATTCCGGTCTCCCTGTTGCGGATGAACACCGCACATGTCTGTGAGAAGAAAATCACTGCCAGAAGGAACGGGAAGAGCAGCCTGTAGATGTCCCATGCGGAGGCAAAATGCGGCAGTCCGAACATCCGCGGCACAAGTATCAGGATGTATGAACCAATCAGCGAATAGATGAGGAAATATGCAGCTCCCTGTCCGAAGATATGCCTGAATACTTCTCTCTGCGATACTTTTTCCTTTGTATTGACCTGGCTGTTTGCTCTTTCTTCTCTCCTGGTTCCTGAAACCATGCCGATTCCGAGGAACAGAAGCTGGTGGATTACAAGTACCAGCACTCCGGGAACAAAGAAACTTGCAAAGCCGTTGCCTTCGTTGAACAGTATGTTCATCTTGTTCCTCAATGGCTCCGCACTGGCGAGGGCTTCCTGCTCGGTGAGTCCGTCTGCACTGAGTCTCTTGAGGGATATGTTCTTGTTCTCTTCCAGCATGACATAATTGCAGGCCAGGGCTATATTCTTGTAAATGAAGAAGGTGGCCATGTTGACATAGAGGGAGACGGTTGTCTGCTTTCCGCCTTCTATGTCTTTGCTGAAAGATTTTGGAATGACTATTATGCCATGGATGCTTCTGGATTTCATCTTGCTGATTGCATCATCCATGTTTACGCAGCCAACCAGGCTGACTTCCCTGGTGGCATCTATCTTTGAGGCGAAACCGCGGCTGAAGGAATTGCCGCATTCGTCTATTATTCCTACCGGTATCTCATCTACGCTCTCGCTCAGGTAAACAGTGCTGTAGAGTATAGGATATCCCAAACCTGCAATTATCAGGATGAGGAGCACGCCGCTGTCCTTGAAGATGGTCCTCAATTCCTTCCAGGTTATCTGAACCATCTGGTTGATGGCGGTCCTTATGTCTGAAATACTGAATTTATCCATCTTTTCTCCTCCTTTATTTGGTCGGGTAGTTGAGGTTTACCATCGCTTCTTTCAGCCTCTTGAGGATAAGGAACGGAAGGAAGAAGAAAATGCACATTCCCAGCATGTTGATCCATACGTTGCCCACACCGGAATCCAGCATGGCCCACTTGACGTAAATCAGGTAATACTGCCTCAAAGGGAACAACTGGGCAAAGCCTTGCATCGGAGGAATCATCATCTCGACAGGGAAGGTCATTCCGCACATCGAGAGGGCGATTACCGAGTAAAGTGAAGCTGCGCTGAGGGCGTCCCTCAGGACAGGGAAAAGTCCTATGAAGAACAGGCCGACGGCATGGGAAGCCAGTATGAGCATCGTGATGTTGATTATCATGACCCAGGCCGGTCCCAGAAGCGGGAATCCGAATATCTTGTAGGCCAGAATCACAAATGACAATCCCACCAGCAGATAGATTAGGAAATACGGAAGCAGTTTGCCTATCAGTGCATTAACGATGCTGCCTCCGGCTTTATCCAAAAGGTCTGGAGTGGTTTTCTGCTTGAGTTCGAATCCTATCGTGAATACGGTCATCACGATGATGCACAGCGACAGTATGCCCGGCCATATTATGGAAATCAGATAGATGGAATAACTGGTCCAAGGGTTGCAGATGCTGTGGGTGTCAATGGTAATCGGCTGAAGGCTCGGCATTATGTCGGCCTCCGGAACTCCCTTTGCACGCATCGTGGTCCGTCTGACGCCGGCATTGAGGACGTTTGCTATCTGCAGGAAGTTCCTGTAGGCGAGCGTGCCCGGAATCATGTAGGCTTCTGTGTAATAAACCGGAACCGTAGGTCTGAGCCCGTTTACGGTATTGACATAGAGGTCCTGCGGAAATTCAATGAAACCGTATATCTTTCCTCTCTGCATGTCCAGCCTGGCTTCGTGGTAGCTGTTGTATCTTCTGGCTATCTCGATACCCTGCATCGCCTCGATCTGCTTTATGGCTGTCCTTGAAAGATATGAATCGTCATTGTCAACAACTCCAACAGGGACTCTCTGCGGCAGTCCCTGATACATGAGTGAAACGAAGAAGATGGCGCAGAAGGCGAGTACCAGCACGGTACCGTACAGGTATATCGGCCTGCTGGACATGATGTCCCTCTCTCTCAACATTACGTTGAGAATGCACCCGAGCATGTTGTTGTTCTTCTTCATCCCGACAGTCTGACTTTATTTTACGATGGCGCTCATGCCGGCCCTGAGGTTAGGGATAGGGGATACCGGCCTGGCTCTTACCTCAAAAGTCTTTGCGTCAAATTCTCCGGATGTCTTGGTTGGTTTCCATGTGGCAAATGAGGCCATTACATTGATGAAATAGACCTCGGCCTGGTAAGTCTGGTCGCCAAGGGCGGGAATCTTCACATTGAGCTTGCTTCCCATGGTAATTCCCTTGAGCATGTCTTCCCTTATGTTGAAGGAGAACCATACATCGTTGATGTCTGTTACGGTCATGATAGGGGCTCCCTGTCCTACTAGTTCACCTACCTTTGGGAACACTTCCGTAATTATTCCGCTGATAGGGGAAACCAGGTTGATTTCATCAATGTAGGAATTGACCTGGTCAACGCTTGCGTTGGCGGCGTCAACCGCAGCCTGTGCTGCCATGCGGTCTTCTGACTGGGCGCCGTTCTTTGCCAGGTTGTACTGGCTGAAGGCAGCTCTCTCGGTAGATACTGCTGCATCGTAACGGGCTTTGGCCTCGTCTCTCTTCTGGGCTGAAACAACTTCAGCCTTGTAGAGGTTCTCAACCCTCTGGTAAGATTTCTGTGCAATTTCCACGGCAACCTTGGCTGTCTGCCACTGTTCGTATGCTCCCTCTACGAGTTCGCTCCTGGCGCTGCCGGATGCTTTTGCTCTCTGGGCCATTGCGGCCTTGCTCTGTGCGTTTGCCTGTACGATCTTGGCCTGGAGCTCAGGGCTGTCAAGCCTTACAACTACCTGTCCCTTGCTTACGGTATCACCTTCATCGTAGAGCAGCTGCTCAACTCTGCCGGCAACCTTTCCGGAAACTCTGTATTCACGGGCCTCAACGGTTCCCTGGATGGTGAGTTTCTGAGGAGAAGATGTCAGCCAACCTATCACGACAAGCGTGATTATTACAAGAAGCAGTGCTGCAAGTCCTATCAGCAGGCTAATCGTACTTTGCTCTAATTTCTTCATATCCTTAACATTTATTTATTTCTGATGGATGAACTAATCAGCTATATGTGAGTCTTTGAGGTTGCTTATACCCACAGCCTTGCGCAGGTAGAGCTCACACATGCGGGCATCTATGCCGGCATCTATCTTGTCTGAATTTGCGCTGATCCAAGCTGTCTGGGCGGCAAGGAGGTCGGTGACGCTTATCAGCCCTTCCTTGTAGGAAAGCTCGGCGAGCCTGAGGTTCTCCTCGGCAGCGCTTATGTTGCTCAATGCGGCTTCAAGTTTGGTGTTGGCTTCACGGACCTTGAAGTTGGCCTGGGTAACCTGGAGGTTGATCAGTTCCTTGGCTTCGTCTATGCGGTGGCCGATTATCTTTTCCTCGCTCTGGGCTGCCCTGAGGGTGTGGATCCTGTCGCCGAAATGGAAGATAGGGATGGTAACTGCCACGCCTGCTGAAAACATTCCCTTGAACTTGTTCTCAAATCCGTTGAAAGTGTTCGGGTTGGTTGTCAGGTAGTTTGCAGAAGCGATGATGTTTGGCAGGAACCTGCTTCTTGCTATGTTGGTCTGGCTGTGGCTTATCTTTCTGAGGTTTTCCAGTTCCCTGATTTCAAAGCGGCTGTCTATGGCCTGGGCCCTGTTGTAGGCAGGATCCAGTTCCTGGGCCTGTCCTTGGGTGATGTCTTCATCTGCAAGGCCGAAATCTCCGTCGAGGTCCAGCCCGCATACCCTGAAAAGAGCCATCTTGGAAAGAGCCACACCGTTGGTTGCCCTGGTAAGGGCCAGGTTGGCTTCGTTGAGCTTCACCTTCACGTTCAGAAGGTCTCCCTTGGTGGAAACCCCTTCATCTACGGCAGCCTGGATGTTGTTTTCAAGCTTGGTAAGCAGTTCAACGTATTTTTCAGCAAGTTTTTTCTTGTTTATCAGCGATACGGTAGTCCAATAAGCCTGGTCTACTGAAATGATCAGTTCTTCCTGCTGGTTGTCATTCTGCAGCCTGGCCATTTCCTCGCTGGTCTTGGCTATGTTGTAGAGTTCCCTGACTTTGCCTCCAAGGAAGATAGGCTGGGTGAAGCCTATGCCGGCGGCAAATACGTGGTGTACGTCGTAGGTCAGTTCGCTCTTTGGCAGATAGGCGTATTGTTTCCACTGGATTTTCTCGGGATTGGTCTTTGGATTGAAAGGAACCCCGTCTGCATCAAGCGGAACCGGCTGCCCGTCAATAACCGTCCAACTGTTGGAAATCTGGTCCGCCGTAAAGCCGAAACTGCCGTCTGCCATCTTTGCGCCTACTGGAAGGAGAGCATCCTCTCCAAGCAGGGAGATGTTCTTCTGGTTCCAGGCATAGGTGCCTACGGCCTGGAAACTCGGAAGGAACTGGGTGAAGGCTGCCTTGCGCAGATGCTCGGCGGCGTTGATCCTTTCTTTGGAAACCTTCAGGCTTTTTGAGTTCTGGAGGGCAAAGTCCTCATATTCCTTCAGAGTGTATGTCTGGGCAAAAGCTGCTGACACGACCAGCATGCATAAAGCCAGTGATATGTATTTCTTCATAACTGTTGTATAAGTTCAGGCTCCACGTCTCCGCAGCTGAAGCAGTCTTTGTGCCTGCCTTCCAGGTGCATGGCCGCGTAGTGGGCCTGTATCCGTTTCATGTCTTCCTTCGGGTTGGCTGAGACTACAAATCTCGGGCCATGTCCTACTCTTTTAAACTTGTAGTCAAAGTATCCGAGATATATCGGAACATTGCAGGCGCGGGCTATTGTCAGGAAACCCATCTTCCACCTCGCGGTCTTCTTTCTGGTTCCTTCAGGCGCAATGGCAAGATACATGGTCTTAGCTTCTTGCAGGGCCTTGATGCTGTGCATCGCAGCATTGCTTCCCTTGGAACGGTCTACCGGCAAGGCTCCCATTTTCTTCAGCAGCCAGCCCAGCGGCCAGAAGAAAAACTCTTTCTTGATGAGGATGTTCGGGGGCATCCCTATGGAAGAGCAGTAAGACCAGGCAACGACAAAGTCTACAACGGAGGTATGGGGCACTCCGAGCACTATGCATTTGGATTCAGGAACGGCGCCCCCTTCGGCTTTCCATCCCATAACCTTGAGCATGAATTTTCCTAATCTTTTACTGAACCCCATGGTCTGGCAGTTTTATGCTGACATATCGTCAGTAGTCCTTTCTTCCAGCACCACGTCTTCCCTCAGGTTCTCCATTATGAAGTTCTGCCTGTCGGGAGTGTTGTTTCCCATGTAGAATTCCAGCATTTCGTGGGTAGGGTCGTCGTTTTCCAGACGGATTGCGTCAAGGCGCATGTCCTGACCGATGAAGTATTCGAACTCCTTGTCCGAGATTTCTCCAAGTCCCTTGAACCTGGTTACCTCCGCTCCGCTGCCAAGTTCCTCTATCCTCTTGAGTTTCTCGGCTTCGCTGTAGCAGTAGTAAACGGTGAAGGAATTGTCCTTCTTCTTTTTCCTTACCCTGAAAAGAGGGGTCTGGAGTATGTAAAGATGGCCTCTTCTGATAAGTTCCGGGAAGAACTGGAGGAAGAATGTCAGAAGGAGCATCCTGATGTGCATTCCGTCCACATCGGCATCGGTTGCAATCACAACCTTGTTGTAGCGGAGGTTGTCTATGTCTTCCTCAATGTCGAGGGCAGCCTGCAACAGGTTGAGCTCCTTATTGTTGTTGTCGTAGATAACCTTCTTTGAGTTGCCGTAGGTGTTCTTTGGCTTTCCTCTTAGGGAGAATACGGCCTGGGTGTCTGCATTCCTCGCCTTGGACACGGTGCCGCTTGCGGAATTACCCTCGGTGATGAAGATGGTGGTCTGCTCGGAGAGCGGATTGGCGGTGTCGGTATAGTGGATCTTGCAGTCCCTGAGCTTCTCGTTGTTGATCATTCCCTTCTTGCTGCGCTTGCTCTTGAGGATGGACTGGATTTCCTTCCTCTCCTTCTCGCTGGCATTTATCTTCTTCTGCATTATGTCTGCAGTGATAGGGGTCTTGTGAAGGTAGTTGTCAAGCTCGGAAGCAAGGAAGTTGCCTATGAATGTCCTGATGGGGATTCCGCCCCTCTCCTCGGTATCCGTGAGCTTGGAGTTGAGGAAGGTCTTGGTCTGGTTGGCAAAGCCCGGCTCTCCCACCCTTATCGCGATGGCTGCAACTATGCCTTCTCTTACGTCCTTGGGATCGTAATCCTTCTTGTAGAAATCCTTGACCGTTTTTCCGACAGCTTCCCTGAAGGCGGAAAGGTGCGTTCCTCCGTGATAGGTATTCTGGCCGTTTACGAAAGAATAGATGTTTTCTCCCGATTCGTCAGAGTGGGTTATCACAACTTCTATATCGTGACCTTTCAGATGGATCGGAGGATACAGCGGGGTCTGGTGCATGTTGTCGTTGATCAGGTCCAGAAGTCCGTTCTTTGAATGGTAGGTTTCCTTGTTGAAGTGGATGGTAAGACCGGTGTTCAGGTACGCGTAGTTCTTGAGCATGCTGTCTATGTACTCCAACTTGTAGTTGTAGTTTTCATAGAGGGTAGGGTCTGCCGTATATCTGATGAGGGTTCCGTCCTTTTCTCCGGTGTCTTTGAGCCGGCCCTCCTTCTTGAGGGTTCCTTCCTCAAAGTAAGCCCAGGCACTTTCACCGTTCCTCCAGCTCTGTGCGTAGAATTTGGTGGAAGTGGCGTTCACGGCCTTGGCTCCCACTCCGTTGAGTCCTACGGACTTGCCGTAGGCGTCTGAACCGTACTTTCCGCTGGTGTTTATCTGGCCTACTGAAACAACCAGGCTGTCCAGAGGAATGCCTCTTCCGTAGTCTCTTACGGAAACCTCCTTGGTCTGTTCATCCAAGGTTATGTCTATGACCTTGCCGTGCCCCATGTTGAACTCATCCACGGCATTGTCAACTATCTCCTTGAAAAGCACGTAGATACCGTCGTCCTTCTCGCTGCCGTCTCCAAGTTTGCCAAGATACATTCCCGGCCTCTTCCTCAGGTGGACGTTCCAGTCCCAGTGCTGGATGTCCTTGCTGCCGTATTCGGCAGACGGACTCTTTATCTCTTTCTCGTCTTTACTCATCTGTACTTGGTTCTTTCATTTTGTTGAGTGCCGCATTCAGGTTTCTCAGGGCAGTAGCAGGGTCGTTGTAGATCAGCGGACCCGTTGCGCAGCCGCTTTCGCAGGCCATGACCTCTATGAACGGAGACGGGGCCTTGCCTGTCTTGGCTATACCCTTGAGCAGGGCCACGTTCTTCTTGTCGAGATTTGCTATGGCGGTGGCCTTCAGCTGCTCATCGTGAAGTATGTACTTGACTGCTCCTATGACTCCTCCGCTCTGGGCAAATCCGTGGGCTGCCTTGTAGCTTCTTACCTCAGGGGTGAAAGGCTCAACGGTTGCAAAGTCTATGTGAAGTCCTGCAAACACGCTTCCGATTTCCTCAAAGGTGATAGCCATGTCGGTGTCCGGATTGTCCCTTACTTCCTTCTTCTTGGCAAGGCATGGGCCTATGAAAACTATCTTGGCTCCAGGATGTCTCTTCTTGGCAATCTTTGCGGTGTAGAACATCGGTGACCCGGTAGAAGAAACATACGGGGCCATTTCAGGAATGTGCTTGCGTACCAGTTCTATCCATGACGGGCAGCAACTGGTTGTCATGAAAGGCTGCCCTTCTGAAATCTTTTCCTTCAGTTCCGCCGCTTCAGTGGACGTCGTTTCCATTGCACCCTCGGCAACCTCGATCACATCCTTGAAACCGATTGACTTGATGGCGCCATAAACCTTTTCCATCGGAACGTCCTTGAACTGAGACAGTATGGCAGGAGCCACGATGGCAACCATTTCCTGACCGTTCTTTATTCCCTGAAGGACGTCAAATATCTGGCTGACTTCGAATATTGCTCCGAACGGGCAGGCGTTGAGGCATTTGCCGCAGTAGATGCACTTGCTCTCATCTACATGTTCTATGCCGTTCTCGTCTTTGGAAATGGCTTTGAGAGGGCATGCTTCCTCGCAAGGGACAGGTATGTACACGATTGCGTGGTAAGGGCAGCTCTGCATGCATTTTCCGCAGCTGATGCAGAGGTCGTGGTCAATCTCGGCCTGACCTTGCTTGTTGAAGAAAATGGCGCCCTTCGGGCAGTTCATGTAGCAGGTTCTGGCAACGCAGCCCCTGCAGAGGTTGGTAACCTCATAGCTGGTCTTGACGCAGGAAGAACAAGCCTCGTCTATTACGCACATGAGGTTCTTTTTCCTGTGTGGATCCTTGCGGTTGAGAGCCTCCTTGGCATACCAGGAAAGAGGGGTGAGTTCGTCTTCCTCGTCATACATGTCAAACCCCATCAGAGGAAAGCTCTTGTATTTCCAGACAGCTCTCTCCTTATGGATGCAGCATCTTCCAAGGACCTTCTGTCCTCTCTTTGGACTGAGTTCCAGCGGAAGACGGTCTATTTTCTCAACCAGTTCATCCTTGCTCCACAATTCAACCAGTTTTGCCAGAAGTGCCTGGCGTACTATCATTACGTTATTAGCAAATGCCATGTCTTAAAAGTTTATGGTGTCATTACCGCATTCCATACGGCGGTGCGGAGTGTGCCCTTGGCGTCATCCTGGTCATATTCCCAGTACATGAGCCCGAGAAGGCCTTTCTTTCTTGCCCAGTCTCCCTTGGCTGCAATGCTCTTAGGATTGTCGTATCCCATGTAGAACACTCCCTGCATGGTTTCCACGTATGCGCAGTTGGCAACCGGATCCCATTTGTTCCTTCTGTATTTCTTAGGGTCCAGGTTAATGATGCTCTTGTAGGACAAGGCAGTAGGGGATGTGCTGAAAGAATGCCTTCCGTAGAAAGGAATTCCAAGAACCAGTTTATTTGGAGCCACTCCCGCATTGAGGTATGCGTTAACGGCACGGTTGCAGTCTCTGTAGGCCCTGGTGTCTGCCAGAGCTGAATGGTGATGAGGAGCAGCGTCAAAGTCGTAGGCCATGATGTTCACGTAGTCTACGTATTCGTCCATAGCCTTGATGTCCACGTATCTGTATCCTCCTGTAGTTGTCTGCTTGTCAAAGCAGTATCCGGCATACGAAATGGTGTACTTGTCTCCGAAGGTTTCCCTGAGCTGCTTTACAAGTTTTACGTAATTGTCTGTATCACAAGTTACATCGCAGGCGGCTCCGCTCCATGAAAGGCCCGGGAACTCCCAGTCCAGGTCAACTCCGTCAAGGTTGTAGTCCTGGAGGAACTTGAGGCAGTCTTCGGCAAACCTTTTCATGTTGTCTTCGCTCTTGCAAAGGGCGGAGAAACTGCCACCCTGCTTGTTGTCTGAATTGGCGACACCATGGGTGAAACTTATGCATATCTTGAGGTCAGGGTAGAGCTTCTTGAGGTTTACTATGTTCTGGAACCTTGCCTTGCTTCCCTGAAGGTCAAATTTCTTGTATACGCCATCCACCATGTACAATTCCGCAAAGGCATAGTTGATGTGGGTGATAATGGATGCGTCCGGAATAAGGGAGCCGTAGTAGGTGACGTAAGCCGTGGCATGCCTTCCGTCGTTGATCCTGGCTTTTGGCGCAACAGAAGGTTCGTTGATCGGAGGATCTATTTCTTCTGCAACCGGAGTATCAGGCTTCTCCGGGTCAAGGGGCTTTTCACTGTTGCTTCCGCCACCGCTGCAGGAGGTCAGCGCAAAGCCGGCTGCTGCAAGCATGGTCATCCAAAATCTGCAATTGTTCATGGTATTGGTATTACAGGTTCAACAATCTTTTTCTGAATCCGCCAAAAATAGCAAATAATCTCAAGAAAATAAAATCAGAGATTTTATCTGAATACAAAATACACCGCTCCAATCAGCAGTATGAAGGCTATGAGATGATTGTAATTGAAACTCTGGGTCTTGAAGAATACCAGGGAGAATATCACAAAAATCGTGATTGTCACCACCTCCTGAATCACTTTGAGCTGGACAAGTGAGAACGGTCCTCCCAAGTCTTTGAAACCAACCCTGTTGGCAGGGATCATGAAGCAGTACTCAAAGAAAGCTATGCCCCAGCTGATGAGTATGATGCCAAACAGCCCCCATCTTGGAAGAAGGGTGTTGGTCTTGAATTTCAACTGGCCGTACCAGGCCATTGTCATGAAGCTGTTGGAAACTATCAACAGCAGTATGGTAAGCAAACCTCTGCTCATATTTGAACCTCCGTTAAAACAGGGCGCAAATATAGCAATAGTTTGATTAGATTCAGCCTTGTCCCTGGCTCTTCGGCCTCTGTCCTTTGACTGCAGGAGAAATGTTCAGCCGGCGGCTGTAGGTAAAGCTTTTTCTGTCTGTAATAATAATCTTTCCCTCAGCGATATACATCGTCAGCAACTGGCGCGTGTATTCTTTTGCACTGCCATCTTTCTGAAGTTCCGGCAAGTGAGGGCCGTTGTCATCCAAAAGTGCCTTTCTGACTTGATCCGGAATCTCCAGGATGAACCTCACCCTTCCGTTCTGGTCACAGACCTGGATGCCGATATCGGTGAGGACAAAAAGGTTGCCCTTTGAGTCAAAGACCATGGGGCCCTTGGATACGAGGGTGTTTCCGTAGGAGTGGAGCCAGTAGAACCTCTGCTCATGTGTCAGCGGGCTTTTTTCTCCCGTTACAGCCTGCCAGAGGCAGCTAGTCTCCGTCTCGTTCCAGAAGAAACTCTTTTCCAGGGCAGTGAAGCTGCCGTCCGGATAATCGGCTGAATAATACGTGCGCTTGCTTGTCAGGCTCCTTCCATTTCCCTGAGCTATGCTTTCTATGGTAAAAGTGCCAGGCAAGGTCATGTCTATCTGTTCCTCCCTGACCCACTGGTCTGTGCCGCTGACAGAAAGAGGATTGAAAGGAGTCTTTTCTCCATCGCGATAAAGATACTTGTTGAGAAAATCATTCTTTGTGATTCCGGCTTGTACAGGCTCCGGATAGTTTCTCCACATCCAGACCATGACTTCTTCAAAGATGACATCTGCCCTGTTGCCGGAGTGATACTCATCAGACCAGTCGTACTTGGTGTCGTAACCGGCAAAGTCCAGTGCTGTGGAAAGCATCTGGTTTGCTTCGTACCAATGTCCGAAGGTGGCATTCCACACATCGTTGCTGCCATCCTGGAGGAATATCCTGAGAGGCTTCGGTTCGCACTTGCGGACAAACATCTGCAGGTCGTTTCCGCCTCTCATGCTGACGAATGTTCCCACTCCGCTGAATACCCTGCGGAAAAGGTCGGGCCTCATCCAGGCTGCGTTGAAGGCTGCGATACCGCCGCTGGAAAGGCCGAATATGCCTCTGTCATCGGGGTTCTTTGAGATGATAATCCCAGCTTCTTTTTCTGCCAGGGGGATGATTTCATCGTTTATGAAACCGGCAAATCTTCCGTCCGTGAAGTCAAACTCGTTGGAACGGTTGTAACGGATTACCTGTCCGTCCTTTCCCTTGATCCTGCCTGGCTGGATGAAGATGCCGATTGTTACCGGCATTTTTCCTTCGGCGATAAGCTTGTCAAAGACCTTGGGCGCATCGCAGATGATGCCGTCAAGTCCGACAAACAGGCAGGCTGGTTTTCCCTGTTCATATTGCTGAGGAACATATACTTTTATATTTCTCTCAGTGCCAGGGTAAACGCTTACCATATCCGCCTTGTAATCAAAGGATATTATCTTTCCCTGTCCCCATGCGCAAACATGCCCGAGCAGCATGATCGCAGAAACAAAAGTTGTTATTGCAAATCTCATGGTCGTGAATCTTTAATCAGTTTCAAAGATACAAAGAAAATGGAGTCATAATTATTAAAACGGAGTACACATTATTTCTCGAACCTCTGGTTCAGAAGCTCCATCATCTTGATGACTGCATAGGAGATTCTAGTACCAGGGATGAAGCAGTCATCCTGAACATGTATCCATTTTTGTCTGTGGCACTTATTTTGTTCTATGGAAACAATAAATTACATTTGTATATGGATTAGATTTTTCTAGTCTATATTATGTCACCGAGGGCTATTCAAGTATGAGTTGGGAAACAGATAACTATAACTATACTGTATTTGATAGTATGCTGTATAATTTTAGAAGAAAGAACTAATATAAATATTCTGATTATGAAAAAATTGGTCTTTATTTTTGCCTCTCTTTCTGTTTTTGCTGTTTTATTCTCCTGTAGCAAAAATGATCAGGAAACGGAATCTCTTGAGGACAATCCAAGAATAAAATTGTCGTTGAGCGAGCAACAGAAAAGTTTTGCCAATTCGGGCAATGCATTTGCCTTTGAGCTGTTTGATAAGGTAAGCTCGTCAACTGATAAAAGTATTGTCATTTCTCCTATCAGCATGCAGTATCTTCTCGGTATGGCTCTCAACGGAGCGCAGGGAGAAACCGCAGAACAGATATGCAAGGTTCTTGGTTTTGGAGCTGGTCAGACTGATGCTGTAAACCAATATGTCCAGTCTTTGCTCAAACAACTTCCGTCTCTTGATAAAAAAACAACACTGGCTTTTGCTAATGCAGTGTATGCCAGTAATGACGCGCCGATTTTAGAAACATACCAGAAGATAGTGAAGGATTACTACCAGGCCGAAGTATCCAAGGTAAACTTTTCTGACAAGGCAACTTTAAGCAAGATAAATTCCTGGTGCTCAAAACACACCAAGGGTCTTGTCCCTGAAATTCTGAACAATTTGTCTGGAGATGAGAAGGCTGTACTTCTTAATGCTATGTATTTTATGAGCACGTGGTCCAATCCGTTTGATAAATCTCGGACGACAGAGCGCATATTCTCACTTGAAGATGGCGGAACTGTAAAAATTCCTATGATGGCCAAGCTTCTTACTTTGCCCTATTTTGAAAATGAAGATTTCAGTATGGTTGGTTTGGATTATGGCAACAATGCTTTTTCTTTTCTGGCAATACTTCCGTCTGCAGGCAAGAGCATTGCTGATGTTACCGGATTTCTCAAAAGCGGTGATTTGCGTTCCATTTTCAAAACGTGGCAGGGTCTTAGGGTGGATTTGTGGCTTCCAAGGTTTGAAACCAAGTTTGATATAGAACTCAACTATGTATTGTCTGAAATGGGTATGCCGGACTGTTTCAACCCACTGAAAGCTAATTTCAAGTCCATGTTCAAGACACCTTCATGTTTTTCTCTGATCAAACAGAGTTCCGCCATAAAGGTTGATGAAAAAGGCACGGAAGCTGCTACTGTTTCCGTGGGGAAAATGGGGTATACTGCTTCGCATTCTCAACCAAACGCTGTCTTTCATGCAGACAGGCCGTTTGTATATCTTATAGTAGAGAATAGTACACGCACAGTCCTGTTTGCTGGAAAATATACCGGAAAGTAATTTCTTTCAGATGGATATTAAAAAGGCCAGGCTATGATTCAGCCTGGCCTTTTTAAGTTAAAACGGAGTGCCCTACTTCTCAAACCTCTGGTTCAGAAGCTCCATCATCTTGATGACTGCATAGGAGATTCTGGTACCAGGGCCGAAGATTGCAGCTGCACCAGCCTTGTAGAGAGCATCATAGTCCTGAGCAGGGATGACACCTCCTGCTACCACGATTATATCCTCTCTGCCAAGTTTCTTCAGCTCGGCGATGATCTGAGGAACCAGGGTCTTGTGACCTGCTGCAAGAGAAGAAACGCCAACTACGTGAACGTCGTTCTCAACAGCCTGCTTTGCTGCTTCTGCAGGAGTCTGGAACAGAGGTCCCATATCCACGTCAAATCCACAGTCTGCATAACCGGTGGCAACAACCTTTGCTCCTCTGTCGTGACCGTCCTGTCCGAGTTTTGCAATCATGATACGAGGCTGTCTTCCTTCCTTCTTTGCAAAGGCGGCAACCATCTTCTTTGCTTTCTCGAACTCGCTGTCTTTCTTAACCTCTGATGAGTAGACACCTACATTCATACGGATCTTTGCTGTGTATCTTCCTACTACCTCTTCGCAAGCGTCGGAAATCTCTCCCAGAGATGCCCTTGCCTTTGCTGCCTCAACTGCAAGTGCAAGCAGGTTGCCCTTCTTGGTCCTTACAGCCTCGGTGATAGCGGCCAGACACTGTTTAACTTTTTCGTTGTCTCTTGTCTTGTAAAGCTTCTCCAGACGTGCAACCTGCTGCTGGCGAACCTTGGTGTTGTCGATGTCAAGGATCTTGATAGGGTCCTCATGATCAAGACGGTAGCGGTTGAGGCCGATGATGGTCTCTTCGCCTGAGTCAATTCTGGCCTGCTTTCTTGCAGCAGCCTCTTCGATCCTCAGCTTAGGAATACCGGTCTCGATGGCCTTTGCCATACCGCCGAGCTTCTCAACTTCCTGGATGTGCTCCCATGCCTTGTGAGCCAGTTCGTTGGTAAGGCTCTCAATGTAGTAGGAACCTGCCCATGGGTCGATTGAACGGCATATCTGGGTTTCCTGCTGGATGTAGATCTGGGTGTTTCTTGCAATACGTGCGGAGAAATCGGTAGGCAGTGCGATAGCCTCGTCAAGAGCGTTGGTGTGCAGACTCTGGGTGTGTCCCAGTGCGGCTCCCATGGCCTCGATACATGTCCTGGCAACATTGTTGAAAGGATCCTGCTCGGTAAGGCTCCATCCTGAAGTCTGGCAGTGGGTTCTCAGACTCAAGCTCTTAGGATTTTCAGGATTGAACTGCTTTACGATCTTTGCCCAAAGCATCCTGGCTGCTCTCATCTTGGCTATTTCCATGAAGTGGTTGGTTCCGATAGCCCAGAAGAATGACAGACGAGGAGCAAACTTGTCTACAGGTATGCCGGCCTTGATACCGGTACGGAGATATTCCAGACCGTCTGCAAGGGTGTAGGCCATCTCTATGTCGTTGGTAGCACCTGCTTCCTGCATGTGGTAGCCGGAGATGGAGATGGAGTTGAACTTAGGCATGAACTGTGAAGTGTAGGCAAAGATGTCGCCGATGATCCTCATTGAGAACTCAGGAGGGTAGATGTATGTGTTGCGGACCATGAACTCCTTGAGGATGTCATTCTGGATTGTTCCGGCCATTTCCTCGAGCTTTACGCCCTGCTCCAGACCTGCTACGATGTAGAAGGCCATGATAGGGAGAACGGCTCCGTTCATTGTCATGGAAACAGACATCTTTCCAAGAGGAATCTGGTCAAACAGAATCTTCATGTCCTCTACGGAGCAGATGCTTACACCAGCCTTTCCTACGTCGCCTACAACTCTTGGGTTATCTGCGTTGTAGCCTCTGTGGGTAGGAAGGTCAAATGCAACGGAAAGACCTTTCTGACCTGCGGCCAGGTTCCTTCTGTAGAATGCGTTTGACTCTTCTGCTGTGGAGAAACCTGCGTACTGGCGTACGGTCCAAGGTTTCTGCACGTACATTGTGCTGTAAGGGCCTCTGAGGAAAGGTGCAACACCGGCTGCATAGTGCAGGTGCTCCATTCCTTCCAGGTCTTTGGCCGTATAGTTTGTCTTTACTGCTATCTTTTCAGGGGTATTCCAAAGAACTTCCTTCTTTGCTGCACCCTTCTTTGCTGCAGGCTTTGCAGCTGACTTATATACTAAATCGTTGAATTTTGGACGCATGACTTTTTCCTCCCCTTATTTGATAAGTTTTTCCTGATAAGCTTTCAGAGTCTCGAGAACGTTGCTGCGAACGCTGATGAAGTTCTCGATACCCTTTCCGATGAGTTCGTCCTTGCATGCAGGGTCACCTGCTACAACTACGATACCCTTCTTGCCGACGATCTTGGCAATCTGAGGAACCTCAACTGCGTATTCGTCATCAGAAGAGCATGCTACGATGATGTCTGCCTTTGCCTTGAGGGCTGCCTTTGCACCTTCCTCAGGAGAGCTGAAACGGTTGTTGTCAACTACCTGGAATCCGGCTACTGCAAAGAAGTTGCAGGCAAACTGGGCTCTTGCACGGCACATTGCAAGGTTACCGTATGTAACCATGAATGCCACAGGGCGTTTTGCAGCCTTGTCTGTCTTGAACCTGAGTTCCTCAAAGGCCATGGCGCCTCTGTAAACCTCGAGAGGACGGCCGACCATTCCGGCCTTCTTCTTAGGAGCTGCCTTGCGGGTAACGGTCTTCTTGGTAACCTCTTTCTCCACAACCTCGGTGAAGTTAGGGAACTGGTTGGTTCCAAGGAGGGTATCTCTTCTGGTAGCAATGTTGGAATCTCTCTTGAGGGAAGTTTCCTTGATGCTGTCCTGAATCTTTTCAGCCTTGAATGCCTCTACATAACCGCCTGCCTTCTCTATTGAGTTGAACAGGTCCCAAGATGTCTTGGCTACGGCGTCTGTGAGTTCTTCAACGTAATAAGAACCGGCGGCCGGGTCAACTACCTTGTTGAAGTGGCTCTCGTAAAGCAGCAGGCTCTGTACGTTACGTGCAATCCTGTTGGAGAATTCGCCAGGTTTCTTGTATGCGTGGTCAAAAGGCAGTACTTCCATTGAGTCTACTCCGCCGATTGCACCGCTCATGGCCTCGGTAGTGTCTCTGAGCATATTTACGTATGGATCGTAAACGGTCTGGTTCCAGGCGCTTGTAACTGCATGGACCTTGATCTTGCAGCTGTCTGCCTTCTTGGCTCCGTAAGCCTTTACTATGTTGGCCCAGAGGAGTCTTGCAGCACGGAACTTTGCAATTTCCATGAAGTAGTTGCCGCTGATGGAAACGGTGAACTTCATCCTTCTTGCAGCCTCATCTACGCTTACTCCTGCATCCTGGAGGAGGTTGAGGTACTCGCTGCCCATGTTCATGCCGTAGGCAAGTTCCTGGGTGATGTTGCTGCCGGCGTCGTTGAATGCGTAAGAATAAACTCCTACTACAGTGATATTAGGGTATTCCTTAACCAGTTCAACAGCCTTTACAAGGAGTTTTACTGCATCTGCCTTGCTGTAAACGCCTGTAGTGTTCATCACCTTCAGAGGGTCATAGTCAAATGAAGCCCTTACTGCAGAAGGTTTTACACCGCTTTCCTTTACTATCGCGATGAAATTCCTGAGAACTGAAAGGTCATTGCATCCCTTGAAGTTTACTTCAACGGCCTTGAGCTCGATTCCTTTAAGGAGAGCCTTCATGTCTGCCTTTAGAACCTTCTCTGTCTGGCTCAGGTCAAAGCCGGGAGCGGTTACTCCCTTCATCATTCCGTCCAGGGCCAGGGCGTTGGCTGCCTTGAAGTCGTTGCCTACAAGGTAATCCTGCCTGATCAGCCAGTTGTTATCATCCTTGGTGCCTCTGATGAAAGGGAACTCTCCTGCCATTCCGCCAACTTCCTTAAGATCCTTAAGGTCTTCTGCGCGGTAGTAAGGCTGTACGGAAAATCCTTCCATAGTCCTCCATACCAGTTTCTTCTGATAGTCGGCACCTTTCAAATCCTTGATTATAGCATCTTCCCAGACCTGTTTAGGAACGGGAGGAAACTCAGTAAATAATTTCTCTGCCATCTTATTACTGTTGTTTGATAGGTGTATTAATATTAAATGTTATCTTAATTGCTTACTTTATAATAGGTGGCAAATATAACAATTCTTATTGTATTTTTTAAGTTTTAGGGAGGATTCCGGCTTTTTATTTCCACAATTTTCTCAACAGAGCACCGGGATTTTTTTCATCGCGATTTGCGTGTGCGGAATATTTTTTCATATCTTTGCACCCCGCAAAAGAAAAAGGAGGTGGTATAAAGCATGATAATAGTTCCAATCAAGGACGGCGAGAACATAGAGAGAGCATTGAAGAAGTTCAAGAGAAAGTTCGAGAAGACAGGTGTCATCCGCGAGCTCAGGGATCGTAAGACCTTTGAGAAGCCTTCCGTTAAGAAGCGCGCTCAGTTGATGAAGGCCATCTATGTGAAGCACCTTCAGATAAGCGAGGAGTAATTGCGGTTTGCGTTACTCAGGATTAAAGGGAAAGCCGGGTGCTTTCCTTTTTTTATGCCCGGGCCGGGCACTTTTTGTCCAAATATGTAAATTTGCAATATGGGTTTGATTACTGAATTCAAGGATTATCTCCTGGTCAGGCGGAGATACTCTTCCCGCACCGCAAGTATTTACTGCGATGTGGTGGAGGATTATCTGCGATTCGCTTATCCGGAAACTCCTTGTGGCCAGGGCGGCCCTGACAGCAGTCTTGAAGACGGAGATATCCTTGAGGCTCTCAGGTTCCAGCTCATACGCGGGTATGTCTCCCGGATGATGGACAGGTCTCTGGATGCCAGGACAGTAAACCTCCATCTGAGTGCCCTGAGCACCTTCTGCAACTATCTTGTCAGGCAGAAGAAGCTTACTTCCAATCCGGTAAAGGAGATCACACGGCCAAAGGAAAAGAAGAGGCTTCCTTCTTTCTTCACCCCTGAGGCTTTGGCGGAGTACTTTGACAGTCCGTGCGCAGACGGTTATCTCCCCGTCAGGGACAGGATGGTGGTAACCCTCCTTTTCGACACCGGCCTGAGGCGGGCCGAGGCAGCATCGCTGAGGATAAGCGACATTGACCTTTCAAGACTCACAATCAGCGTGATAGGAAAGGGTAACAAGCAGAGGATTATCCCCATTGTCGGATCCCTGGCCGAAAAGATCGGCGATTACCTTGATTTGCGGGAGGAGTTTGCAGCAAAGTCTGGCAAGGCATCGTCCGACGCATTTTTCCTGACGGACAAGGGAGCCCCAGCGTACGTGGAGTTCATAAACCGGGTGGTCAAGGCAGAACTTTCCGCAATAAAGGGAATCTCCGGCAAGAAGACTCCGCACACCCTGCGCCACAGTTTTGCCACGGCCCTTCTCAACGACGGGGCAGACCTGAACAGCATCAAGGAAGTGCTGGGGCATTCCAGCCTTGCCGCAACCGAGGTCTACACCCACAATTCTTTTGAAAAACTCAAGGAAATCTACAAGACAGCCCACCCTAGGGCAAAAAAGTAAAGGCGATATGGGCCGGGATGTCTCCGGTTGTAACCTGCCACTTGAGGTTGCCGTCCTTTGAAAAGCAGTAGAGGGTGCCGGGAGTTACATAATCTTTTGCATCGGCGATGAAGAAGTCTTTGCTTTCAGGATTTACCGCTATGCCGTAAGGAGCGGTTATCTTCTCCCGGATTCCGCCCTGGATGAGGTTCCTGCTGTCTACGGTCCTGGTCCTGGTGTTGTATATGGCATAGGTTACGGTGTTTTTCTGGAGGGCGTTGCTCCACTCTGAACTGTAGACGTAGAGGGAATCTCCGCAGACCGCCATGCCTGAATTCGGAAGCAGGTCCAGGGTTTCCACAACCTCGTCAGTTGCGGTGCTGATGACGTAGGTTTTGGATGGAACCTTTCCGTAATCTCCCCTGGATGATACATATATGTTTCCGTAGCGGTCTTTCTCCATCCGGTGGAGGTTTATGCCGGCGGTTATGGTCTTGACAACCTTGAACTGGTCAAGGTCTATAACGGAAACCGTGTTGTCATAATTTGGAGCCATATATCCTCCGGAGTTTGCCACATAGAGCTTGTTGCCGGCCACAACCATCTCTTCCGGCTGGTAGCCTACGACACATTCGGCTACGACCTGCATGGTAACGGTGTCTATCTTGGCCACGTATCCTTTTCTGGCATTTGGGTCTAGTTCCACCGGTCCCGCATAGGAGCTTACGTAGGCATATCCGTCCTTGAACGCAATGTACCTGCAGTTAGGAATGGATATCTGGGTTATGTGACGGGCGTCGTGAACGTCCATGACCTCTACAAAATGGGAGCAGTTGATTACGGCATAAAGTTTACCGCCGTAGATCTTCAGGTCATTTCCAACATCGCCGAGTTCCCTGGCCAGGCCGGGGTTGGCTTTTGGGAAGATGTTCCTCATATAGCTTCCGCTGCGGTAGTCGTAGTGGTCCAGGGTTGCCTTGTTGCTGCCCATGTTCCCTTCGCACAGAAGGTAGAAGCCGGTGCATTTTCCAACTTCGGTAACAGGAGTAGGGGTTACGGTGGGTTCAATGGTGCCGTATTCCTTCCTGCACGAAGAAAGGACTGCAGCCACCATGGCAGCGGCCGTGAGTAATATGTGCTTTCCGTTCATGAATAACTTTCCCATACCATCCAGGTCTTACAGATCCAGCCTGAGCCTGATCTTGAAGTTGGTGCCCGGCATCGGGTAGCACTGCACCACCTCGTATTGTTGGTTGAATATGTTGTTGACTTCCAGTGTGACCTTCAGCTTTCCGCTCCATGACGCTCCTCCTATGCCCAGACTCTTAGTCAGGGCCATGTCGTGGGTGTACCAGGCCGGAGCGTAGTTCTCCACTATGTTGGCCACGGATTCGTACCTTTCTCCCGTGTATATGAAGCTGTAAGTCAGCATCCATCCGTTATAGTTTCCTGAAACCACGACACTTCCGCTATGCCACGGAATGTAAGGTATCTGTCCTTTGTACCACTGGCTGGTCTTGTCAGTGACATCCTGGGCTCTCTGGTAAGTATAGGTAAGGCGGGTGTCTACATCCATGCCTGCGAACCTGAAAAGCCCCTGGAGGGCGGCATCTATTCCCTTGATGTCCACCTTGCCGAAGTTCAGCATGGTCCACCTGAACTGGTTGGATGCCGGCAGGGCCACTATCTTGTCCTTGACCTTGTTGTAGTAGAGGTCTGCCTGGGCCTGGATGCCCCTGACAACTCCGGTCTTGAACTCCTTGCCGTAAACTGCGCCAATGTCCAGCTGCGCGGTGTATTCAGGTTTCAGGTATTTGTTTCCTACAAATGTGTAGTAAAGGTCATTGAAGGTAGGCAGGCGGAAGATCTTCTTGTAGAATGCCCTGAAGGTGAGGTCCGTATTGTCAAAAGGCTTGTAGGAGGCAACAACTGAAGGAGTAAACCGGCTGCGGCTTGAAGCCTGGGCTGAGGCTGCTTTGGTCTTGTCCTTCACGAAGGTGTGCAGCAGGCTAGCCTGCATCTTGAACCTCTTGAGAGAAATTGATGTTGCGGCGGCGTTCAGGAAACTGTATCTGGTAGGATAAACAAAATCCGTGAGGTCTGCATTGAGCTTGTTTATGGCAAAATCGTCTGACAGGGAAACACTCCACCATGGAGTTATGGAAAACAGATGGGCAACTGACAAATATCCTTCCTTCTGGCGGAAGTGGCTGTTAACGTACATGGTTGTCACATCTTCCCTTGGGTCTGACAGGTAGTGAAGGTAGTCGTAAGCGTATTTGCCGTTCAGAAGCAGGCTGTATCGCTGAGAAAACTCCTTTTTCATTGATGCCTGCAGGAAGAAGTTGTCGTCTTTCTGGCGGTCTTGATGGCGGAATTTGCCAGGTTCCTCCCTTACGGACGCTCCGGGATATCCTCTGTCTGAATCGTAGAAATATGCCTTGACCTTCCAGTGTCCTCCTTCCATGTTGCCGAATAGTCCGGCTTCAATCCTCTCCATCCTCACGTCTCCGTTGCGGCGTGTGGCTGTTGTGTCGTAGCCTCCCTTGGTGGAGTAGGTGAATTTGTAGCGGCCATTGGTATACATGTACTCTGAAGACAAACTCACAGACAGCCTGTCGGTCAGTCTGTACTCCCACAGCACAGACGGATTTGCCAGGCCGAACGAGCCTGTCTTCATTCCAACTGACAGGTTGTATTTTTTCTGCGGGGCAAATACTGGATACTTGGGCTGAAGGTACACGGCGCTTGCACTTGCAAAGTCTTTTGCCGGCTGGAAGATGGAGCTTTTCTGGCCGTTGTACACCGATATGGCTTCCATGTTGTCAAGGGAGAATTTTCCCAGGTCCACTATGCCGTTCTGGGCGTTGCCTATCTCGATCCCGTCGTAGAACACTCCCACATGCTGGCTTCCCAGGCTTCTGATATTCACGCTCTTGAGCCCTCCAATCCCGCCGTAGTCCTTTATCTGTGCTCCGGAAAAGTACCTTATGGCATCTGCCACGGAGTAGGAGGACAGCCTTTCCAGTTTTTCTCCGGAAAGCACCTGTGCAGGGGAAATCTCCCTGACTATCCTTTCTGCAACCACAGTAATTTCGGAAAGCCTGCTTGCTGCCGTGGTATCTTCTCTCTGGCAATAAGCCTTTGTCTGCAATGACATGGACCATTGCAGGAAGATCAGTACAACAGTTATTCGCAGAACATGAAACTTCATAATTGTGCTTTCACAGGCCGCAAATGTAGCAATTTGATTATATTTGTGAGAACAAAGAAATAACAAAGGACATGAAAAGGATCTTTCTCATCGCGATTGCAGTATTGCTGGTTTCATCTTCACTTGCAGCTCAGGCAACTCAGAAGCCTGCAGGCCTCAAGAAGGTTTATGACGAGCAGATCAATCCTCTGGAGCAGATAGACAAGGCCGTGGCTAAGGCCGGCAAGGAGGGCAAGTTCGTAATCTGCCAGCTTGGCGGCAACTGGTGTCCGTGGTGCCTCAAGTTTGCAGACTTCATTACCAAAGACGCTGAGATCAGCAAGTTCATCGCCGACAATTATATCTACATCCACGTGAATTACAATCCAAGGATGGCCAAGAGCAAGGACGAGGCTGTTGTCAGGCAGTCAAAAGCTCTTATGAAGCGTCTCAACAATGCCGGCCGCTTCGGTTATCCTGCCCTGATAGTTCTTGACGGCAAGGGCCGGGTAATCCACATCCAGGACTCCGGCTACCTTGAAGAAGGCGAAGGCTACAACAAGAAAAAAGTCCAGAACTTCCTCAAGAACTGGACTCCAAAGGCCGTAGGAGCCTAATTAGATATTTATATTTGTTCAAATTTCAAGAGATGCTGCTTTCAAAGGCATCTCTTTTTTTTGCATTGACAAAAACTGTCAAAGCAGAAGACTATTTTTGAAATCAGAAAAAAACTCCCACCGAAGCGGGAGTTTAGGTAAAAACCTTCGGCATATAGCCTTATTGTGATAAGATGTAGAATCTTATAGTGCAAAGATAGAACTTTTTTTCATTTAGAGTAGGTTTTTGGTAAATTTGAACAAATAAAACTATATGAATTATGTCTAGGATTCTCGGTCTTGATTTAGGAACCAACAGTATAGGTTGGGCTATTGTTGACAGTCAGTCAGATGGCTCTTACAAACTTTTTGACAAAGGTGTAAGCATTTTTCAAGAAGGAGTTAAGATTGAAAAAGGTAATGAGTCGTCTAAAGCAGCTGAAAGAACAGCTTATCGTTCTGCTCGCAGGAGAATATTTCGAAGAAGATTGAGAAAAATTGAGACTTTGAAGGTCCTTATAGATTTAGGTTGGTGTCCATTTCTTTTACCAGAACAATTATCTGATTGGCGTTTTAAAGGTATTTATCCAAAGGTCGATGATTTCATGCTTTGGCAGCGAACCAGCGATGACGAGCAAAAAAATCCATATTATTTCCGGCATTTGGCTTTGACCCAGAAACTTGATCTTTCTAAACAAGAAGACAGGTTTGTCTTAGGTAGAGTCATGTATCATCTTTCTCAAAGAAGGGGTTTCCTAAGCAACAGAAAAGAAAGTACTAAGGAGTCAGATGGTAAAGTAAAAGAAAGTATTTCAGAACTGAACAAATCAATACAAAACAGTGGATGCAAGTATCTAGGTGAATATTTCTATACCATTTATGGGAAAGAAAGAATAAGGACTCATTATACTTCCAGGCAGAATTATAAAGACGAATTTGATGCCATTTGTAAAATCCAAGGAATCCCAGATGATATTAAGAGACGTTTAGAGAGAGCTATTTTCTTCCAGAGGCCTTTGAAATCTCAAAAAGGAAATGTTGGGCATTGTAAGTTCGAGACTAGAAAGACAAGATGTCCAATATCGCATCCGAGGTATGAAGAGTTTCGCATGTGGTCATTTATCAACAATATAAAGATTAAAACGCCAGATGACCAAGACCTAAGGCCTCTGAATCCTGAAGAAATTGTCAAGATTCTGCCACTGTTTTTCCGTAAAAGTAAAAAGCAATTCACTTTTGAAGACATTGCCAAAACCTTGTCAGCTAAAGGTCAGTATGCATTTTATAAAGATAAAGATGAAAAACCATATAGATTTAACTACAAGATGTTTACATCGGTTTCTGGCTGCCCAGTGATAGCAGGACTGATGGATATCTTTGGTAATAATTGGGAAGATGGTCTGATGGCAAAATATACAGCTGCAATAAACAAGACAAAGGAACAGGTTGTTAATGATGTTTGGCATGCCTTGTTTTTCTTCAGCGATGGTGATAAACTGGTAGAGTGGGGTAAGAATAAGCTTCAACTTTCAGAAGAGGAAGCTGTAAGGTTTAGTAAAATATCTGTAGGAAGTGACTATGCCTCTTTAAGTTTAAATGCCATTAATAAAATAGTGGTCTATCTAAAAAGAGGTTTTAAATACTCTCACGCTGTTTTCCTGGCTAATATTTCCAGCATAGTCCCTAAAGAAATCTATTCTGTTCCCGAGAATCGTGAAGCAATTGAGAGAGAAATTGGTATAATTGTAGATAACCCTTCACTGACTAAAGAAACAACAGAGTTAAGAATCAAGGAATTCTTAATGGATAACTTTGACCTAGGAGCATCAGTTCACAAGAAAAGGCTCTATCATCCTTCTATGATAGAAACATACGCCAAGACAAATTCTGGATTCCTTGAAACCCCAAGGACCAATTCTTTCAAGAATCCGATGGCCATGCGGGCATTGTTCAGGTTGCGGGCTTTAGTCAATGATTTAATACGCAATGGTGAAGTTGATAAGGATACTAAGATCCACATAGAGTATAGTAGGTCTCTTAATGACGCAAATAAGAGGAAGGCTTTGGAGAGATATCAACGTGACAGAGAAAAGAAGAATAACGAATATCGCGAGGAGATACTTAAGCATTTCCATGAGCATGGAATTGAAGCGGAACCAACAAAGGCAGATATAGAGAAATATAGGTTATGGGAAGAACAGGGCCACATATGTCTTTATACTGGTAAAACAATTAACATAAGCCAATTTTTGGGTTCCAATCCTCAGTTTGATATTGAGCATACTATTCCAAGAAGCCTTGGAGGTGAAGATGCTTTGGAAAACAAAACTTTATGTGACAACAAGTTCAATCGTGAAGTAAAAAAGGCAAAGATCCCATCGCAACTTGGCAATTATGATGAGGTCCTTGTCCGCCTTGAACCGATAAAGAATCGTATAGAAGAACTCCGTAAGCAGATTGAAAAATATAAGGGAGGCAGAGCTTCAACCAAGGAAGCTCGGGATGGCGTTATTCAGAAGAGGAGGTTGCTGGAGTATGAAAGGAATTATTTGGCAGATAAGTATGGTAAATTCCTTATGAAAGAGGTTCCTTCTGATTATAGGAAGAATCAAGATATAGATAACAGTATAATATCAAAATATGCTCGTCCTTATCTGAAAACATTCTTTACACACATTTACACCATTAAAGGAATAACTACCTCTCAATTCCGCCGAATGTGGGGGCTGCAGGAGGATGAGAAGAAGGACCGTGCAACATTCCTGAACCATACCGTTGATGCTATTGTTATTGCCTGCATAGGTCCAAAGCAGTATTCCGAAATGGCTCGTTATTACCATGCACAGGAAGAATATGAATGGTATGGCAAAGCAAAACCTTCAATGTCCAAACCATGGGAAACCTTCACTGAAGATGTAAAGGCATTAGATAAAGAGGTCCTGGTTTCTCATTATACTCCAGACAACCTAAAGAAACGTACTTTTAAGAAGCTAAGGCTTAGAGGTCAAATTGTAAGAGGATGTCTAACTGATGATAATGGCAATAAGCTTCCTTTGATGGCTAGGGGAGACACTGCTCGTGGTGCGTTACATTTAGATACGTTCTATGGTGCAATAAAAAAGGATGACCAGTTAAAGTATGTTGTAAGAAAATCCTTGTCTTCTTTAGAAAAATCAGATGTCAGCAAAATAGTTGATGATGTTGTCCGCCAAAAAGTAGAGCAAGCTATCAATGATTATGGATTCAAGGAAGTCATAGGGGGAGAAGTACCTGTTTGGATGAATTATGAAAAGAGAGTCCCGATTAAAAAAGTCAGAATTTTTACTCCTTCTGTGACAAATCCGATACATCTAAAAGATCTCAGAGATAAGTCAAGATTCGACTACAAGCAGCAGCTTCATGTTGCAAACGACAGGAATTACTGCATGATAGTGTTTGAGAAGAGTAAGAGCAATAAGATAGATAGAAAAATTGTGATAGTAAGTAATTTAGAAGCTGTTACTCTCCTAAAAGAAACTGATGTGCCATTGAATGAGAAACTTTCTAAATTGTCTCCTGGAGAGGGATATAATTTTAGATATTTCTTAAAAACAGGGACGCTTGTAATGTTCTATAGAGAGAGTCCACTTGAAATATTAAAAGCTTCCGTTGATGTGCTTTATAAAAGAATGTATAAAGTAGTGGTGCTGAAGAAAGACGGCCGAGTGAAATTTAAATATCAGCAAGAGGCTCGTATTCCAGATGTTATTAAGGCAGACTATGAATTTGAAACAGGAAGAAGTGCTCCTAAAAGTTTAACAATCGGTATCTCGAATGTTGATTTCGAACATCCGGCTCCTTTTCTTCTTTTGAGTCAAGTCAACCAAAATATGCTTGTTGAGGGTTTCGACTTTACACTTTCTCCATCTGGTAAGATCCAATTCATGAGAGGCTGATATTATGTTAAAAAAGGCATTATACTTTTCTAATCCAGTGAGGCTATCTGTGAGGAATAACCAACTGATGGTGGAATATAAAGACGATGCTACTCCAGGTCGCTCTGTCCCAATAGAAGATTTAGGATATGTCATAATTGTAAACAATCAGGTGTCTTTGACAATTCCATTGATGAACGCTTTGGCGGATAATAATACAGCCTTGATCATCTGTGGAGATAATCAGATGCCTCACTGTATGCTCCAGCCATTGGAGTCAAATAGTGTTCAGGCTGAGGTCTATAAGGATCAGATAGAAGCTAGTGTGCCTTTGAAAAAACAACTTTGGAAGCAAATAATTGAGAGTAAAATTAAAAACCAGTCAACGCTTCTCAACAAACTTAATAAAGACGGTTCCTTGCTTATTCCATACTATCGTAATGTAAAAAGTGGGGACTCTGACAATAAAGAAGGTTCAGCGGCTCGTGTTTACTGGAAGCAGCTGTTTGGGGAAGATTTTATAAGAAATAAAGAAGGCGAAGCCCCCAACTCTATTTTGAACTATGGATATGCAATTCTTAGGGCTGCTGTTGCACGAGCTTTAATGGGATCAGGTCTTTTGCCTTCTTTAGGAATTTTTCATCGCAACAGATATAATGCATTCCCTTTGGCTGATGACATAATGGAACCTTATAGGCCTTTTGTTGATGAATGTGTTTACAACCTGATTTCTTATGGAGAATGTGTTCTGAACACATCTTTGAAGACTGAACTTGTCAAGGTGTTGTTCTGCGATACTAAATTTCCAGGGATGAAGCGTCCTTTAGATGTAGCTTTGTCTATGACAACCGCATCGTTAGCTAAATGTTTTGCAGGAAAAGCTAAGAGTATAGTTTACCCATCAATATGAGCGAATATCGCTTGAATGAATATAGAATAATGTGGTTGTTTGTCTTTTTTGATTTGCCAACAAACACAAAAACTGAACGCCGCAACGCATCAAGATTCCGTACTCTTTTAATGCGTGATGGGTTCTCTATGATGCAGTTTTCTGTGTATGTCAGGAATTGTGCCTCATATGAAAGTCTTCAGGTTCACATAAGAAGAGTACGGGCAATTTTGCCACCTAGTGGTAGTATCAGTTTATTGAGTGTTACAGATAAACAATATGGGGATATACAAAACTATTGGGGTAAGATTGAAAGCGCTAAGAATGTAGAATCTCAGCAGCTGGAACTTTTTTAGGATAATGACGTGTACCATTTTGGTACATATAATAGTTCTTGTTATATTTGCAAAAACCGAATTGGAAATGATTATTATTAGTAGCAGAGAGTTTAGAGCCAATCAACGTAAGTATCTTGATTTGGCTCGCACAAAAGAAGTTGTCATAACATCAAGGACTAATGGCAGTTTCCGTATTGTACCTGTTAGGGATGATGATTTAATCATGGATCGCGTAGAGTTACGTGCCAAAATAAAGCGTGGCATTTCTGAATATCAAGCAGGACGAGCTTATCCTATCAATGATGGCGAGAATATGGATGATTATCTTAATCGTTTGCTAAATGAGCCATAAGTTATACAGAATCGTTTTTTCAGAAGACGCTAGGAGAGATCTTATATCTTTAAATAAGAAAGCTCCTTACGCTATGGCTAAACTTGCCAGGCTTCTTGAAGAGATAAGTGAACACCCTAGGACTGGTACTGGGCAAGTTGAACAACTCAAGGGTTATGATGGGAACGTATATTCGAGGCGTTTGACAAAGGAGCATCGTATTGTTTATAGGGTATATGAAGATATCGTAGAGGTTCTAGTACTTTCTGTATTTGGTCACTACATTTAGTTTTGTATATTTGAAAGTCGAAAATACTACATCAGAACTCACTTCATAGGAGAGAAGTACTGAATTTTCTGGCCTCCAAAGCAGGCAAGTGTGAAACAATCAGTGTGTTATAAACCTTATGTTGTGGTTTGATGTAGAAATCGGATAGATAACAACTGAGGCAGATGAGTATTATCGTAAGTCAAGTTGTGGTTTGATGTAGAAATCGGATAGATAACAACTGACCTATGCCACCTATTGCGCTTGGAAGAGTTGTGGTTTGATGTAGAAATCGGATAGATAACAACGACGCCAAAAAACTTGAAAAAGACGTTGAGTTGTGGTTTGATGTAGAAATCGGATAGATAACAACGAAGCTGCCGAAGATTTCTATGACCTGGAGTTGTGGTTTGATGTAGAAATCGGATAGATAACAACTATAGGCCATATCATAGTGGCCGACTCCGGAGTTGTGGTTTGATGTAGAAATCGGATAGATAACAACTTATCGCAAGTATGAGCGATTATCATTCATGTTGTGGTTTGATGTAGAAATCGGATAGATAACAACAGTTTGAGAGGACAGCCAGGCGGACAAGGGTTGTGGTTTGATGTAGAAATCGGATAGATAACAACTTCAAACGAATGTAATCTTGTTGTGCAATCGTTGTGGTTTGATGTAGAAATCGGATAGATAACAACCGATAGCAATAAGCCCTCTTTGCAGATAAGTTGTGGTTTGATGTAGAAATCGGATAGATAACAACAGCGCGTTATCGGAGTGTTGAAAGCGCAAGTTGTGGTTTGATGTAGAAATCGGATAGATAACAACTTCAAAAATGTGTATAGCACCTTCAATGTAGTTGTGGTTTGATGTAGAAATCGGATAGATAACAACACTGTGGACGAAAGGGCTAACGCAGCCTTAGGTTGTGGTTTGATGTAGAAATCGGATAGATAACAACGCAACCTCCGAGCAACAACTACGCACCAGAGTTGTGGTTTGATGTAGAAATCGGATAGATAACAACTCAGAGGTGTTGCCATCTTCCACCGCCCAGTTGTGGTTTGATGTAGAAATCGGATAGATAACAACAAGTGCGTCAACTTTGCAAAACATCAAGTGTTGTGGTTTGATGTAGAAATCGGATAGATGGGGGTATTGCAGTTATTTTAGACTTTCAGGCCCATTTCATAGGCTTCTTTGAAAGCAGGGATCTGCTTTGCCTCTCCTTTCTTGTCGGCTCCTCCTCCATATATGCGGCCTGAACGCCTTATATTGTCAAAGCAGTCTGCAAATCCGTCAAACACGTCAAATGCGCGGTCAAGCTGCTTCTTGCTGTCGTCCATGGCGGTAACGATGTAGTAGAAGTCCTTGTCTTTCATCTTGCCGTAGAGAGGGTTCATCCTGTCCAGGAAGACCTTCATCTGTCCGCATACTGAATAATAATATACAGGGCATGCAAAGCAAATGACATCTGCCTCCATCATCTTTGGCAGCAGGGAATTTGCATCATCCTTCTGGAAGCATTCGCCTTTTTTGAGGCATACAAGGCATCCTTTGCAATAGTCTATTTTCTTGTCGCGAAGGAAAACAGTTTCCACTTTGTTTCCTGCTTGTTCTGCTCCGAGGGCAAACTGGCGTGCCAGAAGGTCTGAATTCCCGTCTTTTCTCGGACTTGCTGCTATGATCAATACTTTTTTCATGGTCTTTTCTTTTGAGTGCGCAAAGTTAAATAAAATAGCAGGTTTTTTATTAAATTTGCTGAAAACAAAACATATATGAATAAGTTATTTTCAAGGTATTGTATACTGTTTTTAGCGGTATTTGTCCTTATAATGCCAAATGTAAATGCTCAAGATAAGGCTGAGGTTGGCAAGAAACAGGTTGACCATATTGTCAAGGTTGGAGCAGGGGGCTTGCTCTTTGTAGGAAATCATCCTGACGGCGAAGGTGAAGTTCTTGCAGGGGTGTCTTACGGTGCTGATGTCTGGCTTGATGACAAGTGGTCTGTTATGCCGGAAATCGGATTATGGGCAGACTCCGAGATAATAACAGGGTTCAATCTAGGATGTGGGGCCAGGTATCATTTCAAAGCTTCAGGTGGTCCCGGAATCATTGTAGGACTGGGGCCTGAACTTATGATTCTTTCTGACCGTGGCAAGTATACCTATGATGCTGATCCAAAGCACGGACTGAATGGCAAGACAAAATACAGATCTTGTGACATAGCCTTGCATCCGAGCATTGTGATTGAAAGCGGCAAGCATTGGCTCTGGGGTCTGGAAGGCAGTATCGGAATTAACAATATGAGGCTCAAGTATCCCGAGTACAATATCAATGGTCCCACCCGTTTTGCATATGTGATGCTTACCTGCGGATTCAGGTTTTAAGCAGTTTATTTCCGTATTACATTTGTTTAAACGTTTATAATCGATTATATCCGAGTATTTTTCGGATAGTTGCATTATTCTTTCTTTTCTTTGCTCCATAATTAAAGGGAATTAAAAATAATACCTATATTTGGGAAGGAATTGAAGTGTCATATGATTATAAGTAAGATTTGGTTTGAAGGAGAGTTTATTTATGGTTCTGACGAGAAAGGAAATGTTTATCGTCAGTCTCTTCTTTGGTATCCGAAGTTGGCTAAAGCTACCGGTGCTGAGAGAGAGGCTTATACCTTCGGATATGATGGTATCCATTGGAGAGGATTAGATGAAGATATAAGTTTTGAAAGTTTTGCGTATGAAGATGCGGAGCCTTCCGGCATGCAGAGATTTTTTTTAGAGCACAAGGAGATAAATATCGCTGAGTTTGCCAAAAAGGCAGGTATTAACGCTACCCTTCTGAGAAACTATATCAATGGGTTCAAGAAACCTTCAAAGCAGAGAGAAACAATGATAATGCAGAAAATTAAAGAGTTGGGGCAGGAGTATGTGAAAGTTGCTGTCATGGATGTTTAGATTTGGTTTTCAGGCTCGTTTTTTGTATATTTACCATACAGTTTAACCAATTAAATAGGAGGTTGATTATGGAAATTAGAATCCAATCAGTTAAGTTTGATGCAGATGAGAAGCTTATTGCTTTTGTGGAGAAGAAGGTTGAGAAACTGGAAAAGTTTTTTGACGGATTCATGGAGGCTGATGTTGTACTGTCTCTGCTTCCTGACCAGTTGAACAAGGAATGCAAAATCAAACTTCAGGTACCTACAGACGACATTATCGTTACCAGGAATGCCAAGAGCTTTGAAGATGCCGTTGTAGATTGTGTAGATGTGCTCAAAGGCCAGCTGGTTAAGCTAAAGGAAAAGAAGTTCGGCAGATAAGAGTAAGCTTGTCAGAAGAACAAGCTTACGATATCTTCTGAATCAATACCCGAGAAATAGGCGCCCGTATCAAGGGTGCCTATTTTCTTTTCCAGAGCCGCCCTTGAATGCGGAGTGCCCTTTATTGCTTCAATGAATTCTTCAGTAGGGCGCGTGAAGAAGTAGTCTCCCCTGATGTCGAGCTCGGATATGATGCCGTCTTTTATGCCCAGATATAGTTCAACGATGCCTTTGGGAAAACGTTTGAGGTTGGTCAGGGTATACTTCGGGCTTTTTCCGTAATTCCATTCGTCGCTCTGGTAGCGGCTTTGTTTAAGCTGCTCTATCCTGCGGATTTCTTCTTTTGAGAAACTGTATGGGGTAAAATCCTTGAAATTGCTGCAGATGAACTCTCCCAGGTATTTCCTGAACCAGGTTATGTCAGCATCTGGCGAGGTCAGGTGTTCCTTTATGTTGGTAACTCTCTTGACGTTGCTCCTGACAGCCTTTCCTATGAACTTTTCAGGTCTTGGCCTGAGGGCTTTTGAGAGGTCTGTCTTGCTTACGTCAAACATCAGTGTTCCGTGCATCAGGACGCGGCTGCCATGTACGCAGATGGCATTGCCGGAAAACTTGAGACCGTCTATGGCCAGGTCGTTGCGTCCCTCAAGTGTGGCATTTACCCCGAGGCTACGGAGGGCATCCAGTATGGGAGCAGTAAAATACCTGAACATCTGGGTGGTGTCAGGCCTTTTTGAACCGATGTTTTGGATGAAAGTGAAGTTGAGGTTGCCCAGGTCATGGAAAACAGCCCCGCCTCCGGTGAGCCTCCTTACTACTGGAATGCCGTGGCTCCTGGTATACTCATCATCTATTTCAGCGATGGTGTTCTGGTATCTCCCGACTATGATGGAGGGGGAATTTATCCAAAGACGGAAAACATCCTGATCTGAAGAGGAAAGCAGGAACTCTTCTTCAGCAAGGTTGAAGTAAGGGTCTGTGGATATGTCTGATATGAAGAGCATCAATATCTTGATTCCCTGATGATCCTCCTTCTGGCAAGAAAGAGGATGATTGATGAAAAGATCAGATAGACAATGTATCCGACAACGATTCCGTAGATGGCTCCGCAAATGACATCGCCGAGGAAATGGCGGCCAAGATATACCCTGCTGTAGGCAACTGCAATCATCAGAAGGAAAATCAGGAGGGTGTATCGCCAGCGCTTAATGAACAGAGAAGACACCATGGCCAGTCCGGCAAGGTTGGCTGCGTGGTTGGATACGAAGCTCCACGCTCCTCCCTTTCCGTCAGGTGTGCGGATCTGATCCCAGATGTAGAAGTCGTAGCCGGGCCTGAGCCTCTGGAAGTAGGGCTTGATGATGTCATGTCCGGTCATGTCTATGATGAAGAAAGTGACAACGCATGCCAGGACTATCATCAAAGACAACATCCATCCGTTGAAAAACTCGCGGCGGCGGATCCTGAATGTTTTCCTTCCAAGCACATAAAGGAGGATCATTACGTAGAACGGAATGAGTGCGTACTTGTTTGAAAGAAAAATCATTACGCTGTCCCAGAATTCGGAATGGCAGCCATTTACGACAACGCTGACAGCCCTGTCCAGGTTTTGCAGATTCTCCAGATACTCCATCATGACTTTTTGAGTTAAGGTTAAACTACTTGTGCAGAGTTTCCCAGATCAAGTCCTTTAGTTCTTTTATTCCTTCTCCGGTGACAGAAGAAATAAACACATAAGGTATTTTTTTAGGTACTTTTCTCTTCAGCGATGTAATAAGGTCCTTGTCGCCTCCCAGAAGGTCAGACTTGGTAATGGCCAGAATCCTTTCCTTGTCGAGCAGTTCGGGATTGTACATCTTAAGTTCGTTGAGAAGGATCTTGTATTCCTTTGCTATCTCGAGGTTCTCCGCGGATACCATGAAAAGCAGTATGGAGTTTCTCTCAATGTGCCTTAAGAATCTGTGTCCCAGACCTCTGCCTTCATGGGCACCCTCTATGATACCGGGGATGTCAGCCATGACGAAAGACTGGTCGTCGTAATACCGGACTATTCCTATGCTCGGCTCCAGGGTCGTGAAGGCGTAATCGGCGATTTTAGGATGGGCTGCGGACACCGTAGAAAGCAGCGTGGATTTTCCCGCGTTAGGGAATCCTACGAGTCCGACGTCTGCCAGCACCTTCATTTCCAGTATGAACCATCCTTCGCTTCCAGGTTCTCCTTCCTGGGCGAACTTCGGAGTCTGGCGGGTGGCTGTCTTGAAAAAGGCATTTCCTTTTCCGCCCCTTCCTCCTTTCAGCAGGGTGCACCTCTGGCCGTGCTCAGTAACTTCTCCAATGATTTCTCCGGTTTCCGCATTCTTGGCTACGGTTCCCAGCGGAACTTTCAGGACAACGTCCTTTGCGTCAGCGCCAGTGCACAGGTTACCGCCGCCGTTCTCCCCGTTGTCGGCAGAAATATGCTTGCGGTACTTGAGGCTTATGAGAGTCCACATCTGGCTGTCGCCCTGCATGATCACGCTGCCGCCCTTTCCGCCGTCACCGCCGTCAGGACCGCCTTTGTCTATGAATTTTTCCCGATGCAGATGCATGGAGCCGTTACCCCCGTTGCCGGAGGTAAGGTGCAGCTTCACATAGTCTACGAAATCTGTATTGGGCATCTTGCTGTGTTTAAGTTATTTCCTATCCAATGACCTTGCAGATGCAGTCGAACACTTCCTCTATGCTCTGTTCTCCTGGAATCTCGCAGTAGTTGCCTTTTTTCTTGTAGTATTCTATCAGCGGCTCTGTCTTTTCATGGTAGGTGTCTATCCTGTTCTGGATTATGGCCGGATCGGCATCGTCCTTCCTGCCCTCTATCTTTGCCCTGTTGGCAATCCTGTCAAAGATGGTGGAATCCTTTATGGCCAGGGAGAGAACCTTGTCTACCTGCCCTCCGCTTTCCTGGAGAATCTGGTCGAGCTTCTGTGCCTGGGCTATCGTGCGTGGGAAACCGTCGAGAAGGAAACCTTCAACTTCGGGGTGGGCAGCGAAGGTATTCTGGATCATACCAACCACAACCTCATCCGGAACGAGCTGTCCGTCATTGATGAGCTGCTTGGCTTCAAGTCCGAGCGGTGTTCCCAGAGCTATCTCCTTGCGGAGAAGGTCTCCGGTTGAAATATGGAGAAGGTTGAATTTCTCTACAATAAGTTTTGCCTGTGTACCTTTACCGGCTCCTGGAGGGCCGAACAGAATATAATGTTTCATTTTACCTATCTTATGTTTATGCTTTTTCTCTTTTCAGTTTCCTCAACGTCAAGTACGTAAATGTCCTTGAGGTTGCGTCCGAGCTGGTCATAATCAAGGCCGTATCCTACGATAAAGTCATTTGGGATGCTAAGTGCCGGATAATCTATCTTTATGCTGCCCCTGTAGTTGCCCGGTTTTATGAGCAGGGACGAATACCTGATGCTTCTTGCTCCGGCATCCTTGAGAATACGGTCGAGCTCCATGATGGTTGTGCCTGTATCCACGATGTCTTCAACTACAACGACATTGCGGCCCCTGATGCTCTTGGTAAGACCAAGCATCTGCTTTACGCTTCCGGAAGTGGAAGTGCCTTCGTACGAAGCCAGGCGTATGAAGCACATCTCGCAAGGGAATTCTATGCGTTTCATCAGGTCTCCGAAGAACATGAAGGAACCCGTAAGAACGCCAAGGAATATAGGATCGTCCTCGTCTTTGAGGTCATTGTTGATTTTCTGGGCTACTGCATCTACCGCCTTGAGAATTTCTTCATAGGTAAGGTAGAGTTTGAAGCTCTTGTCGTAAAGTTGAACGTTTTTCATGGCAATGGTGTTGTTATCGGCCCCAAATTTAGGTATTTTTGCAGAAAAGACATTACACATCATACAATGAATCCTTTAGTAAGCATCATCATGGGCAGCACTTCTGACCTGAAGGTCATGGAAGCGGCCGCCAAATATCTGGAAGAAATGCAGATTCCTTTTGAAGTGAACGCGCTTTCCGCCCACAGGACACCTGAGAAAGTGGCCGAATTTGCCAAGGGAGCTGCCGGACGCGGAATCAAGGTCATCATAGCCGGAGCCGGTGGAGCGGCCCATCTGCCAGGGGTCATTGCCGCTTCAACAAACCTCCCGGTCATAGGAGTTCCCATCAGGTCATCCAATTCCATAGAAGGTCTGGATTCAATTCTTTCCATACTCCAGATGCCTTCAGGGATACCAGTAGCCACAATGGCACTTGACGGGGCCAAGAACGCTGCGATATTTGCCGTTCAGATACTTTCACTGTCCGATGCAGCAATCAGGGAAAAATCCGAGCGTTTCAAATCTGAACTTGCAGACAAGATCGCAAAAGCCAACAACGAGCTTAAAGGTCTGGATTACAAGTACAAGGTAAACGGATAACACTATCCTGGAATAAATTGTCCGCATCTGTCCGTTTTCCGGACAGGGTACATTTTACGTTATGGCATCCTGCTTTTCTTGCGGGATGCTATTTTTGTCATTATGAGCAGGATAAGTGTTGTTTTGTTGAGAAATGCCCTGGCCGTGGCAGTGCTTTGGATTCTGCCTTCCGGAGGTTTTGCGCAGGAGTCGGACAAGGTTGTGGAGGAGATTTCAGAGGAAATCGGTGAAGACGGATTGTTAACGGACCTTGAAGGAGAGGAACTTGTCTCACATCTTCAGAGGCTGAAAAAGCATCCTGTGAACATAAATTCTGCATCCAGGGCCCAGCTTCAGGCAACTCTCCTGCTCACTCCTTTCCAGATAGAGTCCATATTGAGCCGCATAGAATCCAGCGGAGCCATATTGTCGTTTGCAGAATTGTCCCTGCTTTACGGATTTGATGAAAAAACGGCAGAGGCCCTGCGTCCCTACATAGTGTTCGGGCCTGCGGAGCGGAAGCCCAAAGGCTTTGTACAAGACCAAAGTACAAGCGTTTATTCAAGATACCAGCGCAGCTTTGGACCGGCGGCTGAAACCCATATGGTGAGGACCAGGTTTTCATATCTTGACAGATTGGATGCCTCCGTGATATACAAGGGAAATTCCACCGCTTCAGGCAGTAGCTCGCTCTCCACTGCAAGCCTTTCGTACTCTGGGATAAGACTCGGAAAACTCCAGATAACCAGGATTGTCATCGGCGATTTCCATGCCCGCTTCGGGCAGGGCCTGAGTGCCTGGAACGGATTCTCATTTGCAGCCGCTTCAGAAAGTAAAGGATATTTCAGGAATGCAGAGCCGGTTTCGCTGTATACAAGTTCAGACACGTCCAGGCTGCTTAGGGGCGCAGCCGTGTCATTGTCGTGGAACGGTCTGGAAATCAGCGGAGGATACTCCTTCACTAACCAAGTTTCGCTGTTAAGGATGACATACACCAGAAAGCGTGTGAGGTCTGGTCTGTCTTTCTGCGGAAAGCAGTATGAGGCCAATGTCCTTTCTGCAGACCTTGTCGGGGGAGGTGCCGGCTTCATTGCCTTTGCGGAGGTTGCCTGCAGCGTCCTTCCTTCGGGAGAGCGGACGGCGGGAGCGTTTGCCTGCCTTGGAGGGGTATCTGCAGATATAGGGAAGGCCAAGGTCCATCTGCTGATGAGATCTTACCAAGACGGCTTCACTACACCGGTAGGCGGGGCTTATTCATCAATAAGTCGGATCAACAACCAGCAGGGCCTGTCGCTGAGGATGACCGTGCCGGTTTACAGGAATGTTGTGCTTGCCTTGGGCTCGGATTATACGGCTTATCCCAAACCGAGATATCATGTCAAGGATCCTTCCTGTGCCCTGAGGGCTTATCTCAAACTCTCAGTAGACGACTCAGGTTTTGGAACGCCTGCACGTAACCAGCTGTGGATAAAGGCGTATTTCAAATATGACATGAAGGCTTCGGTGCCGCGGGAAGAAACCTCTCTCCTTAGCGTGAAGGCAGCTGGGAATCTCTGCCTTGCAAGGCATCTGAGCCTTGGCTCCAGGGCGGAATACAATACATTGGAAGGAAGGGCTCTGTCTGTATCAGTGAAGTTGCAATGGAAACTGTTGGCGTTTACCTGCGGAGCGGTGGCTTTCCATGTTCCCAGGTGGGATGGGAGGATTTACTTTCCTCAGGCGGAACTGCCTTATTCGTTTTCTTCAGTACTTCTGTACGGCCGCGGGATGGACGCCTTCGCCCTGGTAAAGACAAGGCTCAGCCGGAGACTGAGCCTTTATCTTAAATACCAGTACAACAGAGGAAAGAGCATTGTAAAAGGGGCTCTTTCAGCGGATTTCTGAACCTACAGTTCCTCCTCCTTCATCAGTTTTTCGTAATAGAGGTCTATCTTGCGGAGCTGTGCTGGAATGTCTATGTTCTGAGGGCAGTGGACCACGCAGTGGCGGCAGCCTACACAGTGGTCGGCCATCCTTTCAGGTGCAAGTTTCCTGGCGTAGCCTACAAGGAAAGCCTTTCTGGCCTTGCGGTAGGTCGGATCCTGCTTTGATGAAGGCATGTTGCCGTCGTTGATGCACTTGTTGTAGTGCAGCAAGTTGCCCGGGATGTCAATTCCGTAAGGGCAAGGCATGCAGTACTGGCAATCGTTGCAAGGAATGGTAGGGTACTTGAGCAGAAGCTGCGCGGTGTTCTCCAGGAACTCCATGTCTTCTGGGGTAACCGGGTCAAGCGGACAGAAGGAACGCAGGTTGTCCTGAAGATGTTCCATGTAGGTCATCCCGCTGAGCACGGTCAGTACTCCAGGGAAAGATCCTACCCAGCGGAAGGCCCAGGAAGCCACGCTGTTCTGAGGTTTTCTCTGCTTGAGGGTCTGGGCCACATGCTCGTGAACGTTGGCAAGCCTTCCTCCCAGAAGCGGTTCCATGATCACTGCCGGAATGTTTCTCTTCTGAAGCTCTCCGTAGAGATATTCTGCATCCTGGTTTCTCTTGTTGAGTTCGTTGGCATGCTTCCAGTCCAGGTAGTTCATCTGGATCTGGACAAAGTCCCACTTGTATTTGTCGTGGTTGGCAAGCAGGTAATCAAACACTTTCACGTCGCCGTGGTAGGAGAATCCGAGGTTGCGGATCCTTCCGGCTTCCCTTTCCTTGAGCAGGTAATCCAGCATCCCGTTCTTGATGTACCTGTTCTCAAAGGTTTCAAAATCTCCGTTTCCAACACTGTGCAGCAGGTAGTAGTCTATGTAGTCTACCTGAAGCATCTTGAAGGAATTCTGATACATCTTGATGGATTCCTCCCTGGACCATGTCTGTGGTGCAAAATTGGAGAGTTTGGTGGCAATGGTGTACTCATCTCTCTTGTGTCTTGAGAGTGCAATGCCGGTTGCCTTTTCGCTCTGTCCCTTGCAGTAGGCCGGGGATGTGTCAAAGTAGGTGACTCCGTGTTCTATTGCATAGTCTACCAGCTTGTTCCACATTTCCTGGTCAATGGCACTGTCAGACTCCCTGGTGCTGGTGTTGTCTATGCTCGGTATTCTCATGCAGCCGTATCCCAGAAGGGAAACTTTCTCTCCTGTCTTGGGATTGGTGCGGTAGGTCATCTTGTCGGTAGGAATCGGACCCAGCGGACCGGCTTCTGCTTCCTTGTTCTTGCTCTTGCAGGAGGCAAGTCCGCCGATTGCGGCTGAGGCTATAATCGCTGAGCCTAATCCTGCTTTCTTTACAAAGTTTCTTCTTGATATTTTATTGTTTTCCATGACAGGGGGCTCTAGATTAGTTTATGTTGCTGATGTCCTTCTACGTAGATTGCGCTTACAGGGCGGGCAGGGCAGACATACTCGCAGGCTCCGCATCCGATGCACTTGCTTTCATCCACTACAGGGAACTGCGGTCCGTTCTCGTCTTCCGGGTCAACTGCAACCATTGAGATGGCGCCCGTAGGGCAGTGCCTGCTGCAGTTTCCGCATGTAACTCCATCTGTCATAGGGAGGCAGAGTCCGCCGTCCCATACCGCATGGCCTATCTGGATGGAAGATTTTTCCTCCCTGGTGATCTTCTTGATGGCCCCGGCAGGGCAGACCTCGGAGCACCTCGTGCATTCAGGCCTGCAGAAGCCTTTCTCATAAGAAGACCTTGGCTGCATTAGGGTCATGAGGTCTGAAGAAGGCCTCAGAACTTTGTTAGGGCAGGCGGATACGCAGAGCTGGCATCCTGTGCAGTGGCTTGTCAGGTGGTCAAGACCTACAGCTCCCGGAGGAACTATTTCGGTATCTCTGTGAAGCACTTCCTTTTCAACGATTGGAGCAAGCCCTCCGTCGGTAAGCTTGTCCTGGGCTTTGGCAACAGCGGCTGAGGCTGCTATCATGGAAGCCGTTGCTATGAAAGACCTTCTTTCCATTCCTTCGTGAGACTCCTGAGGCTTGGTTGCTTCCTCCTTGTATCGTTTTGAAGTATAGGTTATTGCATCTTTCTTGCACTTTGAGATGCAGTCTCCGCAGACTACGCATCTGGAATAATCTATCTTATGGTTCTTGATGTCTATGCAGGAGGCCTTGCAGTTCTTGACGCACAGGTTGCAGTTTACGCACTTTGTCTTGTCTATGGCCGGGCGGAACAGGGAGAATCTGGCAACGGTTCCCAGTACGGTTCCGACAGGGCAGATGGTGTTGCAGTAGGTCCTGCCGTTACGCCATGCGAGGATAAACAGTATCACCAGAGAGGCGGCTGCAACTATGAATGTAGGCAGTGACCTGATCCATACGTCTTTGTGGTAGAAGGTGTAGCTGTCTGCCCTTTCTGCCAAATAAGCCAGGATGTTGTTGCCCCAAAGATATACCGGAGAAAGCATGTTCTGGGCAATCCTTCCGTAGGAGCTGTAAGGAGCAAGAAGGGCTACAAGTGATGCAATGCCAAAAACGATGGCAGCGATGAAAACTGCCAGAACGGTGTACCTCAGCCAGGTCTTGGCCTTGGAATACGTGTAACGGTTCTTCTTTGCCTTCTTGCCAAACCATCCGAAGATATCCTGCATCACTCCCAGGGGGCAGATGACAGAGCAGTATATCCTTCCGAAAAGCAACGTGATGATAAGCAGAACGGCAATCACGACGAAATTCAGCGCCATTACCGCAGGCAGGAACTGAATCTTGGCCATCCATCCCAGATAGCAGTGCAACGTGCCTGTGAAGTC
>CACZFO010000002.1 GCA_902780455.1 uncultured Bacteroidia bacterium | reverse complement strand
CACGAATATGGATACCCTGATGCCGGCTTCCTTGAACATCCTGCAGATTCCTTTCAGATATTCCTTGTGGGTTACGGTATCCCATCCGGCATTTGAGGTGATGGCGTTCTCGGCATCGGGGACAAGTGTTACCTGAGCAGGCTTTACGCTCAGTACCAGATTGTTGAAAGGCTCCTTGGGGTTGCCTTCAATATTGAATTCAGTGGTCAGTACCGGCTTGAGGTCCAGTACGTCCTGTCTTCTGATGTGCCTCTCATCCGGTCTTGGATGAACTGTAATTCCCTGGGCGCCAAACCTCTCGCAGTCCAGGGCGCATTTTATTACATCAGGCATGTTCCCCCCTCTGGCATTGCGGAGGGTGGCAATTTTATTTATGTTTACGCTAAGTCTTGTTTCCATAGGTTACAAATTTATGAAAATATGCCTAACTTGCGAAAAATTGACGGATATGAAAGTTGCTATTTTCGGCAGAACCATTTATGACAGCAGCCTTGAGAGGCTTTTGGATTTGCTCGGGATAATTGAGAAATCCGATGCCGAACCTGTCTTCTACGGACCGTTCTACAGTTACCTCCAGCAGAAGTGTCCAGGACTGTGCATGGAAGAGGCCTCGTTCTTCTCCAGTTCGGAAGATCTTCCTCAGGATACGGGGTTGCTGCTCTCCCTGGGCGGAGACGGCACCTTCCTCAGCAGCGTTCCTCTGGTGAGGGGCAAGAAGATTCCCGTGGCCGGCATCAACTTCGGACGTCTCGGATTCCTTACCACTTCGGGGGTGGAAAAGGTTTCTGCTTTACTGAGGGGAGAATTCAAGACAGAGAAGCGTCCGCTCCTGAAGATGGACTATTCCGGAACTCCGGAAGGTTTCTATCCGTATGCTCTCAATGAATTCTCAATACAGAGAAAGGGGCCGGCAGTCCTTGAACTCAACATAAAGGTGAACGGCGCTCCTATTCCAAGGTACATGGCAGACGGGGTGCTGATTGCCTCAGCCACCGGCTCAACGGCCTACTCCATGAGTGCCGGAGGTCCTATAGTGATGCCTGGCTGCAGAGTGCTGATAATCGTGCCGGTAGCTCCCCATAACCTTAACATAAGGCCGCTGGTGGTTTCAGACACTTCTACCATAGAAGTCAGTTTCTCTACAAGGTACAAAGACGCTGCCCTTTCTGCAGACAACCGTTCGTTTTCTTTCCCGGACGGGGCCACTGCAAAGTTCTCCAGTTCCCAGACATGCCTTGAGCTTGTCAGCGCAGACAATGATTTCATACAGGCCTTGAGCCAGAAACTCTATTGGGGTGCTGATTGGAGGAATGCCTGAAAATTGTTATATTTGCTGTCTATTGACTTTTTATGGAAGAGTTATCAAAAATACCGCAGCATGTGTCCATCATCATGGACGGCAACGGACGCTGGGCCAAGGCCAGGGGAGACGAGAGGATAGAGGGGCATAAGGAAGGGGCCGAGAGCGTAAGGGCCTGTCTTGAACTTGCCGTAGAGATGAAGATCAAGTATCTGAGTCTCTTTGCTTTCTCTACTGAGAACTGGGGCCGTCCAAGTGCAGAAATCCAGGGTCTTTGGAGCCTGCTGCTCAAGTACATCAATCAGGAAACTCCCTACATGCTGGAAAACCATGTAAGGTTCAAGGTTGTCGGCAATGTAGAGCAGTTGCCTGAATATCTGCGCATTGCCATAAAAGATGTTACTGAGGCTACCGCTTCCATGACAGGAACTACACTTGTCCTGATGCTCAATTACAGCGGCAAATGGGATATCGTACAGGCTTCAAACAGGTTTGCGGCCGAGAATCCCGGAAAGCAGATGACCTGGGCAGACATGGACAACTATCTGGCAACAGCCGGAATTCCGGATCCTGACCTTCTGATCCGCACCAGCGGTGAGGAAAGGATAAGCAATTACATGCTTTGGCAGACAGCATATACAGAGTTTTATTTCACCGATACTCTTTGGCCTGATTTTCGCAAACCTGAGTTCCGTTGCGCACTGGAGGCCTTCTCCAAGAGAGAAAGGAGATTCGGTAAACTTTAACAAGAAATTCTTAGATAGATGAAAATATTCAAGCGCTTGGCTTTATTGGCTTTGATCGCCCTGCCTCTTTCCGCATCCGCCCAGGATGTGGATTATTCAAGTCCTAAAACGTATGTTATAGGCGGCGTCAAGGTAACTGGTGTCAAATATCTCAGCGAAGAGCAGATACTTTCGGTAACCGGTCTCAACAAGGGAGACAAGATCGTGATTCCCAGCATTGAACTTTCCGATATCCTGAAGAGGGTATGGGCCCAGAGGTATTTTTCAGATGCCGGTTTCTTCATCGATTCGCTTTCCCAGAACAAGGATACAGTCTGGCTTGGCCTGCACCTTTCTGAAAGGCCCAGAGTATCAAGATGGGCGTTCAGCGGAATCCGCAGCGGCCAGAAGTCTGACCTGAACGAGAGGCTAAAGCTCAAGAGAGGTTCAGAACTTTCGGACTACATAATAGAATCTTCCACGAACATCATCAAGAAGTACTTCCATGAGAAAGGCTTCCTTAAATGTCAGGTAAAGGTTCTACAGGAGGAGGATCCGGTTATCCAGAATGCAGTCAGGGTAACCTTTGACATAGACAGGGGTCCCAGGGTCAAGATCGGCAGGATAACCTTCACTGGAAATGAGAACCTGACCGAGCGCAAGCTTGTTAAGTCCATGAAGCATACCCGCGACATGAGACTCATGAACTTCTTCAAATCCAAGAAATTCAAGCAGAAAGAATATGCGGAGGACAAGAACAACCTGATATCCGCTTTCAACGAGCAGGGTTTCCGCGACGCCAGGATTTTGAAAGATACCATTTACTACATCTCAGATGACCGTCTCGGTATAGATTTCACCCTGGAAGAGGGAGACCGCTACTACTTCAGGGACATAACCTGGACCGGAAACAGCATTTATTCTGCAGACCAGCTCAACCAGGTGCTGAGGATCAAGAAGGGAGACATCTACGACCTTGTAACCATGGACAAGCGCCTTTCAGGAGACCCTAAGCAGATGGAACCTGATGTGAGGAAGATGTATACCGACAACGGTTACCTGTTCTTCAACGTGATGCCTGTGGAGAAGGCTATCCAGAACGATTCCGTAGATGTGGAGATGAGGATATACGAGGGCAAGCCGGCAACCTTCAACAAGATCATAATCAACGGAAACAACATAACTTCTGAAAAGATTGCAAGAAGGGCCCTGTTTACAAAACCGGGATACCTGTACTCACAGACTGATTTTGAAAGGTCTGTAAGGGAGCTTTCTTCCATAGGGCACTTCAATCCGGAGGTATTCCAGAACGGAACCGGTTACAGCGTGCTTCCTGATGCGAACAAGAACACGGTGGACATTGCCTACAACCTTGAGGAAAAGCCGGACAGCCATGTTGAACTCTCAGGCGGCTGGGGAGGAAACACCTTCGTAGGAACCCTCGGACTCAGCTTCAACAATTTTGCCATAAAGAGGATATTCAAGAAGAGGGCTTGGAGGCCGGTACCGCTGGGAGACGGCCAGAACCTTTCAATCAGGTTCCAGACCAGCGGAACGTACTACACGGCTTTGAGCGCAAGCTTTGCCGAGCCTTGGCTTCTTGGCAACAAACCTGTCAGCCTGAGCGTTTCCACCTACTTTACAAGGCAGACCAACTCCAACTACTTCTACAGGCATTCAGACCAGTTCATGGAGGTTTACGGCGTAAGCGCCAGCCTGGGATCAAGGCTTTCGTGGCCGGACAACTACTTTGTTCTCTTCCATGCTCTGAGCTGGCAGACATACAAACTGCAGAAGTGGTATTACAACTTCCTTTTCGATACCGGAAAGAGCCATAACTTCAGTTATACCCTGGGTCTGGAAAGAAACTCCACAGACCAGCCTATTTTCCCACGAGGCGGTTCTGATTTCTCTTTCACACTTCAGCTGACTCCGCCTTATTCTCTGATGAGGGGTCATCGCGATTACAAGAACATGCCTGCTACGGAAAAATACAAGTGGATAGAATACCACAAGTGGCAGTTCAAAGGGGATGTCTACATGAAGGTTGCAGGAGACCTGGTATTCAGGGCTGCTGCAAACTGGGGCTATCTCGGATACTACAAGAAATCCCTCGGTTATTCTCCTTTCGAAGGATTTGAAGTCGGAGGAGACGGCATGAGCGGTTATAACACCTACGGATCAGACATCATCGCCCTCAGGGGTTATCCAAACTACTCGCTGACGCCTATTGAGGACAATGCCTACGTGGGCCATGTCTATGACAAGTTCACCCTTGAACTCAGGTATCCGCTCATTCTCCAGCCGTCGAGCACGATATTTGCTCTTGCATTCCTCGAAGGTGGAAACTGCTGGAAGGAAATCGGCGGATTCAATCCGTTCGAAATCAAGAGAAGTGCCGGTGTCGGTGTGAGGATCATGCTCCCGATGGTAGGTTTGATGGGTATAGACTGGGGCTACGGATTCGATCCAGTTCCAAACGAAGGCAAGAAGAGGGGAGGAAATCAGTTCCACTTCGTAATCGGACAACAGTTCTAATTTAATCATAGGAGGAAATGTTATGAAAAAGTTATTGGTTCTGGCAGTTGCATCAGTGCTTGTATGCTTTCAGGCATCGGCTCAGAATGTTCCGCAGAAATGCGGTTATGTAAATACCGAAACAATACTTTCGGCAATACCTGAATACAAGGTGGCAACAGACAAGCTTCAGGCTTTGGGCAACCAGTATCAGGAGGCAGTGAAGAAAGACTTTGCGGAAATAGAAAAACTCTACAACACATATCAGAAGCAGAAGGCATCCTTGAGCGCATCACAGCGTCAGGCAAAGGAGGAAGAGATAATCAACAAGGAGAAAGCTGCAAAGCAGAAGCAGCAGTCTTACTTCGGACAGGACGGTGCCATGCAGAAAAAGAGCCAGGAGCTTGTGGATCCTATCAAGGAAAGGGTTCAGAAGGCAATTGACATTGTAGCAGAGAAAGGCGGATACATGCTTATAATCGATATAGCCACAACAGAAGGCGTTGTTTATGCAGCCAGTGCTGCAGACTTGAGCAGTCAGGTTATAAGTGTTTATCCTACAGTTAAATAAGAAAATAATATTTAAAGTTTTTATAGATTATGAACAAGTCAATCAAGTTGCTGGTTGCATCTGTCATTGCAGTTGCAGCCCTGATGCCAACCAAGGCCGATGCGCAGAAGTTCGGCCACATCAATTCACAGGAAATAGTTGCTCTCATGCCTGAGAGAGATGACGCTTACACAAAGCTCCAGGCTTTTGGAAAGGAACTCAATGAAACTATTTCTTCCATGCAGACAGACTATCAGACAAAGCTAAAGGAGTATAACGAGAAGGTATCTACCTGGAACGAGTCAATCAAGAAGACCAAGGAGGATGAACTCAACAGTCTGATGCAGCGTATCAGGCAGTTCTCGGAGCAGGCAGAGCAGGATTTCAACTCACGCCAGGAGACTCTTCTCACCCCTGTGATGAAGAAGGCCCAGGACGCTATAGACAAAGTGGCCAAGGCTCAGGGTCTGGCTTATGTGTTTGACCTTGCATCCGGTGCAATCATCTACATCGATGAGGCAAATACCGTAAACCTGCTTCCTCTGGTAAAGGCAGAACTCGGTATTCCTGCAAGCAAGACCCAGCCAACACAGTTCAACAACTAATCTGATGTGATCTGTCAATCAAGAGGTCGGCCGGAATAATCTGGCCGATCTTTTTTTTTGCAGGGCAGTTGTTGACATGTTTGTTTAAAATATTTCTGGTTTTTGTTGCTCAGGGTTGAAAGATTGTCTATATTTGAAAATATTTTAGTGATTAATTGAAAGTATTTCTATACGCGAATCGTTTATTATGGAACGTAAAGTGGTTGACGTAAAAGATGTGGTAATCCGTTTTACCGGAGATTCCGGTGATGGAATGCAGCTCACTGGTACTTTGTTTGCAGATGCTTCTGCGCTGTACGGAAATGAGATTTCTACATTCCCGGATTATCCAGCTGAAATCAGAGCTCCTCAGGGCACCGTTTCCGGTGTATCCGGTTTCCAAGTGCATATCGGTCAGAGCGATGTTAAGACTCCTGGAGATCTTGCAGATGTACTCGTATCTATGAATCCGGCAGCACTTATGGCCAACGCCAAGTTTGCAAAACCTGGCGGAAGCATAATTCTTGACCAAGATTCATTTGACGAGCAGGGTTTGCAGAAGGCCGGCTTCAAGACACTTGATCCGATTCAGGAACTTAATCTGCAGGACTACAACATCATCTGGGCTCCTATTACTTCTCTTACAAAGGAGAGCCTGAAAGACAGCGGAATGGACCTGAAGGCAATCGTAAGGTGCAAGAATATCTTCACCCTCGGAATGTGCTATTTCATGTTCAGCCGTCCTCTGCATTTCACTGAAGAGTATCTGAAAAAGAAATTTGCAAAGAAACCTGATCTCATTGCTCCAAATATCAAGGTCTTGAACGACGGTTACAATTATGCCCACAACACCCATGCAATAGGAAACACCTATACGGTGGAACCTGCAAAGCTTGAGAAGGGTGTTTACAGGAGCATCAACGGTAACCAGGCAACTGCATGGGGACTTATAGCCGCATCTGAAAAGAGCGGAAGGCCTATGTTCGTAGGTTCTTATCCTATCACTCCTGCAACTGCCATCCTGGAAGAACTTGCTATCCATAAGAATCTGGGAGTCAAGACAATGCAGTGCGAAGACGAAATCTCCGGCATCTGTACTTCCATAGGTGCCGCCTATGCAGGAAACATGGCTGTGACTACAACTTCAGGTCCTGGTCTTTCGCTCAAGAGCGAGGCTCTCGGACTTGCCTGCATCGCCGAGCTTCCTCTGGTTGTGGTGGATGTTCAGAGAAGCGGCCCTTCCACCGGTATTCCTACCAAGACCGAGCAGACAGACCTTGCACAGGCTCTCTACGGAAGGAACGGAGAATGTCCGGTTATGGTAATGGCTGCACGCACTCCATCTGACTGCTTCAGGGCTGCCTTCTACGCTGCCAAGTATGCTATGGAGCACATGATGCCTGTGGTATTCCTTTCAGAGGGATATCTTGGCAACGGTAGCGAGCCTTGGAAGATTCCTTCCATGAGCGATTATCCTGCCATCAATCCTCCTATCATTGATAAATGCGAGGGCAAGTTCAAGCCGTTTGAAAGAGATCCCCAGACTTTCGTAAGGAAGTGGGCCATCCCGGGAACTCCAGGTCTGGAGCACAGGGTGGGCGGCCTTGAGAAGAGTCCGGCAGGTGCAGTTTCTTCAGATCCTGAGGTTCATGAAATGATGGTAAGAAACCGTGCTGCAAAGCTCGAGAAGATAGCGGACTGCATTCCTGAACTTGAAGTTTACGGCAAGAAGGAAGCTGATGTGCTGCTTGTTGGCTGGGGCGGAACCTACGGCCACCTCTACACAGCTGCTTCACAGCTTCTGGAAGAAGGAAAGAGTGTGGGCTTTGCCCATTTCGACTATATCAATCCGCTTCCAAAGAACACTGCCGAAGTGTTCAGCCACTACAAGAAGATCCTTGTATGCGAGCTCAACAGCGGTCAGTTTGCAGATTACCTGAGGGCAAAGCATCCTCAGTTCCAGTATCTGCAGCTCAATAAAGTTCAGGGACAGCCGTTTATGGTTCACGAAATCGTGGATGCAGTAAAGGCACTTTAATTTGGAGGAATAGCAATGAAATATACACAGCAAGATTTCAAGAGCGACCAGATAGTGAAGTGGTGCCCGGGTTGCGGAGACCACGCTATACTTGCAGCTGTTCTCAGGGCGATGCCTGAGATTTGCGAGAAGAGGGGATATACCAAGGAGCAGTTCGTATTCGTATCAGGAATCGGATGTTCCAGCCGTTTCCCTTACTACATGAACACTTACGGCTTCCACGGAATCCACGGCAGGGCAGGCGCCCTTGCAACCGGAATGAAAGTGGCCAACCCGAAGCTTTCAGTATGGCAGATGACCGGAGACGGTGATGCACTGGCCATAGGAGGAAACCACTTCATCCATGAGATCCGCCGCAACATAGACGTAAACATCATATTGTTCAACAACAGGATATACGGTCTTACCAAAGGCCAGTATTCTCCTACTTCAAGGTTCGGGACTGTTACCAAGACTTCTCCTTACGGAACCATCGAATACCCGTTCACTCCTGGTGAATTGGTTCTTGGTGCAAGGGGTACCTTCTTTGCAAGAAGTCTGGACAGCGAGCTTGCACTCAACCAGGAGATAATGGTGAGGGCTGCCATGCACGACGGAACCTCCGTAATGGAAATGCTGGTGAACTGCATGATCTACAACAACGGAACCCATGCTGACATCTCTGACCGTGCCGTAAGGGCAGACAGGACCATAATCCTCCGCGACGGTGAGCCTATGATCTTTGGAAAGGACCGCGACAAGGGTATCGTCCTTGACGGCCTTAAACTCAAGGTCGTAAAGCTCGGTGAAAACGGGATTACAGAAAAAGACATCCTGGTACACAACTCCAAGGAAGACAACTTCGGAATCCACTCCATGCTGGTAAACATGAAGGGTCCTGAATTCCCTGTAGCTTTGGGAGTCATCCGCGATGTTGCAGACAAGACCTACGACGACAGCATATACTTCCAGCTGGATGAGGTGAAGGCCAAGGCCAAGATCCACAACATGGACGAACTCCTCCACAGCGGAGCTACCTGGACAGTAGAATAGAAATTAACATTCACACTATAACAAACCAATTTTTTAAAACATTCGTACTTAATATGAAAACAGCTGAAATAATGGCTAACCTGGCTGCAAAGCATCCTGGTGAGAATGAGTACCTTCAGGCCGTTCAGGAAGTTCTCGAGTCTATCGAGGAGGTTTATAACCAGCATCCTGAATTCGAAAAGGCAAAAATCGTTGAAAGAATGGTCGAGCCAGACCGTATCTTCACATTCCGTGTAACTTGGGTGGACGACAAGGGACAGGTTCAGACCAACCTCGGTTATCGTATCCAGTTCAACAGCGCCATCGGCCCTTACAAGGGAGGTCTTCGTTTCCACAAGGCAGTGGTTCCTTCAATGTTGAAGTTCCTCGGTTTTGAGCAGACTTTCAAAAACGCTCTGACTACCCTCCCTATGGGTGGTGCAAAGGGTGGTTCTGACTTTGACCCGGTAGGAAAGTCAAACGACGAAATCATGCGTTTCTGCCAGGCTTTCATGACTGAACTTTGGCAGTGCATCGGTCCTGATCAGGATATCCCTGCAGGTGACGTAGGAGTTGGCGGACGTGAGATCGGCTACCTCTACGGTATGTACAAGAAGCTCGCAAGAGAATACAATACAGGAGTTCTTACCGGTAAGGGAGCTACTTGGGGAGGTTCTATCCTTCGTCCGGAGGCTACCGGTTTCGGTGCTCTGTATTTCACCCAGCACCTTCTCCACAAGGCTGGAAAGGACATCGCTGGCAAGAAGGTTGCTCTCTCAGGTTTCGGTAACGTAGCTTGGGGTGCTGCTACAAAGGCTAAGGAGCTTGGCGCAAAGGTTGTTGCCATCTCTGGTCCGGACGGAGTATGCGAGATTCCTGAAGGCATTACAGACGAGATGATCGCCTACATGCTCGAGATGCGTGCTTCCAACCGCAACAAGGTAGAGGATATGGCTACCAAGTTCCCTGGAAAGGCTAAGTTCACTGCAGGCAAGAAGGCTTGGAGCATTCCTTGCGACATCGCTCTTCCTTGCGCATTCCAGAACGAGCTTTCAGAGGACGACGCTAAGGAACTTCAGAAGAACGGTTGCTGGTGCTGCTGCGAGGTATCCAACATGGGTTGCCAGCCTGGCGCTATCCACTACTTCCAGAACAACGGTATCCTCTTCGCTCCTGGTAAGGCCGTTAACGCAGGTGGTGTTGCTACTTCAGGTCTCGAGATGACTCAGAATGCAAGCCACATCAGCTGGTCAGCCAAGGAAGTTGACGAGAAGCTTCACTTCATCATGGAAAGCATCCACGAGCAGTGCGTTAAGTACGGTACTCAGCCAGACGGTCATATCGACTATGTAAAGGGTGCCAACATCGCCGGCTTCATGAAGGTTGCTACCGCCATGCTGGAGCAGGGTATCATCTAATTGATTCCAATTCAGTTGAATGATTGAGGGATGGCCGATGGCCATCCCTTTTTTTTCAAACCTCCAATCAAGTTCTTCCGTAATAAAAAAAGAGACCGGCTTGCCGGTCTCTTGATTATTTGCAATCATCGCGATTATTTCAGGAAATAAGGCTTCTTGTGGTAAGGATCGATGTGCATAGGTCCGGAGCATCTTCTGGCAGGAGCAGTAGCTGCTGCCTTGGTGGCAGGAGCGGCAGAGCCGTAGCTGTTGGTCTTGTCAAAGTCATGTGCTACGAAGTCCTCTACGGTAGGGGTTTCTCCGGCTGTAATCTTAATCCTGCAGTAAATCTTCCAACGGCTGAAGGTGTTGAAGTGAGGGATGTTGTTGATCATGCAACTGCTGTTCTCAGAGCGGTAGACACCAACTCCGTAGATTGCACTTCCGGCATGGAGTTTAATGTTGCAGGCACCGTAGATGTCTGTCATGTCAGCAAAAGTCTTCCAGTTTTCACCTTCAACTTTTGGAGTGAGTCCGAGATTGCAGTTTTCGTAGTCGGAATACCATCCGTTGTTGGTTGCATCCCAGTTTGGAAGATATGTGTTGCAATAAGCACCAATTCCCTGCCAGTAACGGAATGTGGATTCTTCATTGTGAGGATAAGCAGTGCTGCTGTAGTATACATACTCGTCTCCCAGAAGTCCGATTCCGTGTCCGCCGTATTCGTGACGGAGGGTGTATTCAAATCCACCGTAAGAACCGGAAGAAGGATGCCTTGCCGGAGTCTGGGCGATGGAAATCATCTTCATTCCTCCCATTCCGGAAGACCAGATGTTTGTTCCAGCATACTGGTCTGCGTTGATGATCACGCTTATAGGAGACCAGCTGAGATTGGTTCTGGTTTCAGCATCTGTGGCTCCCTTGTAACCAGGACACTTTGCAGCATATTCTTCAACAGTCTTTGTATCACAGCCGATGCCTGTAGAGTTGCCACCTTCCCATGAGCATTTGAACTTGGTATCTACCTTGGTGGTTGCCTCATCCCAGTTCGTGCTGCCTGAACTCATTCCTGCCTCGTTTGAATAAGCAGCAACCTTGTAGACAGCAAAGTAATTGTAATAGTACTTGTAAGGCTCTACCTGGAACAAAGCCTTGATGCCCTTGTCTATTTCCTCGTCAAACTGTCCGCCATACTTGTACAGGTCCTGAGTGTAACCGTCACCGGTATAGATGAGTTTGAAAGGCCTTGAAGTGGAGCTTACTTCAGTAATTGATCCGTCTGGGTTGATATCATACAACCTTACCTCTCCGTCTGCCCAGTAGGACTTGGTAGAACCGGTTGTGAATGTTACAACATCACTTTCAACCTTTCCTCCCTCGTAACCGTCATCTGCAACGACTTTATAGTAGTAGGTTGTGTTTTTCTCCATTTCAACAGTATTTAAAACGGATGTTTTTTCTGTAGGGTCGAAAGACTTCCAGTTGGAGTTGTCCTTTGAGAGCATCACCGTGTACTGCACCTTGTCGCTCGGATCCGGGTCGGTTGAAGCATTCCAAGAGAAAGTTGTAATGGTCTCCACATTGCTTCCTGAAGGTTTCAGGCCTGTAGGCTTGGAAGGAGGATTGTTCTTTGCAGCTTCCTTGGTGATGGTAAAGTACTTGGTGTTGCTTCCGCTCTTGATGGTAAGGAATGTCTGATCCTTGGTCTTTTCCAAGTATTTGCCGGTATTGACGGTAACTGTTGCATTCCCGGTACCTGAAGAAGGAGTGACTCCTGTAAGCCAGGTTGGCTTAGGATTTGGCAGCGTTACGCTCCATGTACCTGAACAGTTGATCTTGAAGGTTACACCTGTGGCCTCAGACGGTATTGAAATGCTTTCAGGTTCAAGAGTGATGGTTCCTGAAGTAGAAGTCAGGGTAACGCTAGCAGACTTGCTCTTTCCCTTGACGGTGAGGGTTCCGCCTGCTGCCGTGGCTGAAGCTTTTACGGTTATTGTACCGTTGTTGCTTCCGCTGGTTGGGGTAGCAGTGTATCCGCTTGGAGCGCTTACTGTCCATGCAACATTTGAAGTGACCGAGATCTGACCGGAAGCTCCGGCAGCCAGTGAAAGGGTTGACGGGCTGACACTTAAATTTTCAGTTGTGGGAGCAGGACCCGGCTTGTCGCCTTTACTGCCTCCTCCGCAAGATACAGAAATCAGTGAAACTATTCCGAGCACCGCCATGATGGCAAGCTGCCATGTCTTTCTTAGTGTTCTTCTCATTTTGTTATACTTTATGTCCGTTTAAATTCGCGAATATTATGACAAATATAACAATAATAATGCCTAATCACAAACGATGGGAACAAGCTAAAAAGAAAGGCTGACCCGGAGGCCAGCCTTATCTCTGATATACGTCAAGTATTACTTAACGTCATAGTCTATGTAGCAGTTGTAACCGCCACTGAACCATTTGCCATTCTTGGATACCCATCCTTCGAGCTCGATGTAGTCGCCGCTGGCGAGTTCCTCACCGCTGCAGACAATTTCTGATCTGCCGTATCTGGTCTCAAAGTGATATGCATTGCCCTTGTGGGTGAAATCGTATTCAGCCTTGCCACCAGAGAACTTGGATACGAAATCATTGTAACCGGAATACTTATCCATTACGAATGATCCGTCGCCAGGGTTCTTGAATTCAAGATAGGCTTTCTCATCATAGATAACCATCTTGTAGTAAGCTGTAGTACCTTTTGCTCTCATGAGTTTCCAGGTATCACTGTCGAGGTCACTTACTATAGGACCGTCAAGATGGACGAATGACATAATACTGAGGTCAACTTCATATCTTCCTGAATACCAGCCATCCATGTAGTCTTCATACTCAAGGAGCATCTTTCCGTTGCCTTCTACTGTGCTGAAGCATCCGTGACCGGCCATTGCATCATTGAAGCTGAGCTTGAAGATATACTCAATACCAGGAACCAGAGTTGAATAATCATAGCTCAGAGTAACGGTCTTTTCAAATTCTCCAGGAGCAAAGGTAACCTTCGTAGTGGAAATTTTGTAAACGCCGTTTTCGTCGGTGAGGGTAATTGGAACTTCCAAAGCCTCATTAGCAATACCTCTCTGTATCTTGATGACAACAGGTGTCTCATCCTCGTCCATACCGAAACCCAGCGCATCGGTTTCCCAGGAAACATCTTCGTTTACGAGCTTGTAATCAGGGAACTTGGTTGCGCAAGATGTTACGAACAATACAGAAAGCAATAATCCGAATCCGTATTTAACAAGTTTCATATTCATCTTATTTATTAAGTTAATAATCCATTAGTAACCTGGGTTCTGCTGGTCTCTGATCTGAGGGTTGGCAGCAAGCTCGTCAACTGGAATAGGAGCTACCCAACGGTGGTCGGATGCAGAAACTGCAAGGTTGAGTGCGGCAGCATTTGATCCGCCGGTGTGGATGAGAGCCTTGAGCTGAGGATCAGGTCTTGCAGACATGCCCTGGCCCCATCTCTTGAGGTCGAACCATCTGAAACCTTCACCGATGAACTCTCTTGCTCTTTCTTCCTTGATGTATTCCAGAAGGGCGTCGCCTGTAAGGGATACCTCATGGTAAGAAGTGATTCTCTTGCTTCCGAGTTTGTCGAGATACTGGCATGCAACGGCATCAGCACCGCCCTTCCGGGCGAAAGCCTCGGCAGCAATCAGGTACTGCTCAGCAATACGGAAAGGTTTGATCTTCTGGAGGTGCTGTGTCTCATTGCCAAGAGAAGGGTTTCCAGGGAACTTGTTCATCAGGGTAATGCCTGAAGCAGAACCGATGGTAACGGTAACGGTTACGCCTGTCTTGAACCAAGTAGAGAACCTGAGGTCACCAGTGCCATAGAGTCCTGATGCAACCCACTTGTTGACAATCCAGTCTGGTTTGTACAGGCCTGTTGAAGGAGTGTATCCGTAGTAGCTAGGGTCATTGGTGCTAGGAAGTGAGTTCTGGTCAGCGTTGGCCCAGAGCTGGAGGAGACATTCCTGTCCTGAATCGTTAGTCCAGAGTGCTGTCATTTCTGCCTGGTCTTGGCACAGAGGATACTTCCCGCCGTCAACCAAAGCAGTTGACTTTGCAATAGCCTCATCCCAGTTGCCCATGTAAAGAGCAAGCCTTGCCTGGAAAGCGTGGATAACGTCAATTGTGAGTTCTTCTGAGCCAACTTTTCCTCCGTACAGGGTCATAAGAGACTCGGCCTGCTTTGCATTGTCAACCACCCACTGGTATGATTCCTCAACGGTACTTCTTCCAGGGTATGAGTTGATGTCACCGCTAGGTCTGTGGAAGTCTACGAGCATGATACCGTATTTGTCCTTGTTGGCGGAGTTGTAAACAGGAGCATAGTACTCAAGGAGCTTGAGTCCGAAGTAAGCCTTGACAAAATGGGCTACGCCAAGGACTTTGTTAAGACGCTGTACCTGGCTTGCGTCCAGGGATGTCTTATCCATGGCTTCTACAGATTCTATAGCATAGCAAGCATGGTTGATTGCACTGTAAGCACCTGCCCAGATGTCTACGAAAGGAGAGCCTGAATTCCAGTCCCACCTGTACTCTGAACCTTCGCGGTTACCGTAGTCAAGACAAGGATTGAAGAAGTCTGAAGCAATCTCAGAGGTGTAGATCATGGAGCCGGCTGTATAGGCTCTCAGAAATACGTATTCGTATCTCATCCATCCCTCTGCATCTTCCACTGTAACGATGGAGCCTTCTTTTGGAATAACTCCCTGTGGCTGCTCATCCAGGTTGCAACTTGTAACAAGGAGAGCCAAAACTGCAAGTGATAATATAATCTTTTTCATATTCTCTGCGATTTTAGAAAGTTAACTCAACACCTGCTGCATACTGCTTAGTGTTAGGGTAAACAGCGAGCTGGAGGTTGATGTTCTGCTCAGGATCCCAACCTGTGTACTTGGTGAAAGTAAGGAGATTACGTCCTGTTACAAAGAATCTTACACCTGTAAGTACGCCGCCCATCTTGTTGAGAGCGTTCTTGCCGAGAGAGTAAGAAAGGGTAACACCCTTAAGTCTTACGAATGATGCATTCTCAACCAGTCTTGAGTCAAAGCACTCGTCATTTACTACATACTGAGGATTAGGATACTTAGCCTTCTGGCCAGGAGTAGTCCACATCTTGGTAAGGAGCTCGCTTGCAAGACGGTTGTCTGCAAAGTTGGAGTTGGTGTAGAAGTAACGGTCGTTGTTGATCAGATACTTTCCGAAGATTCCGGAGAACTGTGCCTGGAGAGCAAAGTTCTTGTAGCTGAAGTCAATCTGGAGACCGGTTGACCATGGTGCATATCTTGACTTGCCAAGGAGCACGCGGTTGTCGTCTGAGTAAACTGAAGTGATGTTGCCATCCTTGTCATACCAGAGAGGACGTCCGGTAGCAGGATCTATACCGGCACTCTTTACATACCAGAGTTCACCTGCTGAGTGGCCTACACAGTAGTTCAGACCGTAGTCAGGGAGCTCGAATGAATCACGGCCGTCAAACAGTTTGGTGATCTTGTCCTTGTTATAGGAGATGTTCAGGCTGGTCTGCAGGAACATGTTATCGTTGCGGATCCAGTCGTAAGTGATTGTAGCCTCGATACCCTCGTTCTTCATGTTACCGATGTTTCCGTAACCTCCGGAGAAACCGGTTGAATAAGACCAAGGAATTTCAAGGAGCATGTCCTTTGTATTCTTGCGGTAAACCTCCAACTTGGTTTCCAGTCTGTTCCAAAGTCTGAAATCGAGAGCGATATTCAAGCTTTCCAGAGTTTCCCAAGTCAGGTTCTCGTTACCTGAATTGTTGATGTAGTAAGTTGTACCCATGTAGTTAGTACCGGTAGCAACTGTAGCGTGTGACAGGTAGTTGTCAATACCGGAGTTACCTACAGTACCGTAGTTTGCAGAAAGCTGCAGCTTGTCAATCCAGTCTACATCCTTGAGGAAGTTCTCAGACTTGATGTTCCACATAGCACCTGCAGACCAGAAGTTTGCATACCTCTTGTTTGCTCCGAAGAGTGAAGAACCGTCCCTACGGAAGGAGAGGTCTACATAGTACTTGTTGTTGTAGTCATAAGAAAGTCTTGAGAAAATGGAGTTGAACTTGTACTGTGAATAACCTTCACTTGGCTGGTTGAACTGCGTACCGTTGCCCAGAGTTGCAAGACGTGCATCTGGCTGGCCGTGCTCGGAAGCCCTGAATGAAGTGGAGTTGTTTATGATAGCCTCCTGACCGATCAGGGCAGTGATGTTATGCTTTCCACCAAGCTGGAACTTGTACTCAGCAGTATTGGTAGAAGTCAACCTGTAGTATCTCTGGAATGAATGAGCTACGTAAGGGCCGGCTGTGTTGTTGTAAGGAGAATAGTTGGCAATCCAGTTCTCAGGGTCCTGGAGGAAGCGCTGGGTAAACCTGTAGTCATATCCTTCCAGACCCTGTGCAAATCTGATCGTCAGACCCTTGATAGGGGAAATCTGCTCGTAGATGTTGCCGTTGAGCCTTACTGTATTGTCCTTAACCTTCAGATACTTGTAGCGGTACTTAGGGCTGTATGCGCCAAAGTCTGCCATATAAGGAGTCTCTTCTCCAAAACCGGTGAAGTTTCCGGCACCGTCTGTATTGATCTTGTAAGGAGTCCACCATGTAGGTGCCCAGAGAGCGAAGTTTACAGGGTTGTTCCAGTTGTTACGGTTACCGGAAGAGTAGTCTGAGTTGTAAGGGTTTTCCCTTGACTGCTGGTAGCCTACGCCGAGTGATATACCGAACTTGAACCAGTCTGTAGGAGTTACGTTCATGTTGATACGTGCTGCATAACGGTTGTGTGCAGTCAGAGGCTCAATACCTTCCATTCTGTTGGCGGTCAATGAGATGTAGTAATCAACAACTTTTGTTCTACCAGAAACTGAAATGACTGCACCCATGGTAGGAACGTTCTCGTTCAGAGCCCACTTCATCCAGTTTGTGTTGAAGTTGTTGCCGAGTCTGAACTTCTTGGTTGCCTGGAAGTCAGCATCTGTCAGATAATCCGGGTTAACCATTTCAGCGAGTCTGAACCACTCTTCTGAGTTGACGCGCTTGACCGGATTCCTTGCAAGGTTGGAAATACCGTAGTTGGCAGAAAGCTTTACTACAGGTTTCTCAGTTGTACCTTTCCTGGTTGTGATGTAAACGACTCCGTTGGCGGCACGTGAACCGTAGATAGCTGTTGAGGAAGCGTCCTTAAGGACGGTAACGCTCTCGATATCGTTAGGGTTCAGAGTGTTGAAAATATCACTCATAACAGGAGTTCCGTCAAGTACGAACAGAGGGGTAGTAGAAGCCTGGAGAGAGTTCACACCCCTGATTCTCATTGATACGGTAGCTGAAGGGTCTCCTGAAGAGGTGTAGACCTGCAGACCGGCAACCTGTCCCTGGAGAGCGTCGGCAGCGTTGATGACTGGTTTGTCTTTCAAAGCCTTTGCCTTAACTGTCTGCGCAGAACCTACGACAGTGGAGATCTTTCTACCGGTACCGTAACCTACCACGATAATGTCTTCCAGTGCGATGTTATCTGACTGGAGAGCAACGTTGATTACAGACCTGCCGTTTACGGCAATCTCCTGGGTTGCATATCCCTGATATGAGAAAACGAGAACAGCGTCTCTTCTTACGTTGATGACGAACTGTCCGTTTCCATCAGTAGCAACACCGGTAGTGGTTCCCTTTACGATAACGTCTGCAGCAGGAAGAGTCGAGCCGTCAGAAGCGTCAGTAACGGTTCCAGTTACTTTAATTGTCTGTGCGAAAGCAAATTGCCCAACACATAACAATAGTAACGCCAAAACAAATGTAATTCGTTTCATTTGGTTGATTTTTAGTTAATTTTAAGTAGTGTTGTTTATTGTTAATTAATTTGTTTGTTCGGTTGGCTTTAGTCTAGGGTGCAAGATACACATTTAAATGTCATCGAACAAATTTTCCGGTAAGTTTTTTGCGCAATGTTATATTTTTAATAAGAAAAAGCAACATTTGTGTTATATTTGTGCTAGGGGTAGCTTTATTCCCACTTTAAACGTTGTTTTTATGATAGGTGTTTTTGATTCTGGCTCCGGAGGCCTTTCAGTTTGGAAGGAACTTGTAAAGTTAATGCCGTCAGAGGATTATTACTATATTTCAGATGCTGCGTATTGTCCTTATGGTCCTAAAAGTAAGGAAATGGTAGTAAAAAGAGCCACCGCAATATCTGAATTTCTGATTGAAAGAGGTGCTGAAATTATTGTGGTGGCATGTAACACTGCAACTGCAGCAGCCGTTTCGAATCTCAGGAAATCATTTGATATTCAATTTGTTGGAATGGAACCTGCCGTAAAGCCGGCAGCTGCGCTTACAAAGACGGGCGTTATAGGAGTTCTGGCTACCCAGGGTACTTTCAAGGGAAGCCTGTATCTTGCAACTTCTGAACGTTATGCCCTCAGGAGGAATGTCAAGATAATAGAAAGGGTGGGTGAAGGATTGGTTGAACTGGTGGAGTCTGGCAAGATGGATTCTCCTGAGGCAGAGCAACTTGTAAAGAAATATATAGATCCTATGCTTGAAGCGGGAGCAGACTGTGTGGTTCTCGGCTGCACGCATTATCCTTTTCTGGAGAAGGTCATCCGCAAGGTTGCTTCTGACAGATTGAACGTTATCAATCCGGCACCGGCTGTGGCTAAAAGGGCCAGGAACCTTCTTGAAAAGGTGCGTAAACCTGTGGTTTCAGATAATTCATCTGATGGGGGATTACTGCGCGTACCCAAGATAACTATAGCAACAACAGGTTCAAATACAGAGATTTTGAAGAAACTTGCAGAAGACGTTACAGAAGAGGTAATGCGTTCATGCTTACTAAATGAAAGCCAAATTTGTGGTCTGAGAAAGAAAAATTTTGTATCTTTGAGTATATGATTTAAAAGTCAAATAAAATTATGGATATGGATATCACTGGTTATCTGTTTTACCTGGTTCCTGCCGCTTCTCTGGTAGCTTTGCTCTTCGCATACATATTCTATCGGAACATGCTCCGTCAGGATGAAGGTACTCCTAAGATGAAGGAAATTGCTTCTTTTGTAAGGCAGGGTGCAATGGCCTATCTGAAACAGCAATATAAGGTTGTGGTTATTGTCTTCCTGGTCCTTGCTGCAGTTTTTGCCTTCCTGGCCTACGGGTTGAAAATCCAGAACGGCTGGGTTCCTTTTGCTTTCCTTACCGGAGGCTTCTTCAGCGGACTTGCAGGGTTCATAGGGATGAAAACGGCAACCTACGCTTCAGCCCGTACTGCCAACGCCGCACGCTCGTCGTTGAACAAAGGTCTCAAGGTGGCCTTCCGCAGCGGAGCGGTCATGGGGCTTACCGTTGTGGGGCTGGGGCTTCTTGACATATCTATATGGTATATGGTGCTGGACTACTTCATCAATCCTGAAGATATCAGCCAGAAACTTACCATCATCACTACAACCATGCTTACTTTCGGTATGGGAGCCTCAACCCAGGCTCTGTTTGCCAGAGTAGGCGGCGGTATCTATACCAAGGCCGCAGACGTCGGAGCTGACCTTGTGGGCAAGACTGAGGCCGGGATTCCGGAAGACGATCCGAGGAATCCTGCTACCATCGCAGACAACGTTGGAGACAATGTAGGTGATGTGGCCGGCATGGGCGCAGACCTCTATGAATCCTACTGCGGAAGCGTGCTGGCTACGGCAGCCCTGGGGGCAAGTGCCTTCATAGGTCAGGGTGGGATGCAGGTCAAGGCCGTGTTCGCTCCTATGCTCATTGCCGCAGTGGGAGTGTTCCTTTCCGTAATAGGCATATTCCTTGTAAAGACCAAGGAGAACGCCGGAATGGGTCAGCTTTTGAAATCGCTGAGCCTGGGAGTCAATTTCTCCTCTGTTCTGATTGCGATATTCTCCTTTATTATATTGTATGCCCTGGGACTCACTCACTGGCTCGGAATTTCATTCTCAGTTCTGACTGGCCTGTGTGCAGGAATAATAATAGGAAAGACAACCGAGTACTATACATCTCATTCTTACAAGCCAACCAAGAAAATTGCAGAAAGTGCCCAGACCGGGCCGGCAACTGTCATCATCTCCGGTGTGGGAACAGGTATGATTTCTACCGCCATTCCAGTTATCACGATAGGTGTGGCGATAATCCTGGCTTACCTTTGCGCAACTGAATTTTCAGCCGACCTGCTTTCCAAGGAAAATCTTTCATTCGGCCTTTACGGCATAGGCATAGCCGCTGTAGGAATGCTGTCAACACTTGGAATTACCTTGGCAACGGACGCTTACGGGCCTATAGCCGACAATGCAGGCGGAAATGCCCAGATGAGCGGACTTGAGCCCGAGGTCAGGGACCGTACAGACGTGCTGGATGCTCTTGGCAACACTACAGCCGCCACCGGAAAAGGCTTTGCAATTGGTTCTGCCGCTCTTACAGCCCTGGCTCTGCTGGCCTCATACATTGAAGAAATCAAGATTGCCCTTCTGAGGGTTGCCGATACTTCAGGCCTTGAAGCGGCCGTCCGTAATCTCAACACCGAGTCTCTTGCCCTGGAAAGCAAGGAAGCTCTCCACAATGCCGGCTTTGCGGATTTCATGACCTGGTTTGACGTGAACCTCATGAATCCGAAGGTGCTTGTGGGCATATTCATAGGTGCCATGTTGGCATTCCTGTTCTGCGGACTTACCATGGGTTCTGTTGGAAGGGCCGCCCAGAAGATGGTGGAGGAGGTCAGGCGACAGTTCTCTTCAGACAAGGGAATCCTGGACGGAACATCAACTCCGGACTATGCCCGTTGCGTGGAGATTTCAACCAGGAGCGCACAGAGGGAAATGATAGGTTCTTCTCTTCTGGCCATAGCCGCACCGGTTGCCGTTGGCATACTGCTCGGGGTTTCAGGTGTACTTGGGCTTCTGGTAGGAGGCCTCAGCAGCGGATTCGTCCTGGCTGTTTTCATGGCCAATTCCGGCGGAGCCTGGGACAATGCCAAGAAGTTTGTCGAGGAAGGCAACTTTGGAGGAAAGGGTTCCTATGCCCATAAGGCTACCGTGGTGGGAGATACGGTGGGAGATCCTTTCAAGGATACAAGCGGTCCGTCGCTGAATATACTGATCAAGCTCATGAGCATGGTTTCCATTGTAATGGCGGGAGTTACAGTAGCGTTGAACATTTTGTAACCGTAGATAGAAGAGGTGAAACAAATGCGTCCGTTAAAGTTCAGACCGGTTACCATCGGTACCATATGGGGAAGCGAGGATTGGATTCTCTCCGCCATGGAGGGAAGGCAGACAGTATGCATCTCCGAAGGTCCTGATTGCGGGAAGACCCTTTCTGAACTTGTAGACATATATAAAGAGGAACTTGTGGGAGGAAAGGTCTGGAAGGCCTTCGGGAACAGGTTCCCGATGCTTGTAAAGTACATCAACTCTAACCAGCAGCTGTCCGTTCAGGTTCATCCCGATGACGGCATGGCCAGGGAAAAGGGTCTGCCAAACGGCAAGACGGAAATGTGGTATGTACTTAAGGCTGAGGAAGATTCAGAACTGCTCCTGGGCTTTTCAAAGAGGTTTTCAGAAAACGAGTTCAAGGCCATAGTACATAATTCCATCAAGGAAACAGATGTCAGGAAAGGCGAGAAGACCCTTGAAGACGTGCTGAACCGTTTTTCTCCTAAGAAGGGAGACTGGTATTTCATTCCTGCCGGCACCGTCCACAGCATCGGAGCCGGAACCAGGATACTTGAAATCCAGCAGCCTTCGGATACCACTTACCGCCTCTACGATTTCAACAGGGTTGACATAGAAGGCAAGCGCCGTCACCTGGATGTGGAGGATGCGATGAGAGCCATAGACTTTGACGAGAAGCATGAAGCTTTTGTAGAAAAGCAGAGGAACGTATTTGACTGTAAAACAGATGGAAACAGGCCGGCCATGTTAAGCCTTGCCAGATGTCCTCACTTTGTAAGCAACTTCATAAGATTCAGCGATGTCCAGGATTCCGGAGTTGAGAAGTTCTGCCTTCTGGACAACTCCATGTGGGAAACCTTTACAGCAGTGGTTTGCACAGCGGGTTCAGGTACTCTGTTTTTCAGCAGTTTGCCGGGAGGGTGCATCAAGGACAGCATGAAAGTTTCTGAGGGAGACCTGCTGCTTCTGCCTGCTGCGCTGGGAGCCGTTGAACTGCGTTCTGCAGGCGGTCTTCAAATTGTTGAGGCCCACCTGGAACTGTAGGCCTATGAACTTTGGCAATTGGCATTGAACGTTTTGAAATTTGAACGTTTGGACATTTGGAAGTTTGAACGTTTGAACATTTGGACATTTGGAAATTTGGAAATTTGAACGTTTGAACGTTTGAACGTTTGAAGGCCGTGACTAATAAGTAGTTGATACTCAGCGATATAAGAAAACACCTGTATGTGGAATTGCATACAGGTGTTTTCTTATTTTATTGATTACCAGTAAGTTACCGGTCACGCATAAGCTTGATGCCTACCGGTCACGCATAAGCTTGATGCCTACCGGCCTCGCATAAGTTTGATGCCTATCGGTCACGCATAAGCTTGGTGCCTACCGGTCACGCATAAGTTTGATGCCTATCGGCCTCGCAAACGCTTGGTGCCGGCTGGTTCGTAATCGCTGAGTATTATTTCAGGTATTCAGCGAGGAAACTCTCGATCTGGTCTTCAGATGGTGATGCAAGGAGTATCTTGCCTTCTGAATCTACGAAGTAGCTCTGAGGTATTGAGCTGATGTTGTAGAGCCGGCCGGCCTCGCTGTCCCAGAACTTGAGGTCTGATACGTGCTGCCAAACTAGCTTGTCAGCCTTGATAGCCTCAACCCACTTTTCCTGTTCCCTGTCAAGTGAAACGCCGAGGATGCCGAAGCCCTTCTTGTTGTACTTGGCGTAGATCTGTGTAAGGGTAGGGTTGAATTTGCGGCATGGTCCGCACCATGAAGCCCAGAAATCAATCATGGTAACCTTGTTCTTAGGATATACCTCTGAGAATTTTACAGGGTTGCCTTCAGGATCGTTCAGGGTAAAGTCAGGAGCCTGTTTGCCAGGAGCGAGGGCTTCTTTCTTCTCGAGTTCCTTCTGCATGTTCTTGAAGAGTCTGTTTGTTGCAAATGCAGGAACGGCTGCAAACTTCTCTACAAGTTTTCTTGCAGAATCAAGACCTACGTACCTTATATCTGAAGCAGCGTTTTCCAAAGCCAGAGGGCAGAGAGGGTTCTTTGCGTAGAAGTCGTTGGTAATAACTTCGATCTCATCTCCAACACCTTTTACAATGTTCATGATTGAATCCTTAACCTTCTGGTCTCCTGCCTCGTACAGTTTCTCAAGTTCATGCATGTTGTTCTTTTCATAAACAGCCTTTACAAGGTTGTTGAGTGAGTCGCACTGCATCTGGATAGGACCGTCAGACTCAATGTTTGAGTGGAAGTGGTCACCGTCTGCGGTAAAATTCACTGTGTAGTTTGCATTCTCAAGGAACAGTCTTCCAAGGTACTCAGGTTCTTCACCTTCTTTAACACCCATTATGTAGCGGACGTCAAATCCGTCTACGTTGCCAGTGAATACGGCCTTTTTTTCAACAACTGCAACTGTATCAGCTACAGGGTTTTCTTTTTCGCGATTCGTGAGGATGAAGCTGGTAAAGTCGTCATCTCCAACATTTACGGTAACGGTATAACCTGCTTTCTTCTCAGTGCAGGAAAATGCTGCAAGTGCAGCAACCGCCAGGATAAAAAACTTTTTCATCGTGTGTGTATTATGATTGTTTGTATCTATTTCTTTCCAGTGCAGGACAAAAGTAAAAAAAATTATCCCGACAGACTGTAAAATGTTACTGATTCTGTCGGGATAAAAACAACTTATGAAAATGACTTACTCTTCAACGGCGGTTGCCTGTGCGGCAAGGGCTGCCTGAGCCTTCATCATTTTCTGGTACTCTTCTTCGCTGGTAACTACAATCTTTTCGTAGTCTCTCAGACCTGTACCTGCAGGAATTGGATGTCCGCATATTACGTTCTCCTTCAGGCCTTCCAGAGTGTCTGTCTTTCCATAGATGGCTGCCTCGGAAAGAACCTTGGTAGTCTCCTGGAATGAAGCTGCACTCATGAAGCTGCTGGTCTTCAGAGCTGCTCTTGTGATACCCTGGAGTATCTGGTCTGCAGTTGCAGGAACCGGAGTCCTTGCCTCTACAGTCTTGAGAGCCTGTCTCTTGAGAGATGAGTTCTCATCCTTGAGAGCCCTTACGGTAACTATCTGGCCCGGACGGAGATTCTTGGAATCGCCGGCATCCAGAACTACCATCTTGTCCCAGAGCTCGTCGTTCTGTCTGAAGAATTCCTGACGGTCTACGAGCTGTTCAGGCAGGAAGCGGGTATCGCCCGGATCCACAACCTGGACCTTGCGCATCATCTGTCTTACGATAACCTCGAAGTGCTTGTCGTTGATCTTCACACCCTGCATCCTGTACACTGCCTGAACCTCGTTCACGATGTATTCCTGAACCTTGGTAGGACCGAGTATCCTGAGGATGTCTGCAGGTGCGATGCTTCCGTCTGAAAGCGGATCGCCGGCCTTTACGTAGTCGTTCTCCTGAACAAGTATCTGCTTGGTCAGAGGAACAAGGTAATGCCTCTCCTGGTCGCCCTTACGGGACTTGATGATGATTTCGCGGTTACCTCTCTTGATCTTGCCCATCTGTACGTCTCCGTTGATCTCGGCTACGATTGCAGGGTTGGACGGGTTACGTGCCTCAAACAGCTCGGTTACACGAGGAAGACCTCCTGTAATGTCACCGGCCTTTGAAGAAGCCGCTCTAGGAATCTTGACCAGAGTATCTCCGGCCTTAACTTCCTGACCGTCGTTTACCATGATGTGGGCGCCAAGAGGAAGGTTGTAGCTCTTAAGGTCGTTGCCTTCGGAATCTACGATCCTGATGACAGGGTTCTTGTTCTTGTCCTTGGAGTCGATTACCACCCTGTCTACGTGTGAGGACTCGTCTGCCTCATTCTTGTAGGTCTCGTTCTCAACCAGCTGGTCGTAGGCAATCTTACCGTTTACATCTGCAAGGGTGAGAGCGTTGTAGGCATCCCACTCGCAAATGCGGTCTCCCTTCTTTACCAGCTCGCCATTCTTCTTGTAAAGAATTGAGCCGTAAGGGATTCGGTATTCAGACATAGAAATTCCGCTGTCTGCGTTCACAATCCTGAGCTCGGTGCCGCGGCCTATTACTATGGTCTGCTTCTCGCCGTTCTCGTTGATCTTGTCCAAGGTGCGGAGTTCCTCAAACTCGAGCCTTCCGTCGTACTTGGATACGATTTCGTTTTCAGCTACAGAAGCACTTGCAGTACCACCGACGTGGAATGTTCTCAGAGTCAGCTGAGTACCTGGCTCACCGATGGACTGTGCAGCAATTACGCCGACAACCTCTCCGGTTTCAACCATCTTGTTGCGTGCAAGGTTACGGCCATAGCACTTGGCGCAAACTCCCTTCTTGCTTTCGCAGGTGAGCACGCTTCGGATTTCCACTGCCTCTATAGGAAGGCTCTCGATCCTGGCTGCAATTTCTTCAGTGATTTCCTCACCGGCACCAATGATGAGCTCTCCGTTGGTAGGGTCGTAAATCTCGTGAACGGTTGTTCTACCGAGTATTCTGTCGTACAGGGTTTCAACAACCTCGTCCTTGTTCTTGATTTCCGTTGCTACCAGACCTCTGAGGGTTCCGCAGTCTTCCTCTGTAACGATTACGTCATGAGAAACGTCTACGAGCCTTCTGGTCAGGTAACCTGCGTCTGCAGTCTTAAGAGCGGTATCGGCCAGACCCTTACGTGCACCGTGGGTGGAGATGAAGTACTCGAGAACTGAAAGGCCTTCCTTGAAGTTTGCAAGGATAGGGTTCTCGATGATTTCGTTACCTCCGGTGGCTCCGGATTTCTGTGGCTTGGCCATCAATCCTCTCATTCCGCAGAGCTGACGTATCTGCTCCTTGGATCCACGGGCTCCGGAATCCAGCATCATCCATACAGGGTTGAAGCCCTCGTTGTCTGCTGAGATTTCCTTTACCACAACCTTACTGAGCTCATTGTTTACGTTGGTCCAGATATCGATGATCTGGTTGTAACGCTCATTGTTGGTAATCAGACCGTTGTCAAAGTTGAACTTAACTTCGTCGGCCTTCTTGTAACCATCGTCTATGAGCTTCTGCTTTCCTGCAGGAACAATAACGTTTCCGAGGTTGAAGGACAGACCGCCGCGGAATGCCATGAGGTATCCCATGTTCTTGATGTCGTCAAGGAACTGGGTGGTCCTCATTACACCGCAAGTCTTGATCACGAGGCTGATGATGTCTCTGAGGGCCTTCTTGTTGATCAAGGTGTTCAGATATCCCACTTCCTTAGGAACCACCTGGTTGAACAGGATACGGCCGGTTGTCGTATCTACGAGGTGGTAGCCCTTTGAAAGATCTGTGAAGTCTATCGGGAGACGTACTGAAATCTTGGAGTGGATATCGAGTCTCTGCTCGTTGTAGGCAATGATAACTTCCTCAGGAGAGTAGAATCTTGAGCCTTCGCCCTTCATGCCTGCCCTCTCCTTTGTAATATAGTAGAGTCCGAGAACCATGTCCTGTGAAGGAACGGTGATAGGTGCTCCGTTGGCAGGGTTGAGGATGTTGTGGCTTCCGAGCATGAGGATCTGTGCCTCGAGCACTGCAGCATTTCCGAGTGGAAGGTGCACGGCCATCTGGTCTCCGTCAAAGTCTGCGTTGAACGCCGTACATGCCAGAGGGTGAAGCTGGATGGCTTTGCCTTCTATGAGCTTAGGCTGGAAGGCCTGGATACCGAGTCTGTGGAGGGTAGGAGCACGGTTCAGAAGCACCGGATGGCCCTTCATGACGTTCTCCAGGATATCCCAGATGACGGAATCCTTGCGGTCTACCATCTTCTTTGCGCTCTTTACGGTCTTTACAACTCCTCTTTCAAGCAGTTTCCTGATGATGAACGGTTTGTAGAGCTCGGCCGCAATGAACTTAGGAAGTCCGCACTCGTGCATCTTAAGTTCAGGTCCTACAACGATAACTGAACGGGCGGAGTAGTCCACTCTCTTACCGAGGAGGTTCTGACGGAATCTTCCCTGCTTTCCTTTGAGTGAATCTGACAGGGATTTGAGAGCCCTGTTGGATTCGCTCTTTATGGTGTTTGTCTTCTTTGAATTGTCGAACAGTGAGTCAACTGCTTCCTGAAGCATTCTCTTTTCATTGCGGAGGATTACTTCAGGAGCCTTTATCTCGATGAGTTTCTTCAGACGGTTGTTTCTGATGATAACCCTTCTGTAAAGGTCGTTCAAATCGGAGGTTGCAAATCTTCCTCCATCCAGCGGAACGAGAGGTCTCAGATCCGGTGGAATAACAGGAATCACTTTCAGAATCATCCACTCAGGACGGTTGACATCCTTGGAATCCCTGAATGCCTCGATAATGCTCAGCCTCTTGAGGGCATCTGCCTTCCTCTGCTGGCTGGTCTCCGTTTCCAGGGAGTGGCGCAGTGAGTAGGAGAGTTCGTCAAGATCTATCTTTGCAAGGAGTTTGTAGATGGCACCTGCTCCCATCTCGGCGATGAACTTGTTAGGATCATCGTCAGGAAGAGACGCATTGTCCTTAGGAAGGGTATCCATCAGGGACAGATACTCGTCTTCGCTGAGAAGGTCCAGTTCCTTCACTCCGCTTTCAGCGGCTGCTCCGGCCTGGATTACCACATACCTTTCATAATAGATTATGGCATCGAGCTGTTTGCTCTTTATGCCAAGCAGCGAGCCTATCTTGTTAGGAGTAGAGCGGAAATACCAGATGTGGGCAACAGGTACGGTCAGGGAGATATGTCCCATCCTTTCCCTTCTTACCTTCTTTTCTGTAACCTCTACGCCGCAACGGTCGCAGACGATTCCGCGGTAGCGGATCCTCTTGTACTTTCCGCAGGAGCACTCGTAATCCTTTGTAGGACCGAAGATTCTCTCGCAGAACAGACCGTCTCTTTCCGGCTTGTATGTACGGTAGTTAACAGTTTCCGGCTTGAGAACCTCACCGTGTGACCTCTCCAGGATCTCTTCCGGAGAAGCAAGTCCGATGGATATCTTGCTGAAATTGCTCTTAACTTTTGTATCTTTCTTTAAAGGCATATTGTTATGATTTCTTAGTTGTCAATTAGTCCAAGTGAACGCTGAGTCCGAGTCCTCTGAGCTCGTGCAGCAGCACGTTCAGGGATTCCGGAATATTTGGTGCAGGCATCGGTTCGCCCTTTACTATAGCCTCATAGGCACGGCTTCTTCCGGTAATGTCGTCAGACTTGATGGTAAGGATTTCCTGGAGAATATTTGCTGCACCGAATGCTTCCAGTGCCCAAACCTCCATTTCTCCGAACCTCTGTCCTCCGAGCTGGGCCTTACCGCCGAGAGGCTGCTGGGTAATCAGAGAGTAAGGACCGGTTGAACGTGCGTGCATCTTATCCTCAACCATGTGGTCGAGTTTGATCATGTAGATGACGCCCACCGTAGCCGGCTGGTCGAACAGTTCGCCTGTTCCTCCGTCGCGGAGTCTGGTTTCACCGTATCTCGGCAGACCTGCCTTATCTGTGTATTCGCAGATGTCTTCCAGTGAAGCACCGTCAAAGATAGGGGTGGCGAACTTGAGACCAAGTTCCTTTCCTGCCCATCCGAGCACGGTCTCGTAAATCTGTCCGAGGTTCATACGTGAAGGCACGCCCAGAGGGTTCAGGACGATATCCATGATGGTTCCGTCTTCCATGAACGGCATGTCTTCGTCGCTTACTATCTTGGCTACGATACCCTTGTTTCCATGACGTCCGGCAACCTTGTCGCCGACCATGATCTTTCTCTTCTTTGCTATATAGACCTTGGCAACCTGCATTACGCCGTTAGGGAGGTCGATACCCTGCTGGATGTCAAATTCCTTCCTCTTGTACTTGGCTGTAATGTCTTTGACTTCAGTAAGATAGTTGTGAATCAACATGCTTACCAGCTCGTTGGTATGCTTGTCTGTGGTCCACTTTGAAGGATTGATGTACTCGAAGGAATCTATGCTCTCGAGAACTTCCTTCTTGAAGGTGCTGCCCTTGGCAATGACTGCAGTTCCGAAGATGTCTGTAACACCCTGGGAAGTCTTCTTGCCAAGAAGGGTCATCATCTTCTCGATGAACAGGTTCTTGAGCTCTGAATACTTCTTGTTGTACTCCTGCTTTGCCTTCTCGGTCTCCTCCTTCATCTTGGCCTTGAAGTTCTTCTTTTCCTTGTCGGTCATCTTGCCCTGGCCAGGCTTGCAGTAGAGGTTCTTGCCGATGACTGTACCGGTAAGAGATGCTGAAGCCTTGAGGGAAGCGTCCTTTACATCGCCGGCCTTGTCGCCGAAGATGGCCCTGAGGAGTTTCTCCTCCGGAGAAGGATCGGTCTCTCCCTTAGGGGTGATCTTTCCGATGAGGATATCGCCAGGCTGGACTGTTGCGCCGATACGGATGATACCGTTCTCGTCCAGGTTCTTTGTGGCGTCGTCGCTTACGTTAGGGATGTCCTTTGTAAGTTCCTCCGGTCCTCTCTTTGTATCCCTGACCTCAAGGAGATATTCGTCTACGTGAACTGAGGTGAGAATGTCCTCCCTTACGATCCTCTCGCTGAGAACGACAGCGTCCTCGTAGTTGTAACCCTTCCAAGGCATGAATGCAACCTTCAGGTTCCTTCCAAGTGCAAGCTCTCCGTTCTGGGAAGCGTAGCCTTCTGTAAGGATTTGGCCCTTGGTCACCCTGTCTCCCTTCCTTACGATAGGTTTCAGGCGAACTGAAGTGCTCTGGTTGGTCTTCCTGTACATAGGAAGCTTGTAAGTAGTTACTTCTGGAGTGAAGCTGATGAACTTCTCTTCCTCGGTCTTGTCGTATTTGATCTGTATCTGGGTAGCGTCAACGAATACAACCTCACCATCTCCCTCAGCAGATATCTGGGTTCTGGAATCCCTCATTACAGGACCTTCCAGGCCTGTTCCCACGATAGGGGCCTCAGGGTTGATGATAGGAATTGCCTGACGCATCATGTTGGATCCCATCAAGGCACGGTTGGCGTCGTCATGCTCCAGGAAAGGAATCAGTGAAGCTGCTATGGAAGCTATCTGGTTAGGAGCGACGTCTATGAGGTGAACCTCGTCCTTGCTTACAACCGGATAGTCTGCCTGCCAACGGCATTTGATTCTCTCGTCAAGGATGTTGCCCTTGTCGTCGAGGTTGACGTTTGCCTGTGCAACCATCTGGTTTTCTTCCTCTTCTGCGCTCATGTAAACGAATCCCTCGTTTGAAAGGTCCACCACGCCGTTATTTACCTTGCGGTAAGGGGTCTCGATGAATCCGAGGTTGTTGATCCTTGCATAGACGCAAAGTGAAGAAATCAGACCGATGTTAGGTCCTTCAGGAGTCTCGATAGGGCAGAGACGTCCGTAATGTGTGTAGTGAACGTCACGAACCTCGAATCCGGCCCTGTCGCGGCTAAGACCTCCAGGACCGAGGGCTGAAAGCCTCCTCTTGTGAGTCATCTCGGCAAGAGGGTTTGTCTGGTCCATGAACTGCGACAGCTGGCTGGTTCCGAAGAACGAGTTGATCACTGATGACAGTGTCTTGGAGTTGATCAGGTCTGAAGGGGTGAACACTTCGTTGTCCCTTACGTTCATCTTTTCCCTGATTGTCCTGGCCATTCTGGCAAGACCCACGCTGAACTGGTTTGAAAGCTGCTCGCCGACGGTACGGATCCTTCTGTTGCTCAGGTGGTCTATATCGTCTACGGTAGCCTTTGAGTTGATCAGCTGGATGAGGTAGCGGATAATCTCGATGATATCCTGCTTGGTAAGAACTCTGACTTCTTCTGAAGTGTTGAGGTTCAGCTTCTTGTTGAGTCTGTACCTTCCAACTGTTCCGAGGTCGTACCTCTTGTCGGAGAAGAAGAGTTTCTCAATTACGTCTTTTGCAGTTGCCTCATCAGGCGGTTCGGAGTTGCGGAGCTGCCTGTAGGTGTAGAAGATGGCATCTTTCTGGGTGTTGCAGGTATCCTTCTGGAGGGTGTTGTAGATGATGTCGAATTCGGCTGAGACCGCATCCTCGTTATGAAGCTGGATGTAATCCACACCGGAATCCAGAACCTTGTCGATCACCTCTTCCGTCAGGACTGTTCCTCTGTCTATGCTGACGATGTTCCTTTCGAGGTAGGTAACCTCTCCTGTTTCCTCGTCGATGAAGTCCTGATACCATTTCTTGAGTACCCTGGCCGCAAACTTCTGGCCTATATGTTTCTCAAGCTCACTTCTTTCTGCCCTTACCTCCTGGGCCAGTCCGAAGATGTTGAGTATGTCTTTGTCTGATTCAAAACCGATAGCCCTGAGCAAAGTGGTTACAGGCAGTTTCTTCTTCCTGTCTATGTAAGCGAACATCACTTTGTTGATATCGGTCGTAAACTCTATCCAAGATCCCTTGAAAGGAATGATTCTGGCTGAATACAACTTGGTTCCGTTCTGGTGCATGCTCTGGCCGAAGAATACGCCAGGAGAGCGGTGCAGCTGGGAAACCACGATTCTCTCAGAACCGTTGATGATGAAGGTACCCCTAGGTGTCATGTATGGGATGTTTCCGAGGAATACATCCTGGACCACCTGCTCAAAATCCTCATGCTCAGGATCGGTGCATGAGAGCTTTAGCTTTGCCTTCATTGGAACGCAGTAGGTAAGACCCCTGTCCATGCACTCGTCCTCCGTGTAGATAGGAGGATCGATAGTGTAGTCTATGAACTCCAGAACGAAGTTATTGCGGGTGTCCCTGATACCTGATGGCTCCGAATTTTGTGAAAACGCTTCCTGGAAGACCTTGTAGAGGCCCTCATTCTTTCTGTTTTCTGCTGTAGTGCCCAGTTGGAAGAACTCCCTGAACGACTTCAGCTGTACCTCGAGAAAATCAGGATAGTCTAGTAGCGTCTTTGACGTTGCGAACGAAATTCGCTGATTATTAGTGTTTTGAGGCATTTGGACGAAATTAGTTGAATATAAACTTAAAAAAACGACAAAAAGGTTTAGGGCATTTTAGCCCTAAACCTGACTACGTCCTGACAGGCAGGGAGAAGTAGAGACCAAACTTATTTAATCTCAACCTCTGCTCCAACCTCTTCAAGTTTTGCCTTTAAAGTCTCAGCGTCAGCCTTGGATACCTTCTCCTTAACAGCCTTAGGAGCACCGTCAACGAGATCCTTAGCTTCCTTCAGTCCAAGACCTGTGAATTCCTTCACTGCCTTTACAACCTGAAGCTTCTGAGCGCCGGCTGACTTGAGGATAACGTCGAATTCAGTCTTTTCCTCAGCAGCAGCGGCAGCAGGACCGGCAGCAGCAACTGCAACAGCAGCGGCAGCTGGCTCGATACCATACTCTTCCTTGAGAACCTTAGCTAATTCCTGAACGTCCTTTACTGTCAGGTTAACCAGCTCTTCTGCAAATTTCTTAATATCTGCCATAGTTTTTGATTTTTTATGTGTTAATAATTATTTCTCCGATAATGTTTTTACGATGCCTGCAAGTTTTCCGCCACCCTGGCTCTGAAGAGCAGAGATAACGTTCTTGACAGGTGACTGCAGCAATGCAACGATGTCTGCGATGAGTTCCTCTCTAGACTTGATGTTGCAAAGTGCATCCAGGTTTTCAGCACCTATGTAAGGACACTCCTGAACATAAGCAGCCTTAAGCTCAGGCTTGCCTTTACCTTCAGCGGCACTGAAAGACTTTATAAGCTTTGCAGGACCGTTAGGAGTGGTAGTGAACATAATTGCAGAAGAACCTTTCAGTACTCCGTCAAATGCCTGGCAATCCTGGACACCGCTGTTCTCCAATGCTTTTGCAAACAAGGTGTTCTTTACTACCAGCATCTTGATGTTCTGCTTGAAACAGCTGCGTCTGAGCTTTGCAGTAGCCTCTGCGTTGAGCCCTTCTATGTCAGTAACATAGAAATTAGGGTTCTCCTTGATGCGGGCGGTCAGATCCTCAATGATCTGTGCTTTCATTTCTTTCCTCATTTCTTTACCTCCTCATCTTTAGGATTATTCAACACCGATGGATTTCATATCCAGTTCAACGCCAGGACCCATGGTAGAGGACAGGAATACGCTCTTTACATAGGTACCCTTAAGTGCCTGAGGCTTCAGCTTCAATACAGTGTTGATGAATTCTGTGGCGTTCTGTGCAAGCTGATCGGCTGTGAATGAGCACTTTCCGATGCTTGAAGATACGATACCCTGCTTGTCTACCTTGAAGTCTATCTTACCAGCCTTTATTTCCTTTACCGCACCAGCGATATCCATGGTAACGGTTCCGGTCTTAGGGTTAGGCATCAGACCTCTCGGACCGAGTATCCTACCGATCACACCGACCTTGCCCATAACAGAAGGGGTGCAGACGATGACATCAACGTCAGTCCATCCGCCCTTGATCTTCTCTATGTACTCGTCGAGACCTACATAGTCAGCTCCGGCTCCCTTTGCTTCATTTTCCTTGTCAGGAGTACAAAGTACAAGTACCCTGACAGTCTTACCTGTTCCGTTAGGAAGGGTAACGACACCTCTGACCATCTGATTGGCCTTGCGAGGGTCAACACCCAGACGCATGGCAATGTCGACGGAAGAGTCGAACTTTGTGAAGGCGGCTTCCTTGATTAAGCTGCAAGCCTCTGCCAACTTGTACTGTCTGCCCGGCTCAACCTTGGCCTGGGCTGCTTTCTGATTTTTAGTTAGCTTACTCATTGCACTTCTTATTTAACGTCGGCAGGGAATTCTCCCTCAACCTTGACACCCATGCTTCTTGCAGTACCTGCAACCATGCTCATGGCAGATTTCAGTGTAAAGCAATTCAAATCAGGCATCTTGTCCTCTGCAATCTTCCTTACCTGTTCCCAAGTGAGCTTTCCAACCTTCTTTCTGTTTGATTCAGAAGAACCGGACTGGATCTTGGCAGCTTCCTTGATCATAACGGCAACAGGCGGCTCCTTTACTACGAAAGTGAAGGATTTGTCTGTATAAACGGTTATGATAACAGGAAGTGTCTTGCCTGCTCTATTCTGGGTCAGGGCATTGAATTGCTTGCAGAAGTCCATGATGTTCACGCCCTTTGAACCTAAAGCAGGTCCTACAGGAGGTGAGGGATTAGCTGCACCGCCTTTAATTTGTAACTTGATCAAAGCGGCAATTTCTTTAGCCATAATTGAAAATTTTTACTCTTTAATTACTTGAACAAAATTCAGTTCCATCGTTGTAGGCCTTCCGAAAATCTTTACTTCAACCTTGAGTTTCTTCTTGTCCTCAAGGATTTCAAGTACGTTTCCGTTAAAGCCGTTGAAAGGACCGTCTACGACCTTTACCGGTTCTCCGACCACAAATGAAGGAGCAGCTTCATCCTCTACGTCTATCATCTCATCCACCTTTCCGAGAATCTGGTTGATCTCGTTCTCAGGCAGAGGGTAGGGATTCCTCTTGGCTTCCTTTGAACGTGGAGACTCCTTTGTAAGGAAGCCTGACACGAAAGGAATATCGCAGATCAGGTGCTGGATTTCACCGGTGAGATTGGCCTGTACGAAAACGTACTGGGAGTAGCATATCTTCTCGACAAGCACTCTCTTTCCATTCTTAACCTGGTAAACCTTTTCGGTAGGAATCAGAACCTGGGGAACCATGTCCTCCTTTCCGGCCCTGCGAACTTCGTTCTGGAGATATTCCTGAACCTTCTTCTCCTTACCGCCCTGCACCCTTACGATGTACCATCTAAGTTTCTGCTCGTTCATAACTTGGTCTGTTGAAACAGTTTTATCTGAGTAAACTGTAGATTCCGGTCATCAGATTCTTGAACGCAAAGTCCATCACGAATACAAGCACTGCAAAGATGAATGTTGCCACCATCACTACAGCTGCACTGCTCTGAAGCTGCGCCCAGGTTGGCCAGGAAACTTTCTTGGTCAACTCTCTGTAAGACTCCTTGATGTAGTTACCTATTTTGCTCATTTAATTTAAAATTACGGAAGCCGAATGGAAGCTTTCGGCTTCCCGTTAACCGACAGGAAATCGTAACATTTCCTTCCGGAGCAGGGACAGAGCGATTCGAACGCCCATCAACGGTTTTGGAGACCGCTATTCTACCCTTGAACTATGTCCCTAAAAAATTCCCCTAGACCTGAATTTCTTCTGGCCGTCAGGGAATTTTGCGGTTAATCAGCGAAACTGATTATTTCCCGATTAGTCGAGAATCTTGGTTACCTGACCAGCACCTACTGTCCTACCACCTTCGCGGATAGCGAACTGGAGACCTTCGGAAATAGCTACCGGATAGATGAGGTCAACGGTGATTGTAACGTTATCACCAGGCATAACCATGTCATGTCCCTCTGGAAGCTTGATCTCTCCAGTTACATCCAGTGTACGGATGAAGAACTGAGGACGATAGTTGTTCTTGAAAGGAGTGTGACGTCCACCCTCTTCTTTCTTAAGAACGTAGATCTCAGCCTGGAACTGCTTGTGAGGAGTTACGCTGTTTGGCTTAGCCACAACCATACCTCTCTTGAGCTCTTTCTTGTCGATACCTCTGAGGAGAAGTCCAACGTTATCGCCAGCCTCACCTTCATCGAGGAGTTTACGGAACATTTCAACTCCTGTAACAACGGTCTTCTTAGGCTCGTCACCAAGACCGATGAGCTGAACCTCATCACCTACGTGAACGACACCAGTCTCGATTCTACCGGTGGCAACAGTACCACGGCCGGTAATTGAGAAGATATCCTCGATAGGCATAAGGAATGGCTTCTGGTTGTCACGAAGTGGAAGAGGAATGTACTCGTCAACAGCATTCATGAGTTCCATGACTTTGTCTTCCCACTTTGGATCACCGTTGAGTGCTCCAAGAGCAGAACCTCTGATGATAGGGCAGTTCTCGTCAAAGTTGTAGAAGCCGAGAAGCTCTCTTACTTCCATTTCAACGAGGTCAAGCATTTCAGGGTCGTCTACCAGGTCTACCTTGTTAAGGAAAACGAGGATTCTAGGAACGTTTACCTGACGTGCAAGAAGAATGTGCTCTCTTGTCTGAGGCATAGGACCGTCGGTAGCGGCTACAACAAGGATAGCACCGTCCATCTGGGCAGCACCAGTAACCATGTTCTTTACGTAGTCAGCGTGACCCGGGCAGTCAACGTGTGCATAGTGACGCTTCTCAGTCTCATACTCAACGTGTGCTGAGTTGATGGTGATACCACGCTCTTTCTCTTCTGGGGCGTTGTCAATCTGGTCGAAGGACTTTACCTTACCCTCGTTACCAGCAACTCTCTTTGAAAGAGTAAGAGTGATAGCAGCGGTCAGAGTGGTCTTTCCGTGGTCAACATGGCCGATCGTACCAATGTTAACATGCGGTTTTGATCTTTCGAATTTCTCTTTTGCCATAATGATAAAATTAATATATTAATTTAATGATTTTGAATTCATTGCGCAGAGCCGACAACGGGAATTGGACCCGTGACCTCTTCCTTACCAAGGAAGTGCTCTACCACTGAGCTACGTCGGCCTTAGAGCGGAAGACGAGGTTCGAACCCGCGACCCTCAGCTTGGAAGGCTGATGCTCTACCAACTGAGCTACTTCCGCAATAATTGTGGAGGGGGAAGGATTCGAACCTCCGAAGGCATGAGCCAGCAGATTTACAGTCTGCCCCAGTTGGCCACTTTGGTACCCCTCCGTCCAATAATTATGTCTTTTTTCTGAGCCGATGGAGGGATTCGAACCCCCGACCAGCTGATTACAAATCAGCTGCTCTGGCCAACTGAGCTACATCGGCAGATAATTCTGCGTTTCTCAAAATGGACTGCAAAGGTATAAGATTTAAATTATTAAGCAAAACTTTTTTCAAAAATTTTTAAAAAAAGTATCTTATAGCCTTGCAGATGCCCTCAGAATCGATTCCGCACTCCTGCAACTGTTGGGCAACCGTACCCTGTTCTATGAACTTGTCAGGAATTCCCAGACCGGTTACGGTACACATGGCACCCTTGTCTGCAAGATACTCGCATACAGCGCTGTACAGACCTCCTATAACACATCCGTCCTCAACGGTTATGATGACCTTGTGGTTGTTGGCGGCCTCTTCTACCGCCTTGGTATCCAGCGGCCTGAGGAATCTCATGTCATAGTGCGACACTCTTGACGCATCATCGCCGAGCATTTCAAGCGCCTTGATGACCTGGTTTCCGATGGTACCTATGGAAAGTATGGCTATTTCCGTTCCCTGTGTAAGCCTGCGGGCCTTTCCTTTTTCTATCATGTGGAATTCCTGCGGGAGTTCAAGCCCAAGGCAGTTTCCTCTCGGATACCTTATAGATATAGGACCGGTGTATTGGTCGGAAGCGGCCGAATAGATCATGTCCTGCATCTCGATTTCATTGATAGGGGCCATCTCCGTCATGTTGGGGATGAACCTCAGATAGGCAAGGTCAAAGGCTCCCTGGTGCGTGGCTCCGTCTTCTCCTACGAGTCCTGCCCTGTCTATGGTGAATATCACTTTAAGGTCCTGAAGGGCAACGTCGTGGATTATCTGGTCAAATCCCCTTTGCAGGAAAGATGAATAGATGTTGCAGAAAGGTATCATGCCGTTTGCCGCCAGCCCGGCAGAGAAGGTAACTGCATGTTCCTCAGCGATGCCCACGTCAAAGGTCCTTTCCGGAAAGGCCTTCATCATGTCGCTGAGCTGACCCCCGCTGAGCATGGCCGGGGTGATGCCCACTATCCTCTCGTCTTTTTCGGCAAGGCGCACGACAGTCCGGCCGAAGATGTTCTGGTATTTGAGCGGCGAGCCCTCCGAACGGATCCTTTCACCGGTTTCTATGTCAAACTTTCCGGGCGCGTGCCAGATGCTCTGATTCTCTTCTGCCGGCTTGTAGCCCTTGCCTTTAACGGTACGTACATGCAGAAGTTTCGGGCCCTTGAGGTTCTTTATCTTGCCTATCGTATTGACAAGGTCCTCTACGTTGTTTCCGTCTATGATGCCAAAGTATCTGAATCCCAAGCCTGAGAAGATGGTAGAGTGCTTGAAGAAATAGTTCTTGGTACTCAGGACAACCTTCTGGATGCTGCGCCTTAGCCATCCGTTGCCCAGGAATCCCCAGATCCTGTTCTTCATGCTGTTGTAGGTCTTGGACGTGCTCATCCTCAGCAGATAGTTGTGCATGGCGCCTACGTTCTCGTCTATGGCTATCTGGTTGTCGTTGAGGATGACCAGAAGGTCTGTTCCTGACGCTCCGGCGTTGTTGATGCCCTCGTAGGCCATGCCGCCTGAGAACGCTCCGTCTCCCAGGACTGCTACAACCTTGGTGTCCTTGCCCTGGAGCCTTGCAGCGGTAGCAAGCCCGAGGGCGGCAGAAACGGAAGTGGATGCATGTCCGGCACCGAATGAATCGTAGGGGCTTTCACTCATCTTAGGGAATCCGGAAAGTCCGCCTTTCTTGCGGTTGGATTTGAATTCCTCCCTCCTGCCCGTTATGATCTTGTGGGCATAGGCCTGATGACCTACGTCCCATACAATCTTGTCTTCCGGCGTATTCAGCACATAATGAAGGGCTACCGCCAGTTCAACGCTGCCAAGAGATGCTCCCAGGTGCCCTGGGTTGCTTGCGCAGCATTCAATCATGTATTCTCTTATCTCTTCGCATAGAGTTTCCAATTGCCTCACATTAAGGCTTTTGATGTCGGCTGGAGACTCTATCTTGTCTAAAAGCCTGAATTCCATTACTGAAATCGTTTCTTATTGTTTTCCTTTGTCCAGACCATAGTTTTTCTTTCGGTCAAGCTTTTTCAGGGCGAAGGCGAGTATTATGGCGCAGACACCCATTGCTGCAAATATGATCTGAGGCAGAGTATAGTCGTATTTGATGTTGTCTGGATAACTTACGGTTCCGGAAACGTATGAAGACATGACGCAGAATTTGTCCAGTACCCATCCGATAACCATCGGCACCAGCATCAGTCCTATGTTCTGGATGAAGAATGCCAGGGCGATGGCCGTTCCGTACTGTTTCTGCGGCATTATCTTGGCCAGTGAAGGCCAGAGGGCGGCAGGCAGCATGGCGTAGCCCAGGCCGAGCAACAGAAGAAGCACTACCGCAACCCAGATCTGATGGACTCCCGGAAGACCGAACACTACATGGACCACGGTAATTGACAAGGCACCGATGATCATAAGCAGCGTGCCCTTGCCGTACTTGTCATAGATTGCTCCGAAAAGAGGGGAGAACAATATGCATCCAAAAGGTATCAGAGATGGGAATATTCCTGAATAAAAAGGAGTTACATCGTTGAATTTGTTAACCATAAGGTCAGATGTGAACTTGAAGAAAGGGCTCACTGCAGCATAGAAGATCAGGCACAGTACGGATATCAGCCAGAATCCGGGGTTGGATATGATCATCTTTACGTCCTTGAAGGAGAAAGACGATTCTTCCGTGCGCCCTTCCTCCTTTGCAATGGCTTTGAGCTGGTTGTCAAGTTTCTTGTCCTGAATGCAGTACACAAAGAATCCCAGCATTCCTATGGCAAGGAATACGAGTCCTATGAGAACCGTTGTGGTAACGTTGTTCAGCCTTTCCGAGATCATCGGCGAGAATATCAGGGCTACTCCGCTTCCAAGTCTGGCAATTGAAAGCTGTATGGCCATGGCCAGCGCAAGTTCCTTGCCCTTGAACCATTTGACTATGGCTTTGCTGATGGATATGCCGGCCATTTCGCAGCCGGTTCCGAATATGGCGAATCCGAGGCTGGCCCAGAAAACCTGTTTCTTCATGCTCAGCCAGAAAAGGCTTACGTCACCTGCTGAGGAAGGAATGAAGGTAACCGCGTAGTACTTGAGGGCAAAACCCACAACCATGAGGATGCAACCGAGGTTTCCGGTAAGCCTGATGCCTTTCTTGTCCAGGAGCAAACCGCTGAATATCAGCATTCCAAGAAAGACGTTGAATACACTTTGGGCTGCTCCGAAATAACCGTATTCCGTACTGGTCCATGAGTTGTTCTCCTCAAGCAAGGTCTTCAGAGGAGAATAGACGTCGGAAGCCAGATAGGCTGCAAACATGACGAACGACACTATAAGCAGTGCCGTCCACCTTGCACGGGACGAATCCTTGAGCAATTTGCTGACTTGTTCCATAAGTTATCTTTCCTGAAAACAGTTCGCAATTTACTCAATATTTTGTAAATTGCGAAGTCATTTCGGGCAAGAAACGAGATTAATATTATCAAAACATACAAATAATGACAACAGAATTAAAAAAGACATTGAGAGATTCGGCTGCAATGCGCTGGACTGCACTTCTGCTGCTTGCGCTTGCAATGTTCTGCGCCTACATCTTCATGGACATCCTGTCTCCTATCAAAGACTTGATGCAGGAGACAAGAGGCTGGGATTCAACAGCTTTTGGAACCATGCAGGGCTCCGAGACATTCCTGAACGTCTTTGTGTTCTTCCTCATCTTCGCGGGTATCATCCTGGACAAGATGGGTGTGAGGTTCACGGCAGTTCTCTCAGGAATCGTGATGCTGGTGGGTGCACTCATCAAGTGGTATGCTGTTGAGGAGGCTTTCACTTCTTCTTCAATAGCAACCTGGTTTGACAACAACCTCAACTACATCCCGGGTTTTGACGAGCTCGGCATTTCTCCGTTCTACAGGGGCATGCCTGCTTCTGCCAAGCTTGCAGCAGTTGGTTTCATGATTTTCGGCTGCGGAGCTGAGATGGCCGGTATCACGGTATCCCGAGGTATCGTCAAGTGGTTCAAGGGTAGGGAAATGGCCCTTGCAATGGGTTCCGAGATGGCTCTCGCCAGACTGGGTGTTGCCACCTGCATGATATTCTCTCCGATGTTTGCCAAGCTGGGAGGAAGCATAGATGTCTCCCGTTCAGTTGCCTTTGGAGTAGTGCTGCTGATGATTGCCCTGATCATGTTCATAGTCTACTTCTTCATGGACAAGAAGCTGGATGCCCAGACCGGAGAGGCCGAAGAAAAGGACGATCCTTTCAAGGTCAGCGATATAGGAGCTATCCTCAGAAGCAGCGGATTCTGGATCGTAGCCCTTCTTTGCGTGCTTTACTATTCTGCGATTTTCCCGTTCCAGAAGTATGCGGTCAACATGCTCCAGTGCAACCTCACTTTCACTGAACTCCCTAAGGATTCCTTCTGGGCAACCAACACGGTGACCATAGTCCAGTATGTGATAATGCTGGTTGTTGCCGTTGCCGCCTTCATGAGCAACTTCTCAAAGAGCAAGGGCATGAAATACACCATGCTTGCAATCGCGATAATAGCTCTTGTTGCATTCTGCTACATGGGCTACATGAGGCAGAGCGCAGAAACCATCTTTGCCGTATTCCCTCTGCTTGCAGTAGGTATCACTCCTATCCTGGGAAGCTATGTGGACCACAAGGGAAAAGCAGCCAGCATGCTGGTTCTGGGTTCCCTGCTTCTCATATTCTGCCACCTTACATTTGCCTTCATCCTTCCGATGTTCAAGGGCAGCCAGGTTGGCGGTGTGATAATAGCTTATGTAACCATCCTGGTTCTGGGATCTTCATTCTCCCTGGTTCCTGCATCGCTGTGGCCAAGCGTTCCTAAACTCGTGGATGCAAAGATCATAGGAAGCGCCTACGCTCTTATCTTCTGGATTCAGAACATTGGTCTGTGGCTCTTCCCTCTGCTTATAGGCAAGATTCTTGACAAGACAAATCCTGGCGTTGAGGATCCTACCCAGCTCGACTATACCGCTCCTCTTCTGATGCTGGCGTTCCTCGGCGTTGCTGCCCTGCTTCTGGGCTTTGTCCTCAAGAGGATAGACCGCAAGAAAGGATACGGCCTTGAAGAACCTAATATCAAGGATTAACAAGAGCGTTTTCACAAACAGCACCGGGATTTCCAAGGAATGAACGTTGCTCATTAACCAGAAAATATTCAATAAATTATAAAAGATGAACAAAGCAGTTAAACTACTCAGAGACTCCAAGAGCGCAAGGTGGATTGTGCTTGCGTGTCTTGTGGTACCGATGTTTGCATCGTACTTCTTTGATGATATGTTCTCTACCCTGAGCCATATCTTCAAGACTCCTGAAATGCTCCAGCTTGGTTGGGATTCCCAGAACTACGGATTCTATGCCGGCGGTTATTCCTTCCTGTGCGTATGGGGAGGCCTTATCATCTGCGGAATGCTCCTGGACAAATGGGGTGTCAGGATTACAGGTTCCATCTTCGTTGGAATGATGGTTGGTGGTGCAGCCATTGTGGCTTATGCAATCTCCAGCAGCTTTAACGGCAGCGGCCTGGCAAACTGGATGCACACTTCAGTAGGAATAGCCAAACCTTCTCTCTGGCTCGCATACGTGGGGTGCATGCTATTCGGCCTGGGCAGTGAAATAGCCGGAGTTGCCGTAACGCGTTCAATTGCCAAGTGGTTCAAGGGCAAGGAAATGGCCTTTGCAATGGGAGCCCAGCTTGCTATAGCCAGACTTGGTACTGCCATGGCCTTTGTGCTTTCTCCTATTCTTGTTGGCGAGCATGCCAAAGACGCTCTGTACACATTTGCAGAAACCAACCGTCCGGCTCTGGTGGGCCTTGGAATAATGGTTCTGGGTGTAATCCTGTGGAGCGTATTCATCACGATGGACGCCAAGTTTGACAAGCAGACCGGTGAAACCGACACCAAGGAAACCTCAGAGGATGACAAGTTCAAGTTCTCAGACATTTTCAAGATCCTGACCAACAAGCACTACATCCTCATATCCCTGCTTTGTGTATTCTTCTACTGCTGCATCATTTCTTTCAAGAAGTTTGCAACCTCCATCATCATCCCTAGATTCGGACTGGATGTAGAAACCGCAGCATGGATGGTTTCAATGATTCCTTTCTGCACGGTAATAGGTACTCCTCTGTTCGGAATCCTGGTAGACAAGATAGGTAAGGCTACGACATGGATGATTCTGGGCAGCTGCATGGTTCTTGCCGCTCACCTTATCATAGCCTTTGCTCCGGAAGGAAGCCAGATTTCCGGATACACCGCAATCGGTATCCTCGGTATCGGCTACAGCCTTGTTCCTGCAGCCATGTGGCCAAGCGTTCCTAAGATCATTCCGGAGAAGAACCTGGGTACAGCTTACTCTCTCATTTACTGGATCCAGAACATGGGTATGCTCCTTGTTCCAATCTTCGTTGGCGGAGTTCTCAAGAAATATGTGATCGATGCCGGCAACCACGCCCAGGAGATTACCGCTGCCGTCAGGGCAGAGTACATCTTCATCGGCCTTGGAATAGTTGCAGTGGTAGTTTCCCTCCTTCTCAAGGCTTCTTCAAAGAAGAATCCTCAGCTGGAACTTGACCTTCCTAACAAGAAGAAATAAGACAGAAACTTGCCTGCCGCTTAAATGGCTGGTAAATAGATGATTATAAAAAGTCCCTCCCCTTGATTAAGGAGAGGGACTTTTTATAATGCATTGAGTAATAATCAGTTAAGCGGCAGCTTCTTTTTAGAGTTTTATGGTCTGCGAACGGTCTGGGCCTACTGAAACGTAAGAGATCTTGACTCCGAGTTCCTTTTCAATAAAGGCAATGTAACGCTTGAACGCAGCCGGAAGTTCATCGGCGCCCTTGCACTTGGTAAGGTCTTTCTTCCAGCCCTTGAACTCCTTGTACAGAGGCTCAATAGAAGCAGCGGTGTCAAACGGATAGCGGTCTGTCTTCTTTCCGTCTACCTTGTAGCCGGTTGCAACCTTGATTGTGTCAAAGGTGTCAAGCACGTCTGCCTTCATCATGATAAGGTCGGTTACACCGTCTACCATTATGGCAAACTTGAGGGCAGGAAGGTCCAGCCATCCGGTCCTTCTCGGCCTTCCGGTCGTAGCTCCGAATTCGTGGCCTTTCTGGCGGATTTCTTCGCCAACTGCATCGTTGAGCTCAGTAGGGAAAGGTCCGCTTCCAACCCTGGTGCAATAGGCCTTGAAAACTCCGAATACCTTGCCGATCCTGGTTGGTGCAACTCCGAGTCCGGTGCAGGCACCTGCACATATCGTTGATGATGATGTCACAAACGGATATGCTCCAAAGTCAACGTCCAGCATTGTTCCCTGGGCACCCTCTGCCAGGGCCTTCTTTGTCTTGAGAAGGGAGTTGAGCTCATACTCGCTGTCTACGATTTTGAACTTCCGGAGATATTCTATGGCCTTGAACCACTCTTTCTCGTTCTTGTTTACATCGTACTCAAAGTCAAACTGCTTGAGATAGGCAACATGCTTTTGTTTGAGTGTATTGAACCTTTTCTTGAATTCCTTTGACAGGACGTCTCCAATCCTGAGGCCGTTCCTTCCGGTCTTGTCCATGTATGTAGGACCGATTCCCTTGAGGGTGGAACCTATCTTGGTCTTGCCAAGGCTTGCCTCGCTGGCGGCATCCATGATCCTGTGGGTAGGGAGTATCAGATGCGCTCTCTTGGAAATAATTATGTTCTTTGTAGGATCTACTCCCATTTTGGCTATGGCCTGGCACTCTTCCTGGAAGATAATAGGATCCAAGACCACTCCGTTACCGATTACGTTAACGGTGTTCTTGCGGAAAACTCCGGCAGGAACTGAGTGCAGTACAAAACTTTTTCCGGAGAACTGGAGGGAGTGCCCGGCGTTCGGACCTCCCTGGAATCTGCAGATTACGGGGTAGTTCTTTGCAAGGACATCAACTATCTTGCCTTTGCCCTCGTCTCCCCATTGCAGGCCCAATACCACATCAACTTTCATAAGTCAGACAGATATTAAGATTTATTTAGTCTATAAAATATAATTCTCTTACCGTAGTATAAAACTTGAGTAACAACTCAATAATCGCGATACTTAGGAAATATCCGGTATCAGAACGGAAGGTCATTTGCCTCAGTTGAATTGAAGTCATCCATTGCAGGGAAGTCCTGAGGAGCAGAAGGTGCCTGAGGTGCACTCTGCTGGGGCTTCTGAGGCTGATATCCACCTTGCTGATATCCGCCCTGCTGATATCCATTCTGCTGGTATCCGCCCTGGTTCTGGGCCGGTGCCTGGCCTTCAGGACGCCTGCCGGTGAGCTGGATGTTGTCTGCGTAGATTTCAGTTACAAACCTTCTCTGATTGTTCTGGTCTGTATATTCACGTGTGCGGATCCTTCCTTCAATGAATACCTGTGTTCCTTTCTGGATAAATTTCTCGGCAGTTTCTGCCAAACGTCTCCAGCACACGATGTTGTGCCACTCGGTCCTCTCCTGGCGGTTGCCGCTGCGGTCTGTGAAAACTTCTGATGTTGCAACACGGAAGTTAGCCACAACCGCTCCTCCTTCCAAATGCCTTACCTCAGGTGCTGCGGCGGCATTTCCTAAAATCAATACTTTGTTAAAAGACATAATTTGAATTCAAAAATTTAACCGAGTAAAGTTACTCCAAAAAATGATAATATGCAAAACCGATGGCCCTCATAAAACAAGACTGCCAGCCCAAACGGACCGGCAGTCTCTAAAAAACAACAACGCTATTTTTCAGTAATAGCTGTATAAAACTTTTACTATTTAATCTTCTTGTAGAGGTAAACCTTCTCGAGCTTGTCGTTGAAGCGGTTGACATATCTGCCATAAACTCTTCCGATAGCCCTGAAGTCTACCTGCTGAAGGAGAGCATATGTACTAGGGTCCAATTCATCATAGAATTTGCCGGCAAGCCTCTGGAAGAAGTTTGAGATATCAAGGATATGGTACTGGCTGTCATACTGGGCCCAATAAGCAACGAAATCTGCTCTGTTATTCTTGGTGAGAGATTCTGCAACGCGGTCGAACCATCCTGCCTGAGGCAGAGCTATGTTAGCAGTGAATCCGTCATCACCCTTGTAGAATCCGATAGGGGTTGCCCAACCGAACTTCTTCTCAGGAGCAATCTGAAGTGAATATGATGCAGCATTGTCATAGTACTGTGCAATGACATCAAATACATTGGTATTCAGATCGATGTCCATAAGGTTACCCATGTTGTGCTCAGCCAGCTCTTCCTTGGCAAGCTTGCAGAGTTTCAAGAAGCCGCTGCGAAGGCGGGCAATCTGCTCAGGGGTAAAGGTAACGCCTTCCTTCTTTGCCTGGTCTACCGCAAAGTTGATCAACTCGTTGAATGTGATGACAACCTTGCCGCCACGGAGAGAATACATGATGTTGAGAGCATCCGGGGCATTCGGCTGAACGGAAAGGGTTGCTGAGTAGTCGTCGTTGATGTTGGTTATAACCTTGTCGAGGCGGAGACTGTAGCTGCCGCTAGAAAGAGTCAAGTTAGCTTCGTCAGCTGTTCCAGTAACGGAAAGCTTGGCTTCAGCTTCAACTTCATCAGTTATATTGATAAAATCAGCACCGGCATTTCCTTCAACGGTTACGTAGTTCTTTCCTACAACAGTTGCATAGATCTGTGACCCCTTGCTGAGCAGGGCACTCAGACCGTGAACGTCCTTGACATTGTTTGCTGCGGTTTCAGCATTGGCCATAGTCTTGGTGAAGCTGAAGAGATTGAAACCTTCTCCGTTGTGATAAGCAAGTACATAATCTCCATCTGTGATATCAATATTATTCTTAACTAACTGATAATTAGGATCGGTAAGCTCAACTTTGAGGGTAGGAATACTCTTAAGCTTATTGCGGTCTATTGTAATACTCTTTGAAGTAATAACCCTCTCGAAGACTTTATCGTCCTCACTCCTGACAATTACCTTGAAACCCTTTGAGAATGTTGTAGGAGGTATAGCAAAAATGAACACGGTGGAATCTGTGCTGACGCTACCCAATTCAACGGCTGGTTCGCAAATTAATTCTACACTGTTCTGGGCGCTGGACTCAACCATCTCTACTGTTGGATTCTCACCTGGAGTAATCAGGGCACTTCCCGCCAGTTTTTCACCATTGTTTCCTTCCAATGTAACTCCGCTGACTTTCACACCCTCTCCGTAGAAACGGAATCTGAGATAACCGCATACATTCTTGAACATCAGATCATCATCATCGGCAACAGCCACCATGGTGTTAGCGCCAATTCCGAAGGAATTTTCTCTATATTCCTGAGCATTAGGAAGGAGAACTTCAATCTTGTATGGATCAGAAGCGCTTATGGATGTGTTTTCAGCATAAGGATAAACGGCATAGAAGTTAGGAAGAGTAGCACCTGCTTGTGAGGATTCTACTGAAGTAAAATCGCAAGCATTTCCGTTGGGTGAAAGGGTCTTTATTTTGTACTTTGAATTAGCGGTATTCCTTTCAAAGATAGTTATCAAATCTTCTGAATCCCATCTGAGGCGAAGCTGTTCATCTGCATAAACTTTAGTTTCAGGATCTGTGGTGCCTTCAAAAGATGCGTGGAAAACCTTTCCTTCAGAACCCTTAGCCATTTCCGGAGCAACATCTTCCTTGCTGCAGGCAAAGAGCATCAATGCTGAAGCCAGAACTAACAATAACTTTTTCATAATCGCAGGTTTAAAAAGTTAAACTATAAAATGCCTCTAGTCCAAAGGAATTTCTCCTTCGTCGTCAATAGGTTCCAGGTTTGTGGCGCATACAATGCCTTGAAACTCATATTCAATGCTTTTTGAGTATGGTTTCTCATAAGTTTCCTTAATTGTTTTCATAGACTGATAATTATTTATTGTTTATATAATATGCGTAATTCTTAGTTCCATGTTTATAAATCCAGATATCGGAAAGGGAAGCGCCGCTCAATAGGTCGTTAGTTCTGATCATGAAATGATCCTTGTAAACCTCGTAAGTAGGTTTTCCTTCAAGAGTATTGTGAGAAGCAGTAGTGAATGCACCGGAAAAAGCATTGTCCTTTTTCAATGCATCCGTAGCTCCCTTCTTAACAGTAGCCGTTTGGTCTCCGAATATTGGAACTGAAAAGGTTGCATGCATCATCAGCGCATTTACCAGATCAGAGCAGGAGTTAGGATTACCCTGTGGATTCACACTAGAAGTGTTTGTATTGAATAATCCATCTACAGTTCCGGAATCTGAAGAATTCAGCTTACAAGTCAGATTGTCAAGTGTAAGAGTAATATTGGTGTTGTCAGTACGGTTGTATAAAACAACATTTGCAAAGTAATAGTATTTTGAGTTATACCTGTATCTGTTTACCGAAATGCCGATAGGAGAAGTAGAAGTTATAAGTTCATCGTCTGCAAAGGAAATGTTATCGTCAGAGTTTGAAGAAGAAAGCCATGCGTTTCTGAACACAAAAGCAACCATTCTTTCCAACTCTTGTTTTCCAACATCAGTTAAAGTTTGGCTTAAAACATTAATCATTTGTGAACCACTTAGGGCAAAATGAGTTCCCTTTACGATATAGGTATCGGTCTTATCTTCATTGAGGATGCGGTAGCTGCCGTCCGGCATCTTGTACACGACAAGGTATTCACCTATGCCAGGGTGGTTGTTGGTCTCAGCGTAGCGGACACGGAAGTATCCTGTGATTTCAAAATTGTCCAGGTTCTTCTTTCCGGTAGCAGAGATTGTATTGCGACTGAGAACTGCAGATTTGTAGGTTGCATCGCTGTAATACCTGCCGAAGGTCAGGCCGTCTGCGGTCTCGAATTCAATGCGGTAGCCAGAGGTAAGGGCAGCAGGAGCAGCAGTGATGTAATACTCTGTATTTGGCTGGAGATACTGTCCGTCAGGAGCCTGGAGGGTAACGTAAGGCTGGCCGCTTGTAACGGTCATAGCCACATTGGTAACCACTCCGTCTTCAACGGTAGGTGTCAGCTGTACGGTTCCTGAAAGCAGGATGCTGCTATTGAGGCTGCGGAAAGTTATGGACTTGATGGCAGCATCGGCATCGGTGGTCTTGAAGCTGACCTTGATCATGGCAGCAGCATTCCTGAACTTGAACGGCTGACCCCAGTCTGCGTATGCAACGGCCAGGTTGGCACCGGGACCGAAGGAGTTTGCTGCGGCCGTCTGGATGGCAGGGAGTTGGGTAGTTATAACGCTTCCGTTGAGGAGTGCGCCGCTGTTGAATGGATAAATGGCGTAGTAACTCTGCTGAGGGATTTCGCCTTCATGGTCGAAATTAGCCCTCAGACCGCCGTCCTTCAGTTTTGCAGAGCTTGTCTTGAACTCATAGTTTACACCGGAAGCCAGGAGTGAAATGGCATCTTCAGCATTCCAGATAATCGAAAGGTCGTCCTGCAGGGTAGTCTTGGTTGGAGAACTCTCTACAGAGGCCGAAACGGTAATGATTGTGTTATCCTTCTGGGCAGGAACGAACAGTCCGTCCTCCTTGCTGCTGCAGGAAAACACCAATGCCACGAGGGTGGCGTAACTCAGAACTCTGAATAATCTTTTCATGATACCATCCTCCTGTCAGTCTTCGTCGGAACCTATTGGGTCTCCTGGTTCCGGATGTTCATAATCGCCGCCGGATACAGTCAGGATTCCTTTGGTCATGGTTACTCCTATAACCGTAATCCGAGGGCTCAGATAGTTAATTTTCATATTCATATGACCCTAATTATGCAAATTCGCGCAAAATTATTAAGAATAATCAATAATTGCAATTATTTATTAAGAATTTTTATAATTCCAGGGAGAGAATAGATTATGAACTATAATGAACCTAGAATAGGGGTGTTTTCTATCACGATAAACAAAAAAACGGCAGGAGACTGTCCTGCCGTAACATATTTGTGATAGGCGATTATAACTGATAATAAACGCCACTCCAGAGTTTCTTCTAGAAATCCAGGATCGGAGTGAAGTTGCTCTGGTTAAGTTTGTATACACCTCCTGTGCTCTTGTGGCTGGAACCACTTGTCAAGGTGTAGCTTACAGAGTTTGTGCCTTCTTTTACTTCAAGTGTGAAAGTGGAGCCTGGTTCACGGCTTGCCCTGACATACATATAAGTGTCTTTTGCAAGTTTACCGTCTGTCAGAGCCACGCCTGTAAGTTTTATGCTTCCGTCAACAGAAGTACCCGAATAATAATTTTTTGCATATTGTTGGCGGTTTTTTACAGTGGAACTTCCTGATGCACTGAAGGTCAAATCTACAGTGTGGTTTCCTGGAGCGTTGCCTACAATCTGCAAGCCTTGAGGGAATTTCAGGAAATATGAATCAGAAACGAATACTGGCTTTTCGTTCCATCCTTTGAAAACCTTGTCTTGGAAGGTGGCCCTGGCATAAAGTACAATATATTTTGACAGGTTTTCCAGGCTTCCACCTTCCTGGTTTTCCCAGGACCAGTTATACCAGCCGCCGGCTTCTTCATCCGAGTAAGGATAGATTATTACAGGATAAGTATATCCCTCTGCCTTGACATGGCTGTTGGAGCAGGAGAAGGTTCCTGTCTTGGTTCCGGCTCCGGAAACCAGTACGAACTTGTCCATATAATACTCTGTACTACTGTGTGCTATGATGCAGCTCAAGGCATCGCCGTCTTTCCAGGTGTGGGTGTATTTCCCGGATTCGTCATCGCGTCCGATGACGGTCTTGGTAGCCAGGTCATCAGTGCTGATGGTTATGGTTACAGGAGAGGTTTCTTCAACTTTTACGTTCTCATCCTTGCTGCAGGAGGTAAGCACTGCCGCTGCGCAGCAGATACCGACTAAAAATCTTGTGAGTTTCATGGTTGCGCGCATTTAAGGTTAGAAATCTTTTTCATCATCGGGATCAGGGAGGTCATAATTGATGTCCAGCGGACTGGCTGCCAGCAGGCTGTTTTCCGGCTCAAGAATGTCTTCTTCGCATACCGGAGCTTTGTAAGGAAGTTTGTCTTTCATAATTTATGAGGCTATAATTTGTTGATTTTCAATGCATTCCCCCCCCTCTATAAAGAGGAGAGAATTCCTTGCTTACAAAGATATAAAAAAATCCTGGGGAACAAAAATCCGGCTGGGGTACAGCCGGATCATGTATTATAGTTTTGCCAAGGCTCAGCGATGTATCTTTCCCGGCAAACGTTGAGATTAACTAAAAGTTCTTTACCGGAGAGAAATGGGTCTGGGAAAGCTTGTACACATTCCCTACATATAACCTCCCTGGATGGGTAAGGTCATATCTTACGCTTGAAGAACCTTCCTTAACTGACAGGGAAAAAGTCCGGTCTGAACCATAGTTAGTACCGCACGCAATATATGTATCTGAAACGAGTTTGCCATCTGAAAGGGCCACACTCGTAAGCTTGATGGTTCCTGTATTTGTAGTCGCAGTCTTAAGGTTTATATGGTTGAGAAAATCGATGTTAATATCGGTAGCGCCTGTGCCGCTCAATTCGATATCTACCGAATGGTTGCCGGTGGAGTTGCCTACCAGCTGAAGTCCTGCCGGAAGTTTTAAGAAAAACACTTGAAAATCCGGGGTTCCTCCTGACATATAATAAGAGTAAACACCATCAGTATATGCTGCTCGAGCAGCGAGCATATCATATTTGCCGAGATTGGCCAGGCTTCCGTTCCCCTGGTTTTCAATGCTTCTTTTCCACCAGCTATCACCATCTTTTTCCGTGGTATAAGGATAAATGTAGGTTACATCAATATTTCCTAAAGCAGGTATGTGGCTGGTTGCACAGGAGAATACACCGGTGTTGGTTCCGGCTCCTGAAACGAGCTCGAATTTGTCGTTGTATCCAGTTCCATCTACAACGATAAGAACAGAGAGGGCGTCTCCGGTCTGCCATTTGTGGGTGTACTTGTTTGTGCCGTTGTAATCGACAGAGATTTTTGTAGAAGGCTCATCTGTGCTGAGGGTGATGGTCATCGGACGGGTTGGAGCCTCTTTGGTTACTTTTTCTGCCTTGCTGCAGGCTGCCAGAGCTGCGGCTGCGCAGCAAATTCCGAGAAATAATCTTGTAAGTTTCATTTTTGTGCGCATTTAAAGGTTAGAAATCTTCTTCATCACTGACGGGTATCTCGATGCCTTCCGTAGTGCTGCCCGTAAGCAGGCTGTTTTCCGGTTCCAGCTCCTGAAACTCACATTCAGGAGCAAGATATAATTTCTTGTTTTTCATATGTAGTAAGGCTGTAATTTGTTAATTTTGTTAATTTTCAACACATTTTCCCTCTCTATAAGGGAGGGAGTAATTCAACTGTTACAAATATAGGAAAAAAACTCTTTTGCTACAAAGAAAGATAACTAAAACCTGCTTTCGTCCGGGGCAATTCCGGTCATCAGTCTGAAACTCTCCACGGCTTGGTACTTGAGCCACCTGATGCCGCTTTCTGGATTCAGGCAAGGATTCTTGTAATTTGCCTCGATGACTGTAATTCTGCTGTCCGGATTGTTGCATGTTGGTTCTTGATCGGCCTGTGAGTAACTTTTGAGAACCTCACTGAGAACTCCGTCGGGAGCTGGGATGGTGTAGATGACAAGGAAGCTGCCGTCTGCATTTTTCAGCATGCTGTCAGCCTCGGCGATGCTTATGGTCTCCAACTCGTGAAGGTATCCTGAAATGGTTCTTGCAAAATCTTCGGCCTTTTTCATTGTGCGGTTGGAAATGAAGGTATGCAGGCCTTCGTCGAGGCAGGCCAGGGCTGCGGCTTTTCCCGCTCCGCCACAACCGATGACAGCAGCTGCAGTATAATCTGATTTGCAAAGGCGGGTCCTAAGTTCCCGGACCATTCTCCTTACAGCCAGGTAGTCAGTGTTGTAGCTGAAGACCTTGTCATTTCTGAAGAGGATGAGGTTGGTGGCGCCAATTGCCTTTGAAACAGGGTCGGGATCGGTGACAAACTGCATTGCGCTCTCCTTGAAAGGGGCGGTGACGTTTGCTCCGCCGTAGCCTTTTTCTTTCAGACAGGCGATGGACTGCTCTACGGTGTCTCTTTCAATAAGGTCGTATGACATGCCGCTGCCGGGGAAAGCCTTGCGGAAAAGCTCGGGGCTCTTGGAGTGGGAGATCGGATTTCCTATGAGGGCAAACTTTTTCATCTGGAGGAGCGTTGGCGGAGGGCTTCGTAGCAGAGTATGGCGGCGGAGACGGATACGTTGAGAGAATCCAGCCTTCCGAGCATAGGAATCATGATCTTGCGGTCAGAAGCCTTTCTCCAGATGTCGGAGATACCGTCAGCCTCGCTTCCCAAGGCTATTGCACAGGATTCTCTCATATCTGTGCCGTAGTATGGAACGGAATCCTGGAGCTGGGCGGTGTAGATTCTGATATTGTGAGACTTGAGGAAGTCTATGGCTTCCTCGCTTTTGCAGCAGACGATGGTCTGTGTGAAAACTCCACCAAGGCTTGCTCGGATCAGGTTGGGGTTGTAGAGGTCTGTCCTGGGGTTTGCAAATATTACTGCCGTGGCGCCGACGGCATCTGCGGTTCTTAGGATGGCTCCCAGGTTGCCCGGTTTTTCAACCGCTTCAGCAACAAGGATAAGAGGTTGGGAGAGAGAGTCAAGAATCCTGCCCAGGTCATCCAGCGTTGTGTGGCGGGCCTTGGCTACGGCCAGGATGCCTTCGGTAGAAGAGCGGTAGGCTATCTTCTCGTAAACTTGAGGTGATACTGAAAAGATTCTTTCTCCCCCGATGTCCTTGATGATGTCTTCAACAGTCAGAATCTCAGTTCCAACCAGATTTTTGCCTGAAAGATTCTGGTCTGCTTCCAGTATATGGTCGCAGAGGAAGACAGACTGTATCTCAAAACCTGAACTGATGCAGGCGGAAACTTCCCTCTGGCCTTCTACCGGGAACAGTCCGGTCTTTTCTCTTTCGCGGGCCTTTTCCTGCAATAAAACAACCTCCTTGACCTTAGGGTTCTGCAAGGAGGTTATTCTATTCTGTGACAGGTCTTTCATTGTGCTCATGTTTACATCTGCTTCAGTGACTTTTGCACTACGCACCGCTATGTGTTGCAAGCCAACTTGAAGCAGCTTTTTCTCTTACTGCTCTCTTTTCATCTGCGGGAAGAAGAGCACGTCCTGGATGGATACCTGGTTGGTCATGAACATGGCCAGGCGGTCCATTCCGATTCCCATTCCGCTGGTAGGAGGCATGCCGTACTCAAGGGCGCGGACAAAGTCGTAATCTATGTACATGGCCTCGTCGTCTCCTCCGTTCTTGAGCTTGAGCTGGTCCTGGAACCTGCCGAGCTGGTCGATAGGGTCATTCAGCTCTGAATAGGCGTTAGCCAACTCCTTGCCGCATACGAAGAGTTCGAACCTTTCCACCAGGTTGTTGTTGTCTCTCTTGCGCTTTGTCAGAGGTGAGAGTGAAACCGGATAATCGATGATGAAGGTAGGCTGGATAAGGTTGCCTTCTACAAATTCTCCGAAGATGGCATCTATCAGCTTGCCTTCTCCAAAGCTTGGCTGGGTTGGAACGTTGAGCTTCTTGCAGGTTTCCCTGAGCTGGTCGACGCTCATGCCTTCTACGTCTACCCCGGCATACTGCTTGATGGCCTCCAGCATAGGCAGCCTCTTGTAAGGGCCGGCAAAGTCAACTTCATGTTCGCCGATGGTAACCTTTGTGGTGCCGTTTACCGCAACTGCAATCTTCTCAAGCATCTTTTCCGTAAAGTTCATCATCCAGTAGTAGTCTTTGTAGGCTACGTAGATTTCCATTGCCGTGAACTCAGGGTTGTGGGTGCGGTCCATGCCTTCGTTGCGGAAGTTCTTTGAGAACTCGTAAACGCCAGGGAACCCGCCAACTATGAGCCTCTTGAGATAAAGCTCGTCGGCAATCCTCAGGTACAGGTCCATGTCCAGCACGTTGTGGTGGGTTACGAACGGGCGGGCGTTGGCTCCTCCCGGAATAGGCTGCAGGATAGGGGTCTCAACCTCAAGGTATCCGTGGGAGTTGAAGAACTCCCTCATTGTGTTGTATATCTTGGTGCGCTTCTCAAAAACCTTCCTTACCTCAGGGTTGACTATCAGGTCTACATATCTCTGGCGGTAGCGCATCTCGGGATCTGCAAAGGCGTCAAAAACCTCTCCGTCCTTTTCCTTTACGATAGGAAGAACCCTCAGGGATTTGCTGAGGACAACCAGTTCCTTTACGTGAATGGACTTCTGGCCGGTCTGGGTGACAAAAGCAAAACCCTTTATGCCGATGATGTCTCCGATGTCCAGGAGTTTCTTGAAGACCGTGTTGTACATGGTCTTGTCCTCACCGGGGCAGATCTCGTCTCTTTTCACGTAGGCCTGGATCCTGCCTTCGCTGTCCTGCAGTTCGATGAATGACGCTGCGCCCATGATGCGGCGGCTCATCAGCCTTCCGGCCATGGATACGCTCTTGAACTGTTGCTGGGAAGGATCATCCTCTGCGGCTTCCGGATTGAAGCCCTCCAGAACCTGCCTGGAAGTGGCTGTTATATCATACTCCGGTGCAGGGTAGGGATTGATGCCCAGATCTCGTATCTGTTGAAGGCTCTGCCTTCGATTCTGTTCCTGTTCGTTAAGATTAAGTTCCATAGGTTTTTCTATTTCCGGGCAAAGGTAACATTTTTTTATAACATAAATATTAACTAAATTTGCAAGCCCTCGAAAACGCGGAGGATTTATGGTAGTAAAGAGCAAGGAAAAACAGTGGATAGTCAGGGAGCCGGGCAATCCGATCTACACCCGGCAGCTGGTTCAGGACCTCGGAATAGACGAGGTTCTTGCCAATCTGTTGGTCCAGAGGGGTATAAAGAATTCTGACGAAGTCCGCAAGTTCTTCCATCCTTCTCTTTCCGCCCTTCATGACCCGTTCCTGATGAAAGACATGGACGTTGCCGTGGAGAGGGTGCACAAGGCCGTTGTGGCCAAGGAGAAGATTCTGGTATACGGAGACTATGACGTAGACGGTACCTCCGCAGTATCACTTGTCTTTTCGTTCCTCAGGAGGCTTACTTCAAACATAGATTATTACATTCCAGACAGATACGATGAAGGTTACGGCATCTCATTCTACGGCGTGGACTGGGCTGCCCAGCGGAACTGTTCCCTTGTTATTGCGCTGGACTGCGGAATCAAGGAAGCTGAGGCTGTAAGGTATGCCAAGGCCAAGGGCATAGACTTCATAATCTGCGACCATCACCTTCCGGGCGAAGAACTTCCGCCAGCAGTTGCCACACTCGATCCAAAGAGGGAAGACTGCCATTATCCGTATGACGACCTTTCCGGATGCGGCGTGGGATTCAAGCTGGTTCAGGGTTATGCCCAGAAGTACGGGATACCGTTTGAGAAGATAGAGACCCTGCTGGACCTCGTGGCAGTGAGCATTGCAGCAGACCTTGTTTCCGTTACCGGTGAGAACAGGGTGCTGGCATACTACGGCCTTAAGAGGCTGAATGAATCGCCGAGGAAAGGGCTTCTTTCAATGATCAAGCTATCCGGTCTGGAAAAGCACAAGATTACCATAGATGACGTGGTGTTCAAGATAGGTCCGAGGATCAATGCCGCCGGCAGGATGGAGAGCGGACGCATGGCGGTGGACCTTCTCACTTCAGAAGACATAAACCAGGCCAACCACATAGCCAAGCAGATCAACGACCATAACAACGAGCGAAAGAGCATAGACAGGGCCATTACCCAGCAGGCCATTGAGATAGTGCGCAACCATCCTCAGTTCAATTCGCTGAACTCCACGGTCGTATACAATCCAGAATGGCACAAGGGTGTTGTGGGAATAGTTGCCAGCCGTCTTGTGGAGGCTTTTTACAGGCCAACGATAGTTCTTACAAAGTCTTCCAACGGCTTCATTTCCGGTTCCGCAAGAAGCATAGCCGGTTTTGACCTCTACGATGCAATCGAAGGCTGTGCAGACCTCCTTGAAAACTTCGGAGGGCACACGTATGCGGCCGGTCTGACACTCAAGGAGGAAAACCTGGAAGCATTCCGCAAGAGGTTTGAGGAGATTGTTACCAAGAATATTACAAAGGAGATCCTCACTCCTATCATAAATATAGACGCCTTCCTTGAATTCCGTCAGATAACTCCAAGGTTCTTCCGTCTGCTGAACATGTTCCAGCCTTTCGGGCCGGGCAACCAGTCTCCGGTTTTCATGACAACCAGCGTCTACGACAACGGCAACGGAAGGATAGTGGGGAATCCGGTCGGAGGAAGGGGAGGCCATCTCAAACTGGAACTCATCCAGGAGGCCGATTCGTTTCGTCCGCTGAGTGCGATAGCGTTCAACATGAGCGAGTACTTCGACCATCTTGCAGCAGGCGAACCGGTAGATATATGCTACAGTATCGCCGAGAATTTCTATAGGTCAAGTATTGCAAATATCCAGCTCAGGATCAAGGATATACGAGAGGGTAAAGATACCACCATTTAGTTCTTATGCATCGTCTTTGATGCTTTGATGATCCTGACCGTTACCAAGTATCAGGCCTACGATTCTTTCTATGTCCCATTCAGAGGTGTCCACGGTTTTTGCCGAGCAGGCTTTGTAGACAGGCTCCCTTTCTTTGAGCTTTTTAACCGCCCATTCTTCAAGCAGATTTAGTTTTTCTTCCGGAGTGGAAGCTGTGCTTCCCTTCAGCAGGTCCTTTACCAAAGGCCTGCCGTCCTGAAGCAGGAGCATCCTGGCAGCCAAGACTTTGGGAGAACATGTAAGAAAAACACACCTGGTCTTTTGGCGCAGTATTTCTGAACAGGCGGGGTTCATGGGAGTTCCGCCTCCAAGGGAGAGGATGATGTCATCCATTGTTTCAACGATTTGCCCAAGGCACTCCTCTTCCTTTTTCCTGAAGTACTGTTCGCCTTTTATGCTGAAGATGTCCTCCATCTTCATTCCTTCCTTTTCTTCGATGTAACGGTCCAGGTCAATGACCTTCTTGCCCGTCTTTTCAGAAAGGGCTTCTCCGGCCAGAGTCTTGCCGGCTGTCATGAAACCGCACAGAGCAATTATCATTCGGCTGAGTATCAGTTAGTGTCAGAAGAGTGTAGGCTCGTCGTCACCGTCCGGGAATCCTCCTCCGTCAGGAAAATCTGAGTCATCCGGCATGTCAGTGTCATCATTGGAGAACGTGTTGCCAGTATCTGCATTCTTAGGATTCTGGCTTTCTTCAGATGGCTCACTGTCTGCGACAGGTTCTTCAAAGTCCTCGTCTTCTTCCAGTGCCGGAGGTTCTATCAAGACCACTTTTTCTACCTCAAACTGGGTAAGTCTCTTTCCCTTTGCCTTCCAGCCTTTCTCAGCGATGAAGGAATCTACGCTGACAGCCTCGTTCTGACGGCCCTCGTGCTTGCCTCCGAACTGTATCACAACCTGGCTCTGGCTAGCTCCGGTGATGGCTACAAGGTATGAGCCCGGTGCTTCGCTGATGAAGATGTTTGCCGGATTGTTATTAGCCTCAAACTTGAATCTCTTGAGGTAGTATTTCTGGGATTCGGCATCGTAGTATACGGCGGCAAAGATTTTTGCAGGGTCAAACTTCTCTATCTTCAGGAGTTCTCCTTCGTAGTGGTTGTTCAGGTCCTGGGTAGTGGTGGCATAGGTTCCGTTCTTGTAGACTGCAAGGATCCTGTCCTCGTCCTTGAATTTTCCGAGATAGGTTCCTCTCTTGTCTTCGTTGAGGCGGTTTACATCATTGTCAAACCACAGTGGCTTGTCTCCGATGGTGCTGCCACCCTTTGCCTTGAGGGTAATCTTGCTTATAGGGTTCTTGCTCAGAAGGTTGCCCCTTGATGTCCTGCCCTTGATTGCAAGGGTTGCAAAGTCGTAGTCGAACATCAGTTTCTTGAGCTTGAGCCTAGGGCGGAGCTGTACCCTCACGGTTTCAGCCTCTCCGTTCGGATTGGCAGTGAACCACAGTACCTTGCTGTCAGGTGTTCCGGTGGTTACATCGTATTCCTTGTCTCGGGTAACGGAGGTTACGGCAAACCTCTTGACATAGTTGTTGCCGCCCTTGCCGTCTCTGTATATTACGTTGTAAACGGTTCTGAGATTGTTCTTTATGAATACTCCTGCATATATGATTCCCTTGCCTACGAAGGCCTTGTCGGATATCTTGGTGACAAGGTATTTTCCATTCTGCAGGAAGACTATTATATCATCGATATCCGAACAGTTGCAGATGAACTGGGCATTGTCGTCTTTCTTGAGGTCCATGCCTATGAAGCCCTCTTCAAAGTTTGCATAGAGCTTGGCATTGGCAACTGCAACCCTTGATACCTGTATGGTTTCGAGGTTGGAGATTTCGGTGCAGCGAGGGAAGGCCTCACCGTATTTTTCCTTCAGGCTCTGGAAGTACTCGATTGTAACCTCCGTCAGGTTTTCAAGGTCTCTGTGGACCTTGGCAATCTCCTTCTCAACATTGTCTATCCTGGCATTGCACTCCTTGATGTCAAACCTGGAGATCTTCCTTACCGGTTTTTCTACCAGTTTGAGCACATCTTCCCTGGTAACCTTCTGGTGCAGCAGAGGCTCGTAAGCCTTCAAGGCCTTGTGGATTTCGCTGACCTGGCTGTCCCAGCTGCGGGTCTTCTTGTCTTCCAGGAGCTTGTACTTGCCTTCTTCAAAGAAGATCTTTTCAAGGGAGAGTGAATGCCATGTACCCTCCAGTTCTCCGAGCTTGATCTCGAGTTCCCGGCGGATGAGGTCCTTGGTGCGCAGGGTGCTGAATTCCAGCACTTCAGAAACTGTAAGGAAATGCGGCTTGTTATCCTTTATGACGCAGGTGTTCGGATTGATGGAAACCTGGCAGTCTGTAAAGGCGTAGAGAGCGTCTATGGTCTTGTCAGGAGATTCTCCAGCCGCCAGGGTGACTACGATCTCCACCTTCTTGGTAGAGAGTTCCTCCACCTTCCTGACCTTTATCTTGCCCTTGTCATTAGCGGCTATGATGCTCTTGCGGATGTCTTCAGAGGTCTTGCCGAACGGGAGTTCGGTAATCTTGACCGTCTTCTTGTCGGTCTTGACTATCCTTGCCCTTACGGTTACCTGTCCGCCTCTCTTTCCGTCTGCATAGCGGCTGACGTCTATTATTCCTCCCGATGGGAAATCGGGATAAAGACGGTACTCCTCTCCCCTGAGGAATGCGATTGAGGCATCTATGAGTTCGTTGAAGTTGTGAGGCAGGATCTTGCAGTTCAGGCCTACGGCTATTCCGTCCGCACCCTGGTGAAGGACCAGAGGGAACTTGACCGGAAGGGTTACAGGTTCCTTCTTCCTGCCGTCATAGGAGTTCATCCACTCGGTGGTCTTTGGATTGAATACGACTTCCAGGGCAAAGTTGGAAAGCCTTCCTTCTATGTACCTGGCTGCTGCAGCCTCGTCTCCGGTTATGGTGTTGCCCCAGTTTCCCTGACAGTCTATCAGGAGGTTCTTCTGACCCATCTGGACCAGGGCATCCTTGATTGAGGCATCGCTGTGCGGATGGTATTTCATGGCCTCTCCCACGATGGTCGCCACCTTTATCAGGGAACCGTCGTGGATGGTGCGCATTGCATGCAGAATCCTTCTCTGGACCGGTTTCAGACCGTCTTCTATGTGCGGAACGGCACGGTCCAGTATAACGTAGGAGGCATAGTCCAGGAACCAGTTCTTGTACATTCCCGGGAGCCTGTATTTGTTGTCTCCTTCTTTTATGAGCCTTGTGAATTTGCCTTCAGGAGCGGTAGATGCGCCCTGCTGCCCAGCCCCTTCAGTCATCTCCTCCTGCGGATCTTCAAAGTTGTCTTCCCTATCAAAATCTGACATTATCCTTGTTTTTTACTATCCGGGCAAAGATAATGAAAATATCTGTCTTATTCGTATCGCAGAGCCTCGATAGGGTCCAGGGCTGCCGCCTTTTTTGCCGGAAGATAACCGCTTGCAACTCCAACTATCAGGCAGGTTATTACTGCAACAACCATCCACATCCAAGGTATGAACAGAGGAGCCTTCATGAGCATGGCAACCAGGTTTCCGGCCAGGATTCCCAGCACGATTCCCAGGATGCACCCGATCTGGGCTATGGAAACCGACTCTACCAGGAACTGCTGGCGGATGATTCTGGAAGATGCTCCGATAGCCTTCCTGATGCCTATTTCAGCAGTTCTCTCCTTTACGCTCACGAGCATTATGTTCATCAGCCCCACGGCGGCACCGAGGAGGGTTATCAGTCCGATGATTCCTGCTATCAGGGTTATTGTTCCGAGGGTTTTGTCAGCCTCCTTTGCCATTGTTTCGTTGAAGCTGATATAGAAGTCTGAACTGTCTTCAGGTGCCAGCCTCCTGATAGAACGGAAGACATTTTCTGCCTGGGCGTAGAGGTCTTCAGTATTTGACTGGGCAGAACGCGGCCTGATGCCTATGGAGAAGGAGTTGGCAGAGAATCTTGTCCTTCCGTTTGTTATGGGAATTATGATACCCTGGTCCACGCTCTGGAACATTCCGCCGGTGGAGGTTTTCTCCAGCACTCCTATCACCCTGTAGGAAGCCCCGTTTACACTTACCGTATTCCCGACAGGGTTCTCCTTGGGATCAAACAGGGTGGAAGCAACTCCGCTTCCAAGGATGCATACGAAAGACGCTTCGTTGATGTCCTTTGGGCTTATGTCCCTTCCTTTGGCAATTGAGTAGTTGTTGAAAAGGGTGTAGTCCTGGTCTGCCATGAAGAAGGTGGAATTAGGGTTTGTAGTCCTTTCGCCTCTTTTTATGGCTCCGCCGCTTCTGGAAAACACGGTTACCACGCATGGAATATCCGGCTTGAACATATCCTTGAAGGAAGTGGCCTGAAAATAACTGATGCTCTGATTGTTGCGGATTCTCCCGGACCTTTCTCCCGTAGACCGGAATTCCGGCATTATGTAGAATGACTGGCTTCCTATCGAGGCAAAACTCTCGTTTACCTGGTGTTTCAGGGCTTCGGTAGCAGTCAGAATTCCCAGCAGGGAGGTTATGCCCACTGCAACCATGAGTATGGTGAGGACGCTCCTGAGCTTGTTGCTCCTGATAGATTTTAAGGCAACCTTCACATTCTCCCTGACTACCGGAGACCACCTCAATGTTCTCTTTCTGTCCATCCCATAACATTTTAGACGGGTAAAAGTAGGAAAAATTGTTCAAATGGTCTACATTTGTGTTTGAAACGAAACAGATTATGATACGCAGCACAAATACTAAGAAGACAGGCAGGAAGCCTTCACCAAAGGCAGCATCCGCAAGAAGGCCTTCATCAAGGGCTCAGAGCAGAGGAACATCTGCTCCAAGAAGGTCAGATTCAGACGCACCAAAGAGAAGCTATTCAAGACGTTCAGACTCAGAGGCACCAAAAAGAAGCTATTCAAGACGTTCAGACTCAGAGGCACCAAAAAAAAGCTATTCAAGACGTTCTGATTCAGAGGCTCCAAAGAGAACCTACTCAAGACGTTCGGACTCAGAGGCTCCAAAGAGAACTTACACCAGACGTTCGGATTCAGAGGCTCCAAAGAGAACTTACACCAGACGCTCAGATTCAGAAGCTCCAAGGAGAACCTACACCAGAAGGTCAGATTCAGAAGCTCCAAAGAGAACCTACACCAGAAGGTCAGATTCAGAAGCTCCAAAGAGAACCTACTCAAGACGTTCAGATTCAGAGGCTCCGGTAAAAAGCACAAGAGTCAAGCGTACCCGGTCAGACTTTGAAAATGTAAGAAGCCAGCTGGAAGGAAGAGAAACGATAGCAGGAGCGAGAAAGCCACGCGCTGAGGCCTATACCCCAAAACCGCGGAAGCCAAAGGCTAAAGATGAAGAAGGAATCCGCCTCAACCGCTTCATTGCAAATTCCGGCGTCTGCTCACGCAGGGAAGCCGACGAGTACATAGTCCAGGGAATCATTACGGTCAACGGTCAGGTTGTTACCGAACTGGGTACAAAGGTGTTCCGTACAGATCAGGTGAGGATGGACGGCCAGCTCCTGCAGGGTGAGGAGAAGGTTTACATACTGATGAACAAGCCTAAGAACTGCGTAACTACAACAGACGACGAGCTCGACCGCAAGACAGTCCTTGACCTGGTTGCCGGAAAGTGTCCTCAGAGAGTTTATCCGGTTGGCCGTCTTGACAGGGATACTACCGGAGTTCTTCTTCTTACCAACGACGGCGAGCTTACCGAAAAACTGACACATCCTTCTTTCAACAAGAAGAAAATCTATCACGTCTTCCTGGATTCAAACCTCTCCCAGGGTGATTTTGACAAGATCCTCAAGGGAATACGCCTGGATGACGGAATGATCAGCGCAGATGCTCTTTCCTACATAGACGGAGACCAGAGCCAGGTTGGAATAGAGATCCACAGCGGCAGGAACCGTATTGTCAGGAGGATCTTTGAGAGCCTCGGCTACAAGGTTGTCAAGTTGGACAGGGTCTATTTTGCAGGTCTTACAAAGAAGAATCTCAGGAGGGGCCAGTGGCGTTTCCTTACCGAGAAGGAGATCGGCATACTTAAAATGGGCTCCTACGAGTAGCAAAGCAGTGCATTAACTTCATAAGTTCTAAGTAATCAAGCTCATGGAAGACAATAGGAACGGCATTGACGTCAAGGAGGACAAGATAAACCGCTCTGGTTTCGTAAACATCATAGGCAACCCTAACGTGGGCAAATCCACTCTGATGAACGCCCTGGTGGGGGAGAAACTGTCTATCGTAACCGCCAAGGCCCAGACCACGCGCCACAGGATCATGGGAATAGTCAACGGAGACGATTACCAGATCGTGTTCTCAGATACTCCCGGAATCCTCAAGCCTTCCTACGAACTTCAGGAGGCCATGATGAATTTTGTTGACACAGCCATCGGCGATGCCGACATAATCATCTATGTCACCGATGTCTACGAGTCTTCCGAGAAGAACAAGGAGTATGTGGACAAGCTCAACCTCCTTTCATGTCCTGTAATCGTGGTAGTCAACAAGATAGACAAGCTGCTCGGCGATGCCGCTCAAGCCGGTTCCGGCAAGAAGGCTGAGGGGGCCGATGCCGCAAGCAGGAACAAGCATGAGGAGCATACCGTAGAGGACCTGGTTGAAAAATGGCACGGCCTTGTTCCAAAGGCGGAGATCCTGCCTATGAGCGCACTTAACAAGATCAACACGGACATTCTTCTTAAAAAGATAGTTTCACTTCTTCCTCAGCAGCACGCCTGGTACGACCGCGACGTGCTTACAGACAAGAACCTGCGCTTCTTTGCATCCGAAATCCTGCGCGAGAAAATCCTTGAGAATTACAGCAAGGAGATTCCTTACTGCGCCGAGGTTGTGATAGAGCAGTTCATCGAGGAAGAAGAAATGTATTCCATAGAGGCTGTGATAAACGTTGTGCGTGAATCGCAGAAGGGCATCATCATAGGAAAAAGAGGAGCGGCACTCAAGAGAGTGGGCACCCAGGCCCGCAAGGACATGGAAAAGTTCTTTGAGAAGAAAGTCTTCCTCAAGATTTTCGTAAAAGTAGACCCTTCATGGAGGGAAAACAAAAAGGAGCTTAAGCGTTTTGGTTACATACAGTAGGAAAGCCGCCATCCTTCTTCTGGCGGTGCTTGTTTCATTTTCCGGCTCAATGGTCCATGCGGCTTCCCGCATGGCTGCAGGCCCTGCAGATTCCGGTTATACTCTGAGGCTCGACTACATATTCTCAGGTGATGCAACCCATACCGAAATTTCTCTTGCCAAGATGGGAAGGCTGGAAGGCTGGTGGGGAAGGACCGTCAACATGGACCGCCTTCTGCTGAGGGGCAACGGTCAGATAACAGTCAGGGATTCCGCCACCAGGAAGGTCCTTTACTGCAATTCGTTCTCCACTCTTTTCTCCGAGTGGCAGTGCACTCCGGAGGCCCTGCATACCCGCAAGGCTTTTGAGAACGTGTTCCTTGTTCCAATGCCGGAGGCCCCGGCGTTTGTGACAATCGAAATACTGGACAAGAGAGACAGCGTAACGGCTTCCATGACCCATCTTGTGGATCCGTCTGACATTCTGATACGTCCGGTAGTTTCTCCCTATACTCCGGACAGATGCCGCTATGTGCACAAAGGCGGAGACAGCCACCGCGCAATTGACATAGCAATAGTTGGAGAAGGTTATACAGCTGAGGAGATGGAAGTTTTCTATCGCGATGCAAAGGAAACTGCAGACCAGATTCTCAGTTATGAACCTTTTAAGGGCAGGGCGGACAGACTGAATTTCATAGCCGTGCCTGTTGAGAGCAAGGAAAGCGGCGTGAGCATTCCGCTGAAAGGTGAGTGGAAGCAGACGGCTTTCTCTTCAAGTTTTTCAACGTTCTATTCTGACCGCTATCTTACAACACTGCATCTTTTCGATCTTCACGACGCTCTTGCCAGCGTTCCTTACGAGCATATCATAATCCTTGCCAACACAGATAGTTACGGCGGTGGCGGAATCCTGAATTCATACGTCCTGACAGCAGCCCACAACCGCTGGGCCATGCCGGTGGTTGTGCACGAGTTCGGCCACAGCTTTGCCGGATTGGCGGACGAGTACTTCTACGATGACGGCACAGACCAGTATGACTTTCATACAGAACCGTGGGAACCCAACATCACCACCCTCGTGGATTTTGACACCAAGTGGAAAGACTTGATTGACGATGCGTTCTTATGCCCGGGAGAAGCAGAACCGAAGACCGGAAAATCCCGGACAGAAGCAAAGAAATCCAGGAAGAAAACCGTTCATCTTGGAACCGGAAGTTTCAATGGATTCGAGGTGGTTACAAAGCCGGACCAGCAACTTCCGGCGTTTTCAACGCTCGTTGAATCAGACTATAAGGTAGGTATTTATGAAGGAGGCGGCTATCTTTCTGAAGGCATTTACAGGCCGTTCCCGACCTGCAGGATGAGAGACAACACATATCCTCTCTTCTGCCCGGTATGCCAGAGAGCAATATCGCGGATGATAGACTACCAGACAGTTTCTTTCTGAGTCTGAATCTATTTCAGGATGAACACGTAGGTGATGTAGCCGACCTGGGTAGGGGCGTCGGAAGGGGAGAAGCGGGCCTTGAGTGCGGCTTTCCTGGCTTCTGCCCAGAGAGTAGGGTTGTTGGTCGTGGTGCCTTTCTGGCCCGGTATGGCGTTGGTGACGATTCCTTTTTCATTTACTACGATCTGCACCACCACCGTTCCGCTTTCATTGACGGTATAGGCCGGAAGCGGAAGGGAGCCTAAGGTTGAACGGCCTTCCAGCCTGACCGAAGGTTTGCCGTTCAGTTTTCCGTTTTCAGTGTTGCCTTTTGAATGCCCGGCCTTGAGTTCTGGAGAAGCCTCCTCAGCAGTCTGCGGTTTGCCTGTATCTTTCTTGTTGTCAGCACTTGGAAAGAGGGCCCTCTTGTCTATCTCACGCTTGGGCTCTGGGATTTCAACATCGCCCTTGCCCTGGGCCGTGGCCGGTTTTCCTGCATCGCTCTTTTCAGACTGGAGCGGAGCCTTGGCTTTCTGCACGATATTCACCTCTTTGGTAGGATCTGCCTCAGGAGCCCTCGGTTCCGGAGATTTTTTAGGAACGGCTTTCTGCGGCACCTCCTCAAGCGGGATTTCCAGAAGTATGCCTTTTTCTGCAGGCGGCGGGTACACGAGCTTGAATCCTGTTATTCCCAGCACAAACAGCAGCACTACGTGGAAGGCTATGGTCAGTACCATGCCTATACGCTTTCCTTCCTGCGTCTGCTTCTGCTGTTTTGTAAGGGAATACATTGTTTTATCGCGATAAAAATATTACTCTGGTGATGTTGCCAGAATAACCTTGTACTGGTTGCGCTTTGCAATGTTCATCAGTTCCACCACTTTCTCGATTGGGACGCTCTGGTCTGCCAGAATGGTGAACGTAGGCTCGTCCGTGTTCTGCAGGAGAGCCTGGATGGAAACTTCGACCTGCTCGAAAGGAGTTTCCTGCTTCATGCCGTTGATGTGGTAGGAGAAGGTGTTGGTTTCCTGGTAGTGCTTTATGGAGACGCTCACCTGCGGCTTGGCTGAAATCTGGTTTGTGCTTTTCGGAAGCAGCAGCTTGAGAGCGTTAGGGTTTATCAGTGTTGATGTAACAAGGAAGAAAATGAGCAGCAGGAACACGATGTCCGTCATTGAGGACATGCTGAAAGATGCATTTATCTTGTTACGTTGCTTGATTGCCATAATTGTTCTGTTAAAGATCGTTCTATTTGCTTCCGCCGGGTTCGTGGAGAAGGTCCATGAACTCTATTGTGTTGCTCTGGAGGGTGAATACCAGGTCTGAAACCTTGGAGGTGAGGTAGTTGTATCCAAAGTACGCGAGGATACCGACAATCAGGCCGGCAACGGTCGTGATCATTGCAGTGTATATACCTCCGGAAAGCAATGTGATGTCTATGTTGTTTCCGGCCTGGCTCATGTTGAAGAAGGCCTGGACCATGCCGAGCACGGTTCCCAGGAATCCGATCATAGGAGCGCCGCCGGCTATGGAAGCCAGTGCGGGGAGGCCTTTCTCAAGCCTTGCTACCTCTATGTTGCCCATGTTCTCAACGGCTGCCTGGATGTCTGTAAGAGGTCTTCCCATTCTCTCGATGCCTTTTTCAATCAGATGGGAAACCGGGGTGTCATGCTGTTTGCAGAGACTCTGGGCTGCCTTTATCTTTCCGCTGTGGATAAGGTCCCTGATGTCGTTCATGAAGTTAGGGTCTATTTTGGATGCGCGGCTGATGGTCCACCATTTCATTCCGAAGATGTAGATGGTAAGGATTGAAAGGATGATGAGAGGAATCATCAGCCATCCTCCCTTTACGGCCATGTCTATCATGGACAGTGAAACCTTTTCCTGTGTGGCTACGGCAGCTGCGGCCTGACTGATGGCCTCCGATGTGTCTGCCTGGAGTAGAAGTGTGAGCAGTGTCATGTTTTTATTCTATTTATATATTTTCTTTTTTCTTCAGTGACGGTTAATCAGCAAGCAAAAACTGTGCAACGTTTACCTGACCGGATAAGGGTATTTGACATCGCAGAGGAAGAGGGCGTTTCCGGGCACGCTGGCTCCGGCTGCACACCGGTCTTTTGCCTTTAGCATCTGTTCTATCCACTCCGGGTCTTTCTTGTGCAGACCTACCTCCAGCAGGGATCCGACCATAGCCCTTACCATGTTCCTGAGGAACCGGTTGGCTGTTACCGTAAAGACATATCTGCAGCCTTTGTTCTCCCTTGCAAAAGGAGAGGGCAGCGGGGCTTTTTTCCAATAAGCCTCGGTTACCGTGCAAACAGGTGAGGTAACGTCGCTTCCGAGCTTCTGCAGACTGGTGAAATCGCGGGTTCCGATAAAGTATGAGGCAGCTTTGTTCATGGCCTCAATGTCAAGTTCGCGGCACTTGAGGTACCATGTGTAAGGCCCGTCAAAAGGAGACGGTACGGTAGTCAGGAAATACTTGTATGTGCGGCTTGTGGCATCAAACCTGGCATGGGCCTGGGGATGCATTTTATACAGTCCAAAAACCTTTATGGATTTAGGCAGAATGGCATTTAATTTGTATAAGAATTGCTGCTTGGATTTTCCACCTAAAGCTGTATTGGAAGAGATTTCAGTGTGCGCGATATAGCCTACGGCATTCACTCCACTGTCTGTCCTGCCGCATCCGGTAATCTCGATATCTTCCCCCAGCAAAAGTGAAAAAGCCTTCTGGAGTTCCTCCTGGATGCTTGGTGCATTCTTCTGGATCTGCCAGCCGCTGAACGGGCCGCCGTCGTATGATAGTTTTATGAAGTATTTCATAACAGACCGTAAAGATAATGAACGGGCCGAAAAAGACGGTGCAAATCGCGAGAAATATTATGAAGAATAAAGACATAAAGTAATTTTCAGTTATGGAGAACTTAAACATTAAAGAACTGAACGACAGGATTCAGAAAGAGAGCGCCTTCGTAGACATCATCTCTATGGAAATGAACAAGGTGATCGTAGGGCAGAAACATCTTGTGGAAGACCTTCTGATAGGTCTGCTGGCAGACGGACATCTTCTGCTCGAAGGTATGCCTGGTTTGGCAAAGACCCTTGCCATCAGCACTCTCAGCGATATCATCGATGCCAAATTCCAGAGGATTCAGTTTACTCCAGACCTTCTTCCTTCAGATATCGTAGGTACAATGATCTACAGCCAGAAGAACGAGCAGTTCCAGGTGAAGAAGGGTCCGGTGTTCGCAAACTTTGTCCTTGCGGATGAGATCAACCGTTCTCCTGCCAAGGTTCAGAGTGCACTGCTGGAGGCCATGCAGGAAAGGGCCGTAACAATAGGTGACCAGACTTACGAACTTCCTAAGCCGTTCCTGGTAATGGCTACCCAGAACCCGATAGAGCAAGAAGGAACATACCCTCTGCCTGAGGCACAGATGGACCGTTTCATGCTCAAGGTCATCGTCAACTATCCAAAGAAGGAAGAAGAGAAGCAGATCATCAAGATGCACAACGCACAGGACTTCCCTAAGGCCAATACGGTTCTCAAGCCGGAGGATATCATCAGGGCCAGAAGCGTCGTAAAGGATGTGTACATGGACGAGAAGATAGAAAGATACATAGTTGACATAGTTTATGCAACCCGTACACCGGAAGAGTACGGACTGGGCAAGATCAAGAACATGATCCAGTACGGAGCTTCCCCGAGAGCCAGCATTTCCCTGGCAAAGGCTGCCAAGGCATACGCTTTCATCAAGAGAAGGGGATATGTCATTCCTGAAGACGTAAGGGCCGTATGCTACGAGGTGCTGCGCCACCGTATCGGTCTGACTTACGAGGCAGAAGCCGAGGATATTACAACTGAAAACCTTATCACTGAAATAGTTAACGTAGTTGCAGTTCCTTAATCGGAGGCATCATGGACAACGATCTGTTAAAGAAAGTGCGCAAGATTGAGATCCGGACCAGGAGTCTCTCCCACCAGATCTTTGCAGGAGAATACCATTCCGCCTTCAAGGGGAGGGGTATGGCGTTTTCCGAGGTGAGGGAGTACCAGTTCGGAGACGATGTGCGCAACATGGATTGGAATGTTACCGCAAGGCTCCGTTCTCCTTACATAAAGGTTTATGAGGAGGAGAGGGAACTCACGGTAGTCCTTCTGGTAGATGTGTCATCATCCAGTGTTTTCGGAACTTCATCCAAGACCAAGAGGGAACTGGTGGCCGAGATTGCAGCCGTGCTTTCGTTCTCAGCTTCAATCAACAACGACAAGGTGGGGGCGCTTTTCTTTTCGTCCAAGGTGGAGAAATTCATCCCCCCGAAGAAGGGGAGAAGCCATCTGCTGAGGATAATCTCCGAGCTTCTGGAGTTCAAGCCCACACAGGGCGGAACCGATATATCAGAGGCTCTGAGGTTCCTTTCACGTGCCATAAAGAAAAGATGCACTGCCTTTCTGCTCAGCGATTTGCTGGATGTAGACCAGGACGGCAACCCTCGTTATGAGGATGCTCTCAAGCTTGCTGCCAACCGCCACGAGATTTCAGCCATCAACATCTACGATCCGAGGGAGAGGGAGATTCCTGACCTTGGACTGGTCAGGGTCAGGGATGCTGAAAGCGGCTCAGAGGGTTGGATAGACACTTCCAGCCGCAGCGTCAGGGACGGCTACAGGCAGTGGGGGCGGAGAGTGCTTGCTGCAGCCCAGCGGCTTTTCAACCGTTACAAGGTGGATACGGTAAGCATATCCACTGAAGATGATTACGTGAAGAGTCTCATAGGCTTTTTCAAGAACAAGTAACAAAAACAGCATAAGATTGTTGCTGAGCAGACATAGTGAAGCGTAGTTCAAGCAGCAATATCATATGCGGATATAAAGGTATATGAAAAAGATTTTGTTGATATTGGCAATTGCATGCGGTTCCGTTGCATGGGGGCAGAAGGTGAGCAATTCGCGGATTTCTGCAGACTCCGTGCTGATCGGAGACCAGGTTGTCTGGTCTTTTGATTTTACGATTCCTGAAGGCAGTCCTATCGGAGTCGGGCAGTACTCCGCAATATTGGCATCTGACACTACCATCCAGGGCAGGGTGGAGGCTGTGAGTGAGATGGCTCTGGATTCGCTGAGCGTCAAGAACGGCATTGCAAACCTGAGGGCAAGAGTCCTGCTGACTTCGTTTGACAGCGGATCCTACACCCTTCCGTCGCCGATCATAGTGTACTCAGCCAATGGAAAGCCTGACACTCTCAAGATAGAGCCTCCTACGCTCTACGTGAATACAATTCCTATAGACACCGCATCTTTCCAGCCTTACGATATCAAGGGGCAGGAGACCTATCCCGTCACATTCAGAGAGGTGCTGCCATGGATCCTCCTTGGAGTACTGGTTCTTCTGATCATCTGGGGAATCCTCAGGTTCATCGCGATGAAAAAGAAGAACAGGAATTTCTTCGGAAAGAAAATCCAGGTGGATCCGCCTCATATCGCAGCCCTCAAGAAGCTGGAGAAGATACGTTCCGACAAGCTCTGGCAGAGTGGAAAGTATAAGGCTTACTATACCGGAATTACAGATACAGTAAGGGAATACATAGAGAGCAGATATGCTTTCGGAGCCATGGAAAAGACTTCTTCCGAGATAATGGACAGTCTGAAAGACAAGCAGATAGACGAGAAAGTGCTTTCAGACCTTGGAGAAATGTTTTCTTTGGCGGACCTTGTAAAGTTTGCCAAGCATGTTCCTACCGAGCAGGAAAGCGAGAAGGCTATTCCGGTTGCCGTCAACTTCGTGAACTTTGCGTACATGCAGCAACTTCAACAGAATGAATCTAACCTAAAGGAGGGAAAGTAAATGTTCTTTGAATATCCAAAACTGTTGTGGCTGCTGCTCCTTGTTCCTCTGGCTGTGTTGATATATGTCTGGAGGGAACTCAAGGGCAGGCATCCATACATCACAGTTTCAAATATAACCCCATGGAAAATGGGAAAAGACGGGCTGGTAAAGCGTGTGGCCCGTCATATACCGTTCGTTCTGAGGTGCGTGGCCCTGGCTGCACTGGTGCTTGCCATAGCCCGTCCGCGTTCAGCCTCAGAACTTGAAAAGGTTTCTACGGAAGGAATAGACATTGTTCTCGGCATAGATGTTTCCACCAGTATGCTGGCTATGGACTTCAAACCCGACAGGATAAATGCAGCCAAGCAGATAGCAATCGAATTCGTGGCCCAGAGACCGGCTGACAGGATGGGAGTGGTTGTTTTTGCAGGAGAGAGTTACACCCAGTGCCCGCTCACCACTGACCGCCAGACTCTTATAAACATGATGAAAGACATAAGCTGCGGAATCATAGATGACGGTACCGCCATAGGAAACGGAATTGCAACCGCCGTTGCCAGGCTGAAGGAATCCGATGCCAAGAGCAGGGTGGTCATACTTCTGACCGACGGAGTCAACAATACCGGCGAGATTTCCCCTCAAATGGCTACCGAGATAGCAAAGACCTACGGTGTAAGGATTTATACCATAGGTATCGGAGCCATGGGAGAAGCTCCTTATCCTACGGAGTACGGAGTGCAGATGGTGAAGGTGGACATTGACGAGCCGCTCATGAAGCAGATTGCGCAGGAAACCGGAGGAAAGTACTTCAGGGCTACTGACAACACCAAACTGGCTGAAATATACGCTGAAATCAACAAGATGGAAAAGACCAGGACCATAGTTGATTCATATCCGCAGTACAAGGAACTGTTCATGAGGTTTGCCGTCCTGGCATTTGCGGCAATACTTCTGGAGGTTCTCATGAGGTTGTTTACAAGGCATTTGCCGGATTAGGAGGGTAAGTTATGATACAGTTTGCAAAACCATTTTTTCTCCTTCTGATATTTGCGATACCTTTCTTCTATCTCTTCTACGCACTTTGGCGCAGGGGAAGGAACAAGAGGCTTCGCCGTTTTGGAGATCCAAAGCTTGTAGACCAGCTCATGCCTGAAAGGTCCAAGTCCAAGGGCTGGCTCAGGCTGACCTGCTTCAGTCTGGCATGGCTGTTTCTGATGATCGGACTTTCACGTCCGCAGATAGGCGCCAAACTTAAGGAAAGCAGCAACACCGGTTCGGAGATAATGATTGCGTTGGACGTGTCCAACTCCATGAAAGCCAAGGACTATTCTCCTAACAGGCTGGAAAGGGCCAAGATGGACCTTTCCCGTCTGCTGGACAAGCTTCACAGCGACAGGGTTGGCCTGGTTATTTTTGCAGGGCAGTCTTTCGTACAGGTTCCTATCACTGCCGACTATGTTTCAGCCAAGCTGTTCCTTTCCGGAATCAACACTAATTCGGTTCCTGTCCAGGGAACGGCAATCGGTGATGCCATAATCACCTGCGCCCAGAGCTTCTCCATGGAGGGCATGCAGGAGAAGGGAAACAAGGCGATCATTGTCATCAGCGACGGAGAAAACCACGAGGATGATGCCGTCCAGGCTGCAGCTGCCGCAAAGGAGGCAGGCATCAATGTCTATACGATAGGTGTGGGAACTCCGAAGGGAGAACCTATACCGGATGACGGCGGAGGCCTGATGAAGGACAAGGACGGTCAGATAGTTGTAACCAAACTCGATGAGGAAACCCTCAAGAGCATAGCTGAAGCGGGAGGCGGAATCTATGTGAGGGCCTCAGACACCAACTTCGGCCTCGGTGACATCATAGAAAAGGTCAGGGAACTTAAAAAGACTTCATATCAGGAAATTGCGTTTGAAGAATACAATGAGCAGTTCATGTACTTCCTTGGAATTGCACTTTTCTTCCTTTTCCTGGAATTCTTAATCGGCGACAAGAAAATGAAAAAGAAACTGTTTGCCATAGCTTTCATTCTCATGGTTTCGTCTGCCCAGGTATTTGCCCAGGCGGACAAGAAGGAAGTCCGCAAGGGTAACCGCTTCTTCAAGGACAATGAATACAAGAAATCCGAGGTGGAGTACCGCAAGGGTCTGCTAAAGGATTCCCTTTCCGTGAAGGGAAATTACAATCTCGGCAATTCGCTTTACAAGCAGAACGACTTGGAAGGAGCGATGAAGGCTTATGCAGGAATTGCGGATACGGTCTCCAAGCTGCCTTTCACACCTGAATGGGAAGGTGTAAGGACTACCCTTCCTTCTCAGAGCGCAAAGGAGAAAATCAAGAAAGAAGATCCGATGCTGAAGCATCAGGGAAAGGCAACTCCTGCGTCCAAGTATTTCTTCAACCTTGGGAATCTCCTGCTTTCCCAAAAGCAGTACGATAAGGCGATAGAGGCCTACAAGCAGTCTCTGATTAGAAATCCTGCAGACATGACGGCCAAGGCAAACCTGGCTTATGCAAAGAAGATGCTCCAGAACCAGCAGAACCAGAATCAGCAGAATCAGCAGAACCAGGATCAGAACCAGGACCAGAATCAGGACCAGAACAAGGACCAGAACAAGGACCAGAACAAGGACCAGAACAAGGACCAGAATCAGGACCAGAACAAGGATCAGAACAAAGACCAGAATCAGGATCAGAACAATGATCAGAACAAGGACCAGAATCAGCAGCAACAGCCTCAGGGAGGAGGTTCTCAGCAGCAGAAAATGAGTTCCCAGACAGCTGCCCAAATGCTCCAGGCCATTCAGGACAAAGAAAAGCAGACTCAGGAAAAAGTCAAGAAAGCAAAAGCTTTGGAGGCCAAGAGCAAGAAAAAGGATAAGAATTGGTAAATTTGCATACGGCATTCAAGATATGAGAAGCGGATTATTGAAAATGACTTTGTTTGCAGCCATGCTCATGGTTGCAACCGGATTATGGGCGCAGAACAGTTTCAAGGTTGAGGCTCCCAACGTTGTAGGGCAGGGAGAGCGTTTCCTGGTAAGGTTTGTTGCCAGCGGAGATGTTTCTTCGTTCAACCGTCCGACCTTTTCCGGTGCCGATGTAATTGCCGGTCCAACAACTTCTACCTCCAGCTTCACGTCTATAGTAAACGGGAAGAGGACAAGTTCCTATAATGTCACATATACCTATGTGCTGGAGGCTTCCGGTCAGGGAAACATAAACATTTCAGCGGCAACGGCAGAAATAGAAGGAAGTACCTATACCACCAAGCCGGTTTCCATTGAAATCGTTGAAAATGCTTCCAATCAGACTACACAGAGCCAACAGGCCCAGCAGACAGGACAGTCTTCAGGCCAGAACAACCAGCAGGGCTCATCCGCCTTTTCAGATGACGATGATTCCGCAGTATCTTACGGCAAGGCCGACCTGTTCCTGAGGATGTCTCTCAACAAGACCAAGGTTGTAAGAGGTGAGCCTATAATTGCTACGCTGAAGATCTATACGAGGTCCAATATCAGGGGGTTTGAAGATATCAAATGGCCAGTTTTCAACGGTTTCTGGAGCGAGGAGACAGAGGCGCCGATGAATCTGAATTTCACTCGCGAAAAGGTTGGCAACCAGATTTACCAGAGTGCTGTCATCCGCCGTTACATGCTCATGCCTCAGCAGACAGGTAACCTTTCCATCGATCCTTCTGAAATGGTTTGCATTGTGGAGGTACTGAACAGGCCTCAAAGAAGCCGCAGCATCCTGGATGACCTGTTTGACATGGACTCCTATACGACGGTGCGCAAGCGTCTGTCTACCGGCAAGATAAACGTTCAGGTAACCGACATTCCGTCTGGCGCTCCTTCTTCTTTTGGCGGCGGTATAGGAAAACTTTCCATGAATGTGCGCCTTACAAAAGACAGCCTGAATGCCAACGAGGCAGCTTCTCTGATCGTTGAACTCTCAGGCAGCGGAAACCTGAACCTTCTTGAGAATCCGACGGTTGTTTTTCCTCCTGATTTTGAAAGATATGATGCCAAGAGCACAAATAATTTCTCAAACAGCCTGGAGGGCTATTCCGGGAGGAAGGTCATTGAATATCCTTTCATTCCAAGGGGGGAGGGCGTGTATAAGATTCCTCCTGTTGAATACTCTTACTTTGACCTTGCCCAGCGCAGGTACCATACTCTGGTATCGGATACCCTGACGGTAAAGGTTGGTAAGGGGTCTTCTTCCAATGCCGGAGGAATGTATGTTCCGCCTACCCAGAAATCCGTGAGCAACCTGGGTGAGGATATCCGTTACCTGAAGACAGCTGTTCCTGCCGTCGGTGGTGGGGGCTTCCTCTCATCCGGGTGGCTTTATTACCTGATAGCCGCCTTGCTGATAGCCGCATTCTTTGTGCTTAGGAAACTTATGGCCAACAGGATAGCCCTTGAGAAGGATGTCGTACGCAGCAGGAACAGGAAGGCGAACAAGGTGGCCAGACAGAGGCTGAAACTGGCCCAGACGTTCCTGGGGCAGAACAAGGTGGAGGAGTTCTATGAAGAACTTCACAAGGCTCTTCTGGGATACACGGCTGACAAGCTCTCCATCCAGAGGTCAGACCTGCAGAGAGACATAATCCAGGAGACCCTGCTTTCCAAGAAGGTGAGCCAGGAGGATATCAGCATGCTGATTTCCCTTCTGGACGACTGCGAGATGGTCCGTTATTCTCCGGAAGGCGCGGCTGGAGCCATGGATGCCCAGTACAGGAAAGCCGTTGAACTTATTTCAAGATTCGAGAACAAATTGTAGGAGGGAATGGCTATGAAAAAGATTTTTGCAGCATTTGCACTTTCAATCCTTGTATGGTGCGGAGCAATGGCTCAGACAGCCTCAATCTGGAAGAGTGCCGAGGATGCCTATGCCATGGGAGATTTTGACGGGGCAATCAAGAACTATGAGTCGCTCTTATCCAGCGGAGCCTCTTCAGCTTCCTTGTTCTACAATCTTGGAAATGCGTACTACCGCAAGGGAATCATCGGAAAGAGCATCCTCAATTATGAAAGGGCCCTAAAGCTGGATCCTTCAGATGACGATGCAAGGCATAATCTTGAACTGGCCCGCACCCAGACTCTGGACAAGATAGACAACGTGCCTGAATTCATCCTCTTCAGCTGGGTGAGGAATCTGCGCATCAGCCTGTCTTCCAACACCTGGGCTGTTCTGTCACTGGTGTTCCTCGCCGTTGCACTGGCCCTTCTCCTGCTTTTCAATTTCTCCAGAAGGTCGTCATCAAGGAAGCTCTTCTTCATAATCGCGATGATATGCCTGCTCCTTTTGGTACTGAGCTACCTGTTCTCACTGTCTCTTGCAAGGCAGGCCGGCAGTTCGGACACTGCAATTGTAGTTGAGAACATAGGAAGCGTCAAGAGCGCTCCGGCAGCGGGAGGCAACAGCATTTTTGTCCTCCACGAGGGAACAAAGGTCAAGATCCTGGAAAAGGTTCAGGACTGGAGCAGGGTGGAGATTTCAGACGGCAGGCAGGGCTGGATAAAGTCATCTGACATAGAAATAATTTAACATCAGCATAATATGTATTTCAAGAAGTTGTTTTGTACTGTGGCCGTCCTCGCGATGGCTGCAGGTTTTTTGTGTGGGCAGCAGATCAAGGACGGAACCTATTCAGGCGTAAGGATTCCGGCAAAACCTGACGGCACTCTTAAGTTTGCCCTCATGAGCGACATTCACATAAGCATAGGAACCCCAAGCGAGAAGGGAACCATGCAGTGTGTGGAAGACATCAACGCCAATCCTGAAATACAGTTCGTGATGATAAACGGCGACATTGCAAACTTTGGATCGGATGATGAGCTTCAGTCTGCAAAGGACATCCTTGACAAACTCAATGTTCCATGGTTCATCATTCCTGGAAATCACGATGCAACGTGGAGTGAGAGCGGCACCAATTCTTTTTCCCGGATATTCGGCTATGAAAGATATGAATTTGAGGCCGGCGGCATAAAGTTCATCGGCACCCCATGCGGACCTAACATCAGGATGGCTCCTGCGCTTGTTCCCAGGGAGAGCATGCTCTGGCTTGAGGACCAGATAGAAAAGATGCCTCAGGACCAGCCCCTTTTCTATGCCAACCACTACCCGCTGGACTCTTCTCTTCTCAAGTACGACAGTGTTATAGAACTCCTGAAGAGGAAGAACATTCAGCTTGTCTTCTCCGGCCACTGGCATGTTGACAAGGCCATGGATTACGAGGGGCTTCCGGGTGTGATCATACGCTCCCAGCTGGCGACGGCCCGCAAGGAGATAGGCTATGTGATAGCTGAAAAGAGGGGCTCCATGATTACTTTCAGGGATAAGATAGTGGGGAAGAAGAACCCGGGAGAGATCTGGTACACCGTGCGCCTCAGCAACGGCAGGCCTTATGCCGACGATACAGTGTACGAGCATCCGAGGAATACGGAATTCAATACCAGGTTCCCTCAGGTGAAGGAGGTTTGGAGGTATGAGAACAATGCCGACATCGGCTCGGCTGCTGCAATTTACAGTGCCTCAAACCAGTCTTATCCGGGTACTGGATTCAACATGCTCCCTTCATCTTCCGGTTCGGTGGTGAAAGGCGACATCATCATATTTGCAGACGAGGCCGGAATGATCTACGGTCTTGATGCCGTCAGCGGCAAGAAGGTGTGGGAGTTCAGGACACAGGGTAAGACCTTCTCCACCCCGGCGGTACATGGAAAGCATGTGGTGGTTGGAAGCTCAGACAACAACATCTACTGCCTGAATCCTGAAAACGGCAGATTACTGTGGAAATATGCCTGTGGCAAGTCTGTACTCGGAAGTGCCAATATCTTCAACAATACGGTCTATATCGGGGCATCTGACGGCAGTTTCCGTGCTTTGAACCTCAAGAACGGAAAACTTATCTGGAGCTATGACAAGCTCCGCAGCTTTGTTGTAAGCCGCCCTTATGCCGACAAGGAGCAGGTGGTCGTTGGAGACTGGGGTAACAGGCTCTATTCCTTCAATCCGAAAAACGGAAAACTCCAGTGGGAATGGAAGACTCCTTCAAGCGTCAGGAACATGTCCCCGGCCCAGGTATGGCCTGTAAAGTCCAAAGGCCGCATTTTCATTGTCACTCCCGACAGGTTCAGCTACATCCTTGATGCCAGGACAGGAGTGCAGCTTGGACGCAACAGTGGGGGAAGGGAAGCGATAGGGCTTTCTCCTGACGGGAACGAGTATTACACCAAGAACATGAAAGATACCGTAAAGGCATTTTCAACAGAAAACTTCAACATGAAATGGCAGTCAGTTACCGAGTATAAGTACGAGATAGGACCTACCCCGATCACGGTCAAGGCCAACGCAGGCAAAGACGGCAAGGGACTGATGTTCATCTCTACCGCCAAGGGCAGCATATTCGCCCTCAACTGCTCGGACGGATCAGTTGAATGGCAGCATTACATGTCTGAAGCCCTGGTGAACTACACCCTTCCGGTGGGAGAACACCAGCTTCTGGTAAGTACGATGGACGGAATAGTGGCCCTGCTGGAGTATTAGCAGGGTTCCTATTTCTCGGAAAACTCCTGGATGATCTTCTTGATGTCTGCCGGGTTGAGATGGCCGTAGACCTTCTCTCCTACCATGGCAACCGGGGCAAGGCCGCAGGCTCCCACGCATCTGAGGCAGTCCAGGGAGAACTTTCCGTCTGCGGTTGTCTCTCCCACATCAATGCCCAGGGTTCTCTTGAATTCCTCGAGTATTTTCTCTGAACCTCTTACATAGCAGGCAGTTCCAAGGCAGATTGAAATAGGATGCTTGCCTTTAGGGGTCATCGTGAAGAAAGCATAGAAGGTAACCACTCCGTAGACCCTGCTTACGGGGATGTTGAGTTTGCGGGCGATAACGGCCTGAACCTCAATCGGAAGGTAACCTACGGTATGCTGTGCTTCGTGCAGTATGTTGATAAGCTCTCCCGGCTTGTTGCCGAACTTGTCGCAGATAGCCTCGATCTTTCCGACTACTGAGCTGCATATTTTTTCTGACATGTCTGTTCTGTTTTAGGCTAGTACTTGATGGTTTTGTCTGAGTAATGGGTGTGGAGCAGCGCATGGGCCTTTTCGCTCAGAGGCTTGCCGAAATACTTCTGGTACATCTCTATGATGCTGTGATTCTCATGGCTCTTTCGCAGAGGCATGTTCCTGTCTTCTTCATAGATGGCTTTCTGGCGGGCCTTGATTATCTCGAAGTCTCCGTGATGGAGAGGCTGTCCGCCTCCACCGATGCATCCTCCAGGGCAGGCCATGATTTCAATTACATGATACTTGCTCTTGCCGGCCCTTATTTCTTCCATGAGTTTTCTGGCGTTTCCAAGTCCGTAGGCAATGGCAACGTTCAGGGCGAAGCCGTTGAAATCTATGGTGGCGGTCCTGAGGCTGTCCATACCCCTGACTTCCTCAAAGTCTATCTTAGGAAGAGGTTTCTTGGTATACAGCTCGTAGGCAGTCCTTAGGGCTGCTTCCAGAACTCCTCCGGTTGATCCGAATATTGCTGCAGCTCCGGTACTTTCTCCGAGAGGATTGTCAAAGTCCATGTGAGGAAGAGTATCAAAGTTGATGTTGCATCTGCGGATGAGGGTGGCAAGTTCCCTGGTGGTGATGGAATAGTCCACGTCCGGGTTTCCGTTGGTTGAGAACTCAGGCCTCTGGCACTCGAATTTCTTTGCCAGGCAAGGCATCACGGATACCACAACCAGCTTCTCCCTCGGAATGCTCATCTTTTCAGCCCAGTAGTTCTTGGCAATGGCACCGAACATCTGCTGAGGAGAACGGGCCGTAGAAGGGTATTGGAGGAGATCAGGGAAGTTATGCTCGTAGAAGTTCACCCAGGCAGGGCAGCAGGACGTCATCAGAGGGATAGGAACGCTCTTGTCTCCGTCAAGGAACTTGGTGAGCCTTTCAAGGAGCTCGCTTCCTTCCTCCATGATGGTGGCGTCTGCAGAGAAGTCGGTATCAAATACATAGTCGAATCCCAGATCTTTAAGAGCCGCAACCATCTTGCCGGTAACTATGCTGCCCGGAGCGTTTCCGAACTCTTCTCCCAGGGCAACCCTCACTGCCGGGGCAACCTGTACGATCACGGTCTTCTCAGGGTTCTCGAGATCGTCTATGAGCTGGTCTGTATAAGTCCTTTCTGTAAGGGCTCCTACAGGGCAGACAGCAACGCACTGTCCGCAATATGTGCAGTCAGTATCTTTGAGCATCCTGTTGAAGGTAGGGGCTATGGTGGTATTGAAGCCCCTTCCAACTGCACCAAGGGCTCCAACTGTCTGATAGACATTGCACATCGTCTCGCACCTGCGGCAGTAGATGCACTTGTCCATGTTCCTTACGATGGAGGCTGTCATCTCCTTTTTCCTCAGGCTAAGTTCTCCTGCAAAAGGAGTTTCGTTGATTGAAAGATGCTGGGTTACGGCCTGAAGTTCGCACCTTCCGCTCTTAGGGCAGGTAAGACACTCGTTAGGGTGGTCGGAGAGCATGAGCTCGATGACCGTCTTGCGGGCCCTGATCACCCTGATGGAACTTGTCTTGACTTCCATGCCTTCCGTGCACTTTGTGCTGCAGGCCGGAGCCAGGTTCCTTCTTCCCTTCACTTCAACAACGCATACTCGGCAGGAAGCCGGGTGGTTGTCTGCGCAGGTTCCCTTGAGATTCATGTGGCAGAGGGTAGGAATGATGATTCCTATGCTCTTTGCGGCGTCCAGAATAGTCGTGCCTTCCTCAACAACGACCTTGTGGTTATCTATTATCAATGATATCTTGTGTTCCATATCGGTGGTATTATCTGACTGTTACTGCTTTGAACCTGCATCTTGACATGCACATTCCGCACTTGATGCACTTTGAGAATATGATTGCGTGAGGCTTTCGCGGCATTCCCTCAATGGCTTCAGCCGGACAATGTACCGCACATGCATGGCAGCCCACGCACTTTTCAGGATTGATCATGTAGGTAAGAAGAGCCTTGCACTGCTTTGCACGGCATTTCTTGTCCTTGACATGCTCCACGAACTCATCGTAGAAATTGTTCAGTGTAGAAAGCACAGGATTCGGTGAAGTCTGTCCGAGTCCGCAAAGGGCGGTGTCTTTTATCACACCTGCAAGGGTCCTGAGCTTGTCCAGGTCTTCCATGGTGCCGTTTCCTGCAGTTATCTTGTCAAGGATTTCAAGCATCCTCTTGTTTCCTATGCGGCATGGAGTACATTTTCCGCATGACTCGCCGACTATGAAGTCCAGGTAGAAACGGGCTACGGAAACCATGCAGTTGTCTTCATCCATCACGATCATGCCTCCGGAGCCCATCATGCTGCCGGCTGCAGTCAGGGTGTCAAAATCAATAGGGGTATCGAGGTGCTTCTCGGTAAGGCATCCTCCGGAAGGGCCTCCCGTCTGCACTGCCTTGAACTGCTTTCCTCCCTTGATTCCGCCTCCGATGTCGAAGATGACCTCCCTCAGGGTAGTTCCCATAGGAACCTCTATCAGACCTACGTTGTTGATCTTTCCGGCAAGGGCGAAAACCTTGGTGCCCTTGGACTTTTCGCTTCCGATGGATGCGAACCAGTCGGCCCCCTTGTTGATTATGATAGGTATGTTTGCAAAGGTTTCAACGTTGTTTACGTTGGTAGGTTTGCCGTTGTATCCGCTCTCGGCAGGGAACGGCGGCTTGAGGGTAGGTTCTCCTCTCCTTCCTTCCATGGAATGGATGAGGGCCGTCTCCTCTCCGCAGACAAAAGCTCCGGCACCGTATCTGATGTTGATGTCAAAGGAGAACTTTGTTCCGAGGATGTTCTTTCCCAAAAGGCCGAGTTTGCGGGCCTGGCTTATCGCAATCTTCAGACGCTCCACGGCAAGAGGATACTCAGCCCTGATGTAAACCAGACCGTTTGAAGCTCCCGTGGCATATCCGCAGATGGCCATGGCTTCAACTATGGAATTAGGGTCTCCCTCCATGATGGAGCGGTCCATGAAAGCTCCCGGGTCTCCCTCGTCGGCGTTGCAGACCACGTATTTTTCTTTATTCTTGTTCTTTGAAGCAATCTCCCATTTGAGGCCGGTAGGGAATCCTCCGCCGCCTCTTCCTCTCAGTCCTGACTTCTTGATTTCGTCGATCACGGCCTTTGGGCTGCGGTTGAGAAGACAGTCTGCAAGGGCAAAATAGCCGTCGCGGGCTATGTATTCCTCAATGTCCTCAGGATCTATGAGACCGCAGTTCCTGAGAGCTATCCTGACCTGCTTGCGGTAGAAATCCATGTGCTTGGAGTCTGATACCGTAACCTTTTTCTTAGGGTCTACATACAGGAGCCTTTCTACCCTTTTTCCTTCGATGATGTGCTGGGTGAATATCTCCTGGGCATCTTCCGGCTTGACCTTGGTGTAGAAGGTGTTGTCCGGGATAATCTTTACGATCGGGCCTTTTTCGCAGAAGCCGAAGCAACCGGTGGTAATTACCTCCACCTTGCCTTCAAGATCGTTCTCTGCGATGAGTTTCTTGAAATTATCTGCGATCAGATGGCTCTGGGATGCTTTGCAGCCGGTACCTCCGCAGGTAAGGATCTGCATTTTAGGTGTTCCTTTCTTCAGGCCGCAGCTTACGGAAGAATCCTGATGGTCACTCTGTTCCCTGGGCTTTAGATGAACACTTGCTTTTTTGCGGATTTTCTTCAAATCCTCGATAGAGACTACTTTCATAGATTAAGGGGGTGTTTCTGACAATACTAGTTAACGTAGTGTAAAGATAAGATAAAAATATTTAATTCCGGAATTTTATTGCTCTGATTTATACAAAAAAGCAAGGGATTGACTAATCAACCCCTTGCAATTTGAAACAATTCAGAAAAAGGAATCAGTCTGCAAGTCCTCTTGCCCTGAGCATGGCCCCCGGATCAGGCTGGCCGCCCTTGAACATTTCGTAGAGAACCATAGGTTCCTCGCTTCCGCCCTTTTCCAGGAAAGTCTTGCGGAACTTGGTTGCAACCTGCTTGTCGTAGATTCCCTGCTGCCTGAAGTAATCAAAGGCGTCCTTGTCAAGGACTTCGCTCCACAGGTAACCGTAGTACCCTGCGCTGTAACCTGAATTGAATATGTGGTTGAAGTAAGTGGTGCGGTATCTTGGAATGATTTCCTTTATAAGGCCCATGTCGCTGCAGACCTTCTTTTCAAACTCGGCGATATCCACTCCTTCAAGTTGTTCCTCTGTGAGTTCATGCCACTTCATGTCGAGGATGGAGGCGGCAGCCAGTTCTGACGTCATGAAGCCCTGGTTGAACTTGCGTGCCTCTATTATCTTGTTTACCAGAGAATCCGGAATTACTTCTCCTGTCTTGTAGTGCTTAGCGTACTCAGCCAGGATTTCAGGCTGGAAGGCCCAGTTCTCGTTGAACTGGGAGAAAGTTTCTACAAAGTCCCTGGTAACGCTTGTGCCGCTTACTGAAGGGTAGTGGCACTTTGTCAGAAGGCCGTGAAGGGCATGTCCGAATTCGTGGAACATTGTCTCCACCTGGTCTATGGTCAGAAGTGCCGGAAGGCTGTCTGTCGCGGCGTTGAAGTTTGCTACGTTTACTATGATAGGGCGGACTTCATTTCCGTCCTTGTCTACATACTGGTCCCTGAAGTTGTTCATCCAGGCACCGCCTCTCTTGGTGCTTCTTGGGAAGTAGTCCGTCAGGAAGATTCCAAGCAGGCTTCCGTCTGAATCAGTAACCTTGAAGGCCTCAACTTCAGGATTGTAGACAGGAACTCCCTGAAGAGGTTCCACGTTGATTCCGTAAATCTTGTTGGCGGCAAAGAAGATGCCGTTCCTTACGTTCTCCATCTTGAAGTACGGCTTGGTCTGGTCTTCGTCAAGGTCGTACTTGGCCTTCCTTACCCTTTCTGCATAGTAGAACCAGTCCCAAGGTTCTATCCTGCTGCCTTTAGGGAGAAGGCCTGCCTTTATGTCCTGGTCCATGACCTTCTGCATGTCATAAACCTCTTCCTTGGCCTTCTTTACGGCAGCCTTGATTATCTCATCCAGGAAGCTGTCAACCGTCTGTGGATCATGGGCCATCTTGTCGTCCAGCTGGTAGGCGGCAAAGGTGTCAAATCCCAGGAGCCTTGCCTTCCTTGCCTTGAGTTTCAGTATTTCAAGGCAGATGGCCTTGTTGTCAAACTCATCGCCGTGGTTTGCCCTGTTGGAGTAAGCCTCGAACATGGCCTTGCGGCGTTCCCTGTCTGTGCAGGTTGACATCTCGTCAGGATATGCCGATACCGGAATGCCGAAAGTTTCCTTGAAGGCATTGCTTTGTGCGAGAAGGTTGTCGCCGAACTTATGCTGGGCGTCTGAGAGTTTCTGGTTTATCTCCTTGAGTTCCTGCTGGGCGTCTTCATCCAGATCCACTCCGTTGCGGGTGAATCTCTGGTACAGCCTCTTGAGTACCATCTGCTGCTCGCGGTTGAGCCCTGACTGGTCAGCTTCATAAACGGCCTTCACCCTTTCAAAGAACTTCTTGTTCATGAAAACTTCGTCAGAATGGGCGGTGAGAAGCTTGTTGGCCTCGTCCTCAACCCTGTTGAGAGTGGTGTCGGCATCTGTTTCGGCCAGGTTGAAGAGAACTCCGCTGACCTTTGCAAGAAGCTGTCCTGAAAGGTCGTATGCGGCAATGGTATTGTTGAAGTCAGGAGCTTCAGGATTGTCTATTATGGCTGCAAGCTCCTTTTCATGCTCGGCGATGCCTTCCTTGATGGCAGGAATGTAATCCTCGGTCTTTATCTGGTCAAACGGCGGGATTCCGTAAGGAGTATCCCAGACTTTCAGGAACGGATTCTTTTCTGTACAGGAAACTGCCAACATGATAACTGAAGCAATTGTCAAAATTCTTTTCATGAGATTAACTGGTAATGTTGTTTTTCTGCGGATTCTAAGGTTCAACGACTTCCACTCCGTCCAGGTCGATCAGGGTGAACTGGGCGGCACCGCGGTAGTTGGAAAGGATTCCGGTCACGTTGATGGTCTTGGTTCCGTTGAGGACTCCCTCGTCAAGTTCTATGTCTGCAAACTTGGCATAGCCGCTGGTACGGATCTGGACATCCTGTGAACCCATCTTGAAATACTGCGTCACATAAGTGGCAACAGATTCGATGGCTCTTTCCTTTTTGAGCTGGGCTACTGTCTTGCCTCCGTCTGCGGTTACAGCCGAATCCCAGATTCCGGAGTCGAGATAGGCCTGCATCTTGTTCTTGCTCATGGCCCAAGTGGTGATTCCCCAAGTCTTGTCGCTGAGGAAAACCCTGTTGGCAGTGCTCTTCTTGTCTCCGTAAGGATCAGGATAGAGGAGGGCGAACACCTCGTTGCCGTACTTGAGGCCGTTGAGGGTAACCAGCCTGTCCATGTTCTCTTCCAGGAAGAGTTCGCTTTCAGAAAGTACGGCAGGCTTTACAGGAGTATCCATCTTGCCTTTGATGATGTGGAGGTCTATGATTCTCTGAAGGTCCAGATAAGAAGTTTCATACTCGCCGGAAGGATCGTCGAGGCCTATCTGAAGCATTCCTTCATATGCTCCCAGGGTGAGTCCGTCAAGTTTTACGAACACCCACTGTCCTACGCGGTATTCGTTGTGAACGGAAGACTTGCCTATCTTTATCTCGATGGCTCCGGTTTCATCCTGGATGTAGAAGAAACGGTAAATGTTGCCGGCTTGGTCTGAAGTGGTTACCTGACCTGCAATTATGAGGTCTTTCTCTATGTGCACGGGCTTGCCTTTATACATTGCCTTTACTGCGGCAATGGTGGTGTTGGCCTTGATGTCCGGCACCTGGTATTCCTCAGGCTGGTCATATCCTAAATTGACAATCGGGTCCCACTCGGAACAGGACGTTGTAACAAAGGCTGCTGCCGCCCATAACATTGTAATTATCAATATCTTTTTCATAATCGTCCAAATTTAGAATCTGACATAGAAATTAATCATGTAGTTCAGGCCCGGCATGTAGTAGTACTTAGGGTCGAACTTGTAGTAGCATTCCTTGCTCAGGGTGTTGTCAACCATACGGCTCTGTTCATATCCGCCGGTCTTAACGTTCTTGTTGTTGAGGACGTTGTTTACGTTGACGTTCACGCCGATCTGGTATTTGCGTTTGATGTACCAGGACTTGCCGATGCTCAGGTTCACTATCCAAGCCTTCTTGAACTTCTCCTGGGCTGCCATGTCCTCAATTTCCCAAGGAGTGATGATCTTGTCCGGACCGGCAGTCGCCCCGTCTGTCCTGGAAAGAGGGTTCATGGCAAGATAGGACTTGTCAAAGAAGTTTACGTTGGCATCCAGGAACCAGTAATTGCGGTTGTATGAAAGTCCGAGGGTTGATGCCAGCTGAGGAGTGGAAGGAACGTAGTGCTGCTTGTACCTGTCTACGACATACTGTCCCTTCTCGTCCTTGTAATACTTTCCCTCAGAGTCGAGCTTGAAGACAGGGTGGCTCATCCAGTACGGAATCTTCACATTGTCGTAGATGATTTCAGTAGTATTGTCGAAAGTCTGGGTCATGAACGGATTGGAAGTGTAGATGTATTCACCGTAACTTGCCGCACCCACGATGAAGAGTCCGCGCATGAAAAGCGGAGCCTTGAATCCCATTTCAACTCCCATGTGCCTTTCGTCTATTCCACTCATGGCAAAGTTGGTGAACGTGTTCTGGCTGTCGTCATACAGGCTCATTACGTCCGTCTGGTCCTTGATCTTTGCATAGAAACCGGTAATCCTGAAATTCACGTGGTTGTTGTTCAGCGAGTAGGTGACGTCGGCCGAGTAGACCTTGGTCTTGTCCATCATAGGAATCATTGTATTCCTTGTCCTAGGAGAGATGAAGGCCTTGTTGAAGAACGGAGCCTCGGTGAAGTAACCTCCGCTGACTGCAAACCTGTGTCCTCCGAGAAGGCTGTAGCTGACCACTGCCTTGCCGGAATAGGTGGTGAAGTTTTTCTTCTCGCTGTTTCCGAATGAAGAAATCACGTTTCCGTAGCTGTCAAACTTTGTAAGGGTCTCGCCGTTGAAGACTATCTCAGACCCGTCTTCATTCAATCCTGCGAACAGGCCCTTGCGGTAAAGACCCTCTCTCCAGAACCTGGTCCTCTTGACCTGTCCGGCGAGGCTGGCTCTCAGGCCTCTGTACCTGAATGTCCAGTTCATCCACCCGGTGTAGTTCTGCACGTGGGCGTTGTAGTCGTAGCCGTACTTGTCTCCCCTGCGGACGATCTCGGCATGACCGTTCTTGAAGAAATAGTTGAGGTCGTTCTGTATCAAGGCGTCATTCGAAGCATAATCCCTTTCGGCAAAGTTGTCTATGTTGACAAAATAATCGCCGCCCAGAAGGTCCGCTATCTTCTTGTAATGCTCGGTCTTGTTCCATTTTGCGTTGGCACCGGCGGTGATGACCCACCACCTGAACGGGTTCCACTTGAAGTTGAAGCCTACGTTGAGGTCTTTCTGGTCTACCCTCCTTTCTTCCTGGACATATTTTGAACGGAGGCCGTCGGCAGTTGTGCTGTGCCTGTTGGCTTCGTACAGCTTGTCCCAGTCTATCTGTGTGATGCTCTTTATGTTCTGCTGCCAGGCATCCCTTGCCCAAAGGTACTTCTGGAGGTTGATTCGGTTGTAGTCCTCATTGTCCATGAGGAAGTAGGACGGAAGATTGCGGTAATAGTCAGGCCTCGGGTCTGCCGCATCGTACCAGTCAAGGGCGGTGTAGCCGTTCTTTCCGAACCTGTAGAGGGTTGTCAGCGATGCCTTGAACTTGTCTGAAGGAGTGAAGTCATATTTCAGTATCGCGATAGGCTCATGTGTCCTCCTTTCCCTTGCGTTGCGCCTCTTGCCCCTCTGGTATCCCCAGTTGGAGTTGTACATGTTGTCTCCCATCAGGTTGTACACCTCCTGGGTAGAAGCGTTCTGGGCTCCTCTGGTTCCCGGAGTACCCATGATGGTGGCTCCTATCCTGTGGCGCTTTCCGAAATTCTTCTCCACGCTGAGGTAGTAGCCGAAGGAGCGGTAGAACACACCGTTGATCCAGTCGTTTCCTCCAAGTCTTGCAGAAACGTTGAAGGCATAGCTCCATCCGTTGTCCATGACTCCTGAAGCGTAGGTGAGCATCAGCCTGAGCCTGTAGAGGCTGCTGTTGGTCATAACGCTGGCCCTCCATCCCTTACGGACGTTGGAGGCGTTTGCAGGTATGTTCGTAAGACCGTTGTATCCTCCGAATCCGTAGTCTGAGATTTCAGAACCGGTTACGGTGAACTTTGTCCTGGTGGCTTCGTTGAGTCCGCTCCACAGAGAGAACGGAGAGTAGCCGGTAATGGCATCGTTCATCTTGATGCCGGCAAGGTAAACGTCCTGGGCCTCGCTGTTGAATCCCCTGGTCTTGAACCTTATGGATGAGAAGTTGTAGCCGGCCTGGTTGTTGAACACGTCGTTCTGGCCGTAGAGGATTGTAGGGCTGTCGTCGTAGCCCGAATCTTCCAGGTCAAAGTCCACATACTCCTCATCCGATGTTGTCTCGTTCTGGCGGATGACAGGGTAGATGGAGATGGTGAACATGTCCTTGACATATCCGTTGACAACGGTTACGTTCACTCTTGTGGTGACATAGTTGTCTGCAGCTATGACCAATGTGTACACTCCGTCCTTAAGGTTAGGAATCAGGAAGTTTCCGTCTGAATCCGTGTGGGTGCCTGCAACGCGCTGAGTTCCGCTCAGAAGCGTCAGGGTGGCATCGTAAACAGGATTGCGGTCCGTTCGGTTGGTTACCGTTCCCTTGACGCCGCCGGTAGGTGTCTGGGCCCAGGCTAAGGCCGAGCACATCATAACGGCTAAAAGCAGGGAAATTTTCTTTAGCATATCTTTAATCTTTATTTGTTACAACTATATAGGTAGGGTAGTGGTCGCTGTATCCCCCTACGAAAGCTCCGTTTGAAAATGTCCTGAAAGGAATATCCTTGTACTGCCCCTCCTGGGTAGTCATGAAAGGCTTGTGGAAAATCCTTCCGTAAAATTTCTTTCTCACGATAGGGACAATCCTGAGAGTACCCTTAGGCGCTTTTGCCAGGTTATAGTTCACCAGGAGGATATCGTAGATATTCCAGGCGCCCTGGTATGCCAGGGATCCGTATCCGGCCTTCAGCATCGAGATGAAAGGAGAAAAGAAATCACCTTCATTCACGTCTTCTATGTTTTCCTTTCCTCTCATGAAGACGGTCATGCTCTCGTCTGTAGGATTGTCGTTCATGTCACCCATGACAACTATCTTTATTCCAGGGAATTCTGTCATAAGTTCAGCAGCCCTCTTGTAGATTATTTCCGCACCGCGGCTCCTGAGGTCTCCTCCCTTTCCTCCGATCCTGGAAGGCAGGTGGGCTACGAAGAATGCGAACATCTCGCCGCCCAGAAGCCCCCTTACCATGAGGATATCCCTGGTATGGAAGTTGGACTTGGCGAGTGAATCCATATCAAAGGTTATGACCTGGGAATCAAAGTTGAAAGGAAGGCTTTCCTCAGCCAGTACCTCAAACTTGTTGGGCTGGTACAGAAGCGCCACGTCCACCCCTCTGAAATCAGGGCCGTCAAAATGGGATATCATGTAGCCCGCATCGGCTATCTGAGGGTCGTTCACCAGATCCTCCAGCACGTGCCTGTTCTCTATCTCGCTGACTCCCAGCACTGCATGGTAGACATGGTTTTCATCCTTCATGGCCCTTATGACCTTTGCCATGTTGTGAAGCTTCTTCTGGTACTTGACTTCGGTCCACTCGTTGGTTCCGTCCGGCAGGTACTCAAAATCGTTCTTGCCGTCGTCGTGATAGGTGTCAAACAGGTTCTCGAGGTTGTAGAAACCTATGACATATGTCTTTACCTTGTTCTGGGCGGTGATGCTGTTGCCTAATGAAAGCAAAACGGCCAGAATCATGTATGTAAGTAGTTTCTTCATAACGTTCATGTTTTACCACCAGTAGGAAACCGAAGAAGGATTCTCAGCCTCGACCTGGTCTGAGACGCTCTTTCCGGCAACCCTTTCAAGGTTAGGGAAAAGGTCCAGGCCGATTTTCTTTTCCAGGTCGTCTATGCTCATCACGATTTCCGTATTGGTCCTGCTGATGTTGGAGTAACTGTAGCTCTTGTGTTCGAAGTACATGGCCAGGCCCATGTATCCGCTGTATCCCAGCGTGCTGCCTTTCATGTAGCGGAGCACTGCCTTGTAATAGGCAACGGGAACGGTTACGGCCTTTCCGTTGTTGTCGTACGCCTTCTTGGTGCTTCCCTTTACGATGCAGCCGGTAACCACGTACAGGGTGTCGCAGGTTGTAGCCCAGCCTCTTACCATGCTTTCTGCCGTTGCCCAGATCTTGCCGTTGAAGGCATTCATCTGAGGAGTCATGTTGGTGAAGTAGAAAGTCTTCACGTTTTCGGCGTAGGTCAGCCTGTCTGCGCTAGGCAACTGGTGTCCTCTGTCGTAGCTTCCCTTGTAGGCGGAGAACAATGTAGGCTGCTCCGAGGTGGTTAGCTTAGGGTCGTAGTCCCAGTTGTCGGTCCTGCCGCCGGAACCTATGAGGCTCTTGTTGAGCGGATATGCCACCCAATTGGCCACGAGGTCTGAAGAACTCCAGTCGTATGAGAAGCTTCTCTGGTTCTTGCCGCTAAGATTGTGGTATACGAACTTGTGGCCGGTACCTGTCTGGAGGGCAGGGAGTTCCAGCCAACCCGGAGAAGTTGCATCCGTTGATGGTGCAGGTCCTTCCTTGCCGCTCTGGGTCAGTGTGGCGGTAGCCGTCTTTCCAGGGCATACAAGGGTGAGGGTTGCAGTTCTTGGAGAAGAAGACGTATTCTCTTCATAGGAAACGGAAATGGTAGCATTCCCGCTGCCCTCATCCTTGCTGGCCTTCAGCCAGGACGCGGATGAACTGATCTTCCAAGATCCCGGTGCCGTTATGTTTACGAACTGGCTTCCTTTGGCCGCCTCAACATTCGTCTTCCTGAAAGCTATCGAAACAACGGCATCGGGAGAATAAGGATCAGTCTTGCTTCCTTTCTCTCCTCCGCCGCCACCGCAGGCTGCGGCCAGCAGCATGGTTGCTGCCAGCCCCATCGCGAGTAATATGTGTCTTGAAAGTCTCACTTTAATCGAATACTACGGTTAGCTTCTTGACTCTTACCTGTCCGTTGACAGCCTGTGCCTGCCAATTCATGGCAGGTGTTCCTTCCCATGTGATGGTAGTGCCTGAAGCTTTGGCTGTTGCCCCGCTTCCGTCTTGGCCAGGAGCAGGTGCCAGGATATTCATGTCAGAAGTATTGCTGGCTCCGGTTGTCTCCAGGACAACTTTCTTTATCCGTTTGGCCTGGTTGTTTGATATGACCTCAAGCACGGAGTTTACGTAAATCCTTATATGGTCCGCCTTGGCGGTAACAGGAGTGGAGGTACTCCTGTACTTGTAGTATCTGACAGTAATGTCGTTGTCAGAAGCTGTGAAACCGTCTCCTTCAGCCTGGTCTCCCGTATAAGCAGACCATGTCTGGTAGTCGGAACCTATGTTCCATACAACGGTGTTTTCTGTATCGTCTCCGCCTGAAGGGTCGTCTCCGTCAACTCTTTCATAAAGCTCAGGCATGAGTGCACCCTGCTGCTCGGTATCGTAAACTCCCCATGATGAATGGGAGGTGCTGTACTGCATCCACTTGCCGTTTGTGTTGACAATGCCCATTCCAAGGTTCCACATGCTTATGTTCCAGTACTGGCCTTCGGTAGGGTTGGCATCTACGTTGGTGCTGGTATATGTGCCCTTCATGTAGAGATACCTGCCGTCTTTCTGCTTTATGGTGTAAGAAACGCTTGTGGAGCCAGGAACCTGAGCTTCCTCAATTATGAATTCGTTGGCATCCGTATTCAGAGTGATTATTCCGTCAACGGCGTTTACGTCTACCTTAGGCAGATATCCGAACGTCTTGTTGGCAGCGATAGGTCCTGCGGCCACCTTGCCGTCCGTGGTTACGAACAGGTAAGCCTTTCCGCTGGTGACCTTGTCAACCTTCTTGTACTTGACCTCCTCACCAGGAACAGGTGGAGTGTCTTCGTCGTCGAGGATTACGCCCCGGCTGAAGTCTATGCTGGTTCCTGCTTCTTCAGAAACAACAACCTTGAAGTCGTCAAGACGGTATGCGCTGGCAACGTCTGTCTGGATGCGGAAGTAAAGTTCACCCGTACCCTGAGGAACTGTGATGGTGGTTGTGGCCTCGTCCCATCTTCCGCTCTTGAGTCCGTTAGGGAAGGTGTAGGTGAGTTCAACCCATCTGATAGTATCCTTTCCTACGTAAACGTGGAATTCAGCAGGATTGAAGTTGCTGTCTCCCTGGTTGAGGTATTTCTCGCTGCCGAAGGTTATCTTGTAGTTAGCCTGCTCGGCGATGGTGGTTATACCCTTGATCTTGAACATACCCTCGTTTCCGAAGAACAGGTTGTTCATACCGGAGCCTGCGTAATCTGAATAAGTTCCGTCAGATGCGCTGTTTGCCCTTACGCTCACTGACTTGTACCAGTAACTTACGTTGGCTGCTCCTTCTCCCTCGTGGTTGATCCAGCAGTCAGACTGGTCGGTGTATGGCCATGAACTCTGGTTAGGTCCGAACTTCTGGGTGGCAGCCTCCTTGTCAAAGTTGTTGTAGTAAACTACCAGGCCGGATGGTGTTCCTCCGTCAGGGTTGACTCCTTCTTCAAAGTTCAGAGGAGTGCCGGCAGTGGTGGAAACGCTGAGGTTTACGTCATCCAGACGGTATGCGCTGGCGATGTCGGACTTGAAGTAGATGCAGAGGGAGGTTGTTCCTTCAGGGATGGTGAATACCGTATTGGCCTTGTCCCATCTTCCGTCCTTGTATCCGTTAGGGAAGTTGTATTCCACTTCCACCATGTGGTCAGGATCCGAGCCTACCCACAGATGGAATTCAGCAGGATTGAATACTGATGAACCCTGGTTGAGATATTTCTCGCTTCCGAAGCTCAGTTCGTAGTTCACACCCTTGTCTGTGATGTCTATGTTGGCAACCTTGAAGGCTCCCTTGCTTCCGAAGAACATGTTGTTGACTCCGGAACCTTCATAGTCTGAATAGTTTCCGTTGGAATTGCTGTTGTTTCTTACGCTGATACCGGTTATCGTGTACTCGATGTTCTCTATACCGGTTCCCTCTTCATTCTTCCAGCAGTCTGACTGGTCTGTGTAAGGCCAGCTGGTTCCTGTACCGTACGTCTGGGTTGCAGCTTCCTTGTCAAAGTTGTTCCTGTAGATAACCATGTCTTCCGGATCGCCCCATTCACCTTTCTGCATTATGGTTATTGTCCTGTAGTCGTAATCCATGGAAACCTTGAACTGGGCTGTCCTGTCAAAGGAATCGTTGCCAAGGACGGTAACGGTTATCAGCTGAGGTTCGTTGGAAGCTGGACCATAGGATGGGGATACGTTTATCCATTCCTCGTCAAAGTCTATGTGCCAAGGCCTGTTGGATGAAAGATAGAAAGTCTGGGAAGATTCTCCGGCCTCAAAGGTCAGAACGGCATCTGAAGTCAGTCCTTCCAGTTCCATGAAAGGCATGTCCTGATGGTCTTCCTGCGCACAGCCGGCAAACATGAGCGCCCCGGCTATGATCGTGAGAAGTAAAGTTTTGATTCTCATAAGTGTGTGTGTTATATTATATCTTATTTTTCCAGTAATTCTTTCAGTTTCTGCATCCCGACAGTTGCTTTTTCCTTGATGTGGGTAAACCTAGCGGAAGAAGCTACGTCCTTAGGATCTATCAGGTATATCTGGCAGCCCGGTCTGGTGTAGTGTACCAGTCCGGCCGCAGGGTAGACATTCAGGCTGGTTCCTATGATTATCATGATATCAGCCTCGGATACCGCCCTGGCTGCCCTGTCAAGTTCCGGAACGGCTTCTCCGAACCAGACTATGTGAGGCCTGAGCTGCTCTCCCTTTGGGGTCTTGTCTCCCATCCTGATATCTTCATATCCGATGGAAACGGCGCTGTAATAATCTGAATACTCGCCTCTTGCCTTTGTCAGTTCTCCGTGGAGATGGATTATGTCCGTGCTTCCGGCCCTCTCGTGAAGGTTGTCTATGTTCTGGGTTGCCACCGTAACCTTGAAGTCCTTTTCCAGCTGTGCAACAATCAGATGGGCCTTGTTTGGCTCCCTGGTTCTGAGGTCGCGGCGCCTCTGGTTGTAGAAATCCAGCATGAGAGCCTTACGTCCGTATACGTACCAGCTGTCGCTGGAAGCAACTTCCTCCACAGGATAGTTTTCCCACAATCCGTCACTGTCTCTGAAGGTCTTTATGCCGCTTTCGGCACTGATTCCGGCTCCGCTTAGGACAACTATCTTTTTCATGTCATTCGTATTAATATTGATCTATGAAGAAATAGTTCTTGAACCACAGTTTCAGGAGTGAATCGTTGAAATCAATGGTATTCTTGGATACGAAAGTAACCACTTCCTTCTTTGTGAGGGCTTCCTTGAGCCTGTTAACGTTGGCAGAAGAGTTGAGCCCGTATTTTTCCAGAACTTCGGTCTTGCTGAACCGTCTCTCGCCGTCCAGGATGGCCCTGATGAGCTGGAGCTGATGGTTGCTCAGGCCGTAGATTGTATTGTGGAGTTCGTAGTCGTACATGTTCATCAGGTGGTTGACACCCCTGTGCACGATGTCCGCCGTAAGGGTCTTTTCCGTAAGCAGGTAGCAGATCTCAGCCAGGTGCTGGGCATACCACGGGTCTCCTTCGAGAGTGTCGTAGATGAGGAGAGCGTCTTTCATGGAGGCTTCCTTGCCGCCATGGTTGAAGCATTTGATTATGAATTCGGCAAATACCTTGCGGTTTATGAACTTGATTGGAATTTCAGTGACTATGTTGCGGAAGAAATGCATTTCCTCAAATATGGAGTACATGGCATTCCTCTTGTCTCCCGTTATGATCAGCGATACGTCCTTTGACTCGGCAAAAGCGTTCTCCAGCATACCCAGCACCTTCATGGGCTTGTCAAAGAGCAATATGTCCTGGAACTGCTGGAAATAGAGGATCAGATGCTTTTTCTTCTGCCTGGCGATTGACTGGGGATACCTCAGCAGGGCCTTCACCTGCTTTTCAGTGAGGGAATCCTTGGTGGTGGGATTCATCGGGATGTTCTTCAGGCAGGTCACATAGACCCTGGCTTCCTCTTCAGGCGTGAGCAGGACCTTGGACACCTCCCTGGCTATTTTCCTCAGGAGCTTGTCAAGATGCCTTATGTTGAACAGGTCCAGTTTGCACACCACGATGCCCTCAGCCTCCAGGTCCATGCCCTTGAGGGCATTGTGCACAATGGACCTCTTGCCAATCTTAGGAGGGCCGTAAAGCAAGGCGTTCTTATGGGACGAAATGAGCTTCTGGAGCTTTGCGACCTCTTTTTCACGGCCGACAAACCTCATTCCGGTAACTATACCGTTATATTCGAAAGGAGACAGGTAGTTCATATCAATTTACCCATAAGCGCACAAATTTAGTCAAAATATTTTGTTTTTTCCTGCCAAATACACTACTTTTGCTCCCCCAAAAAATAATACGATAGTGGAGCTCGTTATAAGAGCCTGCAGTTCAGGCCGCTTGCTATCAAAACCAAAATGTGTTTTTATATGTACGCAATTGTAGACATTGCTGGTCAGCAGTTTAAGGTAGAGGCAGGTAAGAAGATCTACGTTCACCGTCTTGCAGACGAGGTAGGTTCTACCGTAACCTTTGACAAAGTATTGCTGACAGACAACGACGGAGCAGTTACAGTCGGAACTCCGTACGTAGAGGGTGCAGCCGTAAAGGCAAAAGTACTTGAGCACCTCAAAGGTAACAAGGTTATCGTATTCAAGAAGATCGCCCACAAGGGCTTCGACAAGAAGAACGGTCACCGTCAGTATCTTACCAGACTGGAAATTGAATCAATAGCTTAAAGTAAAAGGTTATGGCACACAAGAAAGGTGTAGGTAGTTCCAAGAACGGCCGTGAATCACAGAGCAAAAGACTGGGTCTGAAGATATTCGGAGGCCAGGAGTGCAAGGCCGGCAACATTCTGGTTCGCCAGAGAGGTACAGTCCACTATCCGGGCAAGAACGTGGGAATGGGTAAAGACCATACTCTTTTTGCTTTGACTGACGGAATTGTGACCTTCAAGGTGAAGGCAGAAGGCAAGTCCTATGTATCGGTACTCCCTAAGGAAGAGGCAAAGAGCTAATCCGGGATTTACCGCATAGTTTGAATCCAGAGGCGTCCTTTGCTATATTAGGGCGCCTTTTGTTTTGAAGTTTTAAACTGCCGGATTTACGGCACAACAGAAAAGAGAATAATATGCTTGAACTTAAATTATTGCGTGAGAAGCCCGATTTCGTTATCGAGAGGCTGGCCGTAAAGAATTTTGACGCCAGGGAAATTGTAGGCAAGATCCTGGAGGCTGACAGTCAGAGGCGCAGCATCCAGACTCAGCTGGATGCCAACCTTGCAAGCCAGAACAAGGCAGCAAAGAGCATCGGAGCCCTGATGAAGGAGGGGAAGAAGGATGAGGCGGAGATTGCCAAGAAGGAGGTTGCCTCGCTCAAGAGCAGCTCAGCCGAACTTCAGCAGAAGCTTGACTCTCTCCAAAAGGAGCAGATGGATAACCTGGTGCTTCTTCCAAATCTTCCTTGCAAGGATGTTCCTGCAGGAAAGACAGCAGAAGATAACGTGGTTGTAAAGGAGGGCGGGCACAAGGCCGTTCTTCCTCCAAACGCAAAGCCCCACTGGGAACTGGCAAAGGATCTCAACATCATAGATTTTGACCTTGGAGTAAAGCTTACCGGCGCAGGTTTCCCTGTATATATAGGTAAGGGTGCCAAGATCCAGCGTGCCCTGATCTCATACTTCCTGGACCGCAATACCAAGGCCGGCTATCTCGAGGTCCAGCCGCCGCTTGTGGTCAATGAGGATTCAGCATTTGCTACAGGCCAGCTTCCGGACAAGGGAGAGCAGATGTATTATGTAGGTCTGGACAAGTTCTACATGATACCTACGGCAGAGGTGCCGGTTACCAATATCTACAGAGACTGCATAGTTCCAAAGAAGAACTTTCCTATCAAGATGACCGCCTATACCCAGTGCTTCCGACGCGAGGCAGGTTCCTATGGAAAGGATGTAAGGGGTCTGAACCGCCTGCACCAGTTTGACAAGGTGGAGATAGTGCAGCTGGCCCTTCCTGAGGAGTCTTACAAGGCTCTGGACGGAATGATTGCCCATGTGGAGTCTCTGGTACAGGAGCTTGGACTCCCATACAGGATCCTGCGCCTTTGCGGAGGAGACATGAGCTTTACGTCAGCCATCACATACGACTTTGAGGTCTACAGTCAGGCCCAGGGCCGTTGGCTTGAGGTAAGTTCAGTTTCAAACTTTGAGACATATCAGGCCAACCGTCTCAAACTCAGATATAAGGATGACGACGGCAAGATGAAGCTGGCCCATACGCTCAACGGCAGTTCCCTTGCACTTCCTAGAATCCTGGCCTCCATACTCGAGGACAACCAGATGGAAGACGGAAGGATAAAGGTGCCGGAGTGCCTGAGGGAGTTCACCGGATTTGACTACATAGACTGACAGTTTTGTGCCGATTAGATAAAAGCATTATCTTTGATGCATGACTGAGCACAAGACGATACTTGGAATAGACCCCGGAACCAGGATCCTTGGTTTTGGGGTCATTTCTATAATCGGCAAGAAACCAAAACTCAAGGAATTGGGAGTGATAAACCTCAAGAAGGAGGAGACCCATTTTCTGGTGCTTCAGCGTATACTTCTGGAAGTGTCCAAGCTTGTGCGCAAGTATAAGCCCGATGTCATGGCCATAGAAGCACCCTTCTACGGCAAGAATCCTCAGACCATGCTCAAGCTGGGCAGGGCCCAGGGGGCTGCGATAGCAGCAGGGCTTCTTAAGGACATACCTATCTACGAGTATGCTCCTACCAGTGTCAAACTTGCCGTTACCGGCAAGGGTTCTGCTTCAAAGGAGCAGGTTTCTGCAATGGTCCAGAGCATTCTTGGCATAACTTGTGATGTAAAGTACCTGGATGCTACCGATGCCGTGGCAATAGCCCTCTGTCATTTTTACACCCAGGGCTCCATCACGGCAAAAAGTGCGGCCGTGGACGTAAAAAAAAAAAAAAAAAAGGCATCCTCAAGGAAGGGGGCGGCTA
>CACZFO010000001.1 GCA_902780455.1 uncultured Bacteroidia bacterium | reverse complement strand
ACTTTCCCGAACGCGCTTGGTGGGAGAATACTGAAAAGAGGGGGAATGGAAGGCTATCTATGAGAGAGATTAGAGTGTTTTTCCTTTAAAGCCTTGCACTTATTCTATCCACTCTCCTTTATAGGTCATAATCTTCATAGCTTTGTCCACAAAGGCAGTTTCTCCTGAATACCAACTTGTTCTTAAGTCAAGTTCATATCCATTATCTTTTATTTTTATCCTATATACAATAGGCATAGACTGAAGGTGCCAGTATCCACCCCAATGACCTTCGTGGACTGGAATATACCCCGCCAATGTATAAAGTCCTCCTTCATTTATCGGAGAACGCTTCGGAGGCAACTTTTTTGAGTCGTTCAGTCTAAGCCGGCCAAGGAAATGAGAAAGATAGCTGTGGATTTCAGGAGTTATGTACAATACCTTTCGGTCTGGTTCGATCTTGCTTGTTTTCATATAACGTGGGAACAAATATGTAGTATCACTTTTACCTTGACGGTTTTTGATGACATCCACGCTAAAAGGCAAGACTATATATTCACTGATATCACTTTGCAGCTCCTTTTGATAATGATGAAACACCTTAGCAAACAGTATGGTAAGGCTATCTGATTTAGGCATAGAAGCGTCTATTCTCTTAGACCAGGCATACCAATCTTCCATAAAAGCAGCCAACTTATCGTTCGTAAGGGGTCTATATTTGTTCAGAAAAATTGGGAGCTCAGGTGGAACTGTTTTCTGTTTCTTGCTTGCCTCATTCGAATTACGCATTACAGCGCAGGAAAAAGCAATCAGACAAACGACAAAGACTATGAAGAGTTTTCTTAACATCTCGACTACTTTTATCAGCACATCAGTTTCTATCAAAGGTAGTCTTTTTGATAGAATTTTGGCGACACATAGGCAACAGAATTGGAAAAAATCCCACATTTTTCAGGAGTTTTGGGGTGGGTGGGAAGACTATGGGAAATGATAGAGAATTCTGCAAAATCCTTGTTCTATGGCCCTGGAATGGGGATTTTACAAAGAAAAGGGATTGCCAGGTCAGGTTAAATTCGACCAATAATTGATAATAGTTTTTGCTCGAATTCATTAATATCAAAAAACTCTCGCTCAAAAAGAGTGCTCCAGTAAGATATTGTAGTATTCTTATTCTGGCCTAATAAAATATGCCAAAACAATAGACCTTCTAATTCAAATAAGGTATGTTCTCTCTTATTACAAAAACAAGAGCTTGGAGGATCAGCCCTATTAAAAGTGTTTTGAAATTGCTGGTCCCATTGAAAAAGAGCCCCCTTCAAAGTATCCTCAAAATACGATAAGTCTAAATTAGAATAAGTGACACCATCTTTGCTCACCCAAATAGGACTGCATTCATATTCTGGCAATATTCTAATAGCAGCGTACATTATGTGCTCCCTTTTAATTGTAATATCCTATGGTCAATCGTAAAGATACTTTGTTTTAAGGAAACCCCAAAAATCTATCAATCCAGGAAGGGTCAAATGATAGTCCCCGAAGGATATACTTGATAGACTTCTGTGCTCTAATTTTGGCGACACATAGGCGACAAAATCAAGTGAGTTTTGATGGTAAAATCACTCCCGGAAGGAGCCCAAAAAGTTATTTAGAAGTCCCTTCTATCTTCTACAATTTCCTTAACTTTGAGGTTGTGAAAAGACATCTTCTATCATATAAGACAATCCTCCTATTTCTGCTTTTGACACAGGTGTTTTATGCTCGTGGGCAGGAGAGATATGTTATAGTGGTAGATGGTATTCCAATGAAGCCAACCGCAGAGATAGATAGTCTTTACAGATATCTCGGACCAGACCAGAATGACACTCTGTTCTTCATAGAAAGAGTGTTGATTGCCTATAACCTAAAACCCACAGACATCCAATCTTGTGATTGGTTGAGAACGAGCATAATGGACATTGGTTGCCTCCCGCCTGCTCCTATTCTTTATTTTCGGACCAAGGTAATTAAACAGTTCTATCAGAATGGCAAACTGAGAAGAAGAAGGAAGGGCATTCCGGTCAGTTATTTCAAATGCAATCGGGTACTACTCCCCGAAGCTGTAAGAAAAAACTGGAGAATTGGTCAGGAAAAGCTGGAGCAGATTGAAATCATCATACCGGATTAAGCACTATCTATCAATCCTGGATGGGGTGTATTCAATTATATCAAAGATTCTACCGACAGCTGATCCAACCACACCACCCCCCATTCTATCAACATGTATTAAGCTCTAGAACACTTTCCCGAACGCGCTTGGACTTTCCCGAACGCGCTTGGTGGGAGAATACTGAAAAGAGGGGGAATGGAAGGCTATCTATGAGAGAGATTAGAGTGTTTTTCCTTTAAAGCCTTGCACAAGTACCCAATAACATACTCTATTGGAGTCATTTGTTCAACAGGCTATGTGGCAGTATGTTTCTAGTTGTTTATTGAAACCCTCAAGTCCTTGAAAATTGCAGTCAGTTCTTTAATCTCAGGGCGAAAATCTTCAATTCTATCTGAATCCCTTTCTCGAACAGCTATCTGGATTCTTTCGAAGAGAGAAACCAGCCGGTCGCAGTTACTTCCTTTTCGCCACTGAGGATACCAACATTCTGCCGAGTAAGCTTCTCCTAATAGGAATTCATATGTTACTCCGTCGGCACCATAAAAAGCACCTCCAGGAATTGAAGAATATACGGCCTCCGAGACAAGATCGATTAGCTCGAGCACTATCTCTTCAGAAATAGGGCATTTATATGTCTTTACTCTTTTTTTGCCTGATTTCTCCAATTTCTTCCTATCAAGGATAAGATAAGCCAACCCTGTCTTTTTGTTTGCAGGATCATAATATGTTCGAAGGCAACAATCATTGCCGAATGCACTCAAGGTAATCATTGCTATTCCCCAAAGGTTCTGAGAGTACTCCTCGCCCAAGAACAGACTATCCAATGCGTAGTAATAGTTGTCAGCTCGATTGATAATCCTAGGCGTTGTCCCTAACCGTTGCTGTGCTGATAAGGAGAAGACAATTGAAAAAAGGAGTACAAATAAGAACAAGATTCTTTTCATTCCTAGCCGTTATGAAGTGGTCGTTACAAAAGTACGATATTATCTGAATAATGTGCTAATAAAAAGTATTGCCCCTTCCGAGATAGATAGAATTTTGGCGACACATAGGCGACAGAATTGGAAAAAATCCCCCATTTTTCAGGATTTTTGGGGTGAATGGGAAGAGTGGATGGAGATGATAGAGACTGTGCTATTTTACTCCTCTTTCCAGTGATTATCCTATCTTTGTGCTAAACTATGTGTCGCCTATGCGATTGATATCAAAACTTAAGCATACCATCTTTATTCTCCCGATTCTGTTGGGGGTTCAATGCTCTACTCATAAGATTTATCATTGGGACACAGATGATGATTTTCTGCGAGATGAAATCTTTGATAATTTGTGCAAGAAGAGCAATTATGGTACAAATCGAGATGCCCTTAATGATTATGAAAAAGTAGTTTGGGTCGTATTGAAATTAGAAATGGAAGTTAATAATGGAGGTTTTGACCAATTCTTTTTCAACACCGATGATAGATGGAACGACATTCTTGTTTCCTCTATGAAAGCCATTAAAGCTTGGAATGTTGCTGAACTTTGTGAGAAAGCTATAGCGATTGAGGCTAAACATTTAGATTTGGATGAACAGTTAGAATTGCTCAATGAATGTGATAATGCTTTTTATGATTCTACTGATAATTTAACTGCTCTAAGTCTCCAGTACGCAAAAGAAAACAAAAAGCACTTTAAGTATTGATTTCCTAAAGTAAGTCCCCAAAAAGGAGTTGGATAGATAGATATTTTGGCAACACATAGGCGACAGATTTGGAAAAAATCCCACATTTTTCAGGAGTTTTGGGGTGAATGGGAAGAGTGGGAGATGATGACCTGATTTGATAGAAAATCCTTAAATAGCCTAGAAGGAAGTATTAAGAACAAGGTCTGGCAAGAGGTGTTCCAGAAAATACTGCTTGGCTTTATTCTCGTAAAAATGAGCGTACCACCCATCTTTTGACATTGAAATTGAGGCAAAACCTTCATACCATTTCTTTGTCTGTTCTGTAGGTTTAGTCTTGCCCAAGTATCGCTTTAAGTCCTTTCTCATTGGATAAAGAATAATTGCATATACACCACTCCCTTCGACTACATATCCTTGTACGTTATCCCTGGGATTGTACTTTCTCAGCCAGATGTGGGTAATTAAACCTGTTTTCTCATCGGGGAATTTTTGCAAGGCATTTCTTACTTCTTCAGGAGATGCGGGGAAGAAATAGTCCCTGGAAGGATTTGATGCCATAAGGATAGGAGTTTCTTCATATTTGGAAGGAGCTTGTAATGAGTGTAAGCGTTTATGGATGTTGTCTTTAAGTTTAAGACGCATCCTTCCTCCCATAATGTCTCCGAATGTCCTGCTTTTTTTCCAAGCTGTCTGTTTCCTGTTCAAATAAGACATATCTGTTTCAAGCTATCTGCACAAGAGTAGCACACAAATTCTATCTTTGTGCTAACTGGTGCTCCTTTGAACGGCTAAACTATCTTCTAAACAAGCCGGGATTTTATATGTAAAATTGTTTCTTATCCAGCCTTCTGTCCAGTTTTCCATTCGGAGGTCTTCTTCTTCGTTCTTGTGTGTATAAAAAACACTGACCTCTATTAACGAACCATAATTCAATGTGCTATATATAATTACAGCTGTACTATCGTTAGAAATGCCGACACTCTTGTAATATGTCATATCTCCCCAATCAACACTTGAGTCATACTTTTTGTGTTTATACATCAAGCTATCTCTCGTCTTGTAATAATCCATCAAATCACACTTTAGGAATTTGACGAAATCAGTACGTGTAGTCACGCCGATATGAATAACAGTGCTGTCTATCTGTCCTTCGGTTGTATAAAACGCCACCAGACAAGTGCTGTCAGTCGCCCAATTCACCTTGCCTTTAGTTTGTGTAAAATTAGCAGGGATGGTGATATCAACTCCTGACATAACATCCTGTATAACCTGTTCTTGGGGTACTGGTACAGGATCTTTTGGGTGAATCGAGAAGAATTGACCTAAGCACCATACACCTAAAGCACCTAAAACAACAGAAAATAAAATGCCCAAGACAAGTCCCTTGCGGAAATTCCCTGTATCTTCAAAAAGCTTCATTAGCTTCAGATACTTCACAAGGCTACTTATACCACTGCGAAGGGATGCAAAAATAGCAATAGCCCCAAAGAGAAATATTTTGTGGTTTGTAAAATAATGATAGAGGATAACCGTCAATAGAAAACAAACAATACACCCAATAACTCCGGCTTTGATATTTTTCTTGACAGAAGCTAATTCTTCTTCGGGACCCGGCTCATAGATGTATTCTTCCTGATCCATAGCAAAATTAAATGATCAGATGTAAAGATACTCTGTTTTAAGGGAACACCAAAATCTATCAACCCAGGGAAGTGTCCGTTGATAGTCTCCACTTGCTCTAATTTTGGCGACACATAGGCGACAAAATCAAGTGAGTTTTGATAGACTAAAACAACCTTTTTATCATCATGGCTAAGAAAACTATCGCGATTATAGAACAAATGCCACATATAGAATTCTTTAACCCTTCTATATTAATACCGTTTATCATTTTTCCTTCGCGAATATTCTTAAATGAAACTTGCTCTCCCCTAATATAACGTAAATAAAGGAAGCGAATTCCAGCTCCGATATAATCAATTAAAAGATATTCGATTATTCTCATCCTTTTAAAACGGATTTGGCTCCTATCTTGTGGTCAATTGTAAAGATACTCTGTTTTAAGGAAACCCCAAAATCTATCAACTCTGGAGGCCCTGTATTCAATTATATCAAAGATTCTACCGACAGCTGATCCAACCACTCCCACCCCCATTCTATCAACCTGTATTAAGCTCTTGAACACTTTTTCCGAACGCGCTTGGTGGGAGAATACGGAAAAGGGGGAATAGGAAACTAATTAAGAGAGGGTAAAGACTAGGGACACCAGAGGTCATCATCATCCAGATAAAGATATTCACCATCGTAATCAAAATTAATATGTATGCGCTCTGTATACTTTTTACCTCTGAATCTTATGATGTCAAATCTTAAGCCCTGAAGAAGTTTTTTAAGATAATTGTTTTTCTCTCCATAAAACCAGACTTCTGTTATTAAACCTTCAGGTCCAATTGTTACAGTAATGGGGTCGTGATACATTAAACCTTCAAAAAATATCTTCTTTTTTAGTTCTTGTTTGTGAAGATTTAGGCAGTTTATTATAGCCTGTCTGACTTTTAGTTTTTCGAGGTCTATCCTCTCGTAATCATCCTCGTCATTATAGTAACTATAGGAAAAGTATTGGTTATAACGCCGAGAAATTGCACCCGGAACGGTTATGTAATTATTGACCTGTTTCGTTTTTCTCAGAATACCTTTCTTGAAAAACAAATGCTCTTCTTTGCAGTATGTATGTGCAGAGAAACCATCATATACTAACCATTTTCCCTTGGGAATAACGATTCTCCCACTAAACCAATCCGCCAACACTCTTCCATCTATACATTTGTCACCGAATATATCCTGGAGACTTATTCCTTTAAACGAAGTAAAGGAAAGTTTTATCAGATATAACTTTCCATCCTTAAATTCCCATGTCCCGATATAACCTCTTGCTATTGCCAAAGCCATTTCTTCGAACATATCAAGACCATACCGTTCTTTAAGAATGCTTTCAACATCATGAGCAATGGTGTAAAGTGGTTGTGTTGAGATCTCTATAGTATCTCCATTGTATATGAATCTTTCCCCCACTTGAGAAGTTGCCTTGGCTATCGTTGAACTCATCAAAGACAGCGACAGCACAGAAAAGAAGACTATTATGGTTCTTAACCTTGACATAAGACATTTCAGGGGTTGTCTATCAACACAAAAGTAGCAAACTATAATGGAAGTTCATAAAGACCCCTGTTGATAGATATAATTATGGCGACACATAGGCGACAGATTTGGAAAAAATCCCACATTTTTCAGGAGTTTCGGGGATGAATGGAAGGGTATAGATGGAGATGACCTGTTTTGATATAAAATCCCTGTCCCAGAAACTCAGAAAGGGGATTTTACAAAAGGAAGGGGATTGCCAGGTCAGGTGTTAATCTGCTTGACAATCCCCTGTTGTGGGCCCAGAAGAACCACCAAGGGACTTTTTACATATTTCTATCTATCAAGTTCTTACCTTCCTTATATGGGAGAGAAAAGACTCTCTGGCGACATATAGGCGACAAACTTGAGCGATTATAGCCGTTCTCGGTCTCTCCCGCAAGGTTCCCAATTTCTATCAATTAGCCCTAAACACAAATAAACAGATGATCCATAATACGAAAGATCCTATTTCGTATAGCAAAACTCCATATCCCTTCAAAGTCTTGTGCTTTTCATTTTTATATCTTGATTTGAGACTCTTAAATTTCTTCTCCGTGAATAATCTCGAGTTGATGAACAGAAGAACAAAGCCTGTAACCAACATACAAAGGATATAAATGAGATTAATCCTAAAATGGAAATAATAGCCTACAACAGTTGCCAGAGTCATCAGATTGAACCATTGGGCTGAGGTTACTGATGATACTGAGACTACCAAAGATTGATCCCATGGTGCTGTCAGTCTCCGGTGTTTCTGATACCAAGACTCGTCCCGGTAAAAACAATAGTAGAAAAACGTATATCCATTAATCTTTCCCATTCTTGACCAAGGATATCCAGATTGATAAGATTCTTGTGTTGTTATGTGGTCAAATGTAAAGATACTTTGTTTTAAGGGAACTCCAAAATCTATCAAACCCTAGGGTCAAAATAGAGTGTCATTTTAGATAGAATTTTTTGCGACGCATAGGCGACGGATTGGGCAATTTTACTCCATTTTTAAGGCTTTCTGGGGTTCTATTAAGAGAGGTGGAAAGCTGCTCGGCGATGGTGTCTTGTAACTCACTGACACTCAGGTTGTCTCCAAATAAGATATCCAGCTCAGAGACCCTTATTATAGGATAAGCTGATTATCAGCCACTTACAGCTTACCATCGCCGAGTCTCCCCATTCGCTGAGAAAAGGTTAGTCCTTTCATAAAAGAAAAAGCACCTGCGATAATTCGCAAGTGCTTGATTTTGAATTGTGGGCCCAGAAGGGCATGATCCTCCGACCCCCTGATTATGAGTCAGGTGCTCTAACCAACTGAGCTATGAGCCCCAATCCAGCGGACAGGTTCCGCTATGTGCATGCAAAGATAAACCTTTTTTTTCAGTTTCAAAGAAATTGAACCGGCTTATCCTGCGTATGTCATCAGACCTTGATCTCAACCTCAACACCGCTTGGAAGCTCAAGCTTCATCAAAGCGTCAACAGTCTTTGCTGAAGAAGAGTAGATGTCCAGAAGACGGCAGAAAGAATTGAGCTCGAACTGCTCTCTTGCCTTCTTGTTAACGAAGGTTGAGCGGTTAACGGTGAATATCTTCTTGTGAGTTGGAAGCGGAATAGGACCACTTACAATAGCACCTGTAGATTTCACTGTCTCAACGATACGTGCTGCTGACTTGTCAACCAGAGCATGATCATAAGACTTCAGTTTAATTCTAATCTTTTGGCTCATTTTTATTTATTGTTTTAATATTATCAGTTATTCGACGATCAGTCCTCATCATCAACAAGCCTTGTTCCGGCCTTCTCGACAATCTCCTTGGCGAGGTTTGCAGGAAGTTCAGCGTAATGTGAGAATTCCATTGTACTTGTGGCACGTCCTGAAGACAATGTCCTGAGAACCGTAACGTAACCGAACTGCTCGCTCAGCGGAACCTTGGCCTTGATGATCCTGGCGCCTCCGCGGGAGTCCATGTTGGTTATCTGTCCCCTTCTCTTGTTCAGGTCTCCGATCACGTCACCCATATATTCCTCAGGGGTAACAACCTCCAGGGCCATGATAGGTTCCATGATAACAGGAGAAGCCTTCCTTGCAGCCTTGCGGAATGCCTGGCGGGCGCAGATCTCAAATGACAGCTGGTCGGAATCAACAGGGTGGAATGAACCATCCTTGAGGACAACCTTCATTGAAGTTACCTCGTAACCGGCAAGCGGTCCATTCTGCATGGCAGCCTTGAAGCCCTTCTCTACTGCAGGGATGAACTCTCTAGGAATGTTACCACCCTTGACTTCATCTACAAACTGCAGTCCGGTAACTCCCTCGTCTGCCGGGCCAAGTTCCACAATTATATCCGCAAACTTTCCACGGCCTCCCGTCTGCTTCTTGAAGACCTCCCTGTGCTGGACAGTCTGCATGAGAGCCTCCTTGTAGTTCACCTGAGGTGCACCCTGGTTGATCTCCACGCCAAACTCTCTCTTGAGGCGGTCAACAAGAATTTCCAGATGGAGCTCGCCCATACCGCTTATGATGGTCTGGCCGGTCTCCTGGTCTGACTTGACGGTGAAGGTAGGATCTTCCTCGGCCAGTTTGCCAAGGGCGATACCGAGTTTGTCAAGGTCTCCCTGGGTCTTAGGCTCCACTGCCAGTCCGATAACCGGATCAGGGAATACCATTGACTCCAGAACTATAGGATGGCTTTCCTCGCATACGGTATCACCGGTGCGCAGGTCTTTGAATCCTACAACTGCACAGATGTCTCCAGCTTCTACAAAATCAATAGGATTCTGCTTGTTGGAGTGCATCTGGTAGAGCCTTGCAACTCTCTCCTTCTTGCCGCTTCTTGTATTGAGTACATAGGAACCGGAATCCAGACGGCCTGAATATGCTCTCATATAGGCCAGTCTTCCAACGAAAGGATCCGTAGCAATCTTGAACACGAGTCCGCAGAACGGATCTGAAGCGGAAGGCTTGCGCACCGTTTCCTCGTTGTTTCTCGGATTGGTACCGGTAATGTTGCCCTTGTCCAGAGGACTAGGCAGATACCTTACCACTGCATCCAAGAGGAATTGAACGCCCTTGTTCTTGAATGAAGATCCGCAGCAAATAGGAACAATCTCCATAGAGATGGTACCCTTGCGTATTGCGGCAATGATCTCTTCTTTTGAAATGGTTTCCGGATCGTCGAAATATTTCTGCATCAGAGCCTCGTCAAACTCGGCAGCTACCTCAAGGAGGTTGTTCCTCCACTGTGCAGCCTCGTCTGCAAGCTCTGCAGGAATATCCTTTATCTCGTAGTTAACAAGCTCCTTGTTGTCTGCATCGTAGAAGTATGCCTTCATGTCTATCAGATCAACGATACCCTGGAACTTATCTTCCGAACCGATAGGAAGGCAGATAGGAACCGCATGGGCACCGAGCTTGTTCTTTATATCGTCTACCACGCCCATGAAGTCTGCACCTACACGGTCCATCTTGTTTACATAGGCGATCTTAGGGACCTTATACTTGTCTGCCTGTCTCCAGACGGTCTCACTCTGAGGCTGAACACGTCCTACAGCACAGAAAGTTGCAACCGTACCGTCCAGAACACGCAGAGAACGCTCCACCTCAACGGTGAAATCCACGTGGCCCGGAGTATCGATAAGGTTGATCTGGTATTTGTCATTACCGTACTGCCAGAATGCAGTGGTAGCGGCAGAAGTGATGGTAATACCTCTCTCCTGCTCCTCAACCATCCAGTCCATCGTGGCTGCACCGTCATGAACCTCACCAATCTTGTGAGTCTTACCAGTGTAGTAAAGGATTCGTTCTGATGTGGTTGTTTTACCGGCATCAATGTGGGCCATGATACCGATGTTTCTCGTATATTTAAGGTCTCTTGCCATTGTTTAAGCTGCTCTCCTTAAAATACTAGAAACGGAAATGAGCGAATGCCTTGTTGGCCTCAGCCATCTTGTGCATATCCTCCTTTCTCTTGAAGGCACCACCTTCATTATTATATGCTGCCATTATCTCCGCCGCTAACTTTTCAGCCATCGACTTGCCCGGTCTCTTGCGAGCGTAAAGAATCATGTTCTTCATACTCAGCGAGATCTTTCTCTCCGGACGCACTTCCGTAGGTACCTGGAAATTGGCGCCACCGACTCTGCGGCTCTTTACCTCGATCTGCGGGGTAACGTTTTCAAGCGCTTTCTTCCAAATTTCCATAGGAGCCTTGCCAGAATCTTTCATCTTCTCGCCGATCATGTCGATAGAATCGTAAAAAATAGCGTAAGCGATACTCTTCTTCCCCTGCAACATAAGGTTGTTCACGAAGCGGGTAACCATAACATCGTGATACTTAGGATCTGGAAGTAGAATCCTCTTTTTAGGCTTTGCTTTTCTCATTTTGGAAATGTTTTAATAGTTGATGACTTACTTCTTAGCTTTTGGCCTCTTAGCTCCGTAAAGTGAACGACCCTGCTTACGGCCGTCTACACCTGCGGTATCCAAGGCGCCCCTAAGAATGTGATAACGTACTCCAGGAAGGTCCTTAACACGACCGCCGCGAACCAGCACGATGCTGTGTTCCTGCAGGTTATGGCCTTCTCCTGGGATGTAGGCATTCACCTCTTTCTGGTTAGTAAGCCTTACACGGGCAACTTTTCTCATTGCTGAGTTAGGCTTCTTAGGAGTTGTTGTGTAAACACGTACACAAACTCCTCTCTTCTGAGGGCTGGAATCCAACGCACGAGACTTAGACTTGGTCACGATTCTCTTGCGTCCGTTCCTTACCAATTGTTGGATTGTTGGCATTTAAAATACTGTTAATCTTTAATTTAATTTACTTACCGCCGTTTTTGGCGGGTTGCAAAGATAGTAAAAGTTTCTTTACCTCCAAAAGATTACAACAGAAAGTCCCATAGATTCAGAGCTGTTTAATTCTATGGCAGCAGTTTTTTTGACATATCCGAATTATTGTGGTATACTCGCCATTCTTCAGAATCATCTGTCGCTCCATTTACAAACTGACGAACGAACTTTGGAAAATAGATACCTCCTGAATAGGCTTCAAAATGTGAAGTATCATCGATAAGAGTATAGTGAAAACTCTCAGCAACATCCATATACCATACACTCCATCCACTATATAACCGCCAATCATTGTAATTATCCCTGAAAGATAGTTCCGGATGAAAAGCTCGAAATCTGATTAATTTATTATTGTCTGCTATAGGGGAATAACCATATTTTTCCCAAGTTTTATCGTAAATGCCCGTTCTAATGATTGTATGTATGAATGTATACTCTTGAATATTGGCGATTTCAGAGCACAACGGAGTCTCCGATTGAAGAAATTTCCTGTTAAACAGCTTTATGACATCTCCATATGAGTCATTACAATCATTCCCATATAATTGGAAATATTGTGTGAAGCCATCAAAGTCCATTCGAAAAATATCCCCCCTTTTTATAATATTAAAATCAATTTCCGAAGTATTTAGAAACTCCTTTTTTTCTGCCTTTTGAATCGCTGAAGTTTCATCATAATACCTATTCAAGAAAGCAATAGGAGGAAATGAAGAGTAATTTAAGATATTAATTTGATCATCAAGGGAAAATAAGAATTCTTGACTTTTCTTTTCAAAACCCCTTTTTATTATCTGTTCTGCAATATGAATGGGATATAGTTCGCCAGGATATGCATCAACATGAGAGGTATCGTTTGCTTTAGTATAATGCCAGCTGCCATCTACATTAAAATACCAAACACTCCAACCGCTATAATCTTTCCAATTCTTAATAATTAATCCAAATTTTAGTTCCGTGTGGAAACATCTGAATTTAATGGAATTAATATCATCCGTTATCGGCATATGGGCAACCCTTTGCCAATAACCATATTTGATACCATCTGAAACACTAGTATGAAGATAGATACATGCTTCACTATCCACTATCTCATTGACATCTATGTCAACTTTACTTTCATATCTTCCTTTGAAAATTCTGATTACATCAGAATAAAGGCACTCGCTATCTCTACCGCAGAACTGGAAAAATTTATTATATCCTTCAAAAGAAACACAAAAAATATCCCCAATCTTTAATCTTTTTATCCCCATCCCCATTATTAAACAGTTAATAAGTTTACATCAAAGTTAGTGTTTTGTTTAATAAATCTGCTTTTCTTCATATTGCAAAATCAGTTTAAATGTAAACTTTTCCTCTGCACGATAAATGGGGGAGGGTACATTTTAATTGTGAAGAAACAGTTTCATCTTTCAAAGAAATACACTACATTTGTATAGACTTGCAATCACGCTTTTAGCAATATGTTAGATTCCATACGGCAACTCAACTGATTCAACTATATGGCAACAAAAACCAAAACCGCAAAGGCACCGGCAAAAAAAGCTGCAAAGCCTGCAGCAAAGAAGGTGCAGCCTAAGGCAAAGATAACCGCCGTAAGCAAACGCTACATGGCAATGGAAGAAAAGTACGGAGCGCACAACTACCATCCGCTTCCTGTAGTGCTCGAAAGAGGAAAGGGAATCTACGTTTGGGATGTTGAGGGCAACAAGTACTTTGATTTCCTCTCATCTTATTCAGCAGTAAACCAGGGGCACTGCCATCCTAAGATCGTCAAGGCCCTCAAGGACCAGGCCGACAAGCTGTGCCTGACTTCAAGGGCTTTCTACAACAACTGCCTGTGCGAGTATGAGAAGTTCATGCACGAATACTTCGGATATGACAAGGTACTCCCGATGAACACCGGAGCGGAAGGCGTTGAGACAGCCCTCAAACTTGCACGCCGCTGGGGAGCCGTAAAGAAAGGCATTCCTAACGACAAGATAAAGATCATCTGCTGCAGCGGAAACTTCCACGGAAGGACAGTTACCATCATCACGATGAGCGACGATCCTTCTTCCTATGCACAGTACGGACCTCTGACACCAGGTTTCATCCGCATTCCTTACAATGATCCAAAGGCTCTTGAGAAGGCTCTTGACAAGTACGGAAAAGAAGTCTGCGCATTCATCGCCGAGCCGATACAGGGAGAAGCCGGAGTATTTGTTCCGGACGACGGATACCTGAAGAAGTGCTTTGACCTGTGCCACAAGCACAATGTACTCTTTATCGCCGATGAGGTACAGACGGGTATTGCAAGAACAGGAAAGATGCTCTGCTCACAGCACGACGGCATCCGTCCTGATATCGTTATCCTTGGCAAGGCCCTCGGAGGAGGCGTGCTTCCGGTTTCAGCCTGCCTTGCAGACGACGAGATCATGCTCAACGTAAAGCCAGGTGAACACGGATCCACATTCGGAGGATTCCCTCTGGCTGCAAAGGTTGCCATAGCAGCCCTTACCGTAATCAAGGAAGAAAAACTCACTGAGAATGCAGAAAAGATGGGTAAGATCTTCCGCGACGAGGTCAACAAGATCCACTCTCCGTTCATAGTCCAGGTTAGAGGAAGAGGCCTTCTGAACGCCATCGTGACAAAGCCTATAGGAAAGAAGACAGCATGGGACATCTGTCTCAAACTCAGAGACAACGGCCTGCTGGCAAAGCCTACTCACGACCATATCATCCGCTTTGCTCCACCACTTTGCATCAACGAGAAAGAGATCAAACAGGCTGTAGGAATCATCAAGAAGACATTTGAAGAAATGGCCTAACCGCCATAGACCACAGAAACAGTCTGTGTTCTTGGACAAGAAGTGCTCCCGACCTCAAAATATTAGAGAGGTCGGGAGCATTTTATGCGTTTTTGCTCCCATCCTCTCCCCATATGCGAGGTCGGGAGCACCTATTTACTGGAAGGATTTTACTTCTTGCGGGAAACGATTATCGTTCCTGTCTTGCCCCACAGAGCCTCACGTGCCTTTTCCAAAGAAGTTATAAGAGCCATTCCGGAAGGTCTCTTCTCAAGGAAGTTCACGCACGACTCAATCTTTGGAAGCATGCTGCCGGGTGCAAACTGTCCCTCAGCGATGAATTGCCTGGCTTCCTCAAGGTTCATGGAATCCAGGTCGTACTGGTTTGGCTGATTGAAATTGATTGAAACCTTTTCAACCGCAGTCAGGATCACCAGCATGTCGGCCTTCAGGTCTATGGCAAGCTTTGCGCAGGCCCGGTCCTTGTCAATCACGGCGGCAACACCATGGAAATCATCCCAGCCCTTCTGTACAACAGGAATTCCGCCGCCGCCGACTGTGATGACCGTAGTGTGGGCATCCAGAAGACGCCTTACTACAGGAAGCTCAACTATCTTGACCGGCATAGGAGAAGGAACAACTCGGCGCCATCCCCTTCCGGCATCCTCTACAAAGGTATATCCCGTCTTCCTGGCTATCTCCTCAGCCTCGTTCTTGCCGTAGAAAGAACCTATCGGCTTGGTAGGATTCTGGAAGGCAGGGTCGTTCTGGTCCACCACAACCTGCGTCAGCACGGCGGCGCAAGGCCTTGGCATATGCCTCCTGCCATGCTCCCTCTGGATAGCCTGCTGCAGATGATACCCTATGTAGCCCTGAGTCATGGCACCACACTCAGGGAAAGGCATCAAAGGAGCCTTTCCTCCATGATTTGCCGAATACTCAAAGGCAAGGTTCACCATTCCTACCTGAGGACCGTTGCCGTGGCCCACTACCACATCATATCCATCCTCCTCCAGGTCTACAATCGCCGAGGCAGTTGTCTCAACAAGTCTGAGTTGCTCCTCAGGCGTATTCCCAAGAGCGTTACCCCCCAATGCTATTACTAATCTCTTTCCCATGTCATCTAAAGAAAAAAAAGAAAACCAAACTCCCATTCCATAAGGAGTGGGAGCTCAGATAATCTTGTGTGTTTCAGTTAATTACTTGAGTGTTGCGTACATCACAGCCTTGATGGTGTGCATACGGTTCTCCGCTTCGTCAAATACCTTTGACTGCTTGCTGCGGAATACTTTATCGGTAACCTCCATTTCCTTAAGGCCGAACTTCTCATAGATTTCCTTGGCGACCGTTGTCTCAAGGTCGTGGAAAGAAGGAAGGCAATGCATGAAGATGGCGTTAGGATTTGCATTCTTCATAACTGCGTCGTTTACCTGGTAAGGCTTGAGGAGCTTTATCCTCTCGGCCCAGAGCTCTGCAGGCTCGCCCATTGAAACCCAGATGTCTGTGTAGATGACATCTGCGTTCTTGGTTCCCTTCTTAACGTCATCGGTAAGGGTAATGGTGCAACCGTTCTCCTTTGCAATCTTCTTGCAGGTGTCAACCAGTTCCTTGGCAGGCATGTTGGCCTTAGGACCGCAGGCTACAAAGTTGATTCCGAGTTTTGCAGAAACTACCATGAGAGAATTGGCAACGTTGTTTCTGGCATCGCCCATGAACACCATTGTCAGGCCCTTGTAGTATCCGAAGTTCTCCTTGATTGTGAGAACGTCTGCAAGCATCTGTGTCGGATGGAAATCAGTTGTCAGACCGTTCCATACAGGAACACCTGCATACTTGGCAAGATCCTCAACGATCTTCTGGTCAAAGCCGCGGTACTCGATACCGTCATACATCCTGCCCAGAACCTTTGCAGTATCTTCCAGAGATTCCTTCTTGCCCATCTGCGATGAGTTAGGATCAAGGTAGGTAACACCCATTCCAAGGTCGTTGCCGGCTACCTCAAAAGAGCAACGGGTACGAGTGGAAGTCTTTTCAAAAAGCAGAACGATGTTCTTGCCCTGAAGATACTTGTGAGGAGTATTAGTACGTTTGAGATTCTTGAAATCTTCTGAGAGTTTCAAGAGATATTGAATTTCTTCGGTGGTGAAGTCCAACAGCTTGAGGAAACTTCTACCGGATAAACTTCTTGGCATAAAAATATATTTTCTTAATGAATATTTATCGTATCGCCGACAAAGATATAATATTTAACGATAATTCCCACAAATCCTATGAAAATTTAATTAAACGTGCCCAACGTCCCTTTCCCAACGTCCCATTCCCTGTGTCGATAGCCACGCTTCAGCAAAAAAAAAGCATCCCCGCCTGGTGACGGGGACGCTTTCTTTCGTGCTTATGAAAAGCCTGGTCTGTGGCAGGACTTTTACTTGAGTACAACTTCCTCGCGGGCAACGATCCTCTCGCAATAGCGGCACTTGAAATGGTTGGCCTCTTCGTCAATCACATGGAAGTGAGTTGCCATAGGCTCGTTGTTGCTTATGCACTTAGGGTTGTTGCACTTTATGATATCTACCAGGTCTTCAGGCAGTTCTACCTTGTGCTTGTCTACCACCGCATAGTCCTTGATGATGTTGATTACGGCGTTTGGAGCAACTACGGCAATACGGTTGAGCGTCTCTTTAGGCAGATTTATGTCCGCGATCTTTATCAGGCCCTTGCGGCCCATGCTGCGGCTTGAAAGGTTGTTTCCGATGAAGACCCCGTTCTCCATGTTCTGGATGCCCAGGATGTTCACAACCTTGAAGAGAGAATTGCAAGGGATATGGTCTATAACGATACCGTTCTGCAGGGCAGCTACGGCAAGTTCTTTTTTAGTTTCAATAGTCATTGTTTCTACGGTTTAACGTTTTCTATATCTAAAGGTCATGACCAAGCCACGTTTCCGGAATGATAATCCAGCCTACGGGCCTGATCCGTTTTACAGTCCAAGTGCCCTGCAGATAATGGCTTCACGGGTGTACAGGCCGTTGAGAGCCTGCTCAAAATAATAGGCCTGAGGAGTGTTGTCCACATCCTGGGCAATCTCAGTTACCCTTGGCAGAGGATGCAGAACGCGCAGGTTTGGCTTGCAGCCCTTGAGCATGGAAGCTGTCAGGGTGTAGATGTTCTTCACCCTCTCGTATTCCATAAGGTCTGAGAAACGCTCCCTCTGTACGCGGGTCATGTACAGGATGTCCGTCTTGTTGATTATCTCTTCGTTGAACTCCCTGGTCTCCTCGTATTCAATACCAAGCTCCTTGCAGTATTCCTTGTACTGCTCAGGCATCTTGAGCTCGTCACATGCTACAAAGATGAACTTAGGGTTGAAGAAGTGCATCGCCTCAAGCAGAGAATGAACGGTACGGCCGTACTTGAGGTCTCCCACCATGGTAATCGTAAGATTCTCCAGGGTTCCCTGGGTCTGGTAGATGGTGTACAGGTCAAGCATGGTCTGAGATGGATGCTGGTTGCTGCCGTCTCCCGCATTTACGACAGGTACCTTGGAGATTTCGCTGGCGTAGCGGGCGGCTCCCTCGAGAGGATGACGCATCACGATCAGGTCTGCATAGTTGGCAACCATCATTATGGTGTCCTTAAGGGTCTCACCCTTGGACTGGCTGCTTGTCCTTGCGTCGCTGAAGCCAATTACACGACCTCCCAGACGGTTCACAGCCGTTTCAAAGCTGAGTCTGGTACGGGTGGATGGTTCAAAAAATAAAGAACCCACAACCTTGCCGTCTAAAATGTGTTGGTTGGGGTTCTTTTCAAATTCCTTAGCACGCTTGAGCAATGCTAATATCTCATCCTTTGTAAGGTCTGAGATCGATACCAAGTTGCGATTCTGCATATTGTTTATGTTTTATCGCCTACAAATATAGGTAAAGAATCTTTATCGCGATTAAGAAAACATAAAGAAGTTTTCAACATTCATGACAAGGATATAAGGACAGGTATCCGGGGGCACCAACCAGAGGCTGAGATGGATGACTGGGACTTCTCAGGGCTTCAGGACAGGGCCAGCATGCCGGATCAGGACAGGGCCAGCAGGGTAAGGACCTGGGCGGCCACCACCCTGAGGAACATGGAAAGAGGATATACCGTAGCATAGCCTATGGCGGCATAGCTGTTACCCGACGTTTCAGAGGCAAAGGCCAGGGCCGGCGGATCCGTTGTGCTGCCGGCAACAAGACCCATCAGGGTCAGGTAGTTTGTACCGGATACGATCCTTGCAAGAATCCCCACGGCCAGAAGAGGCAGTACTGTAATCAGGAATCCGTAGAGCACATACCTGTAACCTCCATCCGAGAGGGTCTGGGCAAAGTTCTCCCCGGCTCCCAGACCAACGGCGGCGAGGAACAGGCAGAGCCCCATCTCACGCAGCATGAGGTTGGCGCTCTGAGTCGTATAGGTTTCAAAGCCGATCCTGTGGCCGAAGTAGCTCAGCAATATGGCAACTATCAGCGGTCCGCCGGCAAGACCCAGTTTCACGGCCTGAGGCATCCCCGGGATATGGATTGGAAGACTGCCCAGCAGTATACCCAAAGCTATTCCGAAAAATATCGGAGCTATGCGCGGGGCGTAGAGTTTCTTCTGCGAATTGCCCAGCAGACGCGCCACTTTTTCTACATCTTCATGGCTTCCTACCGCAACCAGCACGTCGCCTACGAAGATTTCTGTATTCGGCATCGGAACAATCTCAATGCCGGTACGCAGGATCCTGGTTATGCTTACGCCGTAGTCTCTGCGGATGGCAAGGTCCTCAAGGTTCCTGCCGTCTACGTTCCTCTTTGTAACATAAACCCTGCGGGCTATGAGGTCCTTGTCCAGGACATTCCAGTCCTGCTCTCCCATATTTTCGATGACCTTTCCGAAAATCCGGACGGCCTTGCTGAAATCTTTCTTTGAAACCACGGCCCTCACCCGGTCTCCTGCATTCAGGACCGTCTTGGAAGACGGAATCTCAACGCTCAGGTCTTTTTTCCTCAGCCTGGAGAGCACGAAGTTGAAACCGCAACTGCCGTGAAGGTCCAGGACTGAAACCCCGTCAGCCTTGCAGCCGGAAACAATCTCAAAGGTGAGCACCTGGGGCTGGGCGATCTTGGAAGCATCCTTTGCATCCAGTTTCTGGCCCTCCGTCTTTACGTTTATCCTGAAGATGAACCTCAGGAGCAACATGGAGAGGATTATGCCCACAACTCCCAGCGGATAGGCAACGGCGTATCCGGTGCTCAGGTCTTCAACCAAAGATCCGGCTGAGGCCGCACCTGAGTCAGCCATACCCTGAGCGGCGGCTTGGCCGAGAACATCCGTAACCGTCTGCTGGGCCGCTCCAAGACCCGGAGTATTGGTAACCGCACCCTGCATCACTCCCACCATGGTAAGGAGCGGGGTTCCGGTAACCTCGTGAATTATATAGGCGCAAAGGCAGGCTCCGGCTACAATCAGGGCCGCCCATCCGTTAAGCGCCAAACCTCCTTTCTTGAAAGAGGAGAAGAAGTTAGGTCCGACCGACAGGCCTATGGCATATACAAAGAGAATGAGACCGAAGTCCTTGACAAAAGACAGAACAGCAGGATCGGCCCTCAGTCCAAAGTGAGAGGCAATGATTCCAACGAAAAGAACCCATGTCGTACCAAGGGTAAGGCCCTTGACCTTGAAGTGGCCTATAACCACTCCTGCCGCTATCACAATCGCGATAATCAGCAGCGAATGGGCCACCCCGCTTCCAAAGAAAAGATTATTTATCCACGATTCATGCATAATTCAACTCCTCAGATACTTTTGAGTATATTGCCTTCCTGCGCATGCCGTACATCCAGATGCTGCGCACCGTAACATGCACCATATAAGCTACATACAGGGCCTGGATACCAAGCATGGATTCCAGGGCATAGTATGCCGCAAAGAAAGACGCCGCAGCCAGGATCATTCCCCACATGATCCATTTGGTGGCGGTGGCTCCCACATAGATTCCGTCCCATACAAAGGCCGACGTAGAAAGCGCCGGCATCAGCCACAGCCATACCAGATAAGGCAGCGAGGCTTCTATGACATCTGTCTTGTCTGTCATGATCATCACCATCTGCTTTCCGGATGCAACATATACCACGGTGGAAACCGCAGCTATCCAAAGGCACCAGCGGAAAATCACCTTTACCGTGGCATGCAGCCCCACAGAATCCCTGGCGCCGATATACCTTCCTGCCAGCGCCTCCCCTGCATAGGCAAAACCATCGATGAAAAATGAAAACAGCATCATCAGCTTCATGATTATGGTACCGACGGCAAGCTGCGTGTCGCCGTATTTTGCGCTCAGCGATGTAAAGCCCACGTATATGAACAAAAAGCACACGCTCCTTACAAACAGGTTGCCGTTGACAGAGAAGAACTTACCCATATCCTTCAGCCTCAGCGATTTCTTTATATCCACATATTTGAACAGCTTGCGGTAGTATATCAGCAGCAGTACGATGCACAGAAGCAGGCCCGTGTACTGAGCCGTAAATACGGCCCACGCTATCCCCTTGAAACCCAGTCCCATCTTGACGGCAAACAGAAGGCTCAGGACCAGATTGGCAACATTGACCGTGATATCCGCCGCCATGGGGCTTATGGCATTCTGCATTCCTATGAAGAATCCTTTGAATACAAACAGAGAGAGTGTTGCAGGCGCCGCCCATATCCTGATGAAGTAATACTGGCGGGCATAGTCGGCAACCTCCGGCGAACACTGTATGAAGCCGAGGGCTATGTCTATGTACAGATACTGTATGGCAAATATTATAAGAGCTATGGAAAGAGCCGTTCCTATACCCTGGGCAAACACCTTCATCACTCCGGCCAGGTCTCTCCTTCCAAGGGCCTGGGCTATCATGCCCCCGGTTCCAACCCGCAGGAAGCCCATGTTCCAGTACAGCAGGTCAAACAGCATGGTGGAGATAGCCATGCCGCCTATTGCCACCGCATCCCCTATATGGCCGGAAACGCCAACGTCCACCATTCCCACCAGAGGAACGGTGATGTTGGCCAGTATGCTTGGTACGGCCAGCTTGAGCACCTTGCGGTTAATATGTCTTAGCAAAGATTCTTGCATACAGGTGCAACTAGTCATCTCCTTCCCGGTACTTACCGTCGTCCTCCAGCATGGCCAGGTAGGATTCGTATCGCAGAGGAGAAATATCTCCCCTCTCCACTGCCTCCTTTACGGCACAACCTGGCTCGTGGGTATGCGTGCACGGAACAAAACGGCATTCATCTTCTATCTTCAGCATTTCCGGAAAGTAGTTGCTCAGTTCTTCCTTTGAAAAATCCACCAGCCCGAAACCCCTGATGCCCGGTGTATCCACCACAAAGCCTCCGCATGAAAGCGGGTGCATTTCATAGAAGGTCGTGGTATGGCGGCCCTGAAGATGAGCCTGGGATATTTCCGCTGTCCTGAGGTTGAGCGAAGGGTCCAGCGCGTTTACAAGGGAACTCTTGCCCACTCCGCTCTGGCCGCTGAAAAGCACCACCTTGCCTTTGCACAGATTTTTCAGGCGGGAGATGTTGTACCCGGTTTTGACAGACGTTTCCAGAACCTCGTATCCGGCATTGGAATAAATCTGCATGAATCCGGCTGCCATCTGGGCAAGTTCCTCATCTGCGAGTGTTCCATAAGCCCTGTCAGAAACCCCCGAAGAATCCGGTTCGCTGCAGCCTGACGGCTTTTCTTCTCCGCGATACAGATCCGCCTTGTTCAGAATAATGGTAACCGGAACTCCGTAAGCCTCGCATGTAACAAGGAAACGGTCCACGAACTGCAGCTTTATCTCAGGATCCCTGAGCGTTACCACAAGGAACACCCGGTCTATGTTTGCCGCAATGACGTGATTCTGACGAGAGAGGTTGGTAGAGCGTCTGACTATGCAGTTTACCCTGTCGTGAATCTTGGTGATGGTGAAGCCGTTGGAGCTGTCACCCTCAAAATCCACGACGTCTCCCACAGCAATCGGATTGGTGGAAGAGGTGCCGCTCAGACGGAGCTTTCCCCTTACCACCGCCATGAACGGATTCCACTGCGGAAGCCGGCTCAGCAGATAATGGCTGCCGGTATGCTTGACCACCACGGCCGTTCCATAAAGTCTGGGCCGTTCTCCTGGAGCGGCGTTCACGTTCATATTTCCTTTTTTCTCCTTCATGATGTACGGAAACTCATTTCAGATGTTCAGAGCCTCAAAGTTAAGAATCTGCTTTGAAAATACCTCAACAAATCTTCATCCGGAGACCAACTGCTGACACTGATGCTTTTTCACAAAAATGATTGTACCTTAGATGCCTGAAACAAAACAATCATTTGACATGCTAAGCCTGGAACAGCTTTACAAACTCATAGACAACAAAGTTGCAGAACTGAAATGGCCGGAAGAACCGTCAAGGCTGTACGCCCCTCTCCAATATATGATGGACATGGGCGGCAAGAGACTCAGGCCCAGACTCTGCCTGCTCTCCTACAATCTTTTCAGCGACGATATCGGTGAGCACATACTCACTCCGGCCCTTGCCCTGGAAGTCTTCCACAACTTCACCCTCATCCATGACGACATCATGGACAATGCCGACATACGGCGCGGAGTTCCTACCGTTTACCGCAAATGGGACCAGAACATAGCCATCCTCTCCGGAGACACCATGGGACTGTGGGCGTTCCGCATGCTCGCTAAGGCTCCAAAAGAACATCTCCACAAGGCTCTTGAACTTTTTTCAAGGACAACGGTAGAAGTATGCGAAGGACAGCAGCTGGACATGGACTTTGAAACCCGTAACGACGTTTCCCTCAACGAATACATCAATATGATCGGCCTCAAGACCAGCGTCCTCCTGGCCTGCTCTGCAGCTTTGGGAGCCGTTATTGCCGGGGCGGATGACAGCACATGCAGAAGCCTCTACGATTTCGGCTACAAGCTTGGCATAGCCTTCCAGATCCAGGACGACTGGCTGGACAGCTTCGGCGATGAAAAGGTATTCGGAAAGAAGATAGGAGGAGACATTCTCAACAACAAGAAAACCTGGCTGCTTGTGAAGTGTAAGGAAATTGCCGAAAACAACGGTTCACGCCCGCAGGAACTTCAGCATCTGGATTCCCTGCTTGCCCTGGATGCCTCTGAAGGTCAGAAAAAGATAGACGCCGTAAAGGCCTTCTACCGGAGTTTAGATGTAGATACCCTGGCTCAACAAGCAATAAACGATTATTATTCTGACGCTTTGGATTCTCTCAGGAACTCAGGGTTCAGCCAGCAGAATGTAAGCCGTATGGAACAATTTGCTTCCACTTTGGTAAACCGGAACAAATAATTCATGCCTGTCGCAGAAAAAAATTTGCCCAAATATGCTGCCAAAAGTGTTGCACTTATTATTCCATTTTGTTATATTTGCATTGTTTGTGAACAAGACAACTCAATCAAGTTTAACATAAGGTTGCGCACGACACAAACCAGTGCCTAAAAAACTATGACAGAAACTGCAAAAAAAGGAAACGGACTCGGAATTACCGGTTTTATCCTCGGCATTCTTGCTGTAATCTTCAGCTTCATTCCTCTGATGGGTTGGCTGACTTGGATTCTTGCAATCCTGGCTCTCGTATTTGGTCTGATCGGTTGCTTTGGCAACAAGAAGAGCAAGGGTTTGGCTTTCGTAGCTGTACTTCTTGCTGTTGCTTCTATCTGCGTTAACCAGTTCTACACAGCCCCTAAGGTAAAGAAGGCTGCTGCTGACATTTTCAAGGAAGTTGTGAAGAATGTTGACGAGCAGAAGCTTAACGAGGCCGCTGAGTCTATCGGAGACGCTGTAGAGAAGGCAGTTGAGGAAGCTCCAGCTGAATAATCCCGTTAAATATGAACTTTAAAGAGGATGCCACACGGTATCCTCTTTTTTTTATCCAGGTAGGACTGGAAACGGGACATTTGGACCGGCTTGGGCTGAAAGTACACCCAAGGATGTTAAAGAAGCTGAAGGGTGGTCAAACCGTGTTCCTGACCAATCGCATAGGACTTTCCTGAAGAGGAACCTGCTTCAGAACCCAATACGCTACATTTTTGAGAGGGACCTGCCGGTTCACATCCGTTTTGGGAAGATGATGCTGGAATGAACTCTTCCAGATAAAGCGGCCGCCCTTTCTGGAACTGGACTACCTTGAAACGGTCGCCCTTTTCTAGGGAGGTGTTCTCTACAGACTCTACCTCAAACACATATCCCCCGAGATACTTCAAAATGCAGATCCTGTCCGGCTGCCAACCAATCCTAAGTCTTGCCCCTATCTCCAGAGAAACTGATTTCACAGCCTGGCCTTCAAAAAGCTCCGACTCTTTTCTTTGGTCTTTCTTCAGCCACTGGCAGAAATCCTCCCACCCGGAATACCCGCAGAACCGCGCCAGGACATTGAGTGTCCTCAGCGACACGGTTCCTTCTTTGTTCTCTCTGGTGGAATAGCCCCAGAGCCTTTCGAGTGTGGACTCGGAAACATGCTCTCGCAAAGCGTTCTCTATGGCTGCAACCATATCGAGAAAATCCGAATGGGTTGCTGGACGGATACCATATATTTCTTCAACTCTCAGTTTCAGAGCTGCGATCTGTGGAAGGTCTGACTGAATAGGCATAGATGAACTATAAATCGTTGAAACAAATTGTCACACAAATTTAGCAAAACGCTTTCCGCAATGCAAGGCAACAGTTTTTCTCTCTGCAAAAAGACAATAATTGACAAGGATTCCCATTCCTTAAACATATTGACAAAGGTCCAGTTTCTGAAGATTCCTTTGTTGGAGAGCAACCTCATCTGAGTTTACGGCAAAATGTGTTACTTTTGACGCTGCAAAGTTTTAATACCTGAACTGAACAATGATCAGCGAATCCTTTGTACGGGTAGACGCTCCCTCACAATACGATGGAACATACACGGAGACAACACCGGTTTCCAGCAACATCTACCGTACCCGTAAAGCCGGCAAGTTCTTCATACTCAAGACCGCCGGAAGCAATGACGCAAGAAGCCTCCAACTTCTGAGACGCGAGTACGAGCTTAACGTGAGGCTGTCTCACCCCCACATAGCAGGAGTCTATACATTTGACGAGAACTCTCCTGTGGGCCCCGCCATTGTGATGGAATATCTGGAAGGCCGCACCCTTGACAGGTTCCTCAAGGAAAATCCTCCAAAAGAAGCCCGGGAAAGAATCTTTCTCCAGCTGCTGGACGCAGTAGGTTACATACACCGCTGCAGCCTGATCCACAACGATATCAAGCCCGCCAACATCATCATCACCAACAAGGACAACGACCTCAAACTCATAGACTTCGGCCTCAGCGACGATGACTCCAACTACCTAGAGAAGAACCTCGGAGCCACAGAATCCTACGCCTCTCCGGAACTGCTTGCATACCGCCACGCAGATTCAGCGGCATCAGAGTCTCCCGCTGCCTCCACGGAAATCCCAGCTACGGCAAATACCGGCCCCTCCTCCTCAGACACTCCGCTTCCCCTGGACTCCCGCAGCGACATCTACTCCATCGGGATGATAATGAAGGAGATCTTCCCCGGCAGGCACAAAAGAATCATCAGCCGCTGCACCCAAAAAGACCGCAACAAACGGTACTCCAACACAGAAGAACTGAAAAGGGCCTGGAAAATGCGCAACCGCCCGCTTCAGATTGCAACCACCTCACTCCTTATCCTCCTGCTTGCCCTTCCAACCTTTCTCTTCTTCAAGGAACGCAGGAGGCTCGGCGATGCCAGCTCCTCTCTACGTACTCTTCAGATAACTGCAGACTCCCTTAGGAAAAAATCCGAATCGCTGAGGAAAACATCAGACTCCTTATCTGCAGAAAGGCTGAAAGAAAAACGCTTCAATACAATCAGAGATTCCCTTATCCAAATAATAGAGAACGAGTACCTATCTCTCTACAACAAATCCTTAAGGCTCATAAACAAGCAATGGGAAAGAGCACGGAATGGAGAAGGCGGCAATCCGCTGGGATCCAAAATCGTAAATTGCGAACCTTCAGAGGAGTGGGGGCAATACTGGACCATGGACGGAGGGGACAGCAAGCTTATCAAAAAGATAAAAACCATGGTAGGCAACCTCCCTTTGGATTCCAACAGCAAGGCTCTAATGGAAGATGCCCTCCGCAGCAGAAGCACACGCCTATCCGAAGATCTCTACCAAAAGCTTTACGACCAGTCATACGACAAATTCCATTTTATATACTTCATGAGCCATCGGCAGTAGAAAGACAACAAAAGACAATTTTTCCTGACATACAACCATATACCTTTGTTCCTGGCAAGAAATTGTTATAACACCTAAAAAGTTGCGCACGACACAAACTAGTGACATTTGACCATGGAACAAACTTTGAAAAAAGGGAACGGCCTGGCTGTGGCTGGTTTTATCCTTTCCCTTCTGGCTTTTCTGGCAGCACTGCTATGCCTTACTGACGGACTGGTAATTATTCTTACTGTTCTGCGATGGATTTTTGTCCTTCCTGGACTCGGACTTTCAATTGCAGGAGTATGCGTAAACAGACCGAAGAAAGGCTTGGCGATAACAGGCATCGTCCTGTCCTTACTGGCTATAGCTCTTCCATATATAATCCTTGGTTAAGCTCATTTACCATGAAAAAGACATTGTTCTTAGCTGCACTTGCAGCCTTTGCATTAATCCTGGGAAGTTGCGGCAGCGACAGCTACAAGATCACAGGAAAAATGGGCCTGAGCGGAACCATTGAAGACCAGGATGAAAATGAAGTCGGAGATTCGGAAGACTATTTCGAAATAAGAGGTATGTCCTTTAATCTTAACAAAGCCAAAGGTCTTTATGAAATCAGCCTATTCATAGACAATACCCAAAACATATCTGATGAATATGAGTTGGTCAAAGTAGATGATCTCCACCTGACCTTGTATGAAAAAGATGTCAAAGAGTCTTTTAAGGAATTCTTGGAAGGAAAGGATGGTAATAATAAATCTTTCAGATTTGAATGTGTCAACAAAGACGACTTTGGAACCACTTTTAGAGGCTATAACAACATAGCACATATGTTGAGATTTGAGTACGCCCCCGATGACAGCTTCAATCCGGAAGAAATGAAGTATTTAATGGTCGATCTCGACCTCATCGTAAAGAAAAAAGCTTCTTCAAGTCTATCTTCAAGCCTGTCGTCTGTTTTAGGTGAAGATGAAACCGATACAGATTTTGAAGACCATGAGGGCAGCAAAAAGAAAGACCCTTCCAAAGTTGACAAGCTGTTGGATGATATGGAGAAAGCTGTAGCCAAATACGAAAAGGAGTCCAAGGAAGACGGACTTCTGGGAGCGGCCTTAGGCTCAGCGGATCTGATGGAAAGCATAGAAAAGCTGGAAAAAGAGCTGGAAAATTATGAAATGAGCACCAGCCAGACCACAAAATACACAAAACTAACCGCAAGAATAGCAAAAGCAGGATTGAATTCGTTACTTTAAAAGCAGTTTCACAATAGATTGAGTAGCGAAGAGACTCGCCCCGTGCGAGTCTCTTTTTTTAGCCTCATGCAACACCCACGCAGGGAAGTTTTACTAAATCAACAGAAATAGCAGACTAACACCATCTTTCAAAATGTCCTAAAATCTAGATAATCGGAATCGTATTTCTCATTGAAATAATTGTGGTGGTGGCCTGTGCGCTGTTTGTAACAGACAGGGAGAAGTGGTTGTCTCCAGGTTTCCTAATTGCGGTGTTCATCATCATCTTAGCGGTGGGGCTTCCGTTTAGGATCATCAGACGTTTGAAGAAATAAGAACCCAAGGCCGACAAAAACCAGAAACATTGATTTCACCTATAGGTTTATCACATAAAACTATTATATTTGCAACAGGGATGATAATAGTTTTGAAATGAGATTTGAAAAATTACTGGAAAATGAAAAACTATGGGCGGTGGTTTATGACGGAGAAGACACAAACGCTTTTGAAAAGGCTTTTAGCCAATGGAATGATTATGAGTGGCTGGAAGAATTTTTCTCAAAGAATATAAATGACTTGTCGGCATATTTTCACATAGTAGATGTAGACAAAGCCATTTATGATACAGTTGACGATGCGTATGACTTAGAATGCTTAATTCTGGATCTAGATCCTGAATGTAGCTTAGATAAAATCTTTAAGCCTTTAGAAAACTACAGAGCCAACGAAGTTATACTAGGAAGGGAAAAGACAAAAGGCAGAATTACCACTCATGCATCATGGTTGAGAATTTATGCAATAAAATTAGAGACAGGAAGATATGTTATTACAGGTGGAGCTATAAAACTTACCGCCACAATGCAGGAAAGAGAACATACGTTAAAAGAATTACAACATCTTAACCAGGTCAGAGATTTTCTCAAAACTCAGGGGATTTCTGATTATGAAGGATTTAAAGAAATATCCAATGAAAGCGATTGACAAAGACCTCGAAGTTCTCAAGAAATTTGAGATCAAAACAAACTGGAGAGAGAAATCTTTATACCGTAAACAGAACCACAGATGGATGAAATACTCTGGGTATATAGCTCTTGCTGTTATAAGAAAACTCAAAGAGATGGGATTAACAAAGAAAGAACTAGCCCAAAGAATGAACTGCACTCCTCAGTATATATCCAAGATAGTAAAGGGGTCAGAAAACTTGACGTTAGAAACTATTTCGAAGCTTGAAGAGTGCTTGGATATAGACCTGCTATCAAGTGGTCTTACAATGAATAAACGTTATAAGCCAAGCGATGAGGGCTGCTATATGGTGGCAGAACCTCCCCTGTTGTCAAACCGCAACGGAGGAACGGACCGGCTACATTGAGGTTTTGTAAAATATTTTACATATTTGTGAAACGAATCTTGCAAATATGACAATACAGGAATTCAGAGATTATATGACTGTGCCTCAGGATATTGAAGGCTGGAGCGACGTTCATCTGATGTTTCACTCGCTGAGCCAGAGGGCACTTAAGATAACTTCGGAGATAAACGGAAAATACCACACTCCGGAAGAGCTGCACGCGCTATTGGAAGAACTGATGGACAGGCCTTTGCCAAAGAGTCTGGGAATGTTCCCGCCGTTTTACACAGACTGCGGTGTAAACACCGTCATAGGAGAAAATGTGTTCATAAACATGGGATGCAAGTTCCAGGACCAGGGCGGCATTTTCATCGGCGACGGGAGCCTGATAGGACACAATGTTGTATTGGCCACCCTCAACCACTTTGAAGATCCTACAAGGCGGTCCGGCATGCATTCAGCACCGATCCACATCGGGAAGAATGTGTGGATAGGCTCAAACGCAACTGTTCTTCAAGGAGTAACAATCGGAGATGGAGCTATAGTGGCGGCTGGAGCCGTGGTCACCAAAGATGTGGCTCCGATGACCGTGGTTGGTGGCATTCCCGCCAAGTTCATCAAAACCATCACAACAGAATAAGAAACATTGCTCCCGACCTCGCCAAAAAGAGAGGTTGGGAGCATTTCCGGGCTTTTTTGCTCTTATCCTCGCCAAAAAGGAGAGGTTGGGAGCGCTGCCAGCAAAGAACCTGTCAGCCCAGAACTACAGCTGTGCCGCTGACTGAAACCATCAGCATCGAGCCGTTCTGACCGACTGTCTCGTAATCAATGTCAACTCCGATTATGGCATTGGCGCCCCAGGAGGCTGCCCTCTGTGCCATTTCGTTCAGCGATGTTTCACGTGCCTCAATCAGGACCCTTTCGTATGAACCGCTGCGCCCGCCTACTATGTCGCGGATGCTGGCCTTGAAGTCTTTCCAGAAATTGGCTCCGATGATGGTTTCTCCGGTTACGATACCTTTGTATTCAAGGATCTTGTGACCTTCTACTGACTGTGTGGTTGTGATAAGCATAATATTAAGATTTATAAGATTTTGTCCAACTGAAAACCCGATTGCTCGATGATGATTTGGCTTTGCTGTGATACTTTGGGTGTTCGATGATGATTTGACTTTGTTGTGATGCTTTGATTGATGATAGTTTTACCTTTCAAAGATAACAAGTTTCGCCGAAGAAAGGCTAACGGCGATGGTGTCGTATAACTAACTGATACTCAGTAGTCCCATAAACAAGAGGTTTATTCCCCTATGTCTTATTTTGGGAGGTTCTGAAAATGAGGATATTACAAAAGACCATCGCCGAGCAGAAAAATCCACTATATTTGACCGTTCAAAGATTTGCGTTGAAATATGGCAGACAAGCAGCATATAGAAATAATGGCGCCGGCCGGGAACTTCGAGTGCCTGATGGCGGCTATACAGGGCGGAGCGGACTCCGTGTACTTTGGTGTGGGAAACCTCAACATGAGAAGCCACTCGGCCAACAATTTTACCAATGAAGACCTGAAGGAGGTTGTCCGCATCTGCAAGGAGCATGGCGTCAAGACTTACCTCACGCTGAATATCGTTGTCTACCAGACTGAAATGGAAGAGGTAAGGAAGGCTCTTCAGGCTGCCAGAGATGCCGGAATCTCTGCAGTCATAGCATCCGACATGGCTGTCATACAGATGGCCCGCCAACTGGGCATTGAAATCCATATCTCAACCCAGATGAACATCTCCAACTTTGAGGCCGCCAAGTTCTATGCCCAGTTTGCAGACGTGATCGTACTTGCCCGTGAGCTGACACTGCCTCAGATTGCAGACATCAGCCGCAAGATCCGGGAGGAGAACGTATGCGGACCTTCCGGCCAGTTGCTGCGTCTTGAACTTTTCGTGCACGGAGCGCTGTGCATGTCCATCTCCGGAAAATGCTACCTCAGCCTTCAGGAATACAACGCCTCGGCCAACCGCGGAAGCTGCTACCAGCTGTGCAGAAGGGGATACCGTGTCACCGATCTTGAAACAGGGCGTGAACTGGACATTGAGAACAAGTACATCATGAGTCCAAAGGACCTCTGCACCATTGAGTTCGTGGACAAGATCATAGAAGCCGGCATCAGCGTTTTCAAGATAGAAGGACGTGCCCGCAGTGCCGAGTATGTAAAAATCGTAACCTCAGCCTACCGCCAGGCAGCCGATGCCTGTCAGGACACTCCAGCATCTGAATCAGTGGCAAACAACTCATCCGAAGCAACACGCAAGACCGGCGCATCTGTAAGCAGCACCAGCGCAGCTGAAAGCAACGCCAACGGATCTGCAAACAGCACCATCGCAGCTGAAAACAACGCCAACGCACCAGCCGTCATGGGAAGGTTTACTCCGGAACTGAAATCCCAACTCAAAGAACGCCTGTCCGGAGTGTTCAACCGCGGATTCTGGGATGGTTATTATCTTGGCGCACGTCTGGGTGAATGGAGCGAGGTCTATGGCAACAAAGCCGCAAGGAAGAAAGTCTATGCGGCAAAGGTTACCAACTATTTCTCAAAGCTTGGCGTAGCTGAAATCCTGGTTGAGGCCGGAGAGATCAATGTCGGAGACGAAATTCTCATCATCGGTCCGTCTACAGGATGCATTGAACATAAGGTCGCTGAGATTAGGGTAGACCTTAAGCCTGTCCCAAAGGCAGTCAAGGGAGACTTGTGTTCTATTCCTATCGCAGAGAAACTCCGCCGCTCAGACAAACTCTACATCTGGCAACCAGCCTAGAATCAAGCCGACGACATTTCAGGTGGCGTGACCAGCCTAGAGCCAAGCTGACATTTCAGGTGGCGTGACCAGCAAAAGCCTCATTTATAAATACTTAGCATATTAACTGTATGTTATTCTACATACAGACATTTAACTAAATCGCTGAGTAACTATACTTTACTGGGCACGCCGTGTCTTATCCACCAAGCTATTCGCACTTCAAATCGTATTCGCGGCCCATAAATGAATGCATTGCATGTTTTGCTTCCTCAAAACTTCCGAATGTTGACCTAAGTTGACTATAGTTTACAGGAGAGTATCTTTTTAGGATATAGTCTCTCATCTGTTTCTTTTCCAATCCGTTCAGCTTTTCAAAGATATTTCTGAGAAACACTTGAGTCAGTACCGCATCTTCTTTCATCAACTCAGAAACTTCAGAGACAGATTGTCTCATAGCCTTAGAAGTCTTTCTGAGAACAAGTTTTTCTGAAAACGGGAAACTGCGGTCTGCGTAAGCAAATAAATTCCAAACGTAGTTCTCCATATTTTGCTCTAGACCAGCTTCTACTGGATTGTTGTTTATATACGAAATACATGTTCTGAGCCGCTTCCCTCCCGGCTTGGGAGCAGAACCAAAAGGTCTTTGAAACAAGTGCCCCATTCGGTTGTAATATGTATTGTAGCCTCTCGCAAAAGCAGAACTGCAGTCTCGGACAAACGCGAGGAGTCTTGAAGGATCAGTAGCCCGGCTTAAAGTATGAATATGGTTACCCATAAGACAGAAAGCTATTGTCTCAACCTCGTATAGTAAACTGTATTTATGGAACACTGATATGTAGAAGATTGCATCAATACTGTTTTTGAAAATCAGATTTCTGTCAGCAGATCTTTGATATATATGCTGATATACTCCATCGCGAAAAATAGCCCTCCCTCTTTGTTTCATTTTTGAAGCAAGATTGAAAACAAAAGCAAAACTTCAAAACCTTCCTGAAAAATTTACCGATGACAATTCTGGAATTGTAAAAAACAACGGCAAAATATGAAGGCGCGACCAGTAATATGCTTATTATCAACACTATATGACAATAACTGTCTGCATTTTTACATACAGACGAACGGCTAATTGTCTAAGAATAAGCACATTGTTGGGCACGCTTATTTATGAGAAAAGTTCGCGGAGGACGGCAAGGGATTTGAGCTCTATCCTCAGCGATGTGTGGAATGAAAGATAGTCTATGATCCTGGTCAGGAAACGGTTGCGCATCTGGCCGCTGCAGGTGATTTCCCGGAGAGCTGCAAGCGGTGTGGACATTATCTGGTGCAGCAGAAGGGATTCTTCCGGCTGGAAGCAGAATGCTTCGGAGTAATCGTGGGTAAATTTCCCTGTTGTAAAATTGAAATGGGTACGGGAATCCGGATTGCTGCCGCCGGCTTGACCAACGGTGGGGTTGGGAGGAAAACTTGGTCCGGAGTAGTTGTCTTCCGGCATATAGCCCAAGACCTTGCACAGGTTTACGGCAAAGTGGAGGTGGAAGTTCTCCACACCTTCATCCACGGCTTCAAGAAGCATAATGGAGTTGGACAGGAAGACAAAAAGACTGGGATCCGGGCTGCTTTCTTTAAGGGTCTTGAGCAGCAGTTCGCACATGAAGATGGAGATTGCTCCCTTCCGGATATCCGTCTTGAGGTTGGGCAGCTGGCAAACCGGAGCGGCTTCCTTGATTACCGGCATCGTATTTCCTTCCTGATGACGTGAAAATAGAACCACGTCCAACATGCTCAATGGGAACATCATGGCACTCTTGGAATGCTTGCCCCCTGCAAAGAAATAACAGGCCGACCGGCCTTTGACATCCGAGTAGCACTGGACTACCATTCCGGAGTCTGAATGTTTGATGGTATGCAGTACTATGATTCGGCTTTTGGTAAGCATTTATGTGTTGTCAAGTGGGGTAACTAAAAAGTTCGGGGAAGAAACAATGAGTTGAATAAACAGTGCGGTGAAAACTTCCTTGTTGTTGGTATGAGGCTGCTGCTATGTAGCCTGATGTGGGCTGCTGCTGCGTAGCCTGGTGTGGGCTGCTGCTGTGCAGCCCGGCCGGGGACTACTGCATGCGGGAAAGGAAATTGGCCAGTTTCCTCATCGCGATGCCCCTGTGGGAAATGGTGTTTTTCTGGGTCTCGCTCATTTCGGCAAAGGTGCAGCTGCAACCGTCGGGGATAAAGATTGAATCATATCCGAAACCTCCCTCCCCGCTTTCTTTCTCAGCGATGGTTCCATTCATGGTACCTTCGAACGTGTACAGGGTTCCCTTGTGGATGAGGGTTACCACCGTGCGGAACTTTGCGGCACGTATATTCTTCTTGCGACGGTCTACCTTGGTGAGTTCATCCAGAAGCTTGGCGCGGTTGGCTGCATCGTCATGGCCTTCTCCTGCATAGCGGGCCGAATGGACTCCGGGAGCCCCTCCCAGGGATGCCACCTCCAGGGCCGTATCATCGGCAAAGCATGTCTTGTTGAACTTGTTCCAGATAAACTGGCACTTCATCTTGGAATTTGCCTCTATCGTTGCTCCGGTTTCAGGTATATCTCCCCGGTAACCGAGCTTCTTTGGCATAATTAGTGTTACATCCTTTCCAAGAATATCTGACGCTTCCTTGAGTTTGTTCGGATTATTTGTTGCAAATATCAATTCCATGACTGCATTGTAATAACTTGTGTAAAGTTAGCAAAAGTTTATTATTTTTGAAATGTATGTACAGGCATAAGGATATGTTACATTTTTCTTCATATAAGACCTCCTCGGTTCATTCTTCAAGGAGGAGTTCCGGATGGTTCTCTTCCGGATTTGCGGCTTTGGCTGCCGCCTTTTTGATGGCTGTCTGCTCCCCTGGTACAGCCGGGGCCCAGAACCGCAACTTCAAGCTCACACAGGGTCTTGAGATTTATTATAACATCCTCAAAACCCTGGCTACGGAATACGTGGATACCGTAGATTTTGCAAAGCTGATCAACATAGGCACGGATGCCATGCTGGAGTCTCTTGACCCGTATACCGAGTTTGTGCCCCAGGAGGATGAAGAATCAATAGAAATGATGACCACGGCTTCCTACGGAGGAATCGGAGCTACGATCCGCAAGGATTCACTGGGCGTTACCATCATGCAGACATACGAGAATTCTCCTGCCATAAAGTACAACATAGAGCCCGGAGACGTCATCATGAAGATAGACGGACAGGACATCAGCAAGCTTTCAGTAGACGAGTGCAGCAAGAGGATGAGAGGCAATGCCGGAACCAAGGTCAAGTTCACCATCAGGAAAGGCCGTACTGGAGAAATCGCTGAGATAGAAGTTATCAGGGACAAGGTTCATACCTCGGACGTTCCTTATTCCGGAATGCTTTCCAAGCCGTCTTCACTTGCACGGCTGTTTTCCGGAATCATAGACACAACCAAGAGCGGAAGCCTGTATCCTTCTGATCCTCCGGCTTCACTTGGGGATATAGACACAAATGTTTTCGGCCAGCTGCCTCCTACCGGCTACATAAAGATCAACAGCTTTACCCTCAACGGTTCAGAAGATGTGCGCAAGGCCCTGGTCAGCCTGAAGGAACAGGGTGCCAAGAGGATCATCCTGGACCTCAGGGGCAACGGCGGCGGCCTCATGGACGAGGCAACTGACATCGTATCCCTGTTTGTACCTAAGGGTACGCTGGTGGCAACAGCCAAGGGCCGCGGGCCAGGAGCCAGCTTTGAATGTGTAACCGACAAGCAGCCTGTGGATACCCTCATTCCCCTGCTCGTACTTGTAAACTCCTCTTCCGCTTCTTCTTCAGAGATAGTGGCCGGAGCCCTTCAAGACCTGGACAGGGCGGTTGTCATGGGAACCCGTACCTACGGTAAGGGTCTGGTCCAGAGTTTCCGCCCGGTTGGCTACAACGGCAAGCTCAAACTCACCATCTCCAAGTACTACACTCCCAGCGGCCGATGCATCCAGATGCTTGACTACTCTCACCGGAATCCAGACGGCAGTGTAGGCGCCGTTCCGGATTCTCTCAAGAAAGCCTTCACTACAAAGGAAGGCAGAACCGTTTACGACGGCGGAGGAATAACTCCTGACATCGAGGTAAGGGGCCGCCTGTACAGCCGCCCTACCCTGGCGCTGAGCCTGAGCGGGATAATGGAAGAATATGCAGTGGAATTCTACAAGAAAAACGCCTTGGAGAGTGTTGACGGCATGTTCCGCATGACAGACCAACAGTACCGTGATTTTGTGGAATACGCCTCTTCCAGGAAGTTTGACCACAGGTCTTCTGCAGAAGTGATCTTTGACCAGATGGTAAGAGAAGCCAAGACCGAGGGCATCTATGAAAAAGACAAGGAAGCCTATGAACTGATGTCTTCCAAAGTAAAGCTCTCAAAAGAGGAGGTCCTCAATCTTTATCGCGACGAAATACAGCCTCTGGTTGAGGAGGATATAATTCAGAAATTCTCCCTTACCGCTCCTCGCATCCGCCATATGCTGGATTACGACGTTTTGCTCTGGCGTGCAATTTTATCTTGGAAATGATGGGAAAGAAAACAGCGAGGATAATCAACAGGGCCGTCCTATCATGGGGCAGGGGATACCTCGAAGAGGTTGACCGCAGCCTCAGAAACGCCCCAGAACTGCAGGAAAAGGTTTTTCAAAAGCTCCTCAGGGGTGGAAGGCAGACCCTGTTCGGAAAGGAGAGGAATTTTGACAGCATAAATAATCTCGGCGATTTCCAGAGCCGCGTGAAACTTTCCAAGTACGACGACCTGGCTCCTTACATAACCCGAATCAGGCAGGGGGAAGACTACGTGCTGTGGAACCAGAAGGTCCGCTGGTTTGCCAAGAGCAGCGGCACGTCTTCGGACAAGAGCAAATTCATCCCCATTACCAAAGACTCTCTCTACGGAACCCACTTCAAAGGCATGAAGATGATGCTGATGAACTATGCTCGCCTGAATCCCGACAGCCGGGTATTCTCATCCTGCGCCCTGACGCTCGGGGGCAGCGTTGCCCCTGATGTGATGTCTGACCGGGATTCCCTGAAGTCTTTGCTCAAGGGCAAGGTCTTTGACGGAGACCTCTCCGCCGTGATGCTCCGCAACTCTCCCAAGGCGGTGGAACTTCTGCGTACACCTTCCAGGAAAACCGCCCTTGTGGCCGACTTTGCAACCAAGGTTGAACTTATCTGCAAAGAGAGCACCCGCAAGAACGTGAGCAACTTCTCCGGGGTTCCAAGCTGGAACCTCGTACTGATGAACAAGATCCTGGAATACACAGGCAAGAGCAACTTGCTGGAAGTGTGGCCCCACATGGAGCTTTTCATGCACGGGGGCATCAACTTTGAACCCTACAGGGAAATATACCGGAAGCTGATCCCGTCCGACAACATGCACTACCTCGAAAACTACAACGCATCCGAAGGCTACTTTGCCTTCCAGGACAGCCTGGAGGGGGGTAACGGAATGCTGCTTACCGTAAACAATGGAATCTTCTACGAGTTCATTCCTTTCAGCCAGCTGGACAAGGCCATGGAAGGAGACAATTCTTCTGTGGTTCCCCTTGAGGGAGTCCAAACCGGCATAGACTACGCCATCGTAATCTCCACCGTAGGAGGCCTGTGGAGGTACATGCCAGAAGACCTTGTACGGTTCACAAGCGTAAATCCTTACAGGCTCATCGTTACCGGAAGGACCAAGATGTTCATCAACGCCTTTGGCGAGGAACTGATGATAAACAACGCGGAACAGGCATTGGCAGCAGCTTCTGCAAAAGCCGGCCTTCAGGTCACCGACTACACCGCCGCTCCTCAGTTCATGGCTGCAGACGGTTCATTCGCCCGAGGATACCATATCTGGGCAATCGAGTTCCAGGATCCCCTCCGCAATCCGCAAAGTCCGCTCTTCAGCCCAAAGGCCGTGGAGGATTTCGCCAGTCTTCTGGACTCAGAAATCCAGAAAGTGAATTCAGACTACGAGGCAAAGCGTTCCCCTGGCTCCACCATGCAGAACCTGAAGATCATCCCTCTTCCTCCTGGAACCTTCTACAGATGGATGGAATCCAGAGGCAAGACAGGCGGCCAGAACAAGATTCCGCGCCTGTGGAAAGACCTCAAATACATCAACCAGCTTAAAAACATGACCGGGGATGTCTAAGATGGACCTGCAGGAGTTTACACACAGGATCTTTTCTGTAGGAACCCCCTCCGGGTTCAACCAGCTCGCCCTGGAAGCATTTGGATTCCAGAGGGAGCATTGTGCCGTTTATCGCGATTATCTCAAACTTACGGGCAAGGAGGATTTCATTCCCTCAACGGTTGAACAGATTCCTTTCCTGCCAATCCGCCTTTTCAAAAGCTGCAACGTGGTTTCAGACTGGGAAGATCCGGCCATCACTTCAGAAAAGGCCACGGTATTTACTTCCAGCGCAACAACCGGAATGGTTCCTTCCCATCATGAGGTCAAGGACATCCGCCTGTATGAAAGAAGTTTCTCGGAGGCCTTCAGGCTGTTCTACGGAGAAAGCGGAAGCTACAACCTGCTGGCCCTTCTTCCTTCATATCTTGAACGCAAGGGTTCTTCCCTGGTCTACATGGCAGACAAACTCATTTCCAGCGCAAAGGCCAACGGCAGAGAAGGAGGGTTCTTCCTCTACGACCACGACAACCTGCTTGACACCGTAAGAAGGCTCAACGGACGTACCATACTGCTGGGAGTAAGTTTCGCCCTCCTGGACTTTGCACTGTTCGTAAAAGAGCAAATACCGGATCAGGCCATGAGGAAAGACATGTTTCGCAATGTAACCGTTATGGAGACCGGAGGCATGAAGGGGCGCGGACAAGAACTCTCAAGGAAGGAGCTTCACGGAAGGCTGAGAGAAGGCTTGTGCACAGAATCCATCCACTCCGAGTACGGAATGTGCGAACTTCTCAGCCAGGCCTATTCCTTTGACGACAACGGGGTGTTCTTCACTCCCCCATGGATGAAGGTCATGACAAGAGACCTCCAGGATCCGTTCAGAATCCTGGGCAAGGAGAACGTCCAGGGCGGACTCAACATCATAGACCTGGCCAACATCCACTCCTGCTGCTTCATAGAAACAGAGGACTGCGGCAAGATTGTTCCGGGGAACGGAAAGAAAAGCGTCCATCAACCATTCACGGTTGACGGACGCATAAGCAACACCGAACGCCGCGGCTGCAACATGCTCATTGAATAAGCCTACACTTCAGCCTCAGCTTCACCTTCTTTCTCGTCATCCACAGGAAGGGTCTGTCCGGTAGTGACCTTCAGGTAGGAATTCACCAGGGTCTTCAGTTCCCTTGACTTCTCTGAAAGGCCGGCAGCCTTGTAAGTGTCAGACAGCCAAACCAGGTAGTAAAGGTTGTTCTGAAGCCTCTCCCATAAGAATACTTCTCCGCGATAAGGTTTCATGAACAGCTTTATGTGCTGCAGGGTCTCCTCGGTGAAACGGTCTCCCAGGGATTCTCCCTTCTCTTTTTCTCCGCATACAAAGTATACGCTTATGGCATCCAGGACAGCCAGGTCGTTGATACTTGATATCAGCGAATTGTTCAGAGGGAAGTTGCTCTCAGGCATTACCTGCTGCATGCGGTCCAGAACCTCAACCGCCTTTTCCGGCTGCTTGTCCATGACAAGGAGCTTTGCAGTGTTGGCAATGAGTTCCCTGGTTGAAATCAGGGAATTGAAGGTAAGCAGGTTCTGGTAATCGATATTTACAGGAGCGGCCAGGGACTCAAACCTGTAGACATTCATGATCCTGTTGTAGAGGGTGTCAGGACTTGCGTTCTGGTCAATGTTGTCATTCCTTCTGCCTGTCTGGCTCTTGATAGGTACAAACTTGAATGCGAATCCCTCCCACTGGAGATAGTCCTTGATTCCGATATTGATTTCACCGCCTCTCTGGAGGAAGTACAGCGGACGCTCCCAGTTGTAGTTTGACAGCAGGTCAAGAATCATCATGGATGTCTTGTCTATGCTGCCCACTCCTTCCGGAATGTCAAGCTGTATGGTGTCGGCTATCTTGTCGTAGTCTCTTGGGGCAACTATTCCGTTCTTTATCACGTTCTCCTTGTTCACAGGAACTATGAAATGGCGGCCGGCTATGATGTTATGGTTCTTCTTGTCTCCCATAGGAACGGAAACTGAAGGATCCTTGAGTATCTTGATCAGTTCCTTGGCCGGAACCGGAGCCTTGATATAGTCTGCAACCGGAACAAAATCGTTCTTGCCGTAGTAGTAATCCTTCTTTTCAAGGGTGAAAGGAACAGGATCGCTCTCGTACTGCTTGCACTTCATCTGGTCTATGTACCAGTCGGTTCCAAGCAACGACGTATTCATGATCCTCACATCCGTGCGGACTCCTTCAACCTCCTGGATGTACCACAGTGGGAAAGTATCGTTGTCTCCGTGTGTCACCAGTATGGCGTTCTGCCCGAGGCCGGCCAGATAGTTGTAGGCCATGTCGCGGCAGGTGTACCTTCCGCTTCTGTCGTGGTCGTCCCAGGTCTGTGAAACCATCTGCACAGGAACCAGCAGGCACAAGGCCGCCGCCACAACGGAAGGAGCAGCCTTTTTAGACTTGAACGCCTTCTCCAGAAGACCTCCGAGCCACAGTACTGCAAAACCTATCCATATGGTAAATGCGTAGAATGAACCCGCATAAGCGTAGTCTCTCTCCCTAGGCTGGTAAGGAGGCTGGTTGAGGTAGAGGACCACCGCAATTCCTGTCAGGAAGAAAAGCAGGAACGTTACAAGTGTATTCTGCTTGTCGTGCCTGAGCTGGTAGAACAGTCCGATTATACCCAGGATCAAAGGCAGGAAGTAGAAATGGTTCTTTGCCTTGCTGTCCACTATGTAATCAGGACCTTCAGACTGGTCTCCAAGACGGGCGCGGTCTATGAATCCTATGCCGCTCTCCCAGTTTCCCTTGTAGATGTCTCCCGGAACGGTGGAGTGAAGGTCGTTCTGACGGCCTACGAAGTTCCAGAAGAAATATCTCCAGTACATGAAATCCATCTGGTAGGCAAAGAAGTACTTCAGGTTGGCACCGGCAGAAGGAGTTCCGTCCATTCCGGTATAAACCTGATAGAACTTGTCGTATGAAGGGTCTGCAGAAGACCACATCCTCGGGAAGAGAACCTTGTTTCCGTAAACCGGCTGGGCCGGTCCGTCAAGTTTCACGTACTTGCCGGCAGTATTGTCGTAGTTGTAATAGTCTGCGATGTCCACGTCCGTCATCCTGGACTTGTATGTATGTCCGTACAGGAGAGGTGCTGAACCGTACTGCTCCCTGTTGAGGTATCTTACCAGGGTGTAAGGATTGTCAGGCTGATACTCGTTGGTAGGAGTGTTCACAGAAGACCTTATCACCACCACGGCAAAGAGAGAGTAGCCTATGATGATGGCCATCGTGCAGATGAAGATGTTGTTCCACAAGGCATTGCCCTTCTTGTAAGACCTGTATGCCCCCCAGAAACATGCGGCAATGATCAGAAGCACGAAGAATGCAGCACCGCTGTTCCTAGGCAGGGAGAATCCGTTCACGAAAATCCTGTCTACAAATGCGGACAGGGCCGGCAGGTAAGGAATGATTCCCCAGTTTATCACGATGAGGATGAAGCAGGATACGAAGAAAGCCTTCCATGCTCCCCATGTGGATACCTTGAACTTGCGGTAATAGTAGACCATTCCAAGGGCCGGGATCGTAAGCAGGTTGAGCAGGTGGATTCCTATGGAGAATCCCATTATGAAGGCTATCAGCACCAGCCAGCGGTTGGCATAAGGTTCGTCAGCCTTTTCTTCCCACTTGAGCATAGCCCAGAAAACCAGGGCGGTAGCCAGGGAACTCATTGCATACACCTCACCTTCAACGGCTGAGAACCAGAACGTGTCTGACCAGCAGTAAGCGAGGGCTCCCACGATACCGGCGCCGATTATCTTGACCGCGGCTGAAACCTCCATCGCTGATGAAGACAAACCATCTTTCTTCTCCATGAGCCTACGTGCCAGGTGCACTATGGTCAGGTAGAGCAGCATGATGGTAAGTGCGGAGCAAAGCGCGCTCATCGCGTTCACCATCAAGGCAGCATGCTCCTTGTCTGCAAACATCGTGAAGAATCTTGCAATAGTCTGGAAAGTCGGGTTTCCGGGAGGGTGTCCCACTTCCAGCTTATAGGATGAGGCAATGAACTCGCCGCAGTCCCAGAAACTGACCGTCGGCTCTATTGTGGACAGGTAGGTAAAGGAGGCTATGGCCAGGACAACTACCGCCACGATATTGTTTATGCGCTTGAATTTCTTGAACTCCATTCCAATTCATTTTTCGTTATCCGACAAAGATACTAATTTTGCAACAAGTTTTATTGATATGGGAAAGAACGACTGGAAAAAGAGAGACGGAGTGGTTTTCTCCACCAATCCGAACTTCAGATATGACACCGCAGATGAGGATGAACAGGTCCAGACCCTGCCGCCCTCCAGGCAGAAACTGATAGTTGCCATAGACCGTAGCGGAAGGGCCGGCAAGCAGGTTACCCTTGTCAAGGGCTTTGTGGGAACCGACGAAGACCTCTCGGACCTGGGCAAGAAGCTCAAGACAAAGTGCGGAGTGGGAGGAAGCGTCAAGGACGGGGAAATCCTCATCCAGGGAGACTTCCGCGACAAAATCACGGAACTTCTTCAAAAAGACGGATACAACGCAAAGAGAGGCAACTAGAAGATGCTCCAGGATGTGACATACAATCCCTTGGACAGCCTGTCCCCTATCCGGGTAGATGACAACCCGGAACTGTTCCCGCATGTTGCCGGCTACACTTATCACCTTGATCGCGATTCTTCCATCACCCAGGTCTGGACCGCAACCAAGATCCAAACCGAAGCGGTTCCGAGCCGGATTGAAGTGATGACCCCGGCTGAGAAATATGTGGACATGGGAGTGGTCATCTTCCTGATCATCTTTTTCCTTGTAGCCACGGAAAGGATAGTGGAAGGCCTTGCCCGCGCGGTCTGGGCCGCTTTCTTACCAAAAAGACATGAGGATATAGACAACGAGATGGCTCTGCGGTCTTCCAGGAACATCTCCGCCTTCTTTCTGCTTCCTACAGCCTTGTTTGCTGTTTTCAGGACTCCTGAAAAGTTCCTTCTAATCCTTGCGGTATGCGTCATTTATTTTGCCGTCAAATACGGAATCATGGCCATAATGGACTATGTCAACCGTACATCAGTCTTCAAGTTCACGGGCAGGATGGGGCTGGACTATGTGATAATCGCATCGGTACTCCTTCTGACGGCCAGGATCAACCCGTACCTGAGCCTGCTCTGCATCATACCTGCGCTACTGTATCTTATTATGGAAGCCATTGTCCTGCTGAAAAACAATTTTTCTGTTTTTTTCTACATTTTGTACCTTTGCAGCCTTGAACTGCTTCCGGCAGCTCTGTTGTTTAGATTGTTGTTATGAAGATAAACAAGATACTCATAGCCCAGCCTGGCGTGGCAAGTGCAAACCCTTACTACGCCAATCTGATGAAAAAATACAACGTGCAGATAGACTTCAGGCCTTTCTTCAGCATGATTCCCCTTACCGTAAGGGAATTCAGGGCTCAGAAGATTAACATTCCTGACTATTCTGCCATCGTATTCACATCCAAAGGCACCATAGACGCATTCTTCCAGCTCTGTGCCGAAATGAGGATCAAAGTACCTGATTCCCAGAAGTATTTCTGTACCTCGGAAGGCCTGTCCTATTATCTTCAGAAACACATAATCTACCGCAAGAGGAAGATATTCTTCGGCGACGGAACCTTTGCCTCCGTGGTAAAGCTTGCCAAGATGGACAAGCATAAGAACGAGAGCATCCTGATTGCTTCTCCGGACCACATCTATCCGGAGTGGATCCAGCTTTTCAAGGAAGCCAATCTAAACTTTGCTCCGGCAGTTGTGGCCAAGTTCGTAGACAACAACCTGAAAGATCTCAAGCTTGAAGACTATCAGATAATTGCATTCTACAATGCCCTTGATGTCACTTCATTGAAGAACAATTTCCCGGGATTCAAGCAGAAAGATACCAAGTTCGTAGCCTTTGGAGCAAGCATACGCAAGGCCATGAGAGAAGCCGGGCTGAAATATGCCATAGGCGGCCCCACTCCTGAATTCCCGGCTCTTGCAAACGCTCTTGAAAAGCTTCTCCAGGATCCTGATTTCAAGCAGTCACTCCTCCCGGATGAACCTGTAGAGAAGAAGGTTGAAGCCAAGAAGCCTGCAGCTAAAGCTCCGGCAAAGAAGGCTGAAGCCAAGAAGCCTGCTGCTAAAGCTCCGGCTAAGAAGGTTGAGGCCAAGAAGCCTGCTGCTAAAGCTCCGGCTAAGAAGGTTGAGGCCAAGAAGCCTGCCGCCAAAGCTCCTGCAAAGAAGGTTGAGGCCAAGAAGCCTGCTGCTAAAGCTCCGGCTAAGAAGGTTGAGGCCAAGAAGCCTGCCGCTAAAGCCCCTGCTAAGAAGCCAGTTGCAAAGAAAGCAACCAAGAAATAATTGATGCAAAGCACCGCCCCTAAAACATTCAGCAAAGAGGAAAGGCTTAAGTCCAGGAAACAGATCCTGCGGCTTATGTCAAGGGGGCACCGTGCAGAATCCCATCCCGTCATAGCCAGATATCTTTTCGGAACCGAAGAAAACGGCAAGGCTCCAAACAAGATAATGGTAGTGGCTCCAAAGAAACTCTTCAAGAACGCCGTAGACCGCAACCTGCTCAAACGCAGGATGAGGGAGGCTTACCGCCTCAACAAGCAGATTCTCCAGCCTTGTTCGGCTGTCATAAGTTTCACATACGTTTCAAAGGAAAAGCTGCCGTACTCCAAGATAGAAGAAGCCGTAAAGACAATCCTCAATACCATCGCCGAGAAAAAACCGGAAGTTCAGGCTGCGGCTGAGCCGTTGAAAGAAGAGAAGGCTGACGAACCTCGGCCCGCCAAAAAGACCGGAGGAATCCTTTCCGCCGTAAAGGCTGTCCTGTCTTTTCCGTTCGTGATTCTGATAAAGTTCTACCAGGTTTGCATCTCGCCCCTCAAACCCGCAACCTGCAGGTTTACTCCCACATGCTCGCAGTATGCAATCGAGGCTTTCCGCAAACATGGGCCAATAAAGGGATTTTACCTTGCGGCAAGACGCATCCTGAGATGCCATCCGTGGGGTGGCAGCGGTTACGATCCGGTTCCTTGAATTACAGGTTGGAGCCGTAGAAGCGGCGGTAGATAGGATCCTTGTCTTCAAACTCCTTTGAGAGAGAGTCTATGTCGTCTGTCGGAATATCCTCCAGATTTATCATTATCAGACCGTCTACGCAGTAGTTGAAGTCAGGGTCAACGTTGTAGTCTATAATCCTCGCCCCCATCTTTATGTACTTTTTCAGAAGTGCCGGAAGACGGTACTTGCCTCCGCTGATTTTCAAAAGGTAGCGGTCAAATGCTTCGGCGTTGTTCATCTTTCCGAAAAGGAGGGCATCTGCATCCACCCTTCCGAAGTCCGGTACGAACGGAGTCTTTGGATTAGACATTCCGGCAAGCTCCGGATTGCTGTGGTGCAACCTCAGGTAATGTATCATGAGACTCCTGTAAAGCATAGGATACCAGGAACTTATACTTACTGGACCTATGAGGTGCCTGTACTCCGGATACTTGACCATGGTGTACAGCAGACCTTTGAGAAGAAGAAGAAGCGCCAAGGTGTCTTTCTGATGATTTACGGCTACGAAAGAACGTCCGAGTTCAGCGCTCCTTGAAAGTATGGGTGCAAAGTCGTCGGAAAAGCGGAAAAGGGAGTCTGCATAGAAGCCGTGGATTCCCTTCTGCTCCAGGATTTCCTTTCCGAGTCCTATCCTGTAGGCTCCGACAAGGTCTTTGGTGCCATGGTCCCAGAGTATGAGATGGCGGTAGTACTTATCGTACTCATCCGTATCCATCGCCTTGTTGGTACCCTCGCCAACTGCACGGAAAGCCTCCTCCCTCTTGAGGGCAACCTCCCTCATGAGGTTTGGTATCTGGCTGTAACTGAACAAGTAGCAGGAAAGGGTTCCCAGGTCAAACAGATGGGCATCGGGATTCTCCTTCATTTCCTTAAGTATAAGGTCTACCGGAACCGGAGGTATCAGTTCCGTGGTATAGACACTTGCATCCCTCTCCTCGGTATCTGCTTCAAGAACATAGGAGCGGCTCCTGAGGAACTTGGAAACCATCCTGTCTTCTGTAAACTTCTCAAGTTCGGCATGCTGTATGACGGATCCGACCCTGACCTTTATCTCCTTGCCCTTCTTGTCAAAAAGTTCTCCGGTGAAACGAAGGTCGCTGAGTTTGGTGCTGATACGGCCCAGCCACTGGAAATACTTGGAGTTCTTGCCGTGGAAATACATCGGGACCACCGGACACTTTGAACGGCGGACCTGACGGCATATGTAGGTTAACCACTCGGCATCTTCAACGACCTTCCCCTGGGTGTTCCAAGAAGAAACCTCTCCGGCAGGGAATATCACCAGCGCACCACCTTTCTGGAGATGCTCCTCAGCCTGGCGCAGGCCGGATATGGTTGGAGCGGTAAACTTGCCGAAAGCGTAGGTTGTGTTAATCGGGATGAAGTATTCGGAAACATTTGGAACCTTGGAAAGGATGAAGTTGGTAAGGATCTTGACATCCTTGCGGACCTTGCCCAGTATGCTCAGGGCAGCAAGCCCGTCCAGCCCTCCGAACGGATGGTTGGAAGTAATGACCACGCCGCCTTCCTTGGGAATGTTTTCAAGGGCGGGAGTGTTTACGTTCAGTGATATGTCCAGATACTCCAGCGCCCTGTCCGCAAACTCCACCCCCTTGTAATCTGCCAGCCTGTCGTAAAGTTCGTTGAGCTTGTCAAGACCGGCTATCTTCATGGTCATTGCAGCAAGAAGACTGCCCGGAATCCCGGGAATCTTCATAGACTTCTTTACTTCGCTTTTATTGATTACTTTTGCGCCCATAGCCGTTACACATGCACATCAAAGACAAAGATACAATAAAAAAGGAGATAATATCACTTCTTCCACACCAGCCGGGAGTCTACAGGTTTTATGATTCCACCGGAAAAATAATCTACGTGGGAAAAGCCAAGGACCTGAAAAACAGGGTCTCCTCCTACTTTGTCTCCGAAGACAGGCTCAATGCCAAGACCAGGGCCCTGGTTGGGAAGATAGCCGACGTGAAATACACGGTGGTGGAAAACGAACAAGATGCATTCCTGCTTGAAAACAATCTCATAAAGAAGAACCAGCCCCGCTACAACATACTGCTCAAGGACAGCAAGACCTATCCTTGGATCTGCATAAAGAACGAACCGTTCCCGAGAGTATTCATAACCAGGACCCTCAACCGCGACGGCTCCCTCTATTTCGGACCTTACAGCTCGGCGATGTATGCCCACGGCCTCACAGACCTTTTCCTCTCCCTGTTCCGCCTGAGGACCTGTTCGCTCAAACTCACTCAAGAAGACATAGCCAGGGGCAAGTTCAAGGAATGCCTCAACTTCCACATCGGAAAATGCGACGCCCCGTGCATCGGGAAAATCTCCGAGGAAGACTATCTTGAAAACATAGAAGCCATAAAAAGCATCCTCAAGGGAAACGCATCGCAGATGATTAGACTCTTCAAGCAGAAAATGAACGAGGCCTCCTCAAGGTTGGATTTTGAAACAGCCCAGGCCTTCAAGGAGAGGATGCAGCTTCTGACCACACACTACAACAAGTCTCTGATAGTGCAGCCTACCCTGGCCAACCTGGACGTGTTCTCCATAGTCTTTACAGACAGCATCAAGAAAGCCGACAAAAAAGGCAGTGCCTTCGGCAACTACTTCAGGGTAGTAAACGGATGCATTACAAGGGTACTGAGCCTGGAACTGAAAACACAGGGCGACCTTTCAGGAGAACTTCCTCAGGAAAGCACCGGAACCGCCTCCGCAGATCAGGCTGAAACCGGCCGCAGGGAAATCCTCACCCACTTCATGCTGAGCGTGTACAACATCCTCAGCGATGCCGGTGAGAAACCGTGCCGCGAGGTCATAGTTCCGTTCATGCCTGAGGAAGGCATCCTCAGCAGCGAGCACAACATCCACGTGCCGCAGAAGGGAGACAAGCTTTCTCTGATGGAGCTGTGCACCAAGAACGCCAGGGAATTCATGCTCCAGGCCCTCAAGCAGGAAGCCCTGAAGAATCCAGAAGAAAAGAAAAACCTCGGAGTGGAAATGCTCAAGAGAGACCTCCACCTGAAAGAGTACCCGGTTCACATCGAGTGCTTTGACAACTCCAATATCCAGGGAACCAACCCTGTAGCCTCATGCGTGGTCTTCCGCAACGGAAAGCCTTCCAAGAAAGATTACAGGAAGTTCAACATCAAGACCGTGGTGGGAGCCAATGATTTTGCCTCCATATACGAAGTTGTTTTCCGCCGTTACTCCAGACTCATGGAAGAGGCTCCGGAAGACCTTCCTCAGCTGGTAGTGGTCGACGGCGGAAGAGGCCAGCTGGACTTTGCCTATCAAGCCCTCAAGGACCTTGGACTGGAAAAGACGATGCCAATCATAGGAATAGCAAAAAGGCTGGAAGAACTCATCCGCCCTGGAGATCCCAACCCGCTCTTTCTGGACAAGAACTCGCCGAGCCTCAAAACCATAATGCAGCTGCGCGACGAGGCCCACCGCTTCGGCATCACCTTCCACCGCAGCCTCCGCAGCAAGCATCAGACACATTCAGAACTGTCGGAAATAAAGGGTATCGGCCAGGCTACGGAGCAGAAGCTCCTGCAGCATTTCAAGAGCGTGGCCAGAATAAAGAAAGCGTCAGAAGAAGACCTTGCCACAGTCATAGGCAAGGCGGCTGCAAAAAAAGTCCGCAGCTATTTCAATGGAATTCCACTCCAAGAAGAAGCTTGAAGAAATTCTTGTTTCCGTCTCCCTTGTAGGCGCCAGTTGCCATGTTGCCGATATCTCCCGGCTTATTGGTGCGGGCATATCTTACGCCGATGTACATAGGGAAGCCTATCCTGAGGAAATGTCCCTTAAGCATCACGTCAGCTCCAAATGACCAGCGGTCTTCCCACTGGTAATGGAAAGAGCCCTTGGTCTCCCCTATACGGAAGAAATCCACCTTGGCATAATCTACGAACGGAATCAGCTGAAGCTGCTTCAGATAGGCAATCGGACCAACTGAAACATCGCCGAGATAGATTGGAACAGCATAATCTGCAGTAGCCCTGATCATGTTGCGTCCGAACATCTCCTCGGTGAATCCTCTAGGTCCGTCAATGTGATTGTCAAGCCAGTACTTCTTGCCGCCGGCATTCTGCCTCTGGAAGGAAGCACTCAGCCTGAGGCCCTGATTGAAGGTAATACCTGGAACATATCCGTAGACATAAGCGGAATACTCAGACCCGAAATTCTTTTTTCCATCCGGACTCACCGATGCTGCAACCCTTCCGCCGATGCCCCAGCGCGGAAATACCGCAGCCTCAGCCACATACTGGGAGCTGTAGGCTCCGATGGAAAAGTTCATCTGGTGACGGTCTATCTGGTGGAGAGTATATCTGTAATCCTCATCCACCTCGGGATCGGATTCAGACGGTTCGGAAGACTCTACATCCAGTACCACCTGGTCGTTTCTGTAAGACCAGCCGGTATAAGGAGTAACAGCGGAATTCCAGCCTATACCGTCAAATTTCAGAGGAACTGAGACGCCAACTGCAGTCCTTACGGAATACTTGTCCTTCTTGTACATGATCCTGTCGTTGAAATGGAATTCTCCTTCCAGGACAGGGTACCATCCGCTCCAGCTTAGAGTTGCATGAGCCGAGTGAAGATTCTTGGATGTCAAGAAATAACCATCTCTTTTCTGATAGGCGTATCCGGCAGAAGCCCTCATCGTACCCAGCGTATTCTGGGAATAGAGAGTTACACCCGGCAGGGCTTCTTCGTAGAATTCTTCAAAATCCCCTTGAGTCACCCCGCTGAATTCAGCATAAACGGGAGCCCAGGAATGGAGTCTGAAAAGATGGACTCCTTTCCTGTAGTCTTCCTCTACAAAGTGGTCATCCTCATTCCATGCCTGGCCTGCAATCTTGCCGTACTTCTGATTGTACTGTCTTGAAAGCTCCTCTGCCAAAGGATATTTGAACTCCATATCCTTGGTAAGAGGAACGGAAATCTGCTTGTCGCGATAAAGGAAAGCTCCCCTGTCCTTTTCGTCCCTTGATACGAAAATCGTTTCGGAACCGACAACGCTGAAAGAGCAAACCTCTTCTGAGATTGAAGCCAGAGACAGTTTTCCGGTTGAAGGATCGAGCCTGCATATAACGGGGCAGCCGAACTGGTCCGTAATGAAATAGACTCCATCTCCGCTGCACTGGAGATCCTTGATTATGTGATTGGTTGAGTAAACGTTTGCTTTTCCAGTGAATTCTATACCTCCGTCTGAAGTCATGACCGGAGAAATGACGTTTATCTCCATCTTACCTCCGTCAGCCTCACTCAGGACTAAATACCAAATGTCCGATCCGGAAGAAGAAGCGGAAGTTATCTGCCCTTCAGTCTTGAACTCAAGGCCGTCAAAAGCGGATCCATCGTCCAGGAACATCAACGATTTTATCATGCTGTTCCTGTGGTCCGTCCTGCAGACAACGCTGCAAAGGAGAGGGCGGCCGTCAAACTGCACCACGAATGGATTGTGAAGGGAAAGATTCTCATCGGATATTTCATCCATATCGCCGGTCTTGAGATCATAGCTGTTGATCGCATTGGAACCATGCTGCTCCCAGCGCGGATCTGTGTTGCACTCGCTCCACCATATTTTACCAGCGTAGTAAAAGAGTTTTTCTGCATCTTCAGAGAACGGACGGAGAGCGGTTGCCTTCCACTCCTTTCCTGACCGATGCAGGAAACCGCACTGCTGCCTGGTCAGAAGAACCAGTGTGCCGGGATTACCCTTACCCGACACAACGGCTACAAGAGAATCTTCCCCCACGGCAGCCAGATTAGTAAACTCCGTATAATAACCGTACTGCTGACCAGTTCTTCTGACCGGTTCAAAATCCATCTTCTCAGAAGAGTCTCCCATGTTTTTCCCTGCCTCTTCCAGCACATCTTCCAGCTCCTGGTTTGTGTTGATGCGCAGGAATTCCTGCAGAAGACTGCCCCTGGTATATTCGCGATGGGTCTTGCCTGTATATTCCTTGAACGCCGATGCCACTACGTTGGCACTCATGAAATGGCGGGTTTCATAGTTGAGAATCTTGTCTGCAAGGTCAACATCCCCGCTATGTTTGCGGGCCATTGAGTTTATCATATAGCCCACGCTGTACTTGTCCGGAGAATAAGCCTTCACGCTGCCAAAACGCCAGCGGTCCCAGGAGCGGTTCCTACCGTAGAAATAACCGTCGGCATCTCCGTCTTCAGGCACGATGCACTTGAGGACTTCGCAGAGGAAAAATCCGCTCCGTCCCCTTCCGCCTTTGCTCATCTGTGTCTCGGCCACAACGGCGTCTCCCTCCAGGAACCACTGGGAAGGATATACTGCAGAAGCAGCACCTATGAGCTGGTCTCCCAGAGGCCAGTACAGCACCTTGAACAATCCGCGGTTGAAATGGGCTATCTGCCAGGCATGACGTCCTTCGTGAGAAGCCAGAGACATATCCCAAGGTTCCGTAGAAAGCACATCTACCGGCGGCTGGGCAAAAAAGTCTATCTGACGCGGTCCCCAGACAGTTATGCCATTGCTTTCTGCATTGAAAGGATGGAGCACCAGAGGAAATCTCCCAGACAGGCCGTAGTTGTATCTTACCGAATCCGCATATATTCCGTAAGCAGCTTCTACTAGCTTCAAGTAGCCGGCAGCATTCCTGGCCGCACCCTGAGGATATATGATCTCAAAGTTCCTGCCTTGCATCCTCTTCCACTTGACGGAGGGTTTCTCACTCCCTATATCGTAATACTGAGCCGAAGCTGTCGCTGAGAAAAAGAAAACAAAAGCCAGAACTGCCAGCAGAATGCGTCCTGTAAATGATGGAACACAGGCACCGGTTGTTACAATTTTGTTCATAGTTGAAAATTTCTATTCCAAAAATAGCGGTTTCATTTTTAAAACTCGACGATTAGGACTAAATTTGTTGTGATGAACATTGCAATGTCTATATTCAAGCTTCTGGGTTCTCTGGCCCTTTTCCTGTTCGGAATGAGCATGATGAGCGAGAACCTGCAGAAAGTTGCCGGTGAGAAGCTCAGGAGTTTTCTGGCCATGATGACCTCCAACGCCTTCAAGAGGGTACTGACAGGTCTTACGGTAACAGCCTGCATACAGTCTTCTGCGGCAACAACCCTTATGGTGGTAAGTTTTGTGAATGCCGGTCTGCTCACCCTGGCCCAGAGTATAGGCGTAATCATGGGAGCCAACATCGGAACTACGGTTTCCGCCTGGCTGTTTGCCCTGATCGGATTTTCCGGCGGAGTGGCTACCATAGCCATTCCTCTGATAGCCGTTGGATTCGTCATCACCATGGGCAAGAGCAAGAAGCGCAAGAGCCTTGGACTGATGATCATGGGTTTTGCAATCATGTTCCTCGGACTCAGCATGGTCCAGACCTCCGTAGACCCGGCCATCCTTGAAAAGGTTAAGGAACTTATCAACGGATGGAGCAGGTTCGGGTTCTGGAGCGTTCTGATCTGCGTTCTCATAGGAACATTGGTTACCATCATGCTGCAGTCCTCAGCTGCCACCATGGCCCTTACCCTGATGATGTGCTCCAACGGTCTGAACTTTGAACTCGGCGCCGCACTGGTGCTCGGCGAAAACATAGGAACTACCCTTACGGCCAACATGGCAGCCTCCGTAGCCAACATCTCCGCAAGGAGGGCCGCTGCCGGACACGCGTTCTTCAACCTGTTCGGAGTACTCTGGGTGCTCATCCTCTACCATCCTTTCCTGTGGGTGGTATCCAAGGTGATCATGGCCCTCGGGCTGGACAACCCTCTGGTAAGCGGAGCCTCAACCTTCTCCATACTGTGCTCCATCGCCATGGTGCACACCCTTTTCAACATAAGCAATACCTGCATACTGGTAGGCTTCACCAACAAGATAGTTGCCTTTGTTACCAGGCTCCTGCCGGGCAAGCCGGAAGACGAGGAATACAGGCTCCAGTACATACACGGCGGACCTCTCTCCACAGCCGAACTCTCCCTTGGCCAGGCCAAGAGCGAGATACTCCACTTCGTGAAGATCTGCCGCGAGCAGTACGAGCTTGCACGTGAAAGCATCAACACCACCGATCCCGAGAAGTTCGACGAACTCTACCATAAACTGGAGCACTACGAGCAGATAACCGACAAGATAGAATTCGAGATAGCCAAATACCTGAACGAAGTTTCAGAATGGGATCTCTCCGAAGAGTCAGCCCGCAGGATACAGGCTATGTTCAAGGTCATCAGCGAACTGGAAAGCATCGGAGACAGCGGCTTCAACATAGGAAGGATACTCCAGAGACGCAACATCCACAATGCCACCTTCGACGAAGACATGGTCACCCGCCTGGGCTTCATGATGGACCTCATCTTCAAGGGCTTTGACGTAATGGAGAAGAACCTTGACCTTGGCTACGCCGGCATTTCGGACATCTCCAACGCCCAGGATGTGGAGCAGGAAATCAACGAATACCGCAACAACCTCAAGGAAGAGCATCTGCTCAATCTGGAGAACAACACCTACAGCTATCTTACCGGTACTTATTACGTGGATATGATCAACGAGTTCGAGCATGTAGGAGACTTCATGATCAACATCTCCGAAGCCATCATCGAGATCAAGTAAGGACAACCAGCCCCCAAGAACAGTAATAACCTGGCCCGGAAATCTTAGACAATAACACAGCGCAAGATCCCGAGCATGGGGGGGTTCGGCGATGGTGTTGTGTAACCGGTTGATAGTCAGATGCTCCCAAAATAAGAGCTGGATATAAGCATGTCTTATTTCAGGAAGGCCTGAAAGCCAACAACTTACAAGACACCATCGCCGTCCCTTGTGCAGTTGACAGAGTTTTATTACTTTTGCAACCCATCCGGACAGGAAGCCGCTGATGTTGTTTCAGTCCGCCCAACGGAAAAGATCCAATCCTGAAAGCCGGGCAATGCCAACGGGAAATGTGATGTACGGACAATATCCGGAAACCGTATCCAGAGCAGTGGATGTCATTGAGATATGGTGTAATGGTAGCACAACAGATTTTGGTTCTGTTTGTCCAGGTTCGAATCCTGGTATCTCAACAATTTAAGATAGTTTTTATGAAGCGTCTTGTCAGTGTAGCCCTAGCTCTGTTTGTAGTAACAGCAGCGGGCTTGTTTGTTTTATCCGGTTGCCGCAATTCCGGCAAAGACGGAAAATCTCCTTATCAGACAAACATATTCCCATCCGTTAAGGTACCCGTAACGGTTGCATCTAACAGAAAGATAGCAGCAGAGTTCGTGGCCCGTCACTACTGGGACGAGTTCCTCAGCCAGGACCGCCTGCTTGCGCTTAAGCCCGATACCGCAACCGTGCTTGGAGTGAGTCCGCAGATCTTTGAAGAATCTTTCCAGGGCTATGTCTCAGCGATTTCAGCAGTAGACGACACCATCGCCCGCAATTCCGTCACCAAGCTGGTAGACCGGGCCGTCAAGCTTGCCGAAGACGGTTACCCTGTCTTCTTCAGCCAGATAATGCAGTGCGGAGAAAAGATGCTCTTTGACGCCCACTCCCCGTTCCTCAACGATGAACTCTACCTGCCTATCCTGGACGGCATAGAAACATGCAAGGTCATTCCGGCCAACGTAAAGGAATCATTCAGGTGGCAGAAAGACGTCTGCAACAAGAACAAGGTAGGAACCCCGGCCGCAGACTTCCGTTACGCCACTTCCGGTGGCCGTCAGTCCACAATGCACAACATCAAGGCCGAATACCTCCTGATTTTCTTCAACGATCCCGACTGCCCTAACTGCCGCCAGGCACTCGAAGCGATGAAGACCGCAGACCCGGTCCTGAATCTGGTGGGCATGGGTATGATGAAGGTCCTCGCCGTTTCTCCGGGCGGAAAGACAGTCCTCTGGGATGAAAGGAAGGCCGACTTCCCTTCCGACTGGATCTACGCCTATGACCCTGTCGGAGAGCTGGACCAGGGAACCATCTACACGCTCCGGGCATCGCCGAGCATATACCTTCTTGACTCCGAGAAAAACGTCATCCTCAAAGACGCCTCCCTTCCACACTGCCTCAGAGTCCTGGAATCCATTGCCGAGCACTACGTAATGGGGCACGAGTAGCCGCCACAAGGGCAGCCTTTTATCCAGAACATTGATTCCTCATGAGAGGATCTTCAGGCCTACGATGGAGATTATGAGTGTCGAGATAAAGAAAAGACGCCAGAAACCGGCCGCCTCGTTGAATACAAAAATGCCGATGAGGACGGTTCCTACGGCACCTATTCCGGTCCATACAGGATAAGCAGTCCCGATAGGAATAGTCCTGCTCGCCTTGGCAAGAAGAATCATGCTGAGTGCAGAAACGATGACAAAACCTGCATACCAGGCCGTGGCTTCCCAGCCGGTCGCCACCTTGGCTTTGCCCAGACAAAATGTGAATCCACATTCACACAGCCCAGCAACAATCAGAATAACCCAATTCATAACTACTGATGTTGTCCATATCGAGGGCTGCAGCAAATCCCGGCGTCTCCTACTTTGGACCCTCAAAGATAGACAAAACGATTGATTTACCCTTTCAGCGACATTTTTGCCTGAAAGGGCGATTGCATTAAGGATGAAAACAGGTCAGTGCTTGCTTTTTCGCTTTCGGGAGAAGAAGTCCGTCATGACCTTCGAGCACTCCTTCTCAAGAACCCCGCCGGTAATCTTCGTCTTAGGATGGTAGAGGTTAGGAGCATACATGGAGGCTCCTTTCTTAGGATCTGCGCACCCGTAAACCACCCTCCCTATCTGACACCAGTTAAGGGCTGCTGCACACATGGGGCAAGGCTCCACTGTTACATACAGGGTACATTTGTCCAGGTACTTCCCACCCAGGTATGCGGAAGCGCTGGTAACAGCCTGCATCTCGGCATGAGCTGTGGGGTCCTTGAGGGTTTCCGTAAGGTTATGCGCCCGGGCTATGATCCTTCCGCCGGAAGCCTTTCGCTTTGAGGTTGAAGACCCGCCGTCGGCGACAATCACGCAACCCACCGGAACCTCTCCCTCCTCGGCAGCCGCTTCCGCCTCCTTCAGGGCCTGGATCATAAAATCTATGTCTATTTTAAGCTGTTCTAAATCCATGATTCCTTCAAACACTGCTGCAAGTTACAAAAATCCCTTTACCCAGAGATTTATTTAATCGGACAAAATGGCAGAAAATAGACATGGCAAAGCAGTGGCACAGGCTTTGCCTTATCTGCTTCTGCCGTGTGAGTTCCCGGTTGAACTTACTGAAAACTGACAAGCAAGTACCAACGAGGAATAATGAGACTCACGAGACTAACGAGGACTAACGAGAACCAACACGACTAACGGAACAACGAGTTTTAACTGGAAAAGATTTTATTTGATATAATTATCTAAAAAGTAATATTTAAAAACATACAACTATGAATATCAGACCATTAGCAGACAGAGTACTGATTGAGCCTAAAGAGGCTGAGAAAAAGACTGCCAGCGGAATCATCATCCCTGACAACGCAAAGGAAAAACCACAGGAAGGAACAGTAGTAGCAGCAGGTCCTGGAAAGAAGGACGAGCCTATGGAACTGAAGGTAGGCGATGTTGTTCTCTACGGAAAATATGCTGGAACCGAGGTTAATGCCCCTGACGGAAAGACCTACATGATCATGCGTCAGAGCGATGTTCTTGCAGTAATCGGATAATTTAAAAATCAAAAGATATGGCAAAGGAAATAAAATTCAATATGGATGCCCGCGCACTGATGAAGGAAGGTGCAGACGAGTTGGCTAACGCCGTAAAGGTGACCCTCGGACCTAAGGGCCGTAACGTAGTTATTGAGAAGAAGTTCGGTGCTCCTCAGATTACCAAGGACGGTGTTACCGTCGCAAAGGAAATAGAGCTGGACGACCAGTTCAAGAACATGGGTGCACAGCTGGTTAAGGAAGTTGCTTCCAAGACCAACGACCAGGCCGGTGACGGTACCACTACCGCTACAGTTCTTGCACAGGCTATCATCAACGTAGGTCTGAAGAACGTTACCGCAGGTGCAAACCCTATGGACCTCAAGAGAGGTATCGACAAGGCTGTTGCAGCTGTTGTTGAGGACCTTAAGAAGCAGAGCCAGAGCGTTGGAACAGACTACTCAAAGATCGAGCAGGTAGGTACCATCTCCGCAAACAACGATGCAGTTATCGGAAAACTCATCGCCGATGCAATGAGCAAGGTAAAGAAAGAGGGTGTGATCACCGTTGAGGAGGCCAAGGGTACAACTACCGAGGTAAAGGTCGTAGAAGGTATGCAGTTTGACCGTGGATACATTTCTCCTTACTTCATGACCAATCCTGACAAGATGGAGGCCGTTCTTGACCAGCCTGCCATCCTGATCACCGACAAGAAGATCTCCACCATGAAGGATCTGCTCCCTATCCTCGAGCCGCTGGCAAGAGAGGGAAAGGCCCTGCTTATCATCGCTGAGGATGTTGACGGTGAGGCTCTTACTACACTGGTTGTAAACCGCCTGAGAGGAACTCTGAAGGTTGCTGCCGTAAAGGCTCCTGGCTTCGGCGACAGACGTAAGGAGATGCTTCAGGATATCGCCACCCTTACAGGTGCCATCGTAGTATCCGAGGAAAGAGGTTTCACTTTGGAGAACTGCACTCCTGACATGCTCGGTAAGGCTGAGAAGGTTACCATCGACAAGGAGAACACAACCATCGTAAACGGTGCAGGCGACAAGCAGCAGATTGCAGACCGCGTTGCCCAGATCAAGAAGCAGATCGAGAGCACCACTTCAGACTACGACCGCGAGAAACTGAAGGAAAGACTGGCCAAGCTGGCAGGCGGCGTTGCAGTCCTCTACGTAGGTGCAGCTTCTGAGGTTGAGCTCAAGGAGAAGAAGGACAGGGTTGAGGATGCACTGAACGCAACCAGGGCTGCCGTTGAGGAAGGTATCATCGCAGGTGGCGGAGTTGCTTACATCCGTGCCATCGAGCACCTGAAGACCCTCAAGGGATCCAACGACGATGAGCAGACCGGTATCAACATCATCGTCCGCGCACTGGAAGAGCCTCTGAGAATGATTTGCGAGAACGCAGGCGAAGAAGGCAGCGTAATTATCCAGAAGGTAAAGGAAGGAAAGGCAGACTTCGGATACAATGCACGCGAAGGCAAGTTCGAGAACCTTCTGGCAGGCGGCGTGATCGACCCTACCAAGGTTGCAAGAGTTGCACTGCAGAACGCAGCTTCCGTAGCCGGCATGTTCCTCACCACTGAGTGCGTGATCGCCGACAAGAAGGAAGAGAATCCTGCTCCAATGCCTCAGATGGGCGGCGGAATGGGCGGCATGATGTAAAAGCTGGCAACTTTGAGCGGAAAGCCTTCTTACAACAGGCAGGATACTTTCCCCTGAAACAAGATTTTCCGCCAGATGCTGGTTCTCTGAATTCCAGAAGAAGCACCCCGGATTTTCCGGGGTGTTTTTTTGCGGCTATGGTATTCTGCAACTCGTTGAATATCAAGGCCTCTCCAAATAAGACTCTAAAACCTCTTATTCTAGGGGCCCCTGGAAATCAGTCACTTATAGCGCACCATCGTCGAATAACAAGAGCAGACATTTTACGTAACATATTTTCTGCTTATTATCTGAATTATTATATTTGCATTGTAAACCAATACCATTAGATACTTGGAACCTCCCAGTACACAACTGATGCTTCTTCTGAGCAGTTCTCCGGACGATGTTCCCTTGTCGGGAAATGTCTGGGAATTAATTCTGATCGGAATACTCATTCTACTGCTTCTTTTCTGCTCGGCGATGATGAGCGGAAGCGAAGCCGCATTCTTTTCGCTCAGCCCAAAGGAAACCCAGGACCTCAAGGACGGGGAAGACTCTTCCAGCCGCAGGGTCATCAAACTTCTCTCCACCCCCAACAGGCTTCTGGGCACCATCCTCCAAGCCAACAACATCGTAAACATACTCCTCATACTGCTGAGCTCGGTGCTTATCAACCGGCTGTTTGACTTTACCGGCCATCCGGTACTTGAATTCCTGGTCTGCACCGTAATAGTGACCTTTGTCCTGGTCCTCTTCGGAGAAGCCATGCCTAAGATCCTGGGTACGCAGTATCCTGTAAGGTTTGCCAAGTTCACAAGCCTTCCCCTGTCGCTCCTCAAACACACTACAATCCCCCTCGACAAGATCATGGACAAGATTGGAGAAAAGAAACGCCGCGGCAAGACACTGAGCGAAGAAGAAGAGGAAGACGCATACGAGATGCTGAGGGGAGCGGTTGAGATGACCGTCACGGAAGACGCATCGCAGAAGAAACTGCTCAAGAAGATACTCACCCTGCCTCAGAAAACCGTATCGCAGATAATGATGCCGAGAGTTGAGGTAGAGACCATCAGCATGGACATGGACAACGAGGAAGTCATCAAAGCCGCCAACGAATGCGGGTACTCAAGGCTTCCGGTCTACAAAGACGACTTTGAAGACATACGCGGTTTCCTGTACATCAAGGACATGCTGCCGTACATAATGAGCCGTTCCAAGAAGTTCGACTGGAGAAAGCATATACGTCAGGCCTACTTTGTGCCCGGATCGATGAAGATCAACGATCTCCTGGAGGAACTCCGCCAGAGAAAACTCCACCTGGCAATAGTAGTTGACGAGTACGGCGGAATGGACGGCATCGTAACCATGGAAGACATCCTGGAAGAAATCGTAGGAGAAATCTCCGACGAAAGCGACGCACCGGAGAAAACCCCATCCTCCACCTCCCAGCAACCTTGACCGGAGGATTAGAAATCCTTACCGATAGACAGATACAACCAGATAACTATAAAAAACATACATAGCATATGGGACTTTACCTTAGAAAAGACCTGAAGGGCGGCGGAACCATTGCCGTCTGGGAAATAACCGAGACCGAGAAAGAGCTCCTGGATATCATAGCCAAGGATGAAGAAGACAGAGACGAGGAACTCGAGGAGATATCTCTCTACAAGAGCGAGCAGGCCCGCCGTGAAAGACTCTCCGTACTGGCCCTGGTCCAGACCCTGTTTGAAGAGCCCGTCCACATCGGCCATCACGAGAACGGAGCCCCGTACATAGAGAACGACAGCACCCGCATAAGCATCACCCATACCAACCGCTTTTCAGCAGTAATCATCCATCCGTCCGAAGAAGTCGGCATAGACATCGAGAGTATAAAAAGAGACTTTACCGCTGTGGAAAAAAGGGCCCTCAGCGATGACGAACGCGAAGACCTCGTAGACAAAGACGAGAACGATCCCGAGCAGATGGAAGAGCGCAACACCCAGCTGGCCATCTACTGGTGCGCCAAGGAAGCGCTCTACAAACGCATGGGCAGAAACAACGTAGACTTCTCCGAGGACATGGAGGTAGACCGCTTCAGCGTCCGTGACGAGGGAGAGATAGACGTCACCTTCAAATATCCTCAAAGCGAACACATTCTGGATGAAGACGGAGACGAGAAGAACGAAGAAGAAGAATTTGAGATGCAGTACGAAGTCTTCGAAGACCATGTCATGGTCTGGATGGTCGGCTAACGCCCGGCCACGTTGCCACGGGATAGAGCCAGGCGATGGTGCTTTATAAATCGCTGATTATCAACACCTCCCTAAATAAGACCTTGGGATACAGACTCGTTATTTCAGGGAGTTCTGATTTACAGGCAGTTACAAGACACCATCGCCGGAAATCTTTTCTCCTAAAAGCCAAGGAGAGGTTTCGCCTAGAAGCTAAGGAAAGCTCTCATCCTGTATGCCTTTACGAGACAATATCGTTGAACAGCCTTCTTCTTTTTATTTCTTTAGAAGGGCCTTGTATTCAACTTCTTTGGCGAGGTTTTCTCGGAGGTTTTCCATTGATCCGAATGCGGTGAGGATATAGTCCTTATCTATAGTTATCAGAGTCTTCCACACCCATGGACGGAGAGTGAATACCTTCAAAGAAGAATACTTGTAACCAAACGCGGACTTGCAAAGTTTTGCCTTGACCGGATTGTTGGCATTGTAGAGAATCTTATCGCGAACAGCCTCTTTATAAGGTAGATGCGAAGCTTTAATATGACAGTCTTCCAACAAAGGTCCTTTTCTTTCGTGCTTAAGATTATACCATCCGCAGTATGTCCGGCAAACATAGGTTTTAAAACCCATAATATCGGGAGAATAAACCACCATGTGGAAATGGTTGGACATGCACACGACAATGACAATCCTTGTTCCTGGATATCTCTTCCTGCCATCCTCCAATACAGAAAGCAGTTTCCTGAAATCTGACTGCATGAAGAACAGACGGGCACCATCAATGGTACGGGCATAAAGATGATAAAATCCTGGTACGTTTATCTGGTTTCGCTTCTCGTGACTTCTTGTATTATGAGAAGCAGGCGACTGAATCATTCCCTTCATATCTCCCCCTCTTTAAAATTTCTACAAATATAATACTTTTATCTATAGAGCAAATCGGCGATGGTGCGCTGCAAGTCGTTGAGTATCAGCACTCCCCTAAATAAGACCTTGGAATACAAACCTCTTAATTTAGGGTAGGCTGATTTTCAGGTAGTTACAAGACACCATCGCCGAGTACTCCCCTACTCAAAAAAATTCTTACCTTTAACATGTTATTTTAACCGCCATTCTTTATGAAAAGGGTTCTTTTATTATCAGCGATGGTTTCTTGCACGGTTCTTTTTGCAACCAGTCTCTTTGGACAGAAACCTGTAAACAAACTTGTTACGGACAACACTTGCAACGGCCTGCAGGAGAATGTACACCGGCAGGGAGCTGCTGCAGAGGGGCTGAAGGCTGGAGCTGACAGGCAAGGGCAGAGGGCAGTGGAACTGCAGACCAAGGCTGACAGGCAGGGAGCTGCTGCAGAGGGGCTGAAGGCTGGAGCTGACAGGCAGGGAACGGATGTTACCGGTGAGAACTGCTTTGCGATCATTGCCGGAAAGAACACTACCGTTGACGGCAGCGTACTGTTCGGACACAACGAGGACGATTCCGGAGAACAGATGCTCAACGTTTATATAGTTCCTGCGGGAACCCAGCCGGCAACTACAGAAGGCGGGCTGAAGATTCCGGCTTCCATCGCCAACGGATATGCTGTCGGGGACAAGAACAACCCGGGCTCTGAAGGCAAGCAGAGAACCAACGGCAAGTTCATCTGGTGCGAGTTCCCTGGAATGAGCGTAGCCGATGCTGCCATGAACCAGTGGGGAGTAGCCATTGCTTCAGACGGTTGCAACTCCCGCGAAGACAGGGAAGACGTTACCGATGGCGGTATCCTCTACGACCTCAGGATCGATGTTGCCAAGTACGCCCGCAGCGCAAGAGAAGCCGTAAAAATCATCGGCGAAGCAGTACAGGAGTACGGCTACAAGGGAAGTGGAAGAACCTACTCCGTGGCAGACCCGGAAGAAGGATGGATAGTAGCCGTTGTCAAGGGCCGCCATTGGGTGGCCCAGAGGGTTCCGGACGACAAGGTCATGATACTTCCTAACTACTATACGATTACCAACGTTAATCTTGAAGATACTGAGAACTTCATGGGAAGCCCGGACATCATTGATTATGCAATAAGCCGCGGATGGTACGATCCTCATTCAAGGCAGGAGTTCAACTTCAGGCTGGCTTACGCAGACCCGGCTACCATTGAAAGAGCCAGCAACAGAACGCGCCACAAGGCAGTCATAGAATATGTTACCGGCGGATCAGACAACTACGACCCTTATTCCGTCCAGCCTATGTTCACTCCGGCCAAGAAACTCAGCGTGGCGGATATGATAAGCATGCTCTCCATCCACAATGAAAAGGAAGAGCCCCAAAAAATCATAGGCGCACCGGAACAGCCTGCAAGAGGACACTTGGACCCTAGCCACATTCCGGGAGTTTGTACCAACGTTACCATTGTTTCAACCATCTTCCAACTCCGCAACTGGATGCCAAAGGAAACCGGATGCGTAATGTGGATGTGCCCTGGAAGACCTTGTGCAAATGTATACGTTCCATGGACTTTGGGCATGACAGAAGTTCCTGAAGGATGGGCCCGTTACGACGACTGGCAGGAAGCCGAGCAGCATCACTTCTCAGATGCAACCGACAAGGAGAAAAACTATCCGGAGCATCCTTACTGGTTCTTCACAAAGAGATGGAATAAACTTAATTCCAACTACATCTACTGGATAAAAGACGTCCAGGACAAGAAGTGGCAGATGCAGTACGACATCTTCAAATCCTATACTGAACTGCAGAAGAGTCTCCCTAAGAAACTCAAGAAGTCCAAGAACCGCAAGCAGGCTGAACAAATGCTGAACCAGTTTACGGCTGATACCTACAAAAAGATACTGTCGCAGAAAAGCATCAAACCGTAATCTAACCGGTTCCACATCCAAAAGCCACATCAACAGTCAATGAAGCAGGTGACATTATACCCCGGAGCCAAGATCAACATTGGGCTGTACGTCTTTGAAAAAAGGGCGGACAACTTCCATGAAATAGAAAGCATATTCTACCCCGTGGGGGCGGACAACAGCAACCTGACCCCGGACAAACTGACTGTAACCATCCTTCAGACGCCTCAGGAAGCCAGTCTTTTCCTCAGCGATGAAACGGCTTCCACCGCGCAGAATCAAGACCAAAACTTCCACCCGGAAGATGAAACGGCTTTCATCGCACAGAATCAAGACCGAAACTTCCACCCGGAAGATGAAACGGCTTCCACCGCGCAGAATCAAGACAGCGGCTCCTGCCCGGAAAAGGTCCGCATGATAGAAACCGGACTGGAGTATCCGGGAAAGCCCGAGGACAACATCTGCGTCAAGGCCTACAACCTGCTGGATGCGGACTTTGACCTCCCGCCGGCAGTCATATCCCTTGAAAAGCATCTCCCTACCGGTGCCGGACTCGGAGGCGGCAGCAGCGACGGAGTCTGCACCCTAAGGGCTCTGAACGAGCTCTGCGACCTCCATCTGACCGAAGCGCAGTTGATGTCCTATGCGGCAAAACTCGGCAGCGACTGCCCGTTCTTTGTCCGCAACGAGCCGATGCTCGTAACCGGCCGCGGCGAAATCCTCACGCCCCTGACCGGGGCCGCCATAAGCAAAGCCCTGAAGAACCTCAGAGAAAATTACACCTTCCAGATAATCTTCTCCCCGGACTGCTTCGTATCAACCAAGAAAGCCTACTCCATAGTTCCAAAACGCAGCAAGAAAGACAAACTCCAGGCTCCATATATTCCAATGACCGAACTGGTTACAGAACCCGTTGAAACCTGGCAGGGAAGAATTGTCAACGACTTTGAGGCCCCTGTCTTCAACGAGTTCCCGCAACTCCAGAAAGTAAAGGACTCACTAATAGAAACCGGTGCCGCTTATGTATCAATGACCGGCAGCGGCTCAGCAATCTTCGGACTTTTCCCAATCAACGATTGAAAGCTGCTCAGCGATGATTTACTCAAATACCGCAACTGCAAACTAAATAAATTATCTGCCTGATGCTTTTCAAGACACTCTTTACATATCCTCTGTTCTCCCTGAAGGACACACTGGGAGGTTTCAACGATTTCCTTTGGACATACATCCTTGTAGCGGTGCTGCTTGGCTGCGCCGTCTGGTTTACCCTCCGTACCCGCGGAGTGCAGTTCAGGATGATAGGGGAGATGTTCCGCCTGCTTGGCGGCAGCCGCAAGAGTGGTTATCGCGATATAGACAAGGCACGTGCCGTTGCCGGCAACAAAAGGAAGATATCCTCTTTCCAGGCCTTTGCGGTTTCATTGGCTTCAAGCGTGGGTACCGGAAACCTGGCCGGCGTGGCCATAGCCATCGCCACCGGCGGACCGGGTGCGGTATTCTGGATGTGGCTGATAGCCCTCATAGGAGCAGCCACCGCTTTCGTAGAAGCCACCCTGGCCCAGCTCTTCAAACAAAGATCAGAAGGAGGCTATATCGGCGGTCCGGCATACTATATTCGCCGAGGATTGAAAAGTCCGTTCCTGGCAGCATTGTTTGCCGTTCTCCTTACCATAACCTTCGGGCTTTCTTACAACTCCATCCAGAGTAACACCATAGGAGATGCGCTGGTTGTGGCCTGCAAGCTTGACACCATGCTGCCGTATCAGGTAAATCTTCTGGGAGTCATGGTTCCGGCGGCAAAGGTTCTTGTAGGAGCGGTCCTTGCGGCACTTTGCTTTGCAGTGGTTTTCGGAGGCATCAAGCGCATAGCCAAGGTCAGCAGCGTACTGGTTCCGTTCATGGCGCTGGCTTATCTGGCTCTCGCCCTGTTTGTTATCATCCGTCACCTGGACCTCATTCCGTCTGTCTTCTCAATCATCTTCGAAAATGCGTTCGGCTTCCAGCAGGTGGCTGGAGGCGGGCTTGGAGCTACCATGATGATAGGCATCAAGAGAGGACTCTTCTCCAACGAAGCCGGAGAAGGTTCAGCCCCTAACGTTGCCGCTACGGCAGATGTCTCCCATCCGGTGAAACAAGGGCTTATGCAGGCTCTGGGAGTATTTGTGGATACGCTTGTCGTCTGCAGCTGCACTGCATTCATAATCCTTTTCAGCGGAACCCACGCTTCGGGAGAACTTAACGGAATAGCCCTCACCCAGGCAGCCCTTGAAAATGAGGTCGGCCGCTTCGGAACCTTCTTCATAGCCGCAGCAATCTTCCTGTTCGCATTCTCCAGCATAATCGGCAATTACTACTACGGAGAAGCCAACATCAGGTTCCTCACCAAAGACCGTCACCGCTGGATACTCTGGTCTTTCAGAGCCCTCTCCGGCGGACTGATAGTATTTGCCGGAGTATGTGCAACCCTTGACGCCGTCTGGATTATAGGCGACATCTGCATGGGCCTGCTCACTTTGGTCAATATCTTCGCGATAGTCCAGTTGGGAAAGTTCGCCTTCCGCCTGCTCAAAGACTACCGCCGCCAAAGGAAGGAAGGCAAGGACCCAATCTTCCAGCGCTCCCAGATGCCGGAAGCCGACATCGACTGCTGGGACAACTGATTCCGCCCAGGGCTATCCTATTACGGAGTTGCCTTTCCCAGCATTGACTCCACGGCCTTCTTAATTTCTTCCTTGGAGAAGTTTACGTCGTCTATGAGCCACCTGCCGTCTCTGAGGATCAGGCTTAGGGTGCGGAATTCGGAGCCTGTCATGCTGTTATCGGTAATGTCCTTGCAGGAAAGAATGGCTTCTGCAGTTATATGGGCGTAGTCATGTATCTTGAATTCCGAAGGATCTGTCAGTCCGACAGCCGTAACCTCCTGTATGCTTCCCAGACCCCACAGAGCGTCTCCGTCAGAAAACTCGTCGAGCTTCTGGCATGCCTCATAATAATCTGGAGTGAACAGGTCTTTTGACCATAAGCCTTCTTCGGAAAGATCTGTAAGCATGCCGTTGATGCGGTCAAACAGCGCAAGTGTATCTATCTGCCGGCCTTCTGCATCTGAAGCGGTAGACGCTGCTTTTGAAACTGTGCCCGCAGCGGTTTGGTTTGCAGTTGAATCTCCAGCGGCAGCGGTATCTCCGGAATTGCCTGCTCCGGAATTCTTGCAGCTCAAAGCCAGAACAGCAATGGCCGCCATGCTCAGCAATCTGATAACAATTCTTTTCATAGTTTTATCTGGTTTATGATTTCTTTACTTCTTCAAAGGCTGTACGGATCAACTTTTACGCAGACCTGTGGGTCTTGTCCTTGATGCTCCTGGTAGGCAGATACGCCATTATCAGACCTATGGCCGCAACGCTCAGGAGAGCCAGCAGCACGTCTGAAAACTTAACCACCACCGGATAGTAGCTCACTACAAAATTCCCCGGAAGGGAAACAACTCCCCACTTGTACTGGATAAAGCAGAGCAGAAGACCCAGCAGGATTCCAATAACCGCCCCCGCCATGCATATCAACCACCCGTGGAGCATGAAACTGCGGCGGATGGTAGAGGTCCTCATGCCCATGGCCTGATACGTCCGTATGTCTTCTTCCTTTTCTATGATGAGCATGGAAAGGCTTGCCAGCAGGTTCACCGATATTACTATCGTGACAAAGAGAAGAATCATGTATATGGCAAACTTCTCCGCCCTCATCATCTTGTAGATGGTCTCGTTCTGCTGGTAGCGGTCCTTGACTGTGAATTCGTCTCCGAGATTCTCTCTGAACTCTTTTATGACGGATTTCTTCAGAGACCGGGCGGAAGACGTTTTTTCTCCGTCTATGAAGATCTCTATCTTGGAACACTCGTTTTCTCCGTACTCCATCAGCTCCCTGGCCATGTCTTGCGGAATGAAGATGGTGCCCTTGTCGTCTGCTGAAGACATTGAAATGATGCCCGCCGGACGGACTTCCTCACTCATCAGACTGCTCTGTGGCATCATCAGCGATATGTCCTCCGTACGAGACGGCAGGTAGATTTCCAGCGGAGTAGTGAACTGGGGCCTGAGCAGCAGGCTGGCGGCCAGGCTCTCCTCAACTACAGCCCGTGGAACCTCTCCGAACATGACGGACAGTTCCCCCTCTACAAGATTGTCCTCAAATCTCTTGAGACTGAAGTAAGCAGTATCCACTCCCTTGATCCTGGCAATGGACTGGACGGCATCGTACTGCACGTAAACCGTCTCTTCCAGCACATGAAAAGCCTGCACATGCTCGGCCTCTCCGCTTACTGCGGCTTTCATGCTCAGATCGAAAAGGGCGGTAATAATCCGGCTGTTCTTGGACATGTCTATCGTCTTGCCCTTGGCGGGTTCTATGACATAATCCGGAATGTAACTGTTGTAGGCAGACTCAACTATCTTGTCGAATCCGTTGTAAACGGATAGTATGATTATCAGCGCCATGCATCCGATTCCGATAGCCGCCGCGCTCACAATAGATATGATGTTTATCACATTGTGATGAGCCTTTGAAAAAAGGTATCGCCGAGCTATGAAAGAAGGCAGATGCATTCAGTATTTTCTTCTGCGATTACTTTTCTGATTCTTCATCAGAAGCCTCTTCTGAAGACGGTCTTACGGGATCGCGCGCGAGGACGTCGTCTATGTGCTGCGCATAATCAAGCGTAGTATCTTCAAAGAATGCCAGCTCCGGAACAATCCTCAGCTGCTTTGCAACCACTCTTCCAAGATCGCCGCGGATGGCCTTGGCCTTGTCTTCCAGGATCTGCATCACATCGGCCCTCTTCTCAGACGGGAAGCAGCTGATGTAAACCTTTGCGTAAGAGAGGTCAGGACTCATCCTCACCTCGCTCACGGTCACAAGCGCACCGCCAAAGAACGCCATGCCCTTGGAACGGATGATCTCCGCCAAGTGCCTCTGCACCTCGCGCTGCACCTTCTGCACCCTTTTGCTAATTTCTTCCATAAAACTTATTCAAACCTTAGGATGTAGTAATTCTTCTTTCCTTTCTGGACCAGCACGTACTTGCCGTTGACCAGATGGTTCTCGCTGAGAGTTCCGTTAATGTCGGTGAACTTCTCCTTGTCTATGCTCAGTCCGTTGGCCTGTATCATCTTGCGGGCCTCGCCCTTGGACGGGAACACCTGAGTGTCCACAGCCAGCAGGTCCAGTATCGGTGTCGAGAGCTTGTCCTTTGGCAGGGCAAACTGAGGCACTCCGTCAAACACGGCCAGGAAGGTCTTCTCGTCCAGGTTCTGCAGCGCCTCCCTGGTTGCCTTTCCAAAGAGGATGTTGGATGCGTCCAGAGCCTTGTCGTACTCTGCCTGTCCGTGTACCATTATCGTAACTTCTTTAGCCAGCACCTTCTGCAGTGCCCTTCTGCCAGGATCCTGACGGTGCTCAGCGATGATGGCGTCTATCTCCTCCTTTGGCAGCATCGTGAATATCTTGATGTATCTCTCCGCATCCTCATCGCTGACATTCAGCCAGAACTGATAGAAGGTGTAAGGGCTTGTGTACTCGGCGCTCAGCCAGATGTTTCCCTTCTCGGTCTTTCCAAACTTGGTTCCGTCGGCCTTCTTTATCAGCGGGCATGTCATTGCAAAGGCTTCCTTGCCCAGGATCCTGCGGATCAGTTCGCTTCCGGTAGTGATGTTGCCCCACTGGTCGCTTCCGCCAAGCTGCAGCACGCATCCCTTGTGCTCGTACAGCCAAAGGAAGTCATAGCCCTGCAGCAGCTGGTAGCTGAACTCCGTAAAAGACATTCCCTCCCTGGATTCCGTACTCAGCCTCTTCTTTACGGAGTCTTTTGCCATCATGTAGTTTACGGTGATGTGCTTGCCTATATCGCGGATGAAATTGATGAAAGTATAGTCCTTCATCCAGTCATAGTTGTTTACCAGTTCCGCCTTGTTTGGCGCATCGCTCTCAAAATCCAGGAACCTTCCCAGCTGTGCTTTAATGCACTCTACGTTATGGCGCAGGGTTTCCTCGTCCAGCAGGTTTCTCTCAGCACTCTTCATTGAAGGGTCCCCTATCATTCCGGTTGCCCCTCCCACCAGTGCGAACGGCTTGTGTCCGCACTTCTGGAAGTGCTTGAGTATCATAACGCTTACAAGGTGTCCTATGTGAAGGCTGTCTGCTGTCGGATCTATTCCCACATAGGCTGCCTGCGGGCCTTCCATGAGTTTTTCTTCTGTTCCCGGCATGATATCCTGGATCATGCCTCTCCATTTGAGTTCTTCTACAAAGTTCTTCATCGGATAAAAGATGATTAATTATTCAATCTCCAAAGTTAGGAAAAAAACATAATGGTATCTACGATGGGCCTGTTAAGCCTGACCTTGGATCTTTATTCTAGGAAAGATAACTCCATTATCCTATCTTTGAATAGTTGTTAATACTTGTCTTGTTGCTCATGCCCCACATTAACCGTTCTTCTAGACTTACTTTTGTTTTATGCAGCATTGCTCTTATGCTGCTGATTGCTGATATGCCCCTGTTTGGGCAGGATGTTCCTAAGAGAATAGTAAAGAGGGTCGATGTCATCTCCTTATTACCGGACACAAGTGATGGAAATCCCGAATCCTTCTGGAAAGCGATCCTCAATTCAGAAAATGAGATAACTGAAACCTTTGGTAAGATATACAAGAGAGAGAAGGGAATTGGCGCTGAAGCGAGAAAAGAGATAGACGAGGCAATTCTTCTCCATGTGAGGCATTATCGCGACAGTGTAAGATATGATGCATTTTTAGATTCAATTGCCAAGACTTTGCTTATTGGGGACAAAGGCCGGGTTTGCCTGTATAATTTAGATAAACTGTCTTTGAATGCCTTTGCTGCTCCAAATGGAAACATCGTCATTTACAGCGGTCTGAAGGACTATCTGTCGAGGTATAAACAGGAACTTCTGATTGCAATAGTAGCCCATGAAATCGCTCATGTCATGTTCAAGCATAGTTTGGTTCAAGTCTATATGCAGAAAAAGAAAGAACGTAACAACAACATCATGGCAGGGATAGCTGTCGGACTGCAGGCTTTCGCTGATGGCATGAACTCAGCTACCACAGGAAAAACCATCAACAATACAGCGTATTATACCAGCATTTTCAATATGGCAAAGTATGATACATTCATGTATCAGTTCAAGTATAGTCGGGAAGTAGAGCTTCAGGCAGATGTCGTAGCCTTCAGGTTACTTGACTGGATTGGCATTGGCGGAGAAAGGCTTAAAGAAGCTTTGAGGCTTATCGCCAGTCCTTTTGAGTATTCTTCTGATACTGACGACCATTACACCATTCCTCAGCGAATTGCTGTTTTGGAATCTCTTGAAAGCCAACCGAGGGTAAAGAGCAATAGAAATCTTCTGTCTCAGATTAAAAGTAAAAATGGCACCAAAGGGACAATAAGAGAGAGCTCGTCAAGAAGTGTCGAGATAAGGGTTGGTGAAGAAATAAGACTGAAACTACTTTCCGGCAAGGACGCAACTTGGACCACAAAAGACACAAATGTTGTTCAAATAAACAAGGACGGCCTTGTCAAGGGAATTTTAACCGGCCAGGCTATGATTTGGGCAAATTACAACACCAATGCTCCTGAGCTACATCTGATCAATGTAGTTTTCTATTAGCTTTATACTTCAAACTTTAACTAACACATTTACTGGTTTTGCATGCAACTATATCCTTAGTGATGAGATAGAAACTGCTTTAAGCTAGGTATCGTTTTAGTTTGGGTATTGATTTACAATTCTCGTCCTCTCCGCAAAAATCCCTTACAGAGCGTTCTGTAGGGGATTTTCGTAAATAGTGTCCCAAAAATAAAGATTTCGCGTTTAAAAAAGTTGCTCGCAGGCGGACAACTTTCGGCGAGGGAGGATGAATGAGGGATCACAGATCAATCACTCCTCATTATCTATTTTGAAGTAGATTAACGTATGATTGTCAATGAACTTTTCATTGTCAATATGGAATATCTCTTCTTTGCGTAATTTCTCAAGCAGAAGAGGAAGTGGAATCTCTTTGTGGAACCCGTCGCTGCATATCAAAATCTCATCACCCGGGAGCACCGGTTGCTCAACAACCTCCACATCATCGGTACTATTCCCCATCAAGGATCTGCGGACGATGTGTTCATACTTCCTGATCTGGGCTGGGGTCAAGCGCTTAATCCTACGCATCTCATTGATGAGTGAATGGTCCTCTGTTTCAAAGACGATGCGGTCGTTCCGGATAATATACACCCTGGAATCACCTGCCCAAAACATGGTAGCTGTACCTTGGTGGAGAATGACAGCCGCCAGGGTACACCCCATCTCTGAAACGCCCATGTTGATTCTTTTCTCCGCAATCGCCCGATTTGCACATTCAACGGCCAGCGGGATATTATCAGGAGTCTCTAACAGAGATGTTCCGATAGCCTCAATAGCGCATTCTGCCGCCTCTTCTCCTGCATCATATCCACCCATTCCATCTGCCACAATGAAGAGCTGGTCTCCATTGGGCAGTTCGAGATGCGCGAAACGGTCTTCGTTCTTCTCTCTGGCGCCAATATTTGAATAAGTTATCAGTCTCATCAGATAGCTTTTATCGTATCTCCGCCATGTTTCGTCACTCGAGGACGGGTGCTGATCTTGACCGGCCGGTTGGTAACACCCTTATCCGTTGCCTTGGTTGCCCAGAGGTATGCTTCACCAGTCCCAAGGCTCGCCATATCGGACGCCGTGAGGTTCTGCAGCTGAGTAATGGAATGCTGCACATGCTTCACCCACTGAGGGCTATTAAACCTATGCAGGAGCATCACGGAGGACAGCTCGATAATATCGGTAGGCAGGCTCATAGGATCCTGGCTGGCAATCATCATGGATACGCCTTTATGGCGCATCTCACGAATAGCAGTCACAATCGTTGAGGTCAAATCCTTATTGTTCATATACTTGTGAGCTTCATCAAACACAATGAACTTGTTGAAACCTTTGCCTTCATATACCTTGACACCGGAGAAGATGTTCAGCATAATGACAAAGAGGCCAAGAGCATCATCCTTTTCAATGAATTCATCACGAAGGTCCACAATAATTAGGCGGCCGGGGCGCAAGATTTCGCCAAGCCTCATAGTATCATCAATATACTCTTCTGCAAAGCTAAGGCGCTGCATCGCCAACGACTTCTGAGAGGTGGACAATAGAGCGGAAGATTCCACACTTTCCTTCAAATCCTCGATGTTGAGGTTCTTCCGGTTTGCCCTCATGATTGCTTTCAACTGAGTGATGTAGGTGGAGTCGTTACCAACAGCTTTCAAAAGGAACATCCAGTCTTGGACATTAAGGTCTTTGGAGTGGAACTTAATCGGGAGAACCTGAATTGAGGGATACTCTTCCTGACGCTCTTCCACCTTATCCTCCGGAGCGAGCATTATAACATCGCTGATCGAACCCGGCTCAGCGCCATACTGTTCCTTCAGCTTGGCCAGCTGTCTGGCATCATCATTCGGATAAACCATAGAGGTGAATTCCGGCGCGTAGTCAAGGCTCTCGCTATAGTGGAAGATGACACTAGCCATTGGACCAGGCAAAAGGTTGATTTCCGGGAATTGTTTCAGCGTCATCTCGCTGACGGTTCCAATCGTATAACTCTTACCCCCACCCTGAACACCGAACAGGCTGATTGTATTTGTCTCACTCAGATCCAGAGCAATTTTACGATTACCATTGATTGTCCGACCGAGAATACCGTACTGCTCGCTAAACGGGGTTGTTTTACCAACCATTATGTCAAAAGACGGGCCCTTAGACTCTTCCTTCTTGGCAAGGGCTGCTGCTAACGAATCGAGGTGTTCCATACCATTCCCAGTACCATACTTTACCGAACCCCCAGAATCGTGTAACACTTGAGGTTCCGACTCGGGAACAACATATGTGAAAGGTTTCTCTTCTTCTTTCTTCTCAGCAGGAGCTTCTTCCGGTTTATCTTCTACTACCGGTTCAACCGGCAGTACTGGTTCTTCCGGCTTTTCCTCAGGAATCTCCACAGGCTTATCCTCTACGGACTCTGGCTCATCAGCAGGCTCAATGAAGCTCCGGAAACTCAACTCTCTCTGAGTCCTATCAGAAACTTCAAAGAATTCAGTCAGTTCCCGGTTCGCCTGGCTTTCATTGTTGCCATACAAGCCTGATGTCTTCAGGACTGCATCCTCTGCAAGAATCCTGTCTATCATAGGTCTACCGAGCGTGTAGCAAGTAAACGCTTCATCACCATCACCGAATACTTCTTTGTTCTGCAGCTCGTCGCTCTGGAACTCGAAAATGAGCCCCAGTCTCTTACAGCGGATCTTGTAATTGTCCATTGTGAGACCAAGGATAAACTTCTCATTCTCTTTTGCCGTCTCTTCACAGAGATATTCGTAGCGGGATGCACGACGGAGGTAGAAAAGGAGCAACGACTGAAGTTCGATAACTTTCAACTCATGATCCAAGTTAGGATTATCGTCCAACGGGTAGAATAGGTTGACCAGAACCCGTTCAGTATTAAGAATCTGCTCCAGCATCTTATCCTGCAAATCACTACGCTGTTCCGGAGAGAGTTGCTGGCGGCACTTGATCTCGATTATCGTAAATACGATTTCTCCTGTCTGGGGATGGATATCTACCAGCAAATCGTCAGCTCTCTCTTTGGTGGCCATCGGAGAGATATTCTGGCCGTTGAACAGGTCCTGATGCAGGTCAATGGGAATAATGAATGAATCCTGAAGAAGATCTTTACCCTTCAGCAGCCGCTTCATCAGTGTCGTTCCCAGGACTTCAAACACTTTATTCCTGGAACTGTTGAGCTGCATAATCATTGAACTACTGACGGAACGAATGTCAGCCAGGAAGTCATAGAATCGCCGCCTATTGGTGATATCTATTCCGAATTCCTTGAAATGCGGCGTGAGAATGCTCTCTATTTCAGATGTCGGTCGGCATGTAAGGAAGGATGAGATTCCGGTGAGTTCCGTGCTTGGGATGTAATCCAGCAAATAGGGTACTTCACCATCACCGCAAGGGATGTCGTAGAATTCTGGCCCCATGTTCTTATCAAAAGTGATAACCCAGTCTGAGACATCGTGGATGCGTGACAGCATCACGGAATTGGTATCCTGAATGTTCAGCATTAGAGCTGGAACTGAGGTATCACGGTCGTTTGACATGGACATGGCGACCAGCGACTGGTACTCAGAGAAGAGACCTATCATATCGTTGGCAAACTCGGAAGACGGATGCGGCAGACGGATATCGGAGTAGAATCGTTGCCACTGGCATCCTTTTTCCGTTTTGGTCACCTGCACAATTGGACGACAAACAACTCCGTTGAGGAAGAATGACTGCTGACCTGTGGAGGGTTTATGCAGTTTGGTCTCCGTCGGAAACGGGTTAATTAGAAAACTTAGATGAGCAGAATAGTTCTGGGCATTGCTGATGAATTCTTCGACAGTGTTGACAGAGAATCTCAACTTCGGGAACAGGCGGTTGCTGGTTGCTTGAGAGAACATCTCAGCTTCCTCGGAAACCTGGGTGTCAGGATCAATGAGGTCACGGAAGGCCTCTCCCTGGATAAAGCGCTTATCCGCACAGAACAGGCGGATTTCATAGTGAATATCGAAGGGACGGCAGCGCTTTTCAAGTGCGACCAGATTGGCAGCAAAAACGGCAGCGTCACCAGCATTAAAGAGGTTAATAACCAGTTTATCTGTGTATGGATGCTGCGTGATGTAGTTGAACATATACCGCTGGACCATCTCCGCATTCACATCGGTATCAATACGACTCTGTACAGGGACATTGAGGAGGTGTGCAAGATAGGAGCGGAGCTGACGGAAACCAGAAGAGAATGCCTCCTCCTGCTGCTCAGCAGAGCTAACGTAAAGGCCCCAGCCGAAAACCACCTCGCCCACATACTGCAGATACTGCTTCTGCTCTATGTCACGAAGAATGAGCGGCGCAATGCTCGGGACCAGATTTCCGTAGAATAACTGATCCAGTTTCTTATACCAAGCATCGCGATACTGAGGGTGTTCTATTGTCTTGTTCTCCCAATCCTCATACTGCTCATAGATGTCCACCATCCACGCTAAACGTAGCGGGTGCAGCGGGGAGATAAGCTTCATACCAGAAACCTGGCCATCCGGAAGAATGACAACTATGTTCACCATGTCCACAGACTGCAATTTCAGAACTGTCTCTACGGACAAATCCTCATCTACGACTGCCTTTAGCCAAGCGTGGTATCCTTCCAAATAGTCCTTGATGATGTCTACATGGCTGTGCACATCAAAGGTCTCCAAAATACCGCTATTACCTATTGCGGACTCCTGGATGGCGGAGAATAACGCATTCCGCGCTTGGGTCAAAGAAGCAGGGACCTCGATACCATCAAGCGGAGTAAACACCAAAGACTGGAGCTTCTCCGTATGGTTGGAGGTTAATTTTGCCTCAACCGTCCCAAGAGAAATACTCTTTTTAAGGATTTCACGCTCGATTTCCAGCAGCTTCTTAGAAAGAATTATTTGGAAGTTTTGCGAGGAAGAATACTTGATACGGAAAGTATCGGTGTACAAGCCCTCCTGCCAACTCTTATCCTCTGACTTGGACTTGTCGTCTTTGTCGCTGATCTTCTGGCGTTCAGGGACTAATAGTTCCTCACCCTTACGGTTCAGTTCAATTCTATAGTGGAAATATGCTTGCAATACGTTGCTGATTTTCTCTCTACGACTATCCTGGAGCAGATCCTCGTCAAAATCGGAGGCGTCCACTGTCTGAAGGAAGAAAGACTCACTATCGGAAGTAAGGAATGCACGATTCCTTTCGATGAATTCATCCTTGGACATCTGCTCTTTGACCTCGTTCCACTTATCCAACCAGGCATCATCTTTGAAACCGTCTTTTTGGTTGAGTACGGTGCCGTTCTCGTCTTCGGCAAAGATGCGGAAGTAATATCGGCCGCTGTTGAAATCGTTGGGCTTGATGGTCACCGTGATATCTCTATAATCACGGGCATTGTCAGTGACATTGGCCGTTTTTAAGCGGTCATACTCACAATACATGCCGTCCACATTGTAGATGGCAATGCGAACCTTCTTCAAATCCGGGAATGCACGGGGCTTGGGCGAGAAGAAGACACGGACTTTTATCTTTGCCGGCTTGTTGGATTGGATAGGCAAAGTTAAATCGCCTTCCAGATCATTGCCAAAACTTTTGCTATAGAGCTCGACCGCGGATATAGTCAAGTTGCCAAGGCTGGTAACATCTATGCCCTTGATGCAATCATTCCACTTGGAGAAATCAATGTCGGTATATTGGTTGGCAACAGCCTCACAGAGCTCGGTACGGCTATTGGCCTTTTTCTCCATCTGGAGGAACATGGCCAACTCACGCTGGAGTGTATTTGGAAGAAGCGGCAGAGCGTCGATTCTATCGTTGATCTGCTTAGAATAATCTACCATCTGCGTAACGCTCTCATTATTGATAGAGAGACGGCGACGAACCAATGTGCTATCCTTGGCAATGTCTGCATCCGGAAGCAAACCGAGAATGAACAGTCCCTTTCCAATGGCCTCCTTGCTTTGACCATTCTCAATCACGTAGAGAAGGTAGTCCAGAATCTTTTGCTGCGAGAAGCCTTCTTTGGTGAAACCCAAGATTTCACGAATGATGTCGTTGCTCTGAACTTCAGACATCAGTTTGTTGAGTAGGCGCTGGTTCAGATGGGCAATGGACAACTCTTTGAACGTCGCATTGCCATAAGAGTCCTCTGCGGCCGTGGAAACGTTAACCGGAATCAGCACAAGTATGGAGAGCGACAGGTCGTTACGCAGCTCAATCAATTTAGTGGCACTGATGTATCTGTCCCCTTCATTACCTTCCGAGAGGATAAAGACTTGCAGGCTCAGATTGAGGGCTTTCAACCTGTCGTACAAATTCTCCAACACATCCAGCGGAAGGCCTACCACTTTCATACAGTGGCCTTCCTTTACCTGGGTTAACTGGTCCTCGTACTCCTCAATGAAGGTGTCAAGAATCCGGGTGTAATATAACTGTGTCGTATTCATAATTACTTGTTATTCACGTTATAACGAGGACGAATCTTCTGCATGATGGAAGCGTCGCTCAAATCATTGTAGAAGCCTATCTGGCGCAGCTTATTCTTGAGTGCCTCAACATTGGTGCGGAAAGCAAGGTGAGTAGTAATATCGGAATCCTTAAATCTTTCCTCTTGAGTCCCATCAATGATAAGGCCGTACCTATCACGGATTCTCTTCATGAGTTCAGCGATAGACAGAGAGTATGTTTCGTAAAGCCCTTCCTTGGGTGTAAGAGCGACCATCTGGACAAGGACCTCTAGCAATTTGGAACCAATCACCGCCCTGCGAGGATGCTTACGGCTACGACCATCCGCAACCAAAGCTGAATCCTGATTCTTCATCGAAGACTTATCCAGGAAGTCAAAGGAGTATTTGTACTGATACCTGGCCCTCACTTTAGCAATGCACTGGATATACTTATCGAAGAAATCAATCTCATAATCAAGGTATTGCTTTAGTTCTTCTTTGGCTTGTTTCGCCTCCTCCTCATTCTCGGCATCATCATCGTAGCGGTCATAGATGGTGTTGAGTTTGAAACGGAAATATGAATCAAAATCACCAGGACGAGCTTTGAGGACCCGAAGTATCTTTTCAATATCAACGGCTTCATTCAGATACTTACCCACAGCATTGATGCGCATTGAAGAAACAATGTACTCCATCAGACCATTCATCTGGCGTTCCATATCAGCGCAGGCTATATTAGCCACATCTCCCTCCAAGGAATCTGTCAAATCCACAACGATGCTCCAGTCATCCTCAACATTTTTCGTTCCTGCCTCAACCATTCGAGGAAGGAGGCGAATCAGCTTCTGGAAATACAGCGACAAATGGAAGCCAGAAAGGATACGAAGATAGTCAATGAATACGCTACGCGGTATGGCGTCTTGATAAAACAGAAGCCGTTTTACATCGTCGCAATACAACTCGGCCTGCTTCTCTAAAATAGGAGTGATATTATTCAACGAAACGGTTGTAGCTTTAGGGTCTATATCCACCAGACTCATCAGCTGTAAAACGCCTGCTGTGTCTACATCGACCTGTGCATCACCGGTGACAGCCCTGGTATTGTTGTCCCAACCAATTGAGAGGTATGCTTTCAGCGCCTCCATAATCTCCGGGCGCTGCCGAATCATAATGTATAATTGGTCGGCCGTATTATAGTCCTTCGCATGCTTGAGGTTCCTGATACGGTATCTTTCCAAATGTAGAGGACGCAAAGAGGCGACGTTTTCCTTATCAGCCTTCCCTCTGAACACCAGGTTAATCAAACTACTACGCAGCCAACTTTCGATTGCCTCTGGATTCTCGGATGCACCCGAAATCTGGCCCTTCTTTTCCAAGATATTGAAGTATTCCTGTAAGGAATCTATCTTATGGAATTTATTTCGCGTCTTCAAACCAATGCGGGAGCCATTGTTACGCATCAACATGAAGAATGTCACCAGGACATTGTCCAGAGTGATGGATTTCACGTCTGCAGCAAATATGGCCTCGTTGCGGAAAACTGATTCTTGTTTATCTAACTTAGGTAGTAACATAATCTGGCGAATTAAAGAGGTGCAACTGCGAGCGTCATAGTGCTCTTGTCCAGGGATATACGGTAGTACCGGTTATCATCGTTGGTCACGATAATTTCCGAATATGTCTCGGCTTCCAGCAAGTTCTTAAAGACCTGTAGCTCAATGAAACGGCCTTTCAAATCATTGATAGAAGGATTGAAACCCTGCTCAATGTAGTAGAGCATTTCACGCAGATCCAGGGATACATTCAAGCGAACATCCTTCTTGACCTTGTGTCTAAAGATCAAGCAGTCATTCTCATGCTCAATGTATTCGACGAGTTTTTCGTTGGTATCCACGGCCAGTTCAAAATCTGAAATGGGGAAACGCCGGTAGCTACGACTGTTGGGATCTTTCACGCGGCTGGACGAAAGAATCAGATAATCCTTGGATAACTCACGGTCCCAGCAGCCCTCGCTACAAGAGATTGTGTAAGCCAGGCTTGCGACCACGGCAAACGGATCCTCTTCGTTCAGCTCCTTATTGAACTGGTATAGCGACTTATACGGCAGACGCTTGAAGTATTCAGGACGATCTCTATAAATTGCGGCCTTCCCTTCAAAGTACTGGTGACGTATCATTGTTTGATGGCGCCGCTTAAGCAACATCAATTCCTCCGGTGTCTGCTCATAACTGGGCATGATTTCGCTTGCCTCATTAAAGTCATGGAGCAATGTCCGTTTCCTCTCTGCGAACTCTATGTAGTCCACCTCGTGCTTTTCGCCGTAGTACAGATCCAAGTCCTTATCGGGGATGGCCACCTGGGCAATATCAGTCTGGCGGAGAAGCTTAACAACGCGGTCTTCTGAGCGTAAGTCGGCATCATACGCAGGTGATGTGACATTAAAGTAGAAGAGGTCCCAAATAAACTGCCTGTAGCGGTAATACTTCAACTTCTTTTCTGGGTTCTCCTTGTCCGCTTCCCATGCGGCTTTGAGCACATCGTAACGTTGGAACAGATGAGGTACATCAGTACAGTTGAAGTCACGGGTAAGCAACCAGGAAATAAGGGAGCGAAGATCACGCATTGTAATGTGTATCTCACGCTTGTAGATGATTGTTCGGACCAACCATTCTAAGCGATTGACGACTTCGGCTCCAGCAGCTGTATCGGACAAGGTGTCAACATTATACTTGATGAAGCAACGCTCCGCTATGGGGCATCCTTCACATCTGGTCCAGAGTTTCTTCGCGGTAAGAAGACGAATTTGTTTCCTTAGCAAAGAGTCTTGGTTATTCTCACGAGCAGTTACAGAACGCAGGTTGAGGTTAATGACCATTACACCTTCCGGCAGCTCTGTAGTACCGCCCTTGTAGAAGTACTCATCAATTACCTGGGCAAGATATCCGTGTTTGTCGGTATTGTTGAGCAGGAAGTCCATTAAGCGGCCTTCGTTAATGGCGATAATACGGCCTTCCTGAACACTCTGGAACTCATGGCGGCCCTCAAACGGTTCAAAGAACTTGGTCAGAACCTCTTCATTCTTTAGGTTGGATTCGTCCTGAGAACCATCATAGTTGCTCTGATACTGAATGCCGCCAAGTTCGAATTTTGCGCCGTTACGGGTGTCGCCGAAGTATTCTACGTTCTCGGCTGCCTGCTCAATCCTGCGGATAAAGGCGGTCTTTCCATCACCTGCGTTACCTGTAATAATGAGGAGACGGAATTTACCCGCCGTGATGGCGTCCAGCAACTTGGTGTCCAGCTTCGTTTCTACATAGGTCTCGCGATCCAGGTAATTGTCCTTAAGACCAGCTCTGGTGCCAGCATTGCCACGTTCGCTCTGGCTGTAGAGACTGTTGAGGTAGTCAACGATGGAGAAATCTACATCAGGATGCGTCAGGACAAGGCTTTCCTCCGCAAAAATGTTGTCAGGACCAATAGCGAATAAGGCATCCTGCATCTCCTTGGCGGTACGGAAACGATCCTCACGACGGGTTCCGATTGCCTTCATAACGAAATCGGCGAAGGCATCGGAAATCTGTTTGTTCTGAGTCCTAATATCGGTTGGTTCTTTATCGAGCACGGGGACACGCTTGCTCCCACTCCAAGGATAAACGTGTGTCAACATCTCATAGAGCGTAACGCCAAGCGAGAAGGTGTCTGCACTGGCATCCCAGGTAACCTTGTTGCCATTTGTCAGATCAGGCGCCAGGTAAGGATAAGTGCCCAACTTATCTTTACCGACATTCTCAACATCCGCTGCAATATTGAAATCAATCAGGATGAACTTACCGGATTTGTCAATCATGATGTTTTCCGGCTTGATGTCCCGATGATAGACAGGTTTCTCAAGATCCTGGAGATAGACAAGGGCGGAAAGCATCTGCTGGGCAAGCAAATAAATCTTGGGCAGCGGAAGCCGAAGGTCGCCATAGGCGTATTTGCGAATATTCTCACCGTCCACGAATTCCATCAAGGTGTAGAACAGTCCGCCGTCAGTAGTGCCATTGAATTCAAAACGGACAATGTTCTGATGGTGGAGGGACTGCAGTACATTAAATTCATCAATGGCAGCTTTCGGAGAAAGGTCTTCTGAGAAGATCTTGACCGCATAGATTTTACCGGGCTGCAAAGAATGAGTAGCCTTGAAAACCCTTGAGAATCCACCCTCACCGACAAATTCATAGAGAGTCAGATTGTTGTCGATGCGGTCACCGGATTTAAGGTCCTTCAGTTGAGTGGAGGGTTGAACCGGCTCAGGTTGGGCACTTGCGAAAGTGCTCTGAATGATGAATTGACGAATCTCATCAATGTCCCCCCAGCGGATAGCCATGTTGTCCACAATGGTCCTCTGGCACAATTCATCTACCCATTCTGGGATATTGGGATTGATACGTGAGGGCATATAATCCTCCGATAGCAGGCCTCCGTGATTAACGAAGTCTACACAATCCTTGAAGGGGAATTTTTCACCGGTCATCAACTCATAAGCAATTACGCCAAAGGAGTACGCATCCGTCGCCGGTGCCACATCGCCATCCATCACCTCCATCGGGAGGTAAGATGTGGGTGTGAATGCATCTGTTCCAACCGTCATATTCAGATCAATGTGCATCTGATTGTACGACAAGTTGAAGTTGGCCACAGCTGCTGTCTTTCCTCCATCAATGAGGAAGATATTGCTAGGGTTAAGATCGCGATGGATAACGCCTTTTTCGTGCGCCAGAGAAAGGGCCTGTGCCACATCCAGCAAGATCTTCACTTTATCGAATTCCGTGAAGGTCTTACGGCGCATCTCAGCGAGAAGAGTATGGTCTTCCATGTATTCGCTCTTCTCGTAGTAGTGATTGCCATCTTCACTCTCCTGGCAAATAGTCTTGATTATATTCGGGGATGACGGCAGCAGCTCTTGTGAGATCTGTCCATTCTGCACACGAGCCGAGTGCTGTTCCTGCTCTATCGGAGAGAGGCCGGCCTTATCCAAGACATAATCGCGGACGCGGTAGTATTTGTCCTTGAACAGCTTTGGGTGACAAAGGTATTCAATGTAGTCATCCGTCGTGTCCAGAATGCGGTCGATCTCCATATCGAGGATATGGGTCTTTTTCTTTGACTGCCCCTCGCTGGTTCCAACCAAATAGTCCAGGACCTCATACTGGATGTCTGAGATGGCATTGGCTGCTTTACCCAGACGGTACGGGTCTGTCAGGTAATCAATCAACTCATCTCCAAGCGTAAATGTGTCGTGGAAACTCCCGGACTCCGGGTCAAGCCCAGATTTGGTCTGGCCGATGCTGCTGAGTGTGATGGCAGTGGCCACCCATGCCTTTCCGAACAGCGGATTCTTCTTCTTGAGATAAGCCACCAGAACTTTGGACTTGAAGCGGGCCGTCTTGATGGGATTCTTGAATTCGTGGTCATTTACAAACCAAGAATTGTCATCGCCTTCTATCCGCCCCTTCCAGTCCTTATTCTCCAGGTGATAAACAGCATGAGGAGCCACCACGATACAGTCGTATTCCCAATACTCCACACCGCCGCGGGGGTTGATACTGGGGTACTCTCCATTGGGGACAATGAAGTAATCGTTTGGCAAGTTCACTTCGAGGAATCGGAACAGGCGTTCCTCGCCAGCATTGGCCGGGCCCTCGTAGTATTTGTGTGGACAGAGTTTTGCCATATATTGCGTTAGTTTTTATTCCACTTATCTATTTCATTCTCAACCATCTGAATGGCCTCCTTCTCCAGGTTGTTTGCCTGGTGACGCTTTGTGAAGGCTGTCCGAACCATCAGATCTATTTCATCCATCTTATCCTTGGATAGAACCGGAACCGGAATCTGAAGGAACAGTGTAGGGATAGGACGACATAGTTTTGTTCCACTATGGGTGGAACGAATCAGGCGGAACCCATAATCCGAATTCAGCCATGTGAATAAATAGCCGGAAGGCATCTTTTCATTGCACTTCATTCTGATAAATTCACCAGAAATAAGTTGGCCAACAAGATCTTCATTTGCGAAAAGAGCGCGACAAAAGGTTTCATTCTCCCCCAAAGTACCTACACCTGCAACGAGGACCTCTCCGTAGGATACAAGGTTATTTGCTAAATTAACCTTGCGCTTAGAGATCCATTTGCCTTTGATAATTGTGTCAAAAATGTCAGATTGGTTTATAAGCATTACTCCATTCCCCTCCTTTACCTCAACACGAGGAAAGGAGCCTGTAGAAAACGTGTCTCCGCCGACCAGGACATCCTTAATCTTCACAGAATTCGGGATTCTATTCCTGAGCTGGTTAATTCTACGTGAATGGCAGAAAGCATTGAAAGACGTTGTTCCAATATCTTTGATGCTAATTGATGTGGTGGCAAGTTGACGGCCTACTGTTCTTGCCCCAAAATAATCGAATTCGTCGCGGTCAAGTTCCTCTAAACCATTATATTTAAGCATAAGTTTGTTGGAATCACCAAGCAATGAATTTGCTTCATTGTGCAAATCGAAAGACTGTTTAATAAGTTCATTGATTCGAGAACCAGCATCACTAGGAATGGAAATAAGAGGAATGCCGCTTACTGCTTCTGGCTCGATTCTGGAAACAACAGAGCCATAGACGAGAGATTGTATGTATTCATAAACAGTTGGGGATGAAAGGTATGCATACACAAACCCATAATTGCTATCCTTGGGGACAACTCTTATAATATCTTGAGACCCAACAACTCCATCTAAATCGGAACCGATTAACCTAGTGTCGCCAATGGACCCGGCGCAACTAAACAGTACCTGTTTCGGACGAAGAATCATTGGTTCAAGATTCTCTGTTTGGGAGACAGATAGAATCTTGGAAAACATAGCCGCATCTTGACTCAACATTGAGGACGCAGTAATATACTTCTTCCCATGACTCAAATCTGAGATGAAAATGCGCTTAAAGATTCCAGGACGATAAACGTTCGAGACGATATCATTGATACACCCGGAGACTCCGCCTTTCTTCGATATATCAATCATGGCTCTTCTTCCCTTGTTTAAGAAGAATGTCGGTTTAATCCGTGATTGATATGAAGAGTATACTTCGGTAATATGAATGCTGCCGGACTTCATTTCACAAGAGAATCTAAATATGCCTTGGATATCTTTGGTAAATCATCATCCAAATGCTTTACCCGCACTTTCCTTGTCTTGCTTATCAATTCACCCGAAGGGGTAAACGTTGCTCTTTCCTGAGTCTCATTATAGAGGATTTCTGCTCCATCATCATCACGCACATACACAGGTGCACCACGACGGTCCTTACCCACGGCTTCTGCAATAGCCATAAATACCTCGTAATCTTCATCCCCGATAGAACGAAGCATCTCCATCTTGGTCTTCTTCTGCAGGAACAATAGCGATGCCTGCACGCCGACTTGCGGCAAGAAGGCCTCCACAGGAAGATCAACGGAAGCGAGCAAGATAAAACGCTGGAGAATCCATTTTCGCACACCTTCTGTGTTGGGATTACCCAGTATTCCATCCGGAAGGACGATTGCCATCTTGCCTCCAGGTTTCAGGAAGTTGTAGCACTGCTCAATGAAGAGAATCTCCGGAGCAGATGAACCACCTCCGATGCTGTATTTCTCTGCAATAGCTTGAGCAACGGCGACCTTGGAGCCGAAAGGAGGATTGGTGAAAACCATATCGAATTTGCCAAATGCATTGTCCAAGGCAAATTGAGGGTCGTAATCGGTGTCCCCATTCAATTCCAGACTACGCTTGACTGCTTCGCCAATCCTGGGAACATCAGGAAGGGAACCATCAGGGTATTCAAGTGAATTGATATTGAAGATATTGGCATGGCCATCACCAGCCATCACCATATTCATACGGGCAGCCTTACGAAGGTCAGAGTCGAAGTCAAAGCCAAAAATCATCTTCTCGGCATATTTGCGAATCTTCTCCACCACAACATCACTGTTGCTCTTGACTTCCAGAACAGCTTCGGAAGCATCCGGATAGATATTCTTGGCAATCTGCCGGCGAACGTGATCCAGGACCATTACAAGGAACCCACCCGAGCCACATGCAGGATCTAGCACGCGGGTATTGACGGTAGGATTCATCATCTCTACCATACACTTGATGATATTCCTGGGCGTAAAGAACTGACCAGCTTCCTGCTTGAGGGTATTGGAAACGATGGTCTCGTATGCAGTGCCCTTTACGTCCACAGTAGCATCCAGGAAGGAGTACTTGGAGAGTTCAGATGCGACATAGGCCAGGCCGCGGTCCGAAAGGGAAATCTGCTCGTTGCCATCAAAAACTTCCTTGAAAAGACTATCGGTCTTCAGTTCCTCAAATAGATTCTTAATGCGGATAGCCACTGCGTGCTCTCCTTCGGTGGTGTTTCTTTCCTTGACTCCTACCCAGAACTTGCGCCTGTAACTGATATTCCGTTCAGCATCCAGATAACGGCGTTTTTCGTCGTAGATCTTGCAGAATATCATGTTCAGAAGTTCCCAGAAGGCAGTCTTCTTCTTGCCTTCATTGCCGTAGATGTAGTCGTGGCAGCGACGGAAGGTGCGGACCAGGGAATCGTTGGCCGGTTTACGGGGTTTGGCCCGTTCGCTTTGCCGCTCGAGATCTTCGATGCTTTCGTCAGCGCCCGGGAAATCTGAAAGTTCCTGGATGTCTATATTGCCTACTTCATCCTCAACTCTTTGATAGAAATAGAGTTCATCACCATTGGTCCAAAGTGCAAACTCGCAGTCACTATAAGACAGGACGGGATTCAGGACGGCCTCAACACCTTTCTTCTTATCCTCTGCAGCCACTTTGCTGTCATAAACAAAGCACAGACGGGCCAAGTTGTCTTTGTCGTGAGCCATTCCGGATTCAAAGATAGCAAGATCAACGGTCACGCGGCGTGTCCTGCCTTCCTCATCTTCTAAAGGTAGAGAATAATCTCTCTGCATATCGCTCAGCTCAAAGCCGTACTCATCGCTCATCTGCTGGATAACAGACTGAAGTACCAACTCTTTAGGCGTGGCTTTTTTTCGGGTCTCGGTCAATATACAGACGAGCTCGTCATCGTTGAGGACAATGTCGTCCTTAATGGGTTCGTTGTTCATGGCCGGGATTATTTAAGGGTATTTGAATTTAGCAGATCCTTGACATCCATATTCAGGATGCGAGCGATCTCAAATAATTGCTCTACTGAGGGCTGGATTTTGTTGGACACCCATCGGGATACAGTGGTATCAGATTTTTCCATTTGCTCAGCCAGCCATTTGCTGGTTTTCTGGCGCTCAACGAGAGCAACCTTGATACGGTTGAGATTAGGATACTCGTCCATAAGAAGACAGTGTTTTGTTCGTGCGTGTTATTAATTCGGGCAAATATAGCAATTTGTTTCAATAAAATAGCATAATATGACATTTTTTTATCAAAAATCGCCAATCCGACCGACTAGCAATTTGGTGCATTGTTTTGTTCGTACTGTATTTAGGGAAAGCATTAATCGCTCGTTAATACCGTTGGTACTAGAAAAAGCGGCCCATCTCGCAAAGATCTGAGCCGCAAAACACATCACATGAAAACAACAACGACAATCATTATGTGAATTTCGACTTTGTCCAATAGAATACCATGACGCCAACCACAACCAAAAGGAGTTCGAATACTACGAGCGCCACAGCTAGGGCCTTGGAAGAAAGCCAAATGCCCTGCCCCTGCGTGATCTCTTTCATTTCCTTGCGGTATTGGGCTAAGGCCTCGCCAAGGTCTCGCTTGAAATCCTCGAAGTGAGATTTCAGTTTAGCGAGTAAATCGAGGTGAAGGCTTTTGACCTCTAGGACGGACTTGTCGTCAAGTTGGACCGTGTACTTCGTCTCATTCATCCTCTCAAGTGCAAGGTCTATTCGATCCAAGGTCCACTTGATCTTCCAGGACGCTTCCTGAATGGCCGCAGCTGTTTCGTCCATTCCTAAAGCCTCAATGACCATAGTCTCAAAAGACGCCTCCAAATCTGAGGCGGTCTTTTTTACTTGCCCGAGAAGTTCTTTTACGTTCTCGGATTCCTTCTTCAGTTCTTCCTGGTCGTCTATGTCGTCCATCATGGCCCCGAAGTCGAGGCCGGTTTTAGGGGGTAACTTTTCTTTCATAGTGCAATCTGTTTATTTGTGTCGTCTATACGTATACGGGCGCTCATGGAGTTCTTTCGCTTTCTTCAGACAACGGCGCGCCCACACCCAGTCGTCCTCTTTGGGATCCTTCCCCCAAACAGCGTCCGAGGGGACAGTCATTGAGCGTTTTATCATTCTTTTTGCTACAATTTCATTGGTGATGAAAACGTAGCAAATCAGTAAAGTTGTTCCCAAATAACGGTAAACTGTCGAGTATTCATTGGAGACAGAGAGACGAACGATCTTTTATTGCTTTAGAGATGCTATTCTCTTACGAATAACCCTTTTATTATATAGGGTGAGACGCCGCTTCGTTAGAACCGTTATCCTTGTTTATCATCTTTGTTTTTATTTACTTTGCAGATGGTTGAAAAGCATTATCGTTTAAGATTAAACTTAATTGGCATATAGTTTGTTCTTTCTACTCACACTAATTTCGACATTATGGAACAGAAAACAATTAAATTCAAGTACATTTTCGACGACAACTATAATCCAGTTTATGTGAATGGCGCCCAGGGGGGGATTACTCCCCAAGGAGAAATTGTCGCCAATTTCTATCTTGAAAGATTGGCTCTTCCAAACACTCAAACGCAAGCGGTCTCATCAAATGGCACCTTAGGTGACGTGATTTCCTCGGAGCCAGAGGACCTTAATCAATCCTTTGTCCGCTTTATTAAGAACGGCGTCGTTATGAATCTGCAAACGGCAAAATCTATTTCAACTTGGCTTAATAAACATATTGAGACTCTTGAGCAACTTCAAAAGTCCCAAACTAAAAATGAGAAATAATGGAAGTTGTGATCCCATCTGAGTGTATTCGGGCAGAAGACACTGGATCATTTTCTTTTATAGGGTCTTTGCTTGAACAAGGTTCTACTCCCTCAAGATCAAAAATATCTCTTATCAATACCAAATCGAAGAATAGCAAGAATGTTTCTCGCTATTTTCCTTTCTTTTTGGTCAAAGGCCAAGAAACCCCCTCGCTCACCGCTTATCTTTCTCTCGTTTCTTCATATCAACGAAGCAATATCGAAGAACTGCGAAAAGCATCTTATGAGCAAATTCTTTCTTTCAAGTCTCTTGACAATAATTGGGATGGATTTGGAGCGATCCCTATTAATGTGCAATGTGCAACTTCGGCACTTTGCATAATCAATCATCTTGAAGAGCCCGAACTCAGTACTATTATTGACCTCTTCCCAAATACAAACGGTAGCGTTTGTATAAAATGGGGAAATAATAATGGAGAACGCTTAACACTTAGTATCGGTGCCGATACTTTTTCTTTTTACTTGAAAAAGAACGGATTTGATGCTGAGTTTTACGATAATCAAGACATCAATGAAGTATCTACTTCTTTTTTAGTAAGAAAGATAAAATCCATCATCTATAATGTGTAGGAATTGGTTTTGCAAAAAAACGCCCAAGCCTGCAATTCCCACAGTTGTATCTAATAAAGAGCGTTTAGTGCGGTTTATTTTAAGTCCTTTCCACTTTACGAAAGATGGTAAGCAACTTCGGACATCCGCCTTTAATCCATCCATAGGGACAGAAGAGGTATCCGTCACAAGACTCGACTATTCGTCTATCAAGCGCTGTAAGGAGCTCGCGCATAAACTGTTTTCAGGAGGAAAGGCGCAATATTGTGGCTTTGGACTTCTCAACAAAGCAATCGCTATTGATTGTGGAGCAAAAGATGTCGTTTCATCTCCAGTTGAAGATAATCCAGCTCATGCTAACATCCTACTAGGAATTGTGCGTCCAAATGATGCGATTCCTTCCGAAATACTGTATATTTTGGATAATCTTTTAGATAAAGTTATGTTTCTAAGAGACCCTAACCCGGATTCTCCAGACTGGGATGGTGATTCTCTCATGCTTTGAGTCATCATTAGTGAATGATGTCCAGTACTCCTGTTTGGGAAGGTCTTGTTATAAGCAAAGAGTCATATAAAGCGGGAGATAAACCAGTCCGTCTTTCATCTCTAGATCTTTTGTGTGCAAAACAAAGGGCGTTGAAAGGTACTGGCCAAACTTCTTGATGCATTTATTAATGGAAGTAAGCGTATAGTTTGATCCACTCTTAACCTCAATTGGAGATATGTTATGCCGAGAGGTTACTACCTCCTTTTGTATAAGGAAATCTATCTGCATCCGGTTCTCTGCTTCTTCTTTGTCATAGTTGGAATAAAAGAATAGCTCTTTACCCGATGCTTTTAGCATTTGGGCTACGATGTTTTCTACCAGCATACCCTCGTCGATTTCCAATTTGTCGAACATTAGTTTCTGGTAAATCTCATTCGTTACGATACCTCGTGCGCTGAAAGCCAACGAAATGAGAAGCCCTGTATCACAGAAATAGCACTTCAGGACGGTGCGGTCTTCATTCAGTTGCAACCCAATATTTGGCGCCGTCGTATTGTAGCAGATATTAACGATCTTGGCATCATCTAACCAAAAGAACGCACTATCGTACTCACGCATTCGCGCTTCATCCTTCAGAGCCGACAACACAAACCTTTTTTCTTTCTTCTGCAACTGTCCAGGAATGGCATCATAGATAGCGCTGACGCGGGCAGTAGCTGTCCCGGCGTATTTCTTTATATCGTTCTTGTAAAGGCGCAGTATCTGACGTTTGATGGCATCCACTTTGGTAAAATCTCGCGTTGCAGCATACTCGGCAACAGCCTGCGGCATTCCGCCTACGATAAGATATTGACGGAAATAGTGTAAAGCTTCGCGGTGGAATTCTCCCATTGGCTTACGTTTTTCATATTGTGTTTTGATGTATGGCATCATTACCTCGTTGCCCATAGCCCAAAGAAACTCTTCAAAGTCCATGGGGAACATTTCGATACCATCCTCTTCTGATGGAATGACAATATTCTCAACGTTTTTCTTTATGGAGATAAGAGAGCCCGTTTCAAGATAATCAAAACGGCGGTCCTCAACCAAAGCTTTAATTGCCTCCCTGGCACGAGGACATTTCTGCACCTCATCGAAGATAATAAGGGAGTTTCGCGGTGTTAGCTGCTTTTTGTAATGCAGTTGGATATTCTGCAACAACGTGTCGATATCATCTAGATACTCATCAAACCATCCTTTAACGCGAGCAGGAGCCTTGCTGAAATCGATGAGTATATACGAGTCGTATTCGTTTCGAGCGAACTCCTCTGCGATATAACTCTTCCCGATACGCCTAGCCCCTTCTATCAAAAGGGCTGTAGATCCATTCTTTTCCTGTTTCCACTGGACCAACTGGTCGTAAATCTTACGTTTCATAATCACGTTTCCTAAGTTTATCAGATAGGAGAATATACACCTTTCCGCGATTTTTCTCAAGTGCAAATATACACCTTTCCGCGATTTTTACAAGTATCAACTTAAATCAACCCATCAAACTTCGTCATCGAGCTAGCCTTGATGGAATCCACGATGTCGATATAGGGCTTCATGGCCTTGTAGTCGGAGTGGCCGGTCCATTTCGTCACGACGTTGGGGGTGACACACCCATGGAGAGGGCATTGACGATGAAGGTGCGGCGGCAGGTGTGGGTGACGACGAGTTCCCACTTGGGCTGGATCTTGTCGGTGCGGACGTTGCCCTTGTAGGTGGTGACGCGGATCTCCTCGTCGATTCCGGCCAGACGGCACAGCTCCTTGATGTCGCAGTTCATCGCCTGGTTGGTGTAGTTCGGCAGGGCCTTGTTGTCCTTGAATGGGGTGTCCTTGTATTTATCAAGAATGGCCTTGGTAACCTCGTTCAGTTCGATGGAGATGCGGTCCGCCATCTTGACGGTCGTGACCTCGGTGTGGTCGCCCTTGACATCGCTTCGTCGGAGGTTGTTGACATCGGAGTGCCGGAGGCCGGAGAAGCAGCAGAAGAGGAAGATGTCCCGGATGGGATCCAGGTAGGCCTGGGATTCGGAGAGTTCTAGGTCGCGGACGCGGGAGACCTCCTCCTTGGTGAGGTAGAAGACCTTCCGCTGCGTCATCTTGAGTGTCGGGCGGAATTTCTTATAGTCCAGGTTGGTGTTGTAGCCCCGATCGGTAGCCCAGTTCAGGAACCAGCGGAGGTAGCCCAACTTCTTCTCGATAGTAACCTATACAAATTTGTTTTGCCCAAAACAACCTTAATTTAGAAAGTATTCCTGTGTCGACATCCCATCAGCACTATCTAGAAAGTACGATCCAACTATCTTTTCTCCAACACCAAAGACGTGAATCCTAAATATTTGTCGTTGATAAAAACAATAGGATAGTTATTATTATACCCGCTGGCGGCTTTACTGTCATGAAGTACAAGATTACTGCTATCTACCCACCAAGTTCCCTCCAAAATTCTAGCTACATAGCTGGTTAACACTTTTTCATGTTGAATAACAGTAGCTGTACCGTCGGCATTGAGGATATAATAACCTTTATAACTTAGAGTTGTTATGCTATACCAACGTCCTGTTAGTTCTGTCTTAAGATTTGTAAACTGTGTATCTTCTTTGCAATACGTCAGGTTGATATCTTTGAATCTAAGTTTTAGTTCTGTTGGTGCTATAGAAACAAGATATAAGGTGTCTTTGATATTATTCCCATCCCAATCGTTTAATAATATCTTATTATCTCCGCCTTTCCAGTTTCCTGTTAAAGAAGATGAAGTCCAATAAGTATTTAGACCACTCGCTGAATCCATGGTTGAAGTATAGCAGGTCTCCTCATAGTTTCCACTGGCAGTGAAACTGATGATATGTGAGAATTGAGAAGGAGATAGAAACCCTGTTGGCTGACCTTTCTTTAACACCCATCTGCCATATATCAGAGGACTTATCGGCTCCGGTTTTCGTTCCTCCTGGGATATCCTGACAACTACATAAACATCTTTGGCAGCAATTGTTACAGTTCCTTCCCGAACAGAGTTGGACGAGTTTTCTGCACAAGTGATTGATATAGTATTATTACCCTTACTGCCACTAGTCTTGGAAACAGAACACCATGTAGATGAGGACATTGCCGTCCAACTGTCAGATGAAAAGAAGGTAATGGAAGCTTCTCCTCCTTTTGCATCAAAAGACAATTCCGAAGAGCTTTCCAGCCTCAATGTCGTGACACTTTCCTTGCTGCATGCTAAGACTATAAGTGATAGCATCAATGCTGATAATGTTATGCGGAATGATTTCATAGGTGTGGCTACTTAGTGATTACAAAGATATAGTAAAAGTTGGAGCCTTCTCTACTCACTTAACAGCCCCGCCATAAATCCGGCAATGGTTGTGCTGAGGTTTCTGTTGCGCTTTCCGGAGCGGGTTCGGAGAAGGATGGAGTTGCCTTTCAGGTAGGCTTTCTTGTTGATTTCAAGCATCATGGAGTGATATCTGAAACTGCATTCAGGGGCAATGGAGTTGCTGTAGGGAGTGTTGATTCCTACTTTGAAACCGTTGTCCTCAAACCAGTTGACCGCATATTCAATGGTCCGGGTGTCGGGCTTGGACCAGTCCTCATTGAAACCAATGCAGATATCAACATCGCTCATCCTGGCAGGAAATGAATGGCAGTCCAAAAGCAGCGGAGAAGAGCCCGATGCCAGGGTCGACCTCAAGCATCGCTGATGAGAATGCCAAAGGCCGTGCAGGGGCTTTTCCGCCTCAGCTGGGATGGTTCTGGAGAACCGGCCGAACTGCCGGTAAAGGATACCCTGCCCTATGCTGATGATTAGCCAGTTCAGGTCTTCTTCTTTATATATATCGATGAACAAATTTATTATCAGATGCACAAAGAACCATACCGGAAGGAAAAAGCCCAGTGCGGCCAAAGGGAAGAGAAATAGGTGCCTTGGCGCCCAAAGGTGGTAACCTACCACCTTTTATGGTGGTATATTCTTATGCGGAAGGAATAATGAATACATCCCACTCCCTGTCTTTATCACGACGGGCGATGTATCCTTTTTCTGTCATAGACTTCAGGTGTTTTTGGATTGCGGAAGTGTTGATACCTATCTTTTTGGCCAAAGCCGCAATCGTTATTCCCGGTTCGGACATCAGCAAATTCAAGATTCTCCCGGAGTTTGGGCTTCGGAAAGAGATGCGCTGGCCGTCGTACCACCAGATGTTGGGATCCTTGGTCTGGAGAAAATCCACGTCATTTTGAACCTCTGCAGTCACTATTTTCTTGAACCAGTTCACAAAATGGCGAGCATCTCGCAGACTGGCGTGAGAGCCGTCACTGGGTACAGGCCCGACAACTAGATCAGTTTTATGCAGAGCTTCCAGATAATCCTTCTTATTTCGGCTACGGACTACAACCATCGGATAGTTATGCCTGGCCAGGATAAAGTTGACAAGAAGCCTAGCAATACGTCCGTTCCCATCCTCAAATGGATGTATACGAATATAGCGATAGTGGAAAAGTGCCGCTAATTCAACAGGATCAAATTCTCCCGATTCTTCGGTCCTGTTATACCAATCCACCAAATCGGTCATCAAAGTTGTTGTTTCTTCTGGAGAAGCGTATTCAAAATGGTCACCGTATCGTGTAATCACACTATTTGGACGCGTCTTATACGTTCCTGCATGAATGGTATAAGTGGTCACCGTCCCGTCTGGAAGAGTACGATGCACATAATAGTCTTCGCGGAGCAAAGTTTTGTGGAGTTGGCGTATGAAATTCTGCGTAAGTGGCAAATCCTTAAAAGATGACTGCTCTTTCATCATTATCAAGCCGACATTGCTCGCTTTCATCTCCTCAAAATCTTTCATTTCAGCCTCACCTACAACCTTGCCGAAAAGCAACAGCAACTCTGTCTGGCCATAGGTCAACGTGTTTCCTTCAATGTGGTTGCTGTTGTAGTTGAACTCAACGGTAAATTTGCGGCTCAAGCGATCCTTATCCCTATCCGACAAGGGCTGCAAGGCGCACCAAGCCTCGTATGCTTCATTCCAATTCATACTCCAAGTTTTTCGCAAATATATAAAAAAGGTGGTAATCTACCACCTTTCAGGAGCAAAATAACATATAATATCCGATAAAATCACTCCATCCGGAGAACCAGATAGAAGTAATCGTTTACCTGAAAAGAGCGTAGTGCTTCAAGGAGCGCTCCCCGACCCTCCCGGTTTCTCCTTGAACTTCCTTGATTCTCTTTAAACTCCCAATGCTCCTGACCTCTCCGAAAAAGAGAGGTTGGGAGCATTTTCGGGCTGTTTTTGTTCCAGTTAAGTATAATTCCAGAATTATACTAGATAAAATGTACCTGATGGTTAGGATGTTGAACAAATGTTAGCCTAGCTTTGTGCTGGAAGGGCACCCGCCTGGAATAGCGTTCGCATTTTTTGTGAATATAATGCTTTTATTATTAACTTTGTCAACGACAAGTAGCTGAATGGAGATTGCTTTTGAGAAAGAGTACTTAAAAAAATTGTACTATGAGGGGAAAACCGGTGATAAACAACATCGTTTTCAACCTGAAATTGTAAAAAAATATGTTAAAGTTGTGAATATACTGGATTCTGTGGACAAACCTTCTGATCTTTATCGTTACCGCTCACTACATTACGAAAAACTTTCAGGAGATAAGGCAGGACTTGAATCTGTACGTCTGAATGATCAGTATCGTTTAGAGATCAAAGTAATCGCAGAAGGAAGCGTTCATATTTGCAGTATTATCGAATTGTCTAACCATTATAAGAAATAAACAGCGATGGGGAACTTAGGTTACGGCTTCATACCAACTCACCCTGGTGAGGTTATAAAAGATGAAATAGAAGAACGTTGTATCAGTCAACGCCAGTTGGCAAAGAATATGGGATTGGCTTATTCCGTTGTAAATGAAATAATCAACGCAAAGCGTCCATTGACGGCCAAGACCGCCTTGATGTTTGAGGCTGCTCTTGACATTCCTGCAGAGTCTTTAATGTTTCTACAAACAAAGTATAACATTCAGACAGCTCGTAAGGATTCTTCTTTAAAGCAAGTTCTCAAAGAAATCAGAAAAGTGGCAGCTGTTCTTTGACATCGCTGAGAAAAAGAGGTTGGGAGCGTTTGAAGATGTTTTTTTCATGTATCTTTACGTTAGTTAACTTTTTAAAATCAATAAACTGTGAAAAAGGTTCTGTTTGTGGCGCTGTTGGTTGCCGGGATGATGGCAACGGCGCAGAAGGCTGAGGCTAAAGTTCTGGAACTGGCGGATGGAGCGAAAGCTCTGGCGGCGGGAGTAAATGCCCAGGCGGCTGGAAATCAGGTAGCCCCGGATGAGGAAGAATATTACATCTACAACTTTGTCTATCTGTCTGGAGACATCAAGAACGAAGGCCTCAAGGCAGACATAGATGACGGTGTTTCTATTGAGAGAGTGAAGGATGCGGAAGGTAAGACGATAAAGTTCAGGACTCCGGCAGCTGTGATGATACATTTTGCAGCCCAGGGATGGGAGTTTGTGACCAACGGAGACACCTTGTACAGCGGAGGTGATTCAACCAGGTCTTACTGGGTACTGCGCAAGAAATGCACTAAGGAAGAGATGCTTGCTGCGGTTAAGGCAGGAAGGAAAAGGTAATGACTGAAAGAGTTCGTGACCAGGTCCTTGGATGCATGGTGGGACGGCTGGACGTCATAGAAGAAATCGCCGATGACATCTTCACGGGATGCATCATCAGCGAACACGACTTTACACGAACGCCGGAGAAAGACCGCTGGGAAATGAAATACGTAAAGCATCGCTGGACCCGGCAGTAAGGACCGCTTTTTTAGACAGTCGTGAAAAACAATGCGGCTCGGTTCCTCATCGGGAACGAGCCGCATTTAACATTTGTAACTTGGTCTATTTGAAGGCCTTCTTGATGATGTTCCAGATGCAGAGAAGTACTACTGCACCTATTACGGCACTTACAATCTGGCCGTACCACTGTGCCCAGAACGGACTTGTTGCGCCAAGTTTTCCAAGCAGCCAGCCTCCGACGAAACCGCCGGCAAGACCGATGATGATGTTCCAGATGAGACCGCCTTTTTCTTTGGCTACAAAGAAGCCGGAAAGCCAGCCGGCAACTGCTCCGATGAGCAATGTGATGATAATGTTCATAGTACTACAAATTATGATTTAAGTATTATAACAAATATACATAATTTTTTTGTCTAAATTTGTAGAGATAAACCTGAATGATCGCGAATAAATCTGTAGAGAAAGATTTAAGATTTAGGGTTATCGCGATAAAGAATAAAACCGTTTGATATGAATATCAGAAATTTGAGAAAAGGATTTGCTGCGGCCTTTGCCTCGGCGATGATTTGTGTGTTGTCTGTGTGCCTCTCTTCTGCGGCATTTGCTCAGAGTGAGGACAGCCTCAGATACCAGGCCGGACCGAGGTTTGCATCCTCTCCGGTAGACTCTCTGGTGATAGATGATTTCCTGTGGTGCAACCGCTACGTGATGCCAAACCAGGCATACGCCAGACTGTCTGACTTTGAAAGGCTTAGGGTTGCCCCTCAGCTCAAGGGATACATCAAGGCCAAGTACAGGATGTTCATCACCCAGCCTATAGACCACAAGCATCCGGAGAAAGGACTTTTCAAGCAGAGGGTCATTGTGGGATTCACAGACTTCAAGGCCCCTACCGTAATCATCACGGAAGGATATACAGCAAAGTACGGAGCAAATCCAAGATACGTGGAAGAGGTGGCTTACCTGCTGCAGTGCAACTTTGTGCTGGTTGAGCACCGCTACTTCAACGAGAGCGTGCCGTTCATGCAGGACGACTCCACCATCACCTGGGACAAGCTCAACTGGGACTACATGACAGCAGAGCAGGAAGCCGCAGACCTCCATGAGGTGAGGAAGGCTTTCAGTCACATATTCTATGGCAAGTGGATTGCCACCGGCATCAGCAAGGGCGGCCAGAACTGCATGGCTTACACCATGTTCTATCCTAAAGACGTGAATGTGTCAGTTCCTTACGTGGGACCTGTTGCAAGAGCCCAGGAAGATGGAAGGCACGAACCGTTCCTGAGAGATTCCACCGGAACCGCAGAGGACCGCTCAATCATCTACAACTTCCAGATGGAGATCCTCAAGAGAAGAGACGTTATGGAAAAGATGCTCGGCGATTTTTCCCAGAAGAACAATCTCACATACAACATCTCCATTCCTGAAGTGCTGGATTACTGCGTGCTGGAGTTCCCGTTCGCTTTCTGGCAGTGGGGCAGGAAGACATCTACGATACCTGCAGTTACCGAAAGCGACGAGGTTCTGTTCAAGTACTTTGTAGATGCCGTTGGACCTGACTATTTCCAGAGCTGGGACGACAACGCCCCGTTCTTTGTGCAGGCTGCAAAGGAACTCGGATATTACGGATACGATACCAAGCCTTTCAAGAAATATCTCAAGATCAAATCTTCAAAGGGCTATCTGAGAAAGATATTCCTGCCTGGCGGAAGGAAGTTCAAGTTTGACAAGAGCCTCTACAAGGGCCTGACCAACTTCATTGCCAACACGGACAGCAAGATGATGTTCATCTACGGAGAATGGGACCCGTGGTCTTCCGTAAGACCGAACAATCCAGGGCACGACAACATCAAGTTCTACATAGCTCCTGGCGGAAGCCACAGGGCAAGGATCTCCAACCTTCCTCCGGCTATGAAAGACGAAGCGCTCAAAACCCTGAAAGATTGGTTGAAGTAAAAACCTGCTACTTGATTGTTTCAAATGAACGACCTTATATTCAAAGAAATAGAACTCTCTGATTCCAAGTGGATCAGAGAGCTTTTTTCCGCTCCCGACTTCAATTCAGAAGACTATAACTTTACCTTCCAGTTCCTGTGGAAGAACACTTTCAAGAGCAAGATTGCCCGCATAGGAGACCTGGCTCTGGTCCAGTACAACATGAACGGCAGGAAGAGTTACCTGATGCCGGTTGGAAGGGCCGATGAGCACCAGGTTGCAGACATCATAAGCTCGATGCTCAACGACAGTTCACTCCTCGGCGATGACGGCAGGCTGGTGTTCTACGGAGTGCTGCCGTCCCAGATGGATTTCCTTGAACGTTATTTTGGCGGACGTTTTACCTCGGAGGTATCGCGCATGGGGGCCGACTACATCTACGACGCACAGGCCCTGAAGACTCTCAGCGGCAAGAAGTACCAGGCAAAGCGCAACTTTGCCAACGGCTTCCGCAGGCTCTACAGGTGGCAGTTCGAGCCCATATCCGATTCCAACATGGAAGAATGCCTCCAGATGAACGACGAGTGGTGCCGACGCAACGGATGCGGACAGGACTTCTGGAAGAACAACGAATTCTGCGCCGTGAGGGTAGCGCTCAACAACTACAAGGCCCTGGACCTCGACGGCGGACTGCTGAGAGTGCAGGGAAAGGTTGTGGCCTTCACTGTAGGAGAAAGGACCAGTTCCGATACCCTGCTGGTGCACATAGAGAAGGCGCTTACCGAGTATCGCGGAGCATACCAGGCAATGAGCCAGGAGTTCCTGGGCTACATGGACGGTGTGCTCAGGGAAAGGGAGAATATCCCTGAAGGAACGCCGGCCTTCACCCTTGTCAACCGCGAAGACGATTCAGGAGACGAAAACCTCCGCAAGGCAAAGATGGAATATCATCCAATCGAGATAAAGGAAAAATATCTGGTGTTCCTTAAATAAAACACCTCTTGAATGCAGATAATAAACACTTTCGGATATATGAAAAAACTTGTTGCTTTAGCCGTTACCGCCCTGATGTTTATCCAGGGAACGGCCGTCGCCCAGAAAAAGGCCAGCATAGACTACAAGGCCGGATTCTTTGAAGTGCCCTATTTCCAGAATCACAGTCGCGATGAAAAAGCTCCCGACGGGCATGCCTACATCCAGATGGTGCAGGACACCGGGTTCTGGGAGATGGAAGACATGACGATTGCCCAGATCCTTACCGGCAACATGCCATCCGCCCTGAAGAAATTCCGCAAGATAGACTACACGGTTGTTCTCAGCGATTACGGGCAGTGGAGCGGAAAGCACAAGGTGGAGATGTGGGTGCTCCCGGACTATCTGTCAATTGGCAACGATGCCGACTACGTGAGGATGCCGATGGGACCTCTCGGGGCCCAGAGAGTGGCTGACTCCCTGTACTGCTCGCTCCCTACCACCTTCCTGGTGGACAGGATCGCCGAGGCGGCTGAAGGCAGGATTGAGATATTCCCGTTCCGCCCGGTGGAAGACAGGAACATGAAGCCTCTCTGCTTTGAAGACAGCAATAACGCCATCAACGCCCTGATGAGGTCAAAGGGGCTTAAATTCGGGCAGTTTGTCTCCGGACTGAAGAAAGACGTCGTCCTGACCACAAGACTCGAAAACGAGGCCGGTTTTGACCGCCACGTGGCCATTTACGGATGGCATCATCCGGACGGACATCCTCAGCAGCCGCTTTTCATCCGCCACGGAAACTTCTATTCGGACTACAGCCACGGAATCAGGATGATCTACCGCACCATCAAGATTGACGGCAGGGAATACGACCTGAGGAAAGTCCTTGAAGACCCTCTCATGTTCCGCCTCGTCAGCAATGAATCCGTACCTTTCAAGCGCGCCTCCTACGACTGGCAGAAACCATGGTACTTCAATTCAAGGAAGTGAAGGGACTATGGTCTCTTGCAACTATTTTATATTCAACGATATACAAAAAGCACCCTCTGAAAATAAGAGGGTGCTTTTAGCATTATATCGAGGGTCAGGGTGTTATAAAACACCATCGCCCCGTCTTACTTCAGACGGTTGATAGTCTGGACCAGTTCTCCCCTGAGTTCCGGATCCAGGTCTTTGTCCTCAGCAAGGATCTTGTTGAAGCCGTCTATGATTTCCTGCTTCCTGTAGGAGTATACATACCATCCCAGAGCCTCAGCCATGTTAACTCTTACTTCCAGAGGGTTGTCCTTGTCTGCAACAAGCTTGATGAATTCAGGGATACTCTCGTGGAGGTTGTAGTTACGGGTCATCCTGATGTCGGAAATCCTCTCCTTGAGCTCTTCGTTCTTGTCGAGGATAGACTTGACGCTGCTGGCATATCTCTTGGCATTGCGGTCGATTACGTCGTTGACTTCCTTTACGACTTCGTCATTGTCCATGTATGTCATGGTAGGGATCACCTTCTTGAAAGCTTCCCTAACCTTGTCCTGGTTTATGTTCAGGAAGTTGGTGGAAATGCTGTAGTTGACTCTCTTTGCCTCAGGATAGTTGACGAACACGTCCATCATGGTTTCCATCATTCTTGGATCGCCGCTTCTTCCGCAGAGGTCGCCGGCGCGTCTTCTTACAACCTCATACCTGTCCTTGAGACCGAGGTTGAGGGCTGCTACAAAGGCGTCGTTGTCTCCCATGCGTGAAAGCAAGGTCAGGCACTCCATCCTTACGGTTCCGAACTGGCTGTCCTTCATCTTCTGCAGGACTTCAGCCGGTGAAATCTGTCCCAGGTCGTTGAGCATCCTGAGGGCTACGTTCTGGACTGCAGGATAAGGGCAGTCAAGCATGCTTCTCCAGTAGGCTGCATTCTTGCGGTTTTCAACGATCTTGTCCTTGAAATCAAAGTCAGCACCGCTCTTGAAGTGGAAAGTAGGGTCGCCGATCAGATGGCCCTCAAGTGTAGGAACAAGGCGGTTGTACTCACCGATCCTGGCTCCCAGGGAGATGATGCCCACGCATTCGTAGGTCCACTTGTCTTGGAGCACGTTTACGGTGTTGCCCTGGCAGACTACGGTCCTTCCGTCGCCGAAGATATAATATCCGCTGATATTGCCCTTGCGGTGGAAAGATCCGTTATAGCAGGCGTTGAATATCACAAAGTAAGGCTGAGGGCGGAAGTCTTTCTTGATGTCGTCAAGGTCTATGACGATCTCCCTTTTCTGCTGCTTTGACTTTGCAGCCTCGGCCTTTCTCTCCTCGTCGGTCAGGTTCTGGGTCTTCCACCAACCGTCAAAGAACTTAGGAGTTACGTGGAAGTCTGTGCAGAGGGTGTCTATGAGTCTCTTTGCATAGGCATCTGTTTCTTCCTTGCTCATGCCGGCCTTCTTCCTCTTGGCAACTTCCTTGCTCAGGATGGAGTAAGGGCCCGGATTAAAGTATCCGCCGTAGGCATACCTGCTTACATAGTCTTCCGGAGTTTCCTGTGCCGGGAACTCGGAAATGTGCTGCTTGTCTATGCTTCCGTGCTCGTTGAAGAAGATGGCGTCTACCTCAGGCCTCTGGAGCTCGTCAAACAGACGGTACTTCATGTAGTCCTCGTGACGGAAGTTGAGCTGCTTGAAGTCTCTTGAAGATTTACCCAGGAACTGGAAGTTCTCTTCAATGGTTACGGTCTCGTCCAGCCAGGTGATCAGACAGTCTGAATTGTAGCCGTGGCCTGCAAAGGTTACCATGTTGTCCAGAGGTTCCTCAATCTGGTGGGCCTTGGCGCACTTCTCCAGGAAGGCACCTATAGCCTGGTACTTGTCTCCTCCAAGTTCTGAAGGATACTTGATGCGGGCTGAGTAATATGTAGGATTCAGCTTCTGTGCGCAGTCATTCTTGAGCGCATAGTAGTAGAAATCCGTATCCACGCTGTCTCTTCCAAGATATTCAAAATCAAGGTTGAGGTCGTCATAGAAACGGTCAGATCCTACGCTTGACTCGTTGCGGTCAAAGTTGTCCTCGTCCATCTTGAAGGCGGTGGTCATGTGCTGTGCGTTGCGCACCATGGCAACAGGGATGTCGCCGACCAGAACTATACCCTCAAGGTTCTTGGCCTTCTTGTAGAGCTTTATGAGTTCGTTCCTTATCTGCATCGGGTTCTCCCAGTCGCCACGGAGGATGTAGGTTGCAAGGCCGTCATTCTGAACGGCATCGCGATAAGCATAAACCTGAGCGGAGACTGCGTTGAAGGTTCCGTTGTCTATTACGATTGCAAACGAACTGGCCTTCTTTGCGGTTGGCTTTTCAAGTTTGATGTTCTGCCCCATCAAAGAAACTGTGAGGCAAATTGAAACAACTGCTAAAAATATTCTTTTCATAACTGCCTCCTTATTTCTTTGAACTTAAACGTGTTACTGCACTTATAAGAGCCGGTTTCATCTGATCCGGGGTAGATGGGTCTGCAAGGAGTTTCTTGCAGGAATCTATGATTTCCTGCTTGCGGTAGGAAAGTTCCCACCAGGCAAGAGCCTCAGCCATAACTGTCCTGACGAACACATCGTCATCAGGATCTTCCAGAACCTTCAGGCATTCTGTCAGGTTCTGATGGTAAGGACGGTTTCTCATGAACTGGATGTATGAGATTCTCCAGCCTTTCTTGTCCTTGTCAAGAATACTCTTGATTGATTCTGCCGAAGGGTTGTCCTCTACAAGTTTCAGAAGTTCTGCCCTGTCTTTGTCTGCATTGTAGAAATGCCTGTCCTGGAAGTAGTTGTTTATTGCATCTGCAGCGGCATCCTTGTCAAAGCAAACCAGCGCTCCGGAAGCGTCAAAAACAACTCTGGTTGCATGGCGGTCATTCTCGTAAGCTGCTACAATATATGGGAGGAACTCTTCTGCTCCTACCTGGCCCATGCGGGTAACGGCTATCCTGCGGATGAATTCAAAGTGATCCGTGGTGGCAAGTTTGAGCACTTCCCAATAATTCCTGTCACCGATCTTCTCGAGAAGGTGCATTGAATTGTACCTTACGATTGCATAAGGAGACTCCTTGAATTTCTTCAGGAGGATATCTGAAATGCCAGGATAATTTCCTTCAAAGAGCTTGATCTCAGCCATGTTCTGGACTTCAGGATTCTTGTCGTCCAGACGTCCGGCCCAGTAAGCGTTGTCCTTGATCGTGAGAACGCTGTTGAGGTCCTCATCACCTGGATTTGCTGCAAAATGGAATGTAGGGTCGCCGAACAGGTGGCTCTCCAGGATGTTGATGTGCTGAGCCCAAAGACCTACCCTTACTCCGTTTCCGAGAAGTCCCATAAGGTCGAATGCGCTCTTGTCCTGAAGCACGTTTACGCTGTTTGCAAAACCTACCACGCAGCTGCCCTTTGACATTATGAACTTGCCGGCAATGAACTCAGGATTGCGGAAGTCTCCGTTATAGCATGCGTCAAAGACTACCATCCTGGCGTTAGGTGCGATATTGTTCACATCTTCAAGGACGATGCCGGTGTTGATGTCAAGAAGGGAGTCTGCCTTAATGTTCTTAGGATCGTTGTAGTCTGCATACCAGGTACTGTCAAGACCCAGCTCCTCTGCCCTGGCTTTTGCCCAGGCCGGATTCCTGCGGGCCATAACCCTCAGGTAGTTCTTGAGATAGCCGACAGGCTCCTGCTCCTCCGGAGTTCCGGAAAGATACATCCTGAACCAGTCTCCATGCTCGTGGAAAACCATAAAGTCAAGTTCCGGACGGCGGAGTTCCTTGATTACGTTAGGCTTCATGTAGTCAGCCATGCTGTAGCGCAGGTAACGTGCCTCGCCTTCTTTCTTGAATACGCCAGGGAACTGCTCGTTTACGATTTCCTGCTCGGCCTTCCATGCGGTGATGGAATTTGAATAGGAACCTTGGCCGGTATAGGATGTAAACTGGTCGAACTTGTTGTTTGCCTTGTGCTCCTTTACCGCCTTCTCAAGATAGGCGGCTATCTGCTTGCAGCCGCAGCCGTTGCTCTTCTGGCCCATGATCCTTGCAGAGTAGATGTCGCACTCGATGTAAGGAGTGGAATCCGGAGCCAGTTCATAAAAGTGGTGCAGTCCTTTGGTGGAGTCGGCAATCTTGTTGAACTTGAGGTCAAAGTCATCGTAGAAACGGTCTGTAGGAACGGCAACTTCCTCAAGAGGGTATTTTCTCTCATCCATCTTGTAGGCACTTGTCATGAACTGTGCCTTCATTACCATTGGCACAGGAATCTCGCCGATGAAGACAGCACCTTCAAGATTGTTTTCCTTGTAGAGTTTCTTAAGCACGTCCTTTACCTGCTCCGGAGATTCCCATTTGGCGGAAACCACGAAGGTCGGAAGCCCTTCGCTTTCTATTGTCTCCTTGTACTGGGCAACCTGGGGAGCGCATTTTTGCAAAGTGTGGCTGTCTATCACGACAGCAAAAGATGTCTTACCTGTTACGGATGGCTTCTGGATTTCCTGGGCTTTTGCCCCCAGGCAGAAAAACATCAGCAGCAGAGCAGAAATCATCAGTTTTCTCATAATTCCTTATGTTTCTTGATTTATTAGTAAAAAAGAGGGCCGGCCTTATGGTCAGCCCTCCTGATTCAACATCGGTCTTAGAATGTCAATCCTACTTTTACGGTAACAAAGTTGCGGTGTCCGAAGATGCTCTTCTCCTGGTCTGCTCCGTGATAAGGGCTCAGGAACGGGAACTTCTTGATGGCAGCGCCCCATGTGGTGTTGTCGCCGCTAGGCTTGAGGTTCTCGTAACCGAATGATACGAACAGGGAAGAAAGGTTCTTGAAGCCGCAGAAACTGTATGTCAGATTGCATCCCCATTTGGTGAAGTCTGAACTCTGGTAGATGAAGTCCATCAGGGCAAAGTCTGTGAATGCCTTGTTGTTCTCCTTTACTCCGCCGTAGTCAAACGTACCTCTTGAGTTGTTGTTAACGCCTCCGAACAGGTTGCAGGTAACAACGTTCTTTGAATCTACAACCCAGTTGTAGGTAACGTCTGCTCCAAAGAACAGGTTGTTGATCTGCTTGTGGGTCTCAGGAACGTAGTAGGTGAAGTTGTCCTTTGAGCTCTTTGCGTTCAGGCCGAACTTCCAGGTGTAGGAATCACCTTCAGCCATGATATAGTCGAGGTTGAAGTACTGGGTCCTCTTGTGGAACTTTGAGCGCTCGAACTTTGCATCAGTGATGTAGCTCTGGATCTCGTAGGTGTTGTCGTAGGTCTGGAAGTACTCGATGCCGCGCATATCATTGTTGTCAAACCTGTAACGGAAGAATATGCGGTCCTTCTCGGTAGGATTGTACTGGGCGGCAAAGTTTACTCCCCATACGGTCTTCTTTACGGTACCTGACATCTGAGGCTTTGTGTAGTTGCAGAGAACGTCCTCTACCCTGTAGATGTAGTCTCCGGAAATCAGAGCCTTGAACTTCTCGTTCTTGAAGCTGTACTGGAGGCTTCCGCCAAGGGCGTTGGCGTTGTAGTTGCGGAGCCTGTTGATACCGGCAAAAGAAGCAAGCACGCCTTCGTTGAAGAAACCTGGAGCCACTATCTCCCAACCCTTCTGGTCGTGCAGGTGGTTCACGTTCTCAGGAGATCCGTCCTCACGGTAGCTGGTGTAGTGGAACACTGCACCAAGGGCGTTGGCAGGATTGAACTCCCATACGATTGACGGCATTACGTTCAGGTCTGAAACCCAGGTCAGAGGACGAGGGTCCAGCTGCTTGGCTGCAATGGCTGCCTTGTAGCTACCTGCTATACCGATGACCAGATGGTCGTTGACCAGGCGAGGGAAACCGGCCTTGAAACTCATTTCATAGGTCTGGTTCTTCCACTTGCTCACGTTCTCGTCTGCAACAAAGAACGGCATTTCACGAGTAGGGTCTGCAAGGGTTGCGTTCCATTTTGCGCCCGCAATATTATCTTTGGTATAAGTGAAATCGCCCCAGAGGTACATATTGCCCACGTTCTTGTAGATACCGCCACCGTCGGTATGGAATACCAGGGAATTGATCTTTTCGCCGACCTGTTTAGGCTTGAAGTCTCCCTTCTTGTAATCGATTCCGGCAAATGCGTTGGCCATAAGGGCTGGAGCGTCTACCATACCTCCGGCAGCATTTTCGGTGTTGTTCAGCCAGATGTTTTCCAGTGCAGCCCTTTCAATGGCAGCTTTGGTACCAGTCTGAGCCGTGGCCACGTATCCGGCAAACAGAGCCGGAACCAGTATGGCCGCTATCTTGAATATCTTGTTCTTCATAACAATCATCTTTTACGCGTTACTATTTGTACCAAGTCCATGAAGGAACCTTTTCACCGTTACGGCGGATAGCCGGTTTGTCGTTGACCTGGAAGTCCTCGGTAGAGTTGTTGGTGTCCTGATACTTAGGAGTTCCGTCAGCTCTCTTTTCAACAACCTTCCTGGAAACAGTCTTTCCGCAATAAGTTGCCTCTACTGAAGTACCGCCTGCGTCTACGAAACCAGGAACTCTCTTCATGTGCATGGCGTTCATGTTTGTAAGAAGCTCTACACCGTCCAGAATCCAGTCAGCCGGAATCTTGGCATACTTGGAGGTCTGGTTAACCTCACTCTGGTAATGGGCTGCATCTTTGTAGTAATCCTCGTTGACAGTTATTCCGTCTGGAGCCTTGAAGATCACGAATGCTGCTCCGAATACGGATGTCAGCCACTGTACCCTGTTCAATGAAGTGTAGAATATGTGATCCAGGGTAGGAACGTCTGGATTGTAACGCGAAGCGTTTCCTGTCCAAGCCTGGAAGTCTGCCATTGAGTTGTCAAAAGAGTTAGGATTGTTTGTCCTGTGGTCTCTTGGCTCCTGGGCAACTACGACACTCTCTCCTGGAAGTACCGGATAGTCGTGTCCAGTTCCAGGGAACTGCCATACCATCACTGAGTAAACATAGTTTCCGTCTCCGTCTTCATCAGGCCATGTCGGAAGGTTTGCGGTTGCAATGTTTGGATGCAACTGGGCAAAGCACATGCCGTCAAGGTAGAAGACCTCGTCTGAATTGTTGGTGAACTGGTAGGTCTGGTCCCTGAAGTAGTATGATGCTATTCCGCAGTAGTAGATTTCGCTGATACACATTGAACCAACCTTTGCCGGGCGGACTACAAGACGGTATTTCTCGTCCGTATCTGCCTGCTCCGGAGTAACCTTTTCAAATACTGAGATGCTAGGAACGTTTCCGTTGATGAAATACTGATAACCTTCATGGGTTGCACGTCCTGTAACGCTTATGGAATAAACACCAGGCTCTATGTCCAGGGTTGCGATACTGTTGGAACCGGTAGTTCCCTTGAAAATCTGACCGGTCTTTACATTAGTGAACGTTACCTCTACTCCCTCGGTTGAGAAGTTAGGGTCAGGAGTAACAGAACCGCCCTTAGGAATAAAGCCCGTGGCTGCACAAACCTTGTAGGAGACGCTGATGGTCTCTATCTTTTCCACATCCTTTACATCTTCCATCATGTCGATGCATGAAGAGAAAAGGAATGCGAAGGTGGCTGCTAATAATATGGTATATATCTTTTTCATAATCACGGTCTTCTAAAAGTTATTTAATACGTGCCGTCAGCTGCAGTCCGAAGAAGAACACGTCGGAGTTTCTCCGAACCTTGTTACCGGGACTCTTGACCAGGGACTGCAGAGGAGTACTTCTGAACATGTTGTTTGCAAAGAAGGAAACGTCAAAGTTCTTGAACTGCTTTGTAATGTTTACATTGATACAGAGAACCGGATTGTATGCAGGCTCAACCTGCCTTCTGTTCTTTGCTACAGCGCCGTTGGTCTCATTCCTGAGAATAGGAAGCCACTTTGCATAGTCAGCTCCTGATGGATCTGCCCATGAGGCGTTGAAGTCATGAACCTGTCCGTCTTCTATGCTCAGATACTTGGTAGGGATAGTATCGCAGGCACCGTAGGTTACCCAGCTCTTCTCCCTCCAGTTGACATTTGCGGTAAGGGATACCACAAAACCGATCTTTGGAATGTTGTGGGTTACGATGAAGTTGGTAATCAGGTTCTGGTCTCTTGAAATACCTGAAGATGTCTTGGATTCATAGATACCCATGTTTTCCTCCTCACTTCCGCTCTTGTTATACCACACATAGCCCTTTGACCAGCTCTTGTAGTCGTAGAACTCTCCGTTGACCAGGAAGGAAGTACGGATAGCGTTGATTCTTCCGAAATCCAGGACGAATTCAACACCCTTCTGCTCGTAAGCGCGGTTGTTGCCAGGGCGGGTGTACTCGAGGAATACCTTTCCGTCCTTGTCCAGGGTGAGGGCAGGGAGAGAAGATCCGTCAGTTGGATATGCAGCAGCCTTGTACTGCAGCCAGTTAACCCACTGATAGTCGTTGAGGCCTCTTGAGAAGGTGTATCCGTTGTTGCTCTTGTCCTTGTAAGCTGTAACGGAGAGTCTCACCTTCTTTATCTTAAGGTCGAATCCAACCTCGGCCTTCTTCTGCTTTGCAAGCTCGAGGTCGCGGTTCTTGATGTCATATACATGGGTGGTGATCAACTGGAACTTCTGAGCGTCAGGAACTGTTGTCTGAAGCGAGTTGTTGAAGTTGATCATGTCGAAGTATGCGTTGTCCGGATAAACGTAAGCCATTGAAGGAGCTGTTACGCTGACTCCGTAACCACCCCTGATGCTGAATATTCCGGGAACGATATCCAGGGATGCGTTGATACGAGGGGAGAAAGCGTCTGATACGCTCCATACCTTGTCATAACGTACACCGGCAACAACCTTGAACTCACCGCCGCCCCATACCGGTACGCGGAAGTCTTCCTGTACGAAAGCACCCAGCTTGTTCATGAAAGGAATGTCCTTGTAAGGCCTCTCTCTCTGGGTTGCGAAACGGTATGAAAGGTTCCTGTAAGGAGGAGTGTCATAGTCAAACACCTTGCCCTTGCCCACGTTGCCGTCGTTGTAAAAATCAGCACCGAGAATTATATGGTGGTTGGTTGCACCAAGTTTTCCGGAGAAGTTGAGCAGGAGCTTTGCAAAGGTGTTGAGTTCCTTTCCGTAAACGTTGTACTCATAAGTATAGGAAGCAGGTGTTATCCAGCTCTTGTCGTTGATGAGTTCATCGTTAGGACCAAACCAGGTAAGTGGCTTTCCGCCGTCGTCATAGATGACAACTCCTGGACGGCTGGACAGTACGGAACCGTCTATCTTGCTGTAAGAGTAAGCGACATCGGCGTTGGTTCCCTGATCCTTATAGTAACTCCAGCGGTTGGTGTAGTTGAAAGAAGCTGTGTACTTTATGTTCTTGAACCATCCGGCGTTGAGCCTGATTTCACCATTGTGGGTGATACGGATTCCCTTGTCCCTTCTGTTGCTGTACTCGAAGTCTGACTCATCCTCAGGGTTAGGTTCCTGCTTCTGCTTTGTCCACAGGAAATTCAGGGCTGTGTTGGTGTAGAACTTGCCACCGAAGAAGGTGTTGGAGTAAGCAATTCTTCCGGTAGATCTGCGGTACTTGTCGTAACCCTCCCTCGGATCTACGATGGAGTTTGCATAATCGATTCCGTAGTTGATGAAGCCGTTGCCCTCTCCAAGGCTGAAACCGTGGGTTGCACCAAAAGCGTAAACGTTAGGATTTGTGTTGAACTTTATGGTAAGAGGCTCCACACCGCTCTTTGCATTTACGATTACGGTACCGGCTGAAGCGTTTCCGTATTCTACTGAAGCGATACCCTGGATAACCTCAACAGACTCAACGTTGTCTGTGGTAATGCTCCTGAGGTCGATGCCTGATGTAGGGCTCTGTCCGCCTGTAGCTGGAGCTGCTCCTCCGATAGCAGCAGACATTGTCTGCATGTTGGCGGCGTTTGAAACGGGAGCGCCATCCATTATGATTGCAGTACCCATAGCACTAGCTCCACGTACAGAAAGCGCCTTGACTCCCAAAAGGTCTGGTTTGAAAGTACTGGATGTAATGTCTGCTCCAGGAAGCAGGACCATCACGTCTGCAAGAGAACTTGCCTGGATATGCTCGATAGCCGTCCTGTTGATCTTGGAGGCTGTAGCGGCACCGGTCTTTGAAGCCTCGGCTGTTACGGTAACGTCATCCAGACGGAAGTCTGCGATTCTCAGTTTGAAATCGTAAACCTCCTTGGAAGCGGTTACGCTTACCTTCAAGTTCAAAGTCTCATAACCGAGAGAGGCAACTATGAATTCATAGTTTGCCGGAGCTATGCCCTTGATGACATACTCTCCCTTCTCGTTGGCAACTGCGCTCAAACCTGCGCTCGGTATCTGAACCGTAGCGTAAGGAATAGGCGCTGATGATCCGTCGCTCACCTGCTCGGTGATGGTACCCTTGATGGTAACCAACCCCTGGCGCTGTGCCCAAGTGCTTCCGCAAAACAGAAGCAGAGCAAATGCCATCAGCAGGCTGCATGCTTTAAATCTTGTTTCCTTCATAGAATTAAAATATTTGGTTTGTAGAATTTGTTTTTTCGTCTATGAAACATGTTTCAAATATAATAAATTTTGTTGTGATTATTAGCATTTGAAACTCAAAAAAAACGTCTTTTCTGGAAAAGAATTATCAACTACGCGCTTATATCGTTGATGTTAAGTAATTTAAATTTAATACAAAAGTGATTACATATTATTATCATATTTTAAAAAAATATACCTCGGCTACTCATAGCGCTACCATTCCTTCTTTTTAGTTATCTTTAAGGTCTGATTAAACCGGATTTTCTTATGGAAAAAATACAGATGGTGGACCTTCTGGCCCAGCACAGTCAGATTAGGCAGGAAATAGACTCAGCGATTTCCGGCGTGATAGACTCTTCCGCCTTTATCAAAGGCAAGCCGGTGGGTATTTTTGAGGAGGATCTTGCCCGCTACCTCGGGGTCAGGCACGTAATCGGATGCGGTAACGGTACTGATGCTCTCCAGATTGCGCTGATGGCTCTCGGACTGGAGCCTGGAGATGAGGTCCTGGTTCCTGCATTCACTTATGTTGCAACAGCAGAAGTCATTGCCCTGCTGCACCTTACACCCGTAATGTATGATGTGAACCTGCGGACCTTCAACACAGATGCCCACACATCGTTCGAGCACATTGAGCAGCTTGTTACCCCGCGTACCAGGGCAATAGTTCCGGTACATCTGTTCGGACAGTGTTCAGATATGGATGCCGTAATGACAGTTGCCAAAAAGTATGACCTGAGGGTGGTTGAAGACTGCGCCCAGGCCCTGGGTTCGAACTACGGCCCGGCAAAAGCCTTTGCAGGAAGTATCGGAGATATAGGCTGCACTTCTTTCTTCCCTACCAAGAATCTGGGAGGTATGGGAGACGGCGGAGCTCTCTTCACAAACGACGACGAACTGGCCCTGAGAATAAGGATGATTGCCAACCACGGGCAGAAGGTAAAGTATCATCACGATGTCATTGGCTGCAACTCCAGGCTGGACACCATCCAGGCTGCGGTTCTGGATGTAAAGCTCAGACATCTGGACGAATACATTTCCGGAAGAAGGAGGGCCGCCGCTGCCTACACCAGGTTGCTGAAGGCCGCCGATCCTCTGGAAAAACATATCTGCACACCGGTGGAGAGCGATTTCACCACGCACACCTATCATCAGTATACAATCATAGTTAAAGACCGTAACGAAGACCTGGTAAAAGATGCTTCAACCAGAGACCTGCTGAAGGCCCGTCTTGCAGAAAACGGTGTTCCTTCCATGATCTACTACCCTCTGCCACTTAACCGTCAGGAGGCCTTCAAGGGCATTGCCAAAAGCCTTGGAGATTTCCATCGCGATGAAGATGCTGATGATTCACTTGGCAATTCCGAGTTTCTTGCCGCTCATGTGCTGTCGCTTCCGATGCATCCCCTGCTGAAGGAAGACCAGATAAATTATATCGTTGAGCAGATTATGGATTTTTATAAGTAACTTGCGGATTGTTTCGTAAATGATGGATATGAAAGACATAAAGATTGCAGTAATAGGCCTGGGTTACGTGGGACTTCCGCTGGCCCGCCTGTTTTCCACCAAGTTCCCTACCGTGGGCTTTGACATGAACCCTAAGAGGGTAGCCGCCCTGATGGAGGGTCATGACTCCACACTGGAAGTGAGTGATTCTCTTCTCCGCGATGCCATAGACAAGCACGGGTTTGTCTGTACTACTGAACTGGACAAGATCCGCGACTGCAATTTTTACGTTGTAGCCGTGCCTACGCCTGTAGACAAGAACAATGCGGCGGACCTGACTCCGCTTTACGGAGCCAGCCAGACCGTAGGAAAGGTCATCTCAAAGGGAGACATCGTAGTGTATGAAAGCACGGTGTATCCAGGAGTTACTGAAGATGAATGCATTCCGGTAGTTGAGAAGGTAAGCGGCCTGAAATTCAACACAGATTTCTACGCCGGCTACTCTCCGGAGAGAATCAATCCTGGTGACAAGGTCCACACCGTTGAGAAGATCAAGAAGATTACCTCAGGTTCCACCCCGGAGGTGGCTGAAATAGTGGACAAGGTTTACAATGCCGTATTGGAGAACGGAACCCACAGGGCTCCTTCCATCAAGGTTGCAGAGGCCGCGAAGGTTATCGAGAACTCCCAGAGAGACATCAACATTGCATTTGTCAACGAGCTTGCAAAGATTTTCAACCTGATGGGGATAGATACGATGGACGTACTCGACGCAGCCAGCACCAAGTGGAACTTCATAAAGATGAATCCTGGCCTTGTCGGCGGGCACTGCATTTCAGTAGATCCTTACTATCTGGCACAGTGCGCCCAGAGGCTGGGATACAATCCTGAGATAATACTTGCCGGAAGGCGCATGAACGACGGCATGGGTGCCTACGTGGCAGACCAGACCATCAAGCTCATGCTCAAGAAGGGCATCCAGGTGCTGGGCTCAAAGATCATCATCATGGGCTTCACTTTCAAGGAGAACTGCCCGGATGTACGCAACACCCGTATCATAGACATCTACCATGCCCTTCAGGAATACAACGTAGACATCTCCGTCTACGACCCGTGGGCAGATCCGGCAATAGTCAGGAAGGAGTACGGAATAGAAATTTCCAGCCAGCTTCCTTCAGACAAGTTTGACGCTGCAATAGTTGCGGTGGGTCACCGTCAGTTCCGCGAGATGGAAATAGATTTTGACTCCCTGCTGAACCCTAAGCACGTCATCTACGATGTCAAGGCCATCCTTCCTCGCGACATAGTTGACGGAAGACTCTAGTTTTGCCCAGAAACCTGTAAGACATGGATAACCAGATCTCATCCAACGGCAGAGTGGCAAGGAATGCGGTTATGCTTTCTGTGCGCATGCTGCTGATAATGGTTGTGGGTCTGTATACTTCAAGGGTGGTTCTGAGTACCCTCGGAGTAAAGGACTACGGTATCTATGGATTGGTAGGAGGGATTGTTGCCATGGTCTCGTTCCTGAACGCATCCATGAGCAACGCCACCAGCAGGTTCCTGATCTTCAACCTGGGAAAGGGAGACCGGCAGGCCCTTGACAAGACTTTTGCCACCGCTCTATTCACCCATGTGGCCATTGCTGCAATATGCACCGTCGTGATAGAAATCATAGGGCTGTGGCTGCTCTACAACAAGCTGGTGATTCCCGAGGGAAGGATGGACGCCGCTTTCTGGACCTTCCAGGCCAGCGTGATCTGCATGGCGATAGTATTCATCCAGACTCCTTTCAATGCGGCCATCATAGCTCATGAAAGGATGGGGATATATGCCTATATCGAGATTCTGAATTCCGTTCTCAAGCTTGCCGCCGTATATGTCCTCATGGTTGTAAGCGCAGACAAGCTGATACTGTATTCCTTCCTTGTCGTTGGAGTTCATGCCATCATATTCCTGGTCTACTACATCTATGACAGGGTTCATTTTGAAGAGTGCAGGCTGAGGTTTTCTTCAGACAGGGAATACATGGTGCCGATGCTGTCTTTCAGCGGGTGGAACGTATTCCGCAACCTTTCCGTGTCTGCCCGGCAGTGGGCAAACAACTTTCTGATAAACATATTCTTTGGTGTCGTACTCAACGCTGCAAGTACCATTGCCACAACCATCTACGGCATGATAATGGGGCTGGCTAACAGTGTTACCAGCGCATTCTCTCCAAAGATAGTGAAGCTTTACGCCCAGGAAAAGACAGACCAGATGAACCGGTCCATAGCAACTTCCACCATGTATGCCGTACTCATCATGGGATGCATTACGGTACCGGCCGTATTGGAAATGTCTTATCTGATACGTCTGTGGCTCGGCAGGAGTGATATCGATTATGCCACTGAATTCTGCTGCATCCAGCTTCTGGTGGGCTTCATGACCCTTGTCACAAACGTGGTGGTGAGCGGAATCATGGCAACCGGAAAGGTAAAGGGTTTCAGCCTCGTGTACGGAGGCCTCTACCTTCTGAGCATTCCGTTATCATACATTGTGCTAAGATGCGGGGTCGGACCGCTTTCCACCTATCTGGTAACTCTGGCCATGGGTATCGTGATACTGGTTGCAACGTCTTTGGTGCTCAAGAGGCTGGTTTCCGGTTTTTCCGTGGGAAAGATCCTGACGGCCTTCCTTGTCAACCTGCTGGCGGTGGCCGTGTGCGGCATCCCTTCCGTGCTGATACACAGGAACATGGAAGAATCATTCCTGAGGGTTGTCCTGGTATCTGCGGCAAATGTCATCACCCTCTCTCTGGCAACATATTTCGTGCTCCTTGACAAGGATTCCAGGAAGAGCATAAACAACAAGGTCCGTCAAATGCTTAAACTTGGGAAATGATGGAAAAAAAGACTGTAACCGTAATAGTTCCTGTGTACAATGTGGAAGACTACCTGCGCAAATGCGTGGACAGCCTTCTTGCCCAGACCTTCAAGGATTTTGACGTGGTTCTGGTAGATGACGGAAGTACGGATTCTTCCGGGAGGCTCTGCGATGAGATTGCCTGCGGACATGACTTCATAAAGACCGTCCACAAACAGAACGGAGGGCTCTCCGACGCACGCAACGCCGGCTATCCTTACATCACAGGAGATTATGTGTTGTTCCTGGATTCTGACGACTATCTTGCTCCAAACGCCCTGGAACTCCTGTACGGTTTTGCCAAAAGCCAGAACTGCGACATTGTCCAAGGCGGTTTCTACTATGCCTATGAAGACCGCCTGATGTATGACAACAGGTGGTTTGATCCTGAGTCAAAGGCTTTTGTGCTTGTTCGGCAGAAGGCCATGAAGGAACTGGTAAAGAACAACTTCCTAAAGAACTTTGCTTGGGGCAAACTGTACCGGTCCGACATCGTGAAGCAGTTCTTTTTTCCAAAAGGCCGGTATTTTGAAGATTCCTATTGGCAGCATCTCGTGGTGGACAAGGCAGAGCGCATAGGCTTTGTTCCGGCTCCAGTCCTCTACTACCTGCAAAGGGGCGGAAGCATAAGCGGGTCGTTCAACGGAAAGAGCATAGACCTTCTCTACGGACTGGAGGAACGGCTCTCTTTCATCCGGGAGCATTATCCTGAACTTGCTCCGCTGATGAAGGGAGAACTGGTCAAGGCCATCGGCCTGCACTATACGCAAGCGCTGCAGAGTCCGGATGCAAGGATTAGGGAAACCTTCAGCCGTTATCTCGAAGAAGCAAAAGACAGGATAGGCATCGGGGCCTTAGACCTGTTCCTGATCAGGCACGGACGGCTTCGCAACATTCTCCGCCTGCCCCAAAGGATAGCAGGCCGCCTGTTTGGCAAGAAGCCGATAATAATACAGCAGGGGAAATGACAACGACGGAAGGAACATATACGAACTTTGCAGAAGTTACCGCCGCCCTTGAAAAGGCCGGATGCGAGTATCTCATACTGAGGAATTATGATGAATTGCTCAGCGATGAGGTGTTCATGGCCGGCCATGCCGACATCGATATGCTCTGCAGCAATGCATCGGAAGTTGCCAGGGCCATTTGCGCCAGTCCGGCACATCCTCAAAACGCAGACGGAATCCACTACTGCATCCAGATAAAAGGCAAGAAGGCCAGTGTAGACCTCAGAGAAACCGGAGACGGCTACTACTGCCGCAAGTGGCAGGAGGAGATGCTCCGTAAAAGGGTCCCTTACAATGGTTTCTACATCATGGACCCCGTTAACGGATTCTACTCTCTGGTCTATCACGCAATCCTCCAGAAGAGAAGCCTTTCGGAAGAATACCGTGGACGGCTTTTGAAAGCCGCAGAAGGACTGGGCCTCAAAGCAGACGGGGATAATGCGGAGAAAAGCCTCCTTGGCCTGCTGGAGGGATTCATGAAGGACAACGGATACAAGTACACCTTCTGCGCGGACAAGCACGTTCCCCTGAGGGTTTCTGCCGGAATCAACCGCTCGATGCTGGAGAGAGACTGCGGGCTCCAGGTCCGGCACTTCTTCTATGAGGCAAGAATAAAGATGATAGACCTGCTTGTCAGGATCAAGCACAAGATAGTAAAATAGGATATGGACGTTATCAGCAGGCTTCAGCCGCACACGGTCAGGATCTACGGCCTTCAGGACAGGCAATGCACCCTGGAGAGGGTTCCGGCAAAAAGCCTTTTGTCCGGCCTGAAGTTCGACCTGTTTGCAAAACTCTACTACATAGCCCACCGCCGGGAGGATCCGGAAGGAGCCCTGAAGCTCTATCTGGAGCACATAAAGGTCTTCAATCCTGACGGAAAGGAGCCCGGAAGGGACGACAAGACCTCTTTTGAAGCCTTTGTCAAAGCCTTTGACTCCCTCATAGAGGACATGAAGACAAAAGGTTTTGATGAAAACCTCTCCGTCATTCCCCTTGACAGGGACGGCATCTCCCTGGACGGTTCCCACAGGCTCTCCGCAGCCGCTTTCTTTGACAAGGAAGTAACGGTAGCACGGTTCCCGGACGTCAGCAGGAAGTGCGACTTTGACTATGCCTATTTCCTTTCCAGGGGCCTTCACCGCAGCACTGCAGACACCATCATGCAGGAAATGCTCCGTTGGAAAGACAATATTTATGTAGCCTGCCTGTGGCCCAGGATATCGGGCAGACAGAAAGAAACCGCCAGGAAACTTATTTCCGGTTTTGCACAGATCTGCTATGTCAAGACTGAAAGGATCAACCTCAAGTCCCTGTCTTCTTTTGTAGGCCAGATCTACAAGGCACAGGACTGGACAAAGAGCAAGGCGGCTGTAATGGACAAGGCCACAAACTGCTACGGGCCGTCCAGAACCGTTGAGTTCGTTTTCTTCTCCACAAACCTGCCGCTTGAGGGAATCCTCGGCAAAAAAGAAGAATTCAGGAACATCTTCCACGACGGCAAACACTCGCTCCACATTACTGACAACATCGCTGAGACAAGACAGATAGCAGGCCTCCTGTTTGAGCCTCTGCAGAGGAAAACCTGGGACACCTCCTTCAACACATGGGGTAAGGCCAGAAACTACCTGAGCGAGCAGGCCTATCTTTTCAGGCATGTCAGATGGCTTAATTTCAAGGTTTTCGTCGCCAGGCAGCTGGGCAGGATAAAAAGATTGGTAAAATAACACCTACACCGCCTTATGAAGAATCTCAAGACAAGGGACAGCAACATGGAACTGCTGAGGATCATAGCAATTACATTCATAGTCCTCTATCACCTGACCGCTTTCTTTGCCCATGCCTGGGGAGAAGAGAACAGGCTGATGTACTCCCTGAACCTGATGCTTCATACCGGTGTCATACTCTTTGTCCTGATCAGCGGGTATTATGGCATAAGGTTCTCTTTCAGGGGCCTGTTCAAACTGGTGGCGATGATGTTCGTATACTATGTCCCGCTGATGCTGGTAAAGAATCATTACGGCATAGGAAACCAGATGGGCAGCACCCTTGATACCGTTTGCTTCATTACCAGGACTCCTTACTGGTACATGAGAACCTATCTGGTGCTGTTCCTTATGTCGCCGATAATCAACAGGTGCATCGCATCCGTCAGCAACCGACAGAGATTTTTCCTGCTGGCGGTCTTGGGAGTGCTGGCAGTGTATGCCGGCATGATAGGCAAGGATCCCTCTCTTGCAGACGGCAAGAACATCGTGAATTTCTTCTTCATCTACCTGATAGGAAACACAATAAGACTATTCCAGACCGATATCAAGAAAGCCGTGCGGATCAGATTTTTCTACATCTGGCTTGTATACAACATCCTCGTGGTTGGAGCTTGCTGGCTGCTCAAGGGCAGTCATGCCGGCAGCGCAGTCTACATCCTCAGCTTCAAATACTGCAGCCCCGGTCTTATCCTGAATTCGGTCCTTCTGTTCATTGCTTTCACAGACCTAAAGTTCAAGTCAAGTTTTGTCAACCATGCGGCCTCAAGCGCCCTGGCCGTTTACCTGATTCAGGAACATCCGCTGGTAAGGCACTATCTTAAATCCTGCATATCTTCATTTGTCCAGGACACTCAGGACCAGACATCCGCAATCCTGTTCTGGATAGGGCTCTCCTTGGGAATCGTGGCTGTCTGCATGGTGGCGGACAAGATACTCAGCCCGCTGTGGAAACTGGCGCAGCGTGCAGGAGAAAGGGTGGACAGGTATTTCCGCCTCGAATTCTGAGACGGATATCAGGAAACAAGTTTCTTTATCCTCTGCGAAAGGCCGGCTCCAAAGATCCGGTGGAATATCTGCTTGGCCTTCTTCTTCCATGCCGGCTCCGGTGGAAGCCAGCTTGCCATGTACCAGTGGATGCTCCTGGTATTGGCGGTTTTGCACAGCCTGCCGGTAAAGGAGTCGAGAGGATTGAAATAATCGCGAGGATAGAAATAATGGCCTCCCAGGCACTCCACGGTTCCATCTCCCTTCAGCCCCATTTCAAAGAAGAGGTCTGATATCATGGGAATCATGGTATAGCTGGAAACAGATCCGTCGGGGGCGTAGAAAGGAAGGGTCTCGTATTTCTTGAGGATGGTTGCATAGAGTTCCTCGCCTGGTCCGCTGGCAATGCCGAGACCTGGATTTACAAGAGGCTTTCCGGATGCCCCGGTTTCTGTTTCTATTCCCCAGAAAGGGCCTCTTGACAATATGTCGTCAAAAGACCTTATAACCTCAACGTCAACGTCAAAATAGACCCCTCCATGGTGGTACAGTATCCAGAACCTTGCATAATCGCTTACGAATGCATATTTCTTTGCCTGATACGCATCGCGGACATAAGGAAGGCATTCAACGTCAAAGTTATCTTCATTCCACTCCTTTATCTGGTAATCAGGAAAATATCTTTTCCAGCTGTCTATGCACTTTCGGGCAGACTCCGGAAGAGGATTGCGGCCAAACCAGCAGTAGTGGATTGTTTTTGGTATCATCTCAGAGCTTGGAATTATTTGCAAACAGTTCCAGCAGGAGGTCAGCCCTCTTGCCCTTGAGCTTTAGGTACTTCATCTGGTGGTAATAGGTGGAGATGCGGTGGTAGTCGCTGCCGGTAAAGTTATACCAGCCCTTGTCCAGCAGGTCCAGGGCCCTCTCATAAACCTCAGGACCGTAATATCCGCTCAGGGAAAGGTAGTTGAGCTGGAACTCATACCCCTTCTCCTTGAGTTTCTTGTAGTCCGTCTTGGTCATGTACTTGTACCTTTCCGGATGGGCTATTATAGGCTTGTATCCGGCAAGGGAAAGGTTGTAGAGTATGTCGTCCATGTCTACGGGCGGAGAGAAATAAGAGGTCTCCACCAGGACATGAATGCCGTCTGAATATGTCAGAAGGTCCTTGTTCTCCACCTTGGCCACAAATTCCTTGTTCATCATGTATTCAGAAGCAAGGCGGATGTCGATGGAACCGGTGTAATAGCTCTTGAAGAGGTTGAACCTCTCCCTCAGGTGAGCGTTGCTGAAGCCGCCCTTAGGCTCTGAAGAATACTGGCTCTGAAGGTCTGCCTGGTCATATTCCTTCTGATGTTTTTCCAATATGGCCACGCTCGAATTGCCTTCCTGGGTACCTTCGGCAGAACCGGCATGATGGTGGTGATGATGGTGACCGCCGTAGGAATCCTTGTCTACCACCGCCCCCTCGAGTCCCATGTTGTGGGGAGTCAGATATACTCTCTTTACGCCGGCCAGCTCTTCAAGGGCCAGCAGTTCAAAGCTTTCCTCCAGTGAAGCCATACCGTCGTCTACACATGGAAGCAGATGACAGTGTATATCGGTGGCATTTTCAAGGAAAGCCGTGCCTTTTACTGTCTTTTTAAACCAAAACATTTATAGATTCGTTTACTATCTTCTTCTGCGATGGTGCCTTGGATTGAGTATACGGTTCTTTATCAGAGGCATCTTGTCAAGAAGCTTCTGGTACCATGTCTTCTTCTTCCCTTCATATTCTTCCTGACCGTAACCATAGCCATAACCGTAGCCGTAACCATAGCCGTAACCGTAGCCATAACCGTAGCCATAGCCGTAACCCTTCTTGTTGTTTTCAGTAGAGTTGAGGATCACGCAAAGGTTCTTCAGGGTCTTGTCTCTGTAGAACTTGTCTATTTCCGGCAGGAACCTGCGGTCTAGCACACCGGCACGGATCACGAAGATGGTCAGGTCGCAAAGTTTGTTTACGATGCTGGCATCTGCAACCATGCCGTTAGGAACGTTGTCAAGGAAGATGTAGTCATAGTCCTTCTTGAGTTCCTCTATGAGCTTCTTCAGACGGTCTGTCATTAGAAGTTCGGTAGGATTTGGAGGAATAGGACCGGCAAAAATGACATCCAACTTGCTTGAGAAAGCTCCCCTGTGTATTATCTGGTTCACATCGTCTATCTTTCCGCTCAGGTAAGTTGTAAGGCCCTGTGTGCTGCTGTTCTTGACCTCGTCGTTTGTCCTGGATATCAAGGTCTCAAGTGTAGCCTTCCTGATATCGGTATCTATCAGGATAATGCGCTTGTTGGCCTGGGCAAAGCTGACCGCCAGGTTGGTGGATACGAAAGTCTTTCCGTTTCCAGGAGTCTGGGAGGTGAACATCACAACCTGCTTGTCTCCGTTGGTAACGTTCATGAAGTCCATGTTGGTCCTGATGATACGGAACGCCTCGGAGATGGAGTCTCGTCCGTCTTCCCGGACCACAATCTGCCTGCCCTCCATGTCTTCCTTCTTTGGAATCTCTCCGAGGAACGGAGCTCCTACAGCATCTTCAACATCCTTGCGGTTTCTTACGTAAACATCCAGGAGGTCTCTTATCCAGAGTATTCCGGCAGGAATGAGGATGCCGATTATAAGGGCTATCATCATGATGAACCTGCTGTTAGGAGAAACCGGAGCCAGAGGTCCGCGGGCCTTGTCTATCACCCTTATGGAACTTTCCGTCATAGCCAATGACAAGGCGTTCTCCTCTCTCTTGTTGAGCAGATAAAGGTAGAGTTCCTCCTTGATTTTCTGCTGCCTTTCCTTTGAAGTGAGCTTGTTCTGCTGCTGAGGTATGGCTGCAACCCTGCCTCTTGTAATGGCTTCCCTTGTACGAACGTTGCCGGCCTGGAGGCTGAGTGAGTTTACAAGGTTGTTGATGGATGAAGCAATGGTCTGCTTCATAGGTATCAACTGGGCGTCCAGATCCTGAACCAGAGGGTTGTTCTCAGAACTTGAGGCAAACAATTTGTTCCTCTGGAGGAGGAGGTTGTTGTACTGGTTTATCTGGCTCTCAATACCAGGATCCAGACCGAGGTTGGAAGGAAGCGGCTGGTTCCTGTTGTGAGGATTGGTTATATGAGACTGTATCTGTTTTGCCAAGGTAAGCTGGTTCTCTATGCCCAGGACGGTCCTCCTGTATTCGTTTCCTTCTGATGCATAGCTGGAGGTTTCAGTGGTAACGTCGGTCAGTCCTGCGGAAGACTTGTAGCTGGCAATGTCGGCATCTACGGCTCCGAGTTCTTCATTTATGACCTCGATACGGTCATTGATGAACCTTTCGGTACTCCTTGATGCGGCGTTCTTGTCTGCAAGGTTCTCTTCGTTGTAGGCATCTATGAGGGTGTTCAGGACATCTTCCGCCCTGAGTTCGGATACGTCTTTCATGGAAAGGTTGATGACGCTTGCCTGTCGGTCTGCGATGAGTACGTTCACCTTTCCCAGATATGCGATGACGGTAGGCTTGAGACTGCTCTTGGAAACGTTGATGGTCTGGCCCTTATACTCGCCGATCCTGTCTGTTGAAGATATGTACAACCTTCCCAGCGGAGACTCGGTGGTATCGTTCAGACTGGCCTTCAAGGGAGCGCCTCCCCTCTTCCCGAATTCGGAAAGAAGCACGGTGTTTTCATCCAGGACCTTCACCTTCATGGAAAAGGCGTTGTTTGGATTGGCATCGATGAACTTGACCTCAACAGGGGTAAGCTTGTACAGATTCTCCTTGCGCAGCCCTGAAGGAATGGTGTAGTTGACGGTAAGGTTCAGTTTGTTGACTACGCTGTTCATCAGCTCGTAAGACTTGAAGACATAGAGCTCGTTGCTCACGTCCGAGTTCATCAGCCCCATTGCTCCCATGTCCTGGAACATGGCGCTCTGGCTCATGCTCGTACCGCCGGCATTCTTGTTCTTGACAAGAACCGAGGTGGTCCTGGAATAAACCTTTGGTGTCTTCTTCAGGTAGAGTGCGCCAAGAAGCAGGCATACGAAAACGGAGAGGACAAACCACCATTTGTTCAGCCAGAAAATGGCAACGATGTCTCTCAGGGTAATCTGGGAGCCGTTGCCCTTGCCGGAAGATTCTACTTGCTTTATTTCTTCTTTTGCCATAACTGTCTTTTTTTACTACTTGAAGAGGAGTGTGAGAACCGTCAGCAGCAATGAAGTTGCAGACATCCAGACTCCTACGTTGTTGTTCTGGTTGATGCCGCTCTGCTGGGCCTTGATCCTGTTAGGTTTTACATAGACCATGTCGTTCTGCTGAAGGTAGAACGAAGGAGAGTTGAGAACATCCTTGCTGAGCAGGTTGTTGTAGAGTATCTGACGATGCCCGTCCGCCTCCCTTATGACCATTACGCTGTCTCTCCTTCCGTAAATGGTGAGGTCTCCGGCCAGTGCTATTGCATCCAGCAGGGAAACACGGTCGCTCTGTACGGTGAACTTGCCCGGGTGGTTTACCTCTCCGAGCACGGAAACGTTGAAGTTCTGGTAGGTTACGGTTACAACTGCGTCTTTCAGAAGTCCGTCATCTGCCAGGCGTTTCTTGAGCATGGAGGAAAGGTCCGCCCTTGTAAGCCCGGCAACCTTTATCCTGCCCACAACCGGAAAGTCTATGTCGCCGTTGAAGTCTACGGTGTAACTTGCATTCTTCTGGGTGGATTCCTGGACTGCACCGGACTGGCCCATGTTGAACAGGGCTGCCAGTTCAGGTGTCTTGTGGCTGACATATATGGACAGCATGTCGCCCGGTTTTATCCTTATGTCCTGATAGTTTGTTATGCTCTGTATGTCGTTGTCATAAGAGTCTTGAAGATATACCACTTCCTTAGCGCTGCGGCAGGACGATATGAGCGCCGCTGCTGCAATCATCATTGAAATTATATTTCTGAATCTCATAGTGCTGGATTTTCAACAATTTGCCATTAACATACAAATATAAGAAAAAGTCAAGAAAATAATAAGTTACTTTTGTATAACTTTGCAGAGCCATGCTCAAAGAAGACCTTTACAGATACGAGGGAGAGCACTCCAGATCCTTTGCTACCAAGCTGAGGTATTTTTTCTTTACCCCTGGATTCACTTTCACCTTCTTTTTCCGCAGGGCTTCCGCATGCAGGACCATATTCGGAAAAATCCTGTATTACCCTTTCTACCACATTACAAAATTTATTACCGGCATTCAGATTCCCATCGGGACTAAAATAGGCAAGGGTTTGAAGATAGGCCACTTCGGAACCATTGTAATCAATCCGGAAGCGGTGATAGGAGAGAATTTCAACATTGCCCAGGGATGCCTGGTGGGTAACGCCCAGGGCAGGAGGAGGGGCGTTCCTACCATCGGAGACAACGTTGTCATGGGTGCAAATTCCGTTGTTGTAGGAAAAGTCAAGATCGGGAACGACGTTCTGATAGCTCCACTGGCTTTCGTGAACATAGACGTTCCGGACAACTGCATCGTCATCGGAAATCCGGCTAAGGTAATCCAGAAGGATTCCTCCCCTACTTCAAAGTACATAGTCTTTGCCGCACCCGGCACGGCCCTTGACAAGGAGCGCCGGCAGGAAGGGGCTTAGTTTTTCCCGTTGAAATATTCCATTGTTGCAGATGTTGCGGAATTGATATCCTTCCGCAGAAGCACCTTTTTGGCCGTGATGAAAACAATCTTGAGGTCCGTTGCAAACGAGCAGTGATCAACGTACCACACATCCAGCTTGAACTTCTCGGTCCAGCTTATGGCATTCCTCCCGTGACACTGGGCCCAGCCGGTTATTCCGGGCCTGACCTCGTGCCTTCTGGCCTGCTCCGGACTGTAGAGCGGAAGATACTGCACCAGAAGAGGCCTCGGCCCTATCAGTGACATGTCGCCCTTGAGGACGTTTATCAGCTGCGGGAGTTCGTCTATCGAGGTGCTGCGAACGAATTTTCCTATCCTGGTAAGTCTCTTCTCGTCAGGAAGAAGGTTCCCTGAAGAGTCTTTCTCATCGGTCATGGTCTTGAACTTTATGACCTTGAAAATCCTGGCGTCCTTACCCGGGCGAGGCTGAAGGAAGAATACCCCGGCACCCTTGTTTGCAAAATGGAGAAGGACTATGAATATCAGGATCAGCCAGCTCAGGCAGACCAGGGCCAGGAAGGAAAGGATGATATCCAGAAACCGTTTGAAGAAATTCCTATACATCTTTGAGAGCCTCCCTGTAAAAATCCTTAAGGCAAGACCATACGTATCCTCTTTCAAACCGTGACGCAATCATGCTCCTGGCATTTGCCTTCAGGTCTGAGTAAAGCACCTTGTCCTGGGCAATCCTCTTCATCGCAGAGTAAAGAGCATCGGCGTCTTTTGCGGGCACTATGAGCCCGTTTTTCTCCTCAGCGATTATCTCATTTGCCCCGTTGATATCCGTAACCACCGAAGGAAGCTCCATGGCCCCGGCTTCTATCACGGCATTCGGAAATCCCTCCCTGTAACTCGGAAGCACAAGGCAGTCGGAAGCTGCAAGGTACGGCCTGACGTCGGCTACAGGTCCGTAGTAGGTTATGTTTCCAGCCTCCTTTATGGTTGAAGCCGTACGGTCATCCACCGGATCCTCGGTTTCCCATCCGCCGACCATCAGCAGCCTGAAGCTTCCGGAATCCAGTCGGGTAAAGGCGCTGATGAGCTCCTGAACTCCCTTTTCCCTTGCTATCCTTCCTACAAAGACAAATGTGAAACGTGTCTTGTCTTCAAGCAAAAGGGCCTCTTTCTCAACATCCGCGGAACGGGTGTAGTAATCCATGTCTACTCCCTTTATGTTGCCGTAGCCCAGAACCCTCATGGGCTTTTTGGTTATCCTGCTCTCCTTAAGGTCGTTCATCACACCCCTCCCCTCCGGGATTATGTGCGTCGCGCAGCGGCATGTGAGCCTGTCGGTAGTAATTAAGATCCTGCGTTTCAGGCCTGTAGAGGTGGGGAAAACCAGTCCGGTAAAGGTATGTATGCGGCACTTCACCCCGGCAATCCTTGCAGCCATCATGCTCAGCAGTCCGGCCTTGGGAGTAATGCTGTGGACTATATCCGGCCTTTCCCTGCGGAAGACCCGTATAAGCCTCAGCAAAGACCTGAGGTCCTTGAATGGAGCCATCTTCCTTTCCATGGGAACGGCTATGGTCCTCACCCCTTCTTCCCTTGCTATATCTTCTAGCTCCTTGTCGGGAGAAGAAAGAGCCACAACCTCATATTCGGCAGAAAGATCCCTCAGCAGATCCTTGCAGAAAACTTTCATCGATACCGGTATGGTAGATACCCTTATGAGTTTTTTCTTTTCCATTCCTGTTCCAATCCGCGATATAAATTATCATACGCCTCAACCATGTTCCTGAAATCAAACTGAGCCGCCCTCTGTCCGCACAAGGAGGCCACCCGGGCTGCATATTCAGTGTCTGTACACAGTTCCTGTATCTTTTGTGCAAAAGCCCGGCTGTCTGAATCGGGAACAAGGACACCGGCTCCTGAGACTATTTCTCTCAAACCATCCACATCACTGGCTATGAACGGCTTGCCCACAGCCATACCCTCTATGCTGGAAAGAGACAGACCTTCATAGTGGGAAGCCATTGCAACCACATCGGCAGCTTTCAGGATAGCCGGAATGTCCGTCCTCCATCCGAAGAACCTGACACGGTCCTCCACTTTGAGCTGACTGGCCAGAGCTTCAAGAAGGGAGCGCCTCTGGCCGTCTCCAACAAGCCACAGACAATAGTCTTCCGGCATCGTGGCCACGGCCCTGATAAGGGTTTCCTGGTCTTTTCCCTCACGTAATGCTGCAACCATCACCACCACGTGCTTTTCGTTTTCCTTCCTTATGCCCCGCCCCGGTTCCGCGGCGGAAAGGGCCGCTATGTCCGCCCCGTTGTTTATGATCTGGATTTTGGTTGTCTTTCCAAGATATGAGACCAGCTTGTCATAGGCTATCCGGGAAATGCACACGGTAGCCGAATACTTTCCGTACATCCATTTGTCCAGCGGCCTGAAATACCACTTTTCGCGTCTCCGGTTGAAGGTACTGTGTTCCGTAGTTACAAGTATCGGCCTCTTTCTGAATACATTGGCAAGGGCGGCAAAAAGCTGGGGAGAAGAATTGTGGGTGTGCACCATGTCATACCCCTTCATCAGGCGGCGGAGCTTGAAGATATACCTTGGAGAATACATGCTCCCTCCTTGGGAAAAGGAAAATATCCTGCATCCCGATTTCTCCAGTTCTTCCTTCAGGTCCGTCTTCGTTCCGTCAAACAGGGCCACGTCCACACTGTGCCCTCTTTCCTTGAGGGCATGGGTCAACTGGACTACAAGCTTTTCGGCCCCGCCTGTCCACAACGACGTTATCACCTGCAAAATCTTCATGGTGCTAAGATTTCATGAAAATGATAAGCGTGAACAGGAAGTGTCCGGCCAGAACCATGGACGCTTTCATTCCCGGCCTGTCTTTCCAGAAAGGAAGTTCAAACATAGGATAGGCCAGAACCATAGGGTAAATACACCAGCTCAGATATGCGAAACGGTTGGAATAAGGAGCACGGATAACCATGATCCAGAAAGCATTTGCATATATGTAGGTTCCAAGAAGGATTGCGTAGGTTCGGGTATAGATCTTAAGCCTGAATATAGCATACCATCCCATAAGAACAGGTATGAAGGAATAGAGCAGGAAGTCCCAGCGGAAACCTTCCTTGAGCTTGCTCACATAGTTGCTGCTGCCTGAAAGATATCCCTCCAGCCTGGCATCAAGCCCCAGTCCTGAAAGTATGTCCGACACCATTTCTCCGGCATAAAGGCTGATTACAATGGAGGCTCCCCAGAAATAGAACATCAGCTTCGGGTTCTTGATGAAATAAGCCGCTATGGAGGCAGCGATAGGCAGCGCCATGGAATTGTGGAAACCATAAGACGCCATGCACAGCAGGCCGTAGATTATCTTGTTCTTGTAGTCTCCCCTGAGGAATGTGATGGCAAGCACGAACAGGCTGGCCGCCACTCCGCTTCGGATTCCGTTGGTCGCATATCCGTAGAAGCTCATCGCCGATATCATGAAAATGAATATCGGAGAGGCATTTTCCCTGGAAAGCTTGAAACAGGCAAGCAGATGCGGGATGATGTAAAGGCAGGCTACGGTAAAGAAGAAGTATTTGGAATCGTAGTGATGGGCAAACCATGTCATCATGTTCCTGAACAGCATGTCATTCTCCTGAGGAGGAATGAAACCGGAGGCTATGTTCTGGTAGAGGATGTGGTAGTCTTTCATGTCTCCGAACAATCCGGAAACAGGCCTGAATCCCAGGAAAAACATCAGGAAGATACAAACCAGCACGGGAACCACCCATCCCTTCCTCTTGTTCATGATGGTATCGGTGTCGGCATTGAATACCATTATGATGACATACAGCGACATTATCGCGATGAATGTCAGATAGATAAACGAATAGTAATATGCCGGTATTCCAAACATCCTGTCTAAAACAACTTATCCAGTACTTCAACCTCAACCTTGTTGCTGAAATCCATGTCCTTTATCCTTGCCCGGATGCCATTTAAGCGCAACGGGTCGCCCAGGAGACTGATGATGGCATCAGCGCATCCTTCATTGTCAGAAGGCACAATGAATCCGTCCTCCCCGTCCCTGACCTGTGAAGATGAGGTTGGATAATCCGTTATCACAACCGTCTTTCCGAGCATCTGGGCCTCCCTTACTGTTACGGAATTGCCTTCATACCTCGACGGCTGGACGTAAACGTCACAAGCCTCCATGTAAGGATACGGATTGGATTTCTTTCCCAAAATTATCACATTCTCCGAAACATTGCTCTCCTTTATCTTTTCCTTTATCAGTTCTTCGTCCGAGCCGTAACCTATAAGATACCAGAAAACCTGCACTCCCTTGTCCAGGATCCTGCGGCAAATGTCCGGAATGTTGTCGTAGTTCTTGGCGTAGCAGAACCTTCCAACCGAAAGAAAGTTGAAAGCCCCGTCCCTTTTCGGCATCTGCCGTTCCACTTCTTCCATGTCACAGTCAGAAGCCCTTCTCCTTACGAACTCGGAAGGCAGGATGTTCTTCATCAGGACTATCTTGTTCTCCAGGCTCGGGAATGCCTTGAGGAAACTGGCGGTAACGGCCTCTGATATTGAAACTATGTGGTCGTAACCGTTCCACACATCAACCTCCAGGGCCGGGTCCACCCCTACGTTCGCATAATCGGTATGTATCCAGCATGCCTTTTTCCTTGCCTTTACTTTCTCGAGCACGATGTTGTGCGGCTGAAGGTAACTGATTGCCAGGTCGTATCCTTCCTTTCTGCCTATCCCGGGCAACGACGGAAGGATGGTGTCGGCTATGATGAAATGCAGCGGATGGTCATCTGAAGACGGATGCTTTTTCTTGTATGAGGCATACCTGATTTTTGCCAGCAGCCTTCTGACGGCCAGGCCTGCATAGCCTTTTTTCATGGTGTCCCAGATATGGGTTTCTATGTAGGGATAGCCACCTTTCTCGGGCAGCAGGTTGACCTGCGGGGGAATGAAGTCCATGAGTTCTCCCCTGTGGCTGTATACGAAAAGGTCTACGTCGTATTTAGAGTAATCCAAGCTCTGAAGAAGTCCGATAAGGCTTATCTCGGCCCCTCCCAACTCCAGGTAGTGAATGGCTATGAATATACTCCTCTTGTCCATGTCTATTCGTGTTCGTCAACAGGTTTCGCCTTCCCTTCAGATATGGTGTCGAGCTGTTCATAGATGGAATTCTTGGACTTGAATTCCGGAACCATCTCCTTCATCTTCCTGACGGTCAGCACATCGTCAAGGCTGTTGGCCGCCTCCAGAAGCTCTTCGGTTTCCTTTATGACCTTGTCGTACGGAAACTCCCTTACCTTGGCTATGAAAATCTTTCCGTTCTTGGTAGGAAGGGTGTTTTCCTTGTCGTTGAGTATCTCCTCAAACAGTTTCTCTCCCGGCCTCAGTCCGGTATACTCTATCTTTATGTCCTCTCCTGGAACAAGACCTGAAAGGCGGATCATGTTCTCTGCAAGATCGACGATCTTTACAGGCTTGCCCATGTCGAAGACAAAGATCTCGTAGCCGTCTCCGAGGGTGGCAGCCTCGAGCACAAGCCTGCATGCCTCCGGAATGCTCATGAAATACCTTACGATGTCGCGGTGGGTTACGGTGACAGGCCCGCCGGCCGCTATCTGGCGGCGGAACGTAGGGATTACGGAGCCGTTGGAACCAAGTACATTGCCGAAGCGGGTGGTAATGAACTTGGTGCGGCCTTCTACCTGACCGTTGATTATGGCCCTGGAGAGACTCTGCGTATATATCTCGGCGATCCTCTTGCTGGCACCCATGACGTTGGTAGGATTTACCGCCTTGTCGGTTGAAATCTCTATCATCTTGTCCACACCGTACTTGACGGCAAGATTGGCTACGTTTACCGTACCCAGTACATTCACCCTTATGGCTTCCGTCGGATTCATCTCCATCATCGGCACGTGCTTGTAAGCCGCTGCATGGAAAACGATGTCTGGCTTCCACTTCTTGAAGGCCTCTTCCAGGCGGCTTTTGTTGCGTACATCGCAGATGAAGAAACTGAGTTTGTCCTGGGCGGCATATTTGTCTTCAAGTTCAAGCCTTATGTTATGGAGCGGGGTTTCTGCATTGTCCACAAGAAGAAGCTCCTTTACTTCAAATCCGCAGATCAGACGGCACAGTTCGCTGCCGATGCTGCCTGCGGCTCCGGTTACCATAATGCTCTTGTCCTTGAGGAAGGAGTGGATGTTGTCCATGTCCACCACTACCTCTTCCCTTCCGAGAAGGTCCTCTATCTTCACCTGGCGGATAGGAGTCTTGAGCTTGCCGTCGTCATCCACCTCGGAAGTATTGTGAACCACAAAAAGTTTGAGATGGTTCTTCAGGGCGAACGGTATCAGGTTGTCTCTCTGCGATTTTGCAGATTTTTCAGAAGGGAACACTATGGCGTCTATGTTCTTCTTTTCTATCACATTCCTGAGGTATTCAAAGTCATAAACGTCATAAATCTTCTTGCCGAGGACCTTGTGATGGGAGGAAGATGGAGCGAACCTTATCATACCCACCACCGTGTAGGCTTTTTCTGATCCGTTCAGGTACTGCACGCAGGAAACAGACTCGTAGCACCTTCTTCCTTCCTCCGCCCCCAAGTATGGCAAGGCTGTACGTATAGAGATGGACCAGGAAAAGGCGGAAAAACACCAGGCCCGAAACGGTGACACTGAAGTTGACAACTTCAATGAGGCCGAGCTTTGCGTTTATGATTTCCCGGCCCAGTCCGAGGTTTTTCTTTACAAGTACCAGACAGGTAAGTTCAAGTGCCGTTTTTACAAACACCGCCAGTACCAGAACTCCTATCTCGCGGCTGGTGGTATATCTGAGGATTTCCTTGTGGGTGCCGAAGATCATGAACGCCACGAATGCACAGACAAGTGAAATGCCGGCGGCCCTGAATCCTACCTTGATGAAAGTGTAGGCATCCAGTATGTAGCCCATGATCCAGAAAATCATGATGGTGGCAACTGCGGAAATGAAGAGGTCCATCAGCAGAATCATCCATCTGTTGACATGCCTGGTGCCGGTCACCCTTTCGGCCAAGGCCTCCAGAATCTGCCTGCGGGAACTCTTATTGTGTTTCATAATAGCCAAATGTACAAAAAATCAAAAACCGGTGCAACATATAGTGGTGCTGTTGCATCTATATAGTGTAGGTTTAGGTTTTAGTATTTAAAAACTGCACTTGAGGTTTCCTTGAAGTGCAGTTTTTGTTTTATGCTTTTTCTCCTATCAGGGAGTAGAGCTTTTCAATGTTTTCTTCTGTCCCTTTCTTTTCAGTCTTCTGATATTCTTCTATCGATGAATAAAGGGCCTTATCCTGGCACAAACGGCATACGGCATCTGCAACGTCATTAGGGTCGAATGATGTTACAAGCCCGTTCTTTCCGTCTTTCATCTGCATGTCTACGGCATCGTACCTTGTGGTAACCACCGGTTTGTTGAACAGCCTTGCCTCTGCTATGGACCTTCCGTATCCTTCATGCCTTGAGGTCTGGACATAGACAGTACAGCCCTTGAAATAGGGATAAGGATTGGGCATGGTGCCCAGGAAGAAAAACCTGTCCTGAAGGCCGTGCTCCTTGATGAAGGCTTCCATCTGGCCTCTGTACGGCCCCCTGCCTATGGCGTACCATCTGAAATCCAGGTTGCGCTCTGAAAGGATCCTGCAGGTCTGCATCACGATGTCGTAACCCTTGTCCTTCGTGTTGAGGCTGGCAACCGTAAGTATCTTGGTTCCTGAATAGCCTTTCCACGAATCAGGAAAGGCAATGGCCTCCCGGGCCTGGTCTTCCATCATTTTCCGGTCTATGATGTTGGGCGTAAAGTACATCTTGCCGGCCATGTCGGGATAGACCTTCCTGAAGTGTTCCAGAGCCGCTTCGGAAACAAGGGAAATCTTGTCTGACTTCTGGTAGTACGGCTTCTCCCACAGCCTTTCTTTTTCCTGTGTATCAAGATGGAACACGCAGTTCACCCAGGCTATCTTCTGCTTGGAGCTGACCTTGTCTATCATGTAGAACGTTGGGATGCACTGGCTGAATCCTATCGCCACGTCGTATTCCTTGGGATTCCTTTCTATGCACGGGCCCACGGTGGTCCAGAACTTCCTGGCATGGGTCATCCTCAGGTTCGGACCGAACCTCAGGCTCAGCGAGTACATAAGACGGCCGAGTTTCATCCTGAAGGTGCCACGGCGCTCTCCCTTCAAATACCTGAAATACTCGGGATTGGGAAGTATGTTAACCTTGTCGGAAACATACCTCTCATACTCTCCTCCTGAAGACATAAGCTGCAGGTCCACCTCAAACCGGTCGTAATCTAGATTGTTAAGGATAGAGACCAGGCTTTTCTCGCCTCCTCCCGTTCCGAGGGTGTCCATTATGAACAGCAGCTTCTTCTTTTCCATGACTGTGGCAGATTATTCTAGCAGCACCTCTTGCTGCAACCTTCACACACCGTATCTTCTCCCCTCAGCCTCTTTTCCACAAGCCTGCCCAGGCGCTCCCTGAGCTCCTCCTTAGAGACCTTTTCAAGGACGGCTCCGGCAAAGGCCTGCTGCTGGAGTATCCTGGCCTCTGCTTCGCTGATGCCCCTTGAGCGCATGTAGAAGAGTTCCTGGTCTCCCACGCTGCCGGAGCTTGACCCGTGGGAACACTTTACATCGTCTGCGTATATCACAAGATGGGGATCCGAAGAAGCCCTTGCGGTATCTGAGGTAAGTAGGTTGTTGTTGGCCTGATAAGCCTCTGTCTTCTGGCCGGCTGGAGAAACCACAACCTCTCCGGTGAACCTGGAACGTGAATTTCCGGCCAGGATTCCCTTGAAAAGCTGGCGGCTGAAACATTCTTCGGCATTATGGACAAGAGTAATATCAGTATCTACAACCTGTTCGCCATCTGCAAGATACAACCCGTTGAGATTGCATGAGGCTTTCCTGCCTGAGAGCAGCGCGTGTATCTTGTTGGAAACGTTTCCGGCATGGAGGGTGATCGTGTTCATCTTCAGTGACGAACCTTCCTCTATCTTGATCCTGAAGTCTGATTTGTGGACAGACAGGGAGTTTTCGTTCTGCATCACCACCAGGTCAAGGCTTGCACCTGAGCTTACTTCCACTTCTATCGTTTCCCTGGTTAAGAAACGGTCTTGTCCGGTTGTATGGGAGCAGAGCACCACCTCATGATTTCCGGGGCGGCGGCATTCAATCCTGATCCTGGACTGAAGCGGAGCCGGAGAAACCCTTACGAAGATTACCTGGGTCAGCAGCCCTTCAACTGGAATTATCTCAATGGCTTCTGATAGAATTCCTTCCAAGGAGGGAGCGTACGTGAGATGTTCCATCCTTGAGGATATATCAAAGCTTACGGAAGCGTCCAGGGCCGGAATCTCCTTGAGGGAGAGGCCTTCCGGAACTCCGTCCCACACAAAGAACTTCTGCGCGTCGCTGAGGTCTACGCTGCATTTGAAAAGTTCTTTCTTGGGTATGTATCTGAATTCTTCCATGCTATTCAAACTCCTCGTAACCGTGAGCCTCCACCTCGGCCGCCAGTTCCTTTCCGGCAGTCTTTACTATGCGGCCCTTGTACAGCACATGCACCACGTCAGGAACAATGTAATCCAGAAGTCTCTGGTAATGGGTAATTACAACAAATGCGTTCTCCGGGGTCTTCAGACGGTTGACACCGTTGGCAACAATCCTGAGAGCATCCACGTCAAGCCCGCTGTCGGTCTCATCCAATATGGCAAGCCTTGGAGAAAGCATGGCCATCTGGAATATCTCGTTGCGCTTCTTCTCTCCTCCTGAAAAGCCTACGTTTACGCCCCTTGAAGAAAAAGACGGGTCCATTTCCACATAAGCCATCTTCTCCCTCATCAGTTTCAGGTATTCGGCTGCGCTCAGGGGAGGAAGATTCTTCTGCTTGCGGTGTTCATTTACAGCCGTACGCATGAAGTTGATATTTGTAACTCCCGGAATCTCAACCGGATATTGGAATCCCAAAAACACTCCGGCCCAGCTTCTCTCTTCCGGTTTCATCTTCAGAAGGTCCTGCCCCAGATATGTTATGCTCCCCTCCGTAACCTTGTAGTTCTCATTGCCGGCCAAAACAGCGGAGAGTGTACTTTTACCGCTTCCGTTGCGGCCCATTATGGCATGTACCTCGCCCGGCTTGATCACCAGGTCTATGCCCTTGAGTATTTCCTTGTCGCCGATGCTGGCGTGCAGATTCTTTATTTCAAGCAGATTTTCCATTTCAGTCTATTTGTTTTGCGCGGCCCATTTATTCTCAACCTGTTTCCTCAGGTCAATATAATGCTGCTTCCTGTACATCTTGAGCCAGGTGAGGAATCCCCCTATGGCCAGTATCACATAAGCCGCATATACAAAAGGCATTATTCCCAGGCCGTTGCGGCTCAGGAGTATTATGTTGCACACGTTGGCCGTCATCCAGCAGCCCCAGCAGTCGAGCTTCTTCTGGGCTGAAAGATACTGGGCCATGAGTATCGTTCCGAGTATGAACGCGTCAAAGTACGGCTGTGAGGCCTTCTGCGTGAACAGTGACGGGAACCACATGTCCACCCTGCTCAGCATGTATCCCCATATGAACATGAACATAAGCACCACGGCCAGCACCACAGCCCTTTCTCCGTTGTTGAACACGGTAACCTTGAGCCTTGACTTCTGGTCTTTCTCGTCTTCTCCCGGATGGGTCCAGCGATAGTGTCCGTACATGTTGATTGCCAGCGATATGGGTTGAAGGATCATGCTGGAGTACAGCCTCAGCTGGAAAAACATCATGAACAGGAATATGTTGTATATGTACCCCACCCAGAAATTGAGCACCTTTCCCTTTACCGCCAGGAATACACACAGCAGGCCGGTGAAGGTAGACAAACATTCCAGCAGGCTTACCTTCTGCCCCAGGAATTCGAACAGCACGTTGTTTACGCTGAAAACTTTGACAGCTTCCTTGAAAATCTCTTCCATCATACCTCCGTTTTATTATCCTATGCTTCCCTCAAGAGATACCTGCAGAAGTTTCTGGGCTTCCACGGCAAATTCCATCGGGAGTTTGTTCAATACGTCTCTTGCATATCCGTTTACTATCAGTCCAACGGCATCTTCCTGCGTTATGCCCCTCTGCAGACAGTAGAACAGCTGGTCCTCACCTATCTTGGAGGTGGTGGCCTCATGTTCTATGATGGCAGACGGGTTTGCGCTTTCTATGTGCGGGAACGTATGCGCTCCGCACTTTGACCCAAGCAGCAGGCTGTCGCACTGGGAGTGGTTCCTTGCTCCGGAAGCTCCCGGCAACACCTTTACCATTCCCCTGTAGCTGTTCTCGCTGCAGCCCGCGGAAATTCCCTTGCTCACTATCCTTGAACGGGTATTCTTTCCTATGTGGATCATCTTGGTTCCTGTATCGGCCTGCTGGTAGTTGTTGGTCACTGCCACGCTGTAGAACTCGCTTACGGAGTTGTCGCCCTTGAGTATGGTACTCGGGTATTTCCAGGTAATCGCCGAGCCAGTCTCCACCTGGGCCCAGAAGAGCCTGGAGTTGTATCCTTCGCACAATCCCCTCTTTGTCACAAGGTTGTAGATACCGCCCTCTCCCTGCTTGTTTCCCGGATACCAGTTCTGCACCGTTGAATACTTCACTTCGGCATCCTGTTTTACCACTATCTCCACCACCGCGGCATGGAGCTGGCTCTCGTCTCGCTGAGGAGCGGTACAGCCCTCCAGATAGCTCACATAGGAGCCTTCGTCTGCCACTATCAGGGTCCTTTCAAACTGTCCGGTTCCGGATGCGTTTATGCGGAAGTAGCTGGAAAGTTCCATAGGGCACCTGGTGTTCTTAGGGATGTAGCAGAAAGAACCGTCTGAGAACACGGCGGAATTGAGCGCGGAAAAGTAATTGTCCCCAACCGGCACCACGCTGGCCAGATACTTCCTGACAAGATCCGGATAATCCCTTACGGCCTCTGAGAAAGAGCAGAATATGATGCCCTTCTCTGCGAGTTTTTCACGGAATGTTGTCTTCACCGATACGGAATCGAACACCGCATCTACTGCCACTCCGCCCAGCATGTTCCTCTCCTTGAGAGGGATGCCCAGTTTCTCGAACGTTTCCTCAAGTTCCGGGTCAAGGCTCTGTGCGGTCCTTTTCTTGGGAGCTGCAAAATATATGATGTCCTGATAGTTTATCTTCGGGAGATTGACATGGCCCCAGGAAGGCGTTTCCATGGTCTGCCACTTGCGGAAAGCCTTCAGCCTGAACTCCAGCAACCACTCCGGCTCACCTTTTTTCTCTGAGATGTGCCGGATGATGTCTTCATTCAGACCCTTGGGGGCGAACTCCTGTTCCACATCGGTGACAAACCCCTCTTTATATTCTGAAGAAGCTACCGCTTCCAATATTTCCTTCTGATTGCTCATAGAGGGCAAATATAAGAATTTATTTTGGGGAGTCTGAATAAATCCTCTATCTTTGAATTTATGGAAGATAAGAAAGAAAAGATCACCAGGACAGAAATAAAGGAACTGGGAAGAGTGAAGGCTCTGGACCGCCTGTTTGAAGGCAGCGGATTCAAGAATGCAAAGACAACGCTTCTACCGGACGACAAGGACGGTTGCAACTACATAACCACAAACAAGCTGCTGGTGGAAGGAGTGGATTTTGACCTGACCTATACACCTATCAAGTATCTGGGATACAAGGCTGCCCTTCATGCTATGGGTTACATTTATGCAAGATGCGCCAAGCCTTATTCCATGGATTTTACCATCGGAGTTTCCTCCAAGTTCAGCTATGAACACGTGGACTGGCTGTGGACGGGTATCCGTGCGGCGGCCAAGACCCACGGGGTGGAGAACCTGACATTTGACCTGGTGCCTTCAATGAGCGGACTTATGATAAGCTGCACTTGCTGCGGCAGGCAGGAAACCGGTGTGGCTGACATGATGTCCGCCCTGTCTCCAAACTCGCTGATCTGCATCAACGGCAACCTTGGCAGCGCCTGCATGGGTTTTTACGTGCTGGAGAGGGAAAAAGCCGCATTTACCGGCAGCCAGCCTCAGCTGGATAAGTACAAGTATCCTCTGTCTCAGTATCTTACTCCCGAGATAGACCCTTCTGTGCTGGACAGTTTCAAAGAAAGCGGAGTCTTCCCTTCCTGCGGCTATTTCCTTACGAAGGGACTTGGAGACGCTGTAATGCAGATGGCAAAGGACAACGGCTGCGGAGCCAATATCTTCCTTGACAAGATTCCGGTTGCGCCTGAGGCCAGGGTGGTGGCAGAAGAAATCGGGATGGATATATCAACTGCCATAGTAAACGGCGGAGACGACTACCGCCTCATGTATGTCTTCCCTCTTGAGTATCACGACAAAATCCGCAAGGAATTGCCTTTCCTGGAAATCATAGGCCACACAACAAAAGAAGGCTGCTATCTGGTAAGTCCGGACGGCAACCCTCTCAAGATTAAAGCCCAGGGCTGGGATTGATTTTCTAGAACACCGAAGTATTTACGTTTCCCTTGTACTCAACTCCCATCTTCCTCAGCTGGGAGAGGAAGTTGTTGTCTACGCTCACCAGGAACTTGGTGTCGTAGTCGAGAGAAAATCCCTTCTCCTTTTCAACGATTTTCATCTTGACAGGAGTCTTGCCCACTCCCTCGCTGTTACGGGAGGCGTGGTTTTCCTTTATCAGCTTCATCAGGTCCGTCCTGAACTCCTTGGTGATCATCTGGGCCGGAATAATGAGTTCCAGAGATTTCAGTGCGGTTTCCTTGATGTTTGCCAGAAAGCGGATGGATTCTATCCTCGGCTCGTAGGTTTCATCGTTGAACCTCTTTTTGATCTTGAGCTTCATGAACACGGCGCTTCCGTCCTTGATGTAGCCGATGCTCTGCTCGTGGGTCTTGCCAAAAAGGCGGAAATCCATGCTGGAAGAAAAGTCCTCCAGGGTAAAGTCCACAAACGGGCGGCCGTTCTTTGAAAGCCTCTCGTTCACATTCGTCACCAGACCTCCGGTAAAGTAATCCTGGTTCTCGTCAAGCTGCATTCCGGATGCCTGCTTAATAAGCTGAGACAGTTCGCCAGGAGATACCGAACAGAAGTTTTCCAGCTCAAAACGGTAGACATCCAGAGGGTGTGAAGATATGTACATACCTACCAGTTCCCTCTCCTTCTTGAGGAATTCCACAAGGTTCATCTCGCCCTGGCGTGCCGGAATCTCAGGCTTCTTGAGCTGGAATCCCTCATCCTGGTCGCCGAAGAGAGATTCTATGCTGCTGTCAATGGAGCCAAAGTCCTGACTGTAGCGGATAAGGCTGTCCAGGAATATCTCGCCCTTCGTGTTCGGCATGAAATACTGGTCCCTGCGGATTTCTGGGAATGAAGAATCAAACGCTCCGGCATATATCAGGCTCTCCAGAGTCTTGCGGTTCATGTTCTGGCGGCTAGCCCTTTCCACAAAGTCGTAGATATCCTTGTAAGGAGCGTTCTTGACTATATCTTCAGCAACCTGGGTTCCCAGACCCTTGATTGCCGCAAGGCCGAACCTTATCCCGCCCTTTGCCGTTACGGTGGCGTTCACTCCGCCCTCGTTCACGTCCGGACCGAGAACGCTCAGCCCCATCCTCTTGCACTCGTCCATCAGGACGGTGATCTCCTTTGTGTCAGTTGAGTTCTTTGTAAGGTTGGCGGCCATGAACTCTGCCGGATAATGGGCCTTGAAGTATCCTGTCAGATAACCCACCCACGCATAGCAGGTAGAGTGGGACTTGTTGAACGCATATTTTGCAAATTCCTTCCAGTCGTTCCAGATCTTCTGCAGGATTTCCTTTGAGAACCCGTTCTCAACACCGTTGGCAAGGAACTTTTCCTCCAGTTCCTGCATCTTCTCCAGGTTCTTCTTACCCATGGCTTTTCGCAGGGTATCTGCCTGGCCCTTGGTGAACTTTGCAAGTTTCTGAGAAAGCAGCATCACCTGCTCCTGGTAGACGGTAACTCCATAAGTATCGGAAAGGATTTCCTCCATTTCAGGAAGTTCATAGGTAATGGCCTCCTTGCCCGTCTTCCTGGCAACGAACTTTGGAATGTACTGCATAGGACCCGGACGGTAGAGGGCATTCATGGCTATGAGGTCTTCAAATCTTGAAGGATGAAGGTCTCTGAGCCATTTCTGCATTCCAGGGCTTTCAAACTGGAATGTGGCAACGGTATCACCCCTTCCAAAGAGCTTGAAGGTCGCCTTGTCGTCAAGAGGGACGCTGTCTATGTCAAGTTGCTTTCCGGTATGCTTGCGGATGTTCTCAAGAGTTTCCTTCAGTATGGAGAGGGTTCTCAGGCCCAGGAAGTCCATCTTGAGCATTCCTACATCTTCTATCCTGGTTCCTTCGTACTGGGATATCCATCCCTCCACACCTTTGGCCACCGATACCGGTATGTGCTCCATCAGGTTGTGAGGTCCTATGATTACGGCGCAGGCGTGTACTCCGGTCTGTCGGATGGTTCCCTCCAGTTCCCTTGCAAAATGAAGTGTTTCCTTGATCTTCGGATCCGGCGAATCTTCATATTCCTTGCGGAAATCTTCAACGAATTTCAGACAGTTGGTGAAGTTGGGCTTGTAGTCCTTTGTTTCAACCACTTCCTTTCCGTCCTTGTCCTTGGTCTTGACATCTTCCTGGAAACTCCTTGTAGGCACCATGCCGGCCAGCTTGTTGGATATGGGCAGAGGAAGGTCCTCTATCCTTGCAACATCCTTGATAGCCTGTTTGGTAGCCATGGTGCCAAAGGTCACCACATGGGAAACATGGTCCTTGCCGTATTTCTTCTCCACGTATTCATAGACCTCGCCGCGTCTTTCCTCCTCAAAGTCTATGTCGATATCCGGCATGGATATACGGTCCGGATTGAGGAAACGCTCAAACAGAAGGTCGTACTTGATAGGGTCCATATTGGTGATTGTCAGGCAGTATGCCACAACGCTGCCGGCTGCGGAACCTCTTCCCGGTCCAACCCAGATACCCTCTGAACGTGCATGGTTTATGAAGTCGTGGACAATGAGGAAGTAGTCCGGAAAACCCATCTTGCGGATGGTATCCAGCTCAAAGTCTATCCTTTCCTTCACGCTCGGCAGTATGTTCTCGCCATAGCGTTTCCTTGCTCCCTCGTAAACCAGATGCTTGAGGTATTCGTTTGAATCTGCAAACTCTTCCGGAATGTCAAAGTGCGGAAGTATGTGCTTTATGTCTATCTCGTATCTTTCTACCTTGTCTGCTATCTCCAGCGTATTGGCAATTACTTCCGGATGTCCGTAATTGAGTTCGGCCATTTCGTCACCGCTCTTCATGTACTCTTCCTGGGTATAGTGCAGGCGGTTCTGGTCTGTGAGCTTGCTGGCCGTGTTGATGCAGATGAAAAGGTCGTGTGCCGGCCCGTCCTCTTTCTTTACAAAGTGACAGTCGTTGGTTGCAACACACTTGATACCAAGCTCTTCAGAAAATGCATAAAGCACAGGGTTCACCCTCTGCTGCTCCTCAAAGACTATGTTGTCCTGGCCTGGTACCTTGCAGTTGTGATTCTGGATCTCAAAGTAAAAATCTTCTCCGAATATGTTCTTGTACCAAAGCGCCGTCTGACGTGCTTCTTCTATGTTGCCTTTCAGTATGGCCTGAGGAATCTCTCCCGCAAGACAGGCAGAACAGCAGATAAGCCCCTCGTGATACTTCTGGATTAATTCATGGTCCACCCTCGGACGGTTGTAGAAACCCTCCGTAAAACCAAGGGAAGACAGCTTCATAAGGTTATGGTAACCTATTAGGTTCTTTGCCAGAAGTATCAGGTGGTAAGCGCTTCTCTTGTCTGGATAAGCCTTCTTTATCAGGCGGCTCTCCGGTGCAACATATACCTCGCAACCAACTATCGGCTTCAGCTTTTTCCCGGTCTTCTTCTCAGCCTTCTTCACCGAATCCAGAAAGTCCTTGATTCCGTACATCACGCCGTGGTCCGTAAGGGCCATGGCCGGCATGTCAAGTTCCATTGCCCTGGCTATATAATCCTCTATCTTTCCCATTCCGTCAAGAATGGAATAATGGCTGTGCAGATGCAGGTGTACAAAAGGAGTGCTCATCTTGCTATACTTATTGTTGCATTTAATTTAATCTTTGGGGTTTAATTCCATCTTCCTGGGAAAAGGAGGAAGTATTATTCCAATATCCTCAAACTCTTTTAAATTATGTACTTTGGTCAATATCAGTTTGGTTGGAACAGAAAAAGAAAACAACCTATTTTGTTCCCCCTCTGCGTACATATATACTCCTTCGCCGATCTTTAAAGACCAACTTATGGTTTCTGCTCCCGTTTCGATAGAAATTACAGAAAGGGTTACCTCACCATTCATATGGTCCTTTGTATAATCATAAAAAACGCCACTCATGTCATTATATGAATAATTGCATACTCGGATGGGTATATAATTCTCTCTAACATTTCGTGTTGAATACTTGTTATAATAATCATCATAGGTGCTCTCCTGCATATAGTCTGTAAGAATAGATAAGTTATCCTCTTCCAGAGAAGGGTTTTTATATAGATATGAACCTATGTAATAATTAAATATCTCTCCACCAAAAGTCATCTCAAAATACTTTAACTTAACTATAAATATCGTATCCCTTGTAGATGATGTATATTTCCAGTACCCTTCAAAAAATGATTTCTGTTCCTCTGTTACAAGACCATTTAAATCTTGAGATAATACAACAGTGGTTCTTGATAATACAATTAAAGCAACAAGAAAAATCTGTTTTATTTGTCTTGTGTTTTTCATTTTATAATCTTTGAATATGAGTATAACATCCAAGAAGTATCGGGGTTAACTCTGTATATTCGGTATTATTCCATTGTATTAGTTTTTGTTCTGAATTGCCATTAATTAAAGTACCCCAATACAATTGTAGTCCCATTTCATTAATGATAGATTTTATTACGTCTATGTACTCATATGTGTTATTGCGGTTATTGTATATTTTCTTTTCAGAATATAAATCACCAAAATCATCTATCAATACTTGCCTTTGTTTATTATACCAATCAGGGGTGTTCGAATTTATCAAATAATTATTTATATAGTTATGAAATGTCGTACTGTCTTTAATGAGGATATCCAAGTTCAAACTCGTGTTTTTTAGGGTTGATGAACCTCTAACTGTCGCGGAAATGGGGGGAGAACGATCCCTTCATTTTCAAACTCTCTAAGGTTATATATTTTTGTAAATACTGTACTTGTAGGAACAGAGAAAGTAAAAAGTTCATTTTCACAACCGTTGGGATAGTAATACGTACCATCTCCTATCGTTAAAGACCAAGTGATTGTTTCACTACCATTTTGTGCAGATAAAACCTCAAGTGTTACTTGCCCGTTGCGATGCCCTTTTATATAATCATAAAAAGATCCTCTCATAACATGAGAGGTCCCCCCCGTGAGAAATATTGAATACCATTGCTTTACCTTATTTTGGTAGAACTTTATCGAATCTATTCTTTTAAAATCCTCGAAAGAGGAAAAGGGTAGAAAATCTGAAAGATCAGATAGTTTATCATCTAGTGTCTCATTGTACTTTAAAAGATATGAACCAATATATACATTGCCTCTCTCCGTTTCAAAATGTTTAATTTTTAAAATGAAAATTGTATCACTATTGCTAGAAACAGATTTCCAGTACCCTTCGAAAAAAGTGTTTTGTTTGTCTAGCGGTAATTCTTCAAAAGATTGAGAATATGCTTTTGACTGACATACCGCTAATAATATTATTGTGTAAAAAAAACACTTCATAATTATATATATTTCATTAATTGGTGTAGCAGCCTAATGGTATTGGTGAAACATCTATAAAATCGGTATTATTCCACTGAATACAAAATGACCCAGTATTTGGTTCTGTGATTTTTGTTCCCCAAAAAAATTCTAATCCCATTGATTCAATTATTTTAGGAGACATAATAACAAGAGGAGATATCTGGATTCCTTACTCCTGTCCTGAATGGAATAATGGCTTTGCAGATGCAGGTGTATCATCTTGTTTTTTTATCGCGATAAAACTACTTTATGAGAACCTTTCCTGTCATTTCTTGCGGCTGAGGAATATCCATCAGTTTGAGGATGGTAGGAGCTATGTCGCAGAGCCTTCCGTCTTCAACTTCCTTGACATCATCGTCAACCACTACAAACTGTACAGGGTTGAGCGAATGGGCGGTATTCGGAGTTCCGTCCGGATTGATGGCATAGTCTGCATTGCCGTGGTCTGCGGTAATGAGAACAGAATATCCCATCTTCCTTGCCTCCTCCACCACTTTTCCCGTAAGTTTGTCTATGGTCTCAACTGCCTTGCAGATAGCCGGATAGACTCCCGTATGGCCCACCATGTCGCCGTTGGCAAAGTTCAGGATGATCATGTCTTCCTTTCCGGTACGGATGGCCTCTATGAGTTTTTCAGCAACTTCCGGAGCGCTCATTTCAGGCTGCAGATCGTATGTTGCAACCTTTGGAGAAGCCACCAGTATCCTGTCTTCATTCTCAAAAGGCTCTTCCCTTCCGCCGTTGAAGAAGAATGTGACGTGGGCGTATTTTTCTGTCTCAGCGATTCTGAGCTGACGCTTTCCTGCGGCTGCAACGACTTCTCCCAGAGTCTTATGCACGTTTTCCTTGTCGAACAGGATGTGAAGACCTTTGAACTTGTCATCATAAGGTGTAAGGCAGCAGTAGTAAAGCGGAATGGTGTGCATCCCTTCTTCCGGCATGTCTTTCTGGGTAAGGACAGATGTCATTTCCCTTGCGCGGTCGTTGCGGAAATTGAAGAAGATGACAGCGTCGTCTGCTTTGATTGTTGCAACCGGTTTTCCGTTTTCAACGATGCTTACCGGCTTAATGAATTCATCTGTAACATCCTGGTCATAAGAGGCCTGGATACCATCCTGGGCTGATGTGAACTGTGCTCCTTTGCCTTCTGTGAGAAGGTCATAGCCTTCCTTGATCCTGTTCCATCTCTTGTCGCGGTCCATGGCGTAGAATCTTCCGCAAACAGAAGCAACCTTGCCGCAGCTTTTTGCCATGTGGTCTTCAAGCTCTTTGACAAAGCCCTTTCCACTATGAGGGTCGGTATCTCTTCCATCCATGAAACAGTGTACGAAAACCCTTTCAAGTCCGCACTCTTTTGCTGCATCGAGGAAACCGAAAACATGCTCAAGCGAACTGTGGACTCCGCCCCTTGACACCAGTCCCATCAGATGCAGGTCATGACCTTCTTTCGCATACTCCATCACGGCCTTTATCTCCTTGTTTTCAAGCATCTTGTGCTCACGGCATACCTTGTTTATCTTAACCAGGTCCTGATAGACAACCCTTCCTGCACCTATGTTCAGGTGACCAACTTCGGAGTTGCCCATCTGCCCGTCCGGAAGACCTACATCTTCTCCGCAGGCCATCAGCTGGGAATGCGGATATCTTGCCCTGAGGGCATCAATGTTAGGTTGTCCTTGAGTATATATGACATCTGACTTGTCATGTGCTCCCAATCCCCATCCGTCGAGGATCATAAGTAAAACTTTCTTTCCCATGTCTTATTTCTTTGTCTTCTTCGTTGTTGTTTTAGTTGCTTTCTTTGCGGCTTTCTTTTTTGTCTTGTTTTGATCTTCTTCTGCAGAAGGAACAAAGTCTCCGGTTGGCTCTCCTTCCGGAATCACCAGGGAGAAATCTATGGTCTTCTGTTCCAGGGAAGCCCTCTCAACCTTTACCTTAACCTTGTCTCCAAGGGTGAATTTCCTGCCGGTGGACTTACCGTAAACCGTGAATGTCTTCTCGTCAAACTGGTAGTAATCGTCTGTAAGCTCCCTGAGGGCAACCATGCCTTCTATGCGTGTAGGCTCCACCTGGACATAGATACCCCACTCGGTAACTCCGCTGACGGTTCCGTCGTAAACCTGCCCGACCCTTTCCTTCATGTATTCGGCCATCTTGTACTTGATGCTGGCCCTTTCTGCCTCGGTGGCTATCTGCTCTCTCTGCGATGAATGGAGGCAGTATTCTTCAAAGGCTGCCTTGTCAGCACTCTTTTCCCCGGCAAGATATCTTGACAGCAGACGGTGCACCATCATGTCCGGATACCTTCTGATAGGAGATGTAAAGTGGGTGTAATACCTGAATCCCAGTCCGTAGTGGCCTATGTTGTCGGTTGAGTACTGGGCCCTTGCCATACATCTGAGTGCCAGAAGTTCTATGGTGTCGCATTCAGGCTTGCCGTGAATCTGCTCAACCAGCTTGTTCAGGCTCTTTGCCAGCTGCTTTGGAGTTTCAACGGCATCCAGCTTGTACCCGAAGTACTTGACAAATGTCTTCAGTTCGGCAACCTTCTCCATGTTAGGCTCGTCGTGGATACGGTAGACAAACGTAGGAGCCTGCTTGCGTATGGCTGTTGCCACATAGGTTGCCACGGCCTTGTTGGCCAGCAGCATGTATTCCTCTATAAGCCAGTTGGCAGACTTTGTAATCTTCTGAACCACATCCACCGGCTTGCCCTTCTCGTCTACCATCACCTTCATTTCCGGCCTCTCGAAACTGATGGAGCCCTCCTGGAAACGCTTCTTGCGGAGGATGGTGGCAAGCTTGTGGAGTTCCAGGACAGATTTTACCACTTCCTGTGAAGGAATCTTTCCCTCCGGCATGACCGGTTTGTATGAAGACATGTCGCCTTCATTGTCTATTATCTGCTGAGCCTCCTCATAGGCAAAGCGGAATGCCGAGCATATCACGGTACGGCCGAACCACTGTCCGTACACCTTGCCGGCTGGATCCATCTCAAAGATCGCCGAGAAACAGAGCTTGTCTTCTCCCGGACGGAGAGAGCAGAGATTGTTTGAAAGGGCTTCCGGAAGCATAGGGATGGTCCTGTCCACGAGGTAGACAGAAGTTGCCCTGGCATAGGCCTCCTTGTCCAGCACAGACTGCGGCCTTACATAATAGGATACATCGGCGATGTGGATTCCAACCTCTATATGACCGTTGTCCATAGCCTTGTAGGATACGGCATCGTCAAAGTCCTTGGCATCTGCCGGGTCTATGGTGAATATGCAGTCTTTGCGAAGGTCACGCCTGCCTTCCAGATCCTTGGCCGTAATCTTCTTTGGAATCCTGTTGGCCTCTGCTTCCACGTTTGCAGGGAACTTGTAAGGAAGCCCGTATTCTGAAAGGATGGCGTGCATTTCGGTGTCGTTCTCGCCCGGCTTTCCGAGCACGTCAACAATTTCTCCGACAGGGGTCTGGAAACCTTTTGGAAAATCCTTTACCAGAACGGAAACCTTCATTCCCTGCCACTCCTTCTGCACGCTGTCTATCGGAACCTCAACGTCGTAAGGCATGCTCCTGTTCTCTATGATGACCCAGGCATGCCGGCCGGTGATCTGCATCAGACCTACATAAGGACGGGTGGAGCGGCTTACTATCTTGATTACTTCTCCTTCGTTTCCTTTTTCCGGATTTTTCTTAAGAATGGCAACCCTTACCGTATCATTGTTGAGAGCGCCCCTCATCTTTCCTATCGGGATGAAAACATCCTCCCTCCTGTCAGTCTTGGCCAGTGGATTTTCTCCCTCCTTTGGAGCAAGACGTACAAAGCCATATCCTCCGGATGCGATTTCAAGTACACCTTCAACCTCCTGCAGCACTTTCTTTCCGCCATGGGAGCGCATTCCCCTCTCTGCATCCCGTCCCATTGTCATACCGCTGCGCCTGCGGGATTTTTTGATTCCGTAAACGGCTGATCTTCTCTTGCCAGAACCGTTTCCACCTCTGTTGTTTCTCTTGCTCATATTTTATTCCTTATTATTTGTGCAACCACAAATTTACAAAAAAGACATAGGCACTTCCCTTTTTTGTAAAAGAAAAACCGGGAAGTTATCAACTCCCCGGTTCTTTGCTTTCAAACTGCCGTTCCTACTTCTTTACAGGTGCATCAACCTTTTTCTTGTTGATGTCATACATTATAGGAGTAGCGATGAATACAGATGAGAATGTACCTACGATAACACCGATTGCAAGGGAAACTGCAAATCCGCGGATGGTATCACCACCGAAGATCGCGATAGCCAGCAATACTACCAATGTAGTTCCGGAAGTATTGAAGGTTCTTGCAAGAGTGCTGTTGACGGCACCGTTGATGTTCTCCCTGAGGCTTCTCTTCGGATAAAGCCTCTTGTATTCACGGATACGGTCGAAGATAACCACGGTATCGTTGATTGAGTAACCGATGATTGTCAGAACCGCGGCAATGAATGTCTGGTCTACATCCAGAGTGAACGGAAGCACTCCGGTGAAGATAGAGTAGAATCCGATCACGATGATGGAGTCGTGTGCAAGAGCTGCAACACCACCGGCACCCCATGACCAGTTGGAGAATCTGGCGGCAATGTAGAGGAAGATTGCTATCAGGGCTATGATCACAGCATAAACACCCTTTCTCTTCATGTCGTTTGCGATTGTAGGACCAACCTTGTCGGAACTTACGATACCGTTAGGATTGTCTACCGTAGTAGTAAACTGCTCCTGGGTCAGAGGGGTCTCAAAGAATCCCTTGAGGGCGTTATAGAGTTTGCTCTCTACTTCCTGGTCTACTTCCTGTGAGTTGTCGTTGATCTTGTACTTGGTTGTGAGTTTCATCTGGCTGCCAGAACCAAACTGCTTAACCTCAACGCTCTCTCCTCCGAATTCGGCAACGGCTGCCTTCCTTACGTCTTCTGCTCCAACGAGCTTGTCAAAGCGGAGAACATAGGTACGGCCTCCGGTAAAGTCTACACCGTAGGAGAATCCCTTTACAAAGATGAATGCAAGGCAGGTGAGCACAACCACTGCGGCAATAGCATAAGTGGTCTTCCTCATGCCGATGAAGTCTATCTTGGTGTTGGTAAGGAACTTCCTTGTAGCCTTTCCTTCAAAGGTAATGTTCTTGTTGCGGGCAAGACGGCCTTCAAAGTAAAGTCTTGTTATGAAGATTGAAGTGATCAGGGAGGTAATGATACCGAGGATCAGGGTTGTAGCAAATCCCTGAATCGGACCGGTTCCGAAAATAACCAGCACGATACCTACGATGATGGTCGTGATGTTACCGTCAAGGATTGCAGAGTATGCGTTGTTGTAACCGTCCTTGATAGCAAGCCTGAGCTGTTTTCCGCTGCGCAGCTCTTCCTTGATTCTTTCGTATATGATAACGTTGGAGTCTACGGCCATACCCAGGGTCAATACCAGACCGGCAATACCAGGAAGGGTGAGGACGGCTCCTATTGAAATCAGGGCTCCAAGAAGGAATACCACGTTGCAGATAAGGGCTATGCAGGCTGCCACGCCGGCTCCGCGATAGAAGAACAGCATGTACAGCAGTACCAGAAGGAATGCTATCAGGAATGATATCATACCTGCGTTGATAGACTCCTGTCCGAGTGAAGGACCTACAACCTGCTCCTGGAGGATGGTTGCCGGTGCCGGAAGCTTACCGGACTTGAGCACGTTTGCAAGGTCTGTTGCCTCCTCGATGGTGAAGTGGCCGGAAATCTCGCTGCGGCCTCCGGTGATAGGCTCGTTTACATTAGGATATGAGTAAACCATACCGTCAAGTACGACAGCCACGCTGCGTCCTACGTTGTCGGAAGTGAGTCTTGCCCATGTCTTGGCTCCGTCAGGGTTCATTGCCATGCTTACGGTAGGAGTACCGCCCTGCTCCCTGTATGAAATGCTGGCATCGTTGATGCAGCTTCCGTCCAGAGGGGCCTTTCCGTCCCTTGTAGACTTGATGGCAACGAGTTCGAATATAGTTCCTGCCTGGTCGGTAGGCTTGACGCCCCACATAGGAACCAGGTCTGAAGGAAGTGCTGCCTTAACCTCAGGCATCTTCAGATACTTGTTGATAACTGCGGTATCCTTGTAGTGTGCATATCCCATCAGCGCTCCCCTGCCATAGTCGTTAGGCCTGAGGATTGCCAGAAGAGGATGCTCCTTGAGCATTGCAATCTGGTCTGTAGAAAGAGAGTCTGTAGATCCCAGCTGCTCCTTCACTGCCTGTGCGAGGCTCGTAGAATCAGAAGCGGCAACTGTGGTATCGGCCTGTCCTTCATCCGGAGTGTCGTCGTTGAGCCTCTTGAGCAGTGCGTCAACGGCAAATATCTGGTCGCTGATTTCAGGATACTCGTAAGTAGGCCAGAATTCCAGTGATGCAGTTCCCTGGAGGAGCTTTCTTACACGCTCTGGCTCCTTGACTCCAGGAAGTTCAACAAGGATCCTTCCTGAGTTTCCAAGCCTCTGGATGTTCGGAGCGGTAACTCCAAAACGGTCTATACGGCTGCGAAGTACGTTGAACGAGTTGGCGATGGCGCTTTCCGCCTCGCTCCTTATCACTGAGATGACTTCAGAATTGGAACTTCCGCTCTTGATTTTGTCCTTCATCTCGTAGGTGGAGAATACGGAAGCCATCGGCTTTCCCGGAGCCACCTCGTCCCACGCCTGCTCAAACAGGGTTATGAAGTCCTGACGGCTTGTAACCTCCCTTTGGGAAGCAAGCTCTACGGCTTTGACGAACTCTTCAGACTGGTTGTTGTTGGAAAGGGCTTTTATAAGGTCCTTTACCTGCACCTGCATCATCACGTTCATTCCGCCCTTAAGGTCAAGGCCGAGTTTTATTTCTTTTTCCTTTACCTGCTTGTAGGTGTTGCCCAAGAAGACTTTCTTGTCAGCTACAGAGTCAAGGTAATATCTGTTTTTTACTTTGATGACAGAGTCCAGAAAATATGCCTGATCAAGGTTGGAAACCTGGGCAAACTCCGGCTTAAGCTTCTCTGCCTCAGCGGCTTTCTCTGCATAAACCGCCGCCTTTTTCTCCTGATTCCTTGTTGCCCATGTAAAAGAAAGCTGATACAGGCAGGCAAGAGCGATCAGGATTGCCAATACTCTAAAGAGCCCTTTGTTTTGCATTTTTTTAGTTCATTTTTGATAATAGGATGCAAATGTACAATTTTTTCGTAAAAAAAAAGTATTTCATACCTTTGTTACAGCCATTTGGCTCCTTTCAAACCATAAGAGCAGAAATGAACAAGTTTATATCGCTGACAATTATCATATGTTCCTGCCTGCTGCCATGCAATAAGGCGGCGGGGCAAACACAGTCTGACGGCGCCCTCCAGAACGAGAGAAAGGCCGACTCGCTGTACCGGGTTTACGAGTTCTCCCGGGCTGCTGAAATCTATTTGCAGATGGCCCGCACCGCCCAGCCGGAAGACAGGAACCGTCTTGAACTGAAGGCCATTGCCTGCCAGAACGGAGAGGCAATGCTCCATTATGTATCCACCCCTACGGTGGTAACGAGGAAAACCCTTGACAAAAAAGACTTCTTCCTCCATTATCCCGATATCAGCAGCATCGGGCACTTCACCCTCAGGACAGACGCTTCCGGAAGCTTCAGCGACACCCTCTTCGTACCTGAAAACAAAAACACCCTGTATTACAGCGCCCGTGACAACTCCGGCAAGTGGAGCATCTTTGTTTCCCACAAGCAGGAAGACGGAACCTGGGGACAGTCCGAGATACTTGGCAAGAATGTCAACAGCGGCGGCAACGACATATTCCCGTTCATTTCTTCAGACGGAAAGCGCCTCTACTTCTCTTCAAACGGACACTACGGGGCAGGAGGATACGACCTCTACGTAAGCTACTGGGACGAAGACCTGAAAGAATGGGGCCTGGCCCAGAACATGGGATTCCCGTACTCTTCTCCCGGAGATGACCTGTTCTTCTACATAACTCCTGACGGAAAGTACGCGGCCTTTTCTTCAAACAGGCTGTTCAACGATCCTACAAACCGCATGTACTCCACGACAAGGATCGTCTGCTACGTGGTGGAGTTTGAGAGCGATCCGGTCAAACACCCGGCAACTCCGAAGGAAACCTATGAGATAGCCAGGCTCAGGGCCTCCTCCAACCTCACCCAGAGGCAGAGGGATTCCATTGCTTCCGCAAGCGTGGACAAAGCCCTGGCCGGGGTAGACCGCAAGACCGGCATTTCAGAAATGGACCCCAACACCCGTCAGATCACGGAGAGATATACCAAGACGGTTCTCGCATACAGGCAGCTCAAGAAGAACCAGCAGCAGCTTCAGTCCAGACAGGACCGTTTCAGGAGCCTGTATTCCGCCCTTGAGGGAAGGATTGCCATTGAAAAGGACAGCATAGACCTCGAGCTTATGAGAGATTCTCTGGAAATGGTTGCCAAGACCATATCGGAAAGCGAGAGCGCCGCCCTCAACACAGCAAACCAGATCCGCCAGGCTGAAGCTGAAATCCGCAGGATAGAGGACATCTTCCTTTCCACCGGCGTGTCCGTTCCGGAGAACACCCTCTTCTCTTCTTCAGATGAACTTGCCGCCGAGGCAGAAGACAACGGCGGTGATGATCCTGAAGACATAGACTTCAACACGATCCTTGAAAAGCGCGCCAAGGTTGTCTCCGATCCGAATTTCAGGATTGAAAAGGCCAAATCAAAGGCAGACCTCACCTTCAAGATCCAGAAAAAGACCACAATGGCAGACCTCAACGATTTTCCCGACGGCCTGAAATACCAGATAAAGCTCACATCTTCCACAAAGCATCTGGATGAAAAATCCTTCAAGGGCATTTCTCCGGTCTTTGAAAGAAAAGACGGCGGACGCTTCATCTACAGTGCAGGCGCCTTCTCTTCCTATGCAGATGCCTCCAGGCAGCTTGCCCGCGTAAAGAAGGCCGGTTTTGCTTCCGCCTCCATCATAGCCTTCCAGGACGGAAGGGCCATACCTCTGGCTTCCGCAAGGAAAACCGAGGCCTCTTCCAAAACCAAGAAAGACGGCAAGGCCTCTGCGTTCAATGTCTGCGTATACACCACAGCCTCCAGCCTTGAATCCAACCTCATGAAAGTTCTTTCTTCCGGTGGCAAGGATGTGGCCAAGATCGCAGCAGAAGATGGCTTCAAGTTCATTGCGGGGCCTTTCTCATCGCAGAAGGAAGCTAACGCACTGGCTGAAAAACTGAAAGATATTTCAGACAAAAAAATATCTGTTGAAGCGGTTTATTGAAAAAATGTTATATTTGCAGTCCATTTGATTCAGGAAACAATCCACGGTGAGGTGGGAGAGTGGCTGAATCCAGCAGTTTGCTAAACTGCCGAACCGGTTTTCGGTTCCGCGAGTTCGAATCTCGCCCTCACCGCATTTAAACGCATGCCACCCGGTGTGCGTTTTTCTTTTTTACCATTTTTGTCAGAGTTTGTGTATATTTGTTTTGCACTTACAAACAACTTACCTATGAAGAGAATTATCATTGCCGCACTGGCCGTTGTAATGGCGGCAGCATGCACCGAGAACAAAAAGACAGAGAACTACCCGATTGGAGACCGCGCCTTCTATGAGGTTGCAGGAAACGTAGAATCCATAGACCTTCAGGAAGTGGGCGGAGAATTCACTTTCATTGGACAGAAACCAACCTTCAACAAGGAGGGTTTGTTTTTTGTCAACGACATCAAATACAAGGAGGAAAAGGATGGAGACCTGAGGGTTCTCATGCTGGATACCGACGATGAAGACGGCGGTGGAGAAGAATACGTGGAGTGCCGGTACGACAAAAAGGGAAGGCTGGTTACTGTCGGATTCTGGGAGGCCAGTTTCGGTGACATAACCTATGATGACCAGGACAGGGTTGTCAGCTACACCGCTTATGGCATGATGGGAATAGAGTCTGAACACCACTATACCTTCACCTATGGAAAAGACAGGAATCCGATAAAGGTAGAAGTCAGGGAGGTTCATCCGGATTACTCGGGGAACGATAATGCCACACTAACGCAGAACTATTCCTTTTCCTATGAATATACCGCCGTTGACGACAAAGGTAACTGGACTCAGAGGAAGAGAGATGACGGCACGGTTGAAAAGAGAACCATCAAGTATTTTGCGGAATAATATTTGCTTATATTTAACTCGCGATTCAGGGCGGACAGAATTGTCGTTGTTTTTAAAATCCTGAATTGCAGGGTTATATGAAAAATAATATTTTTAAGATAGCTTTGGGCGGCATCTCCGGAATCATTATTTCCGGGATGCTGTCCGCCTTTTTACTTGTTTTGTCCGCATGTTCCGACACGGGGGCGGACAAGGATATCTCCGGCATTATAGAAGCTTGGAAAACCGCAGACCAGAGCCAGACTTCCGTATGCAGGGCCTATTATCTGGACTCTCTTTCTGAAAGGAAACAGGCAGACACCTCAGAGAATTTCCAGGAGTCCTACATGGATTTCCTTGGTACCGTAAACGCCCTTAGAGAATATGCCAGGAACAATCCGTCTACCAGGGTGGACGTCCGCAATACACTGTTCGAGGTATATGGCAAGATGCTGTATGAGTCCGACAAGCAGGAGTATCTGGAGTCAGAAGGAATAAACGCCCTCAGAAAGGCAGCGGAACTCAATGACCAGACCCTGCTGGCCGAACTTTACATGATGATGGCAAAACTCACTTCAGCAGAACCGCTGCGTTCCGCCATCTATGACACGAAGGCCATAGACCTGCTCCAGAAAAAAGATCGCGAAAGGGATTATTACTCAGCCGATGAGTTTTATGACCTGGCCTGCACTTTCTTCAAGGCTGAAGACTGGAGAGATGCCATAAAGTACGGCAACATGTTCTTGGAAGACCAGCCGGAAGACTCCTCCGAAGAGCATACCCTCAAAAGACTCTCCATCATGGATGTCGTAGGTTCATCCTACATGGAGATAAACCAGTGGGACAGCAGTTCAACCATGTTTGAAAACATGCTTTCAGTTGCATCTGACAGCATCGCCGACCAAAAAATATCATTTTCAGTTTCCAGACTGAAAGAAAGGGCGCTTGGAAAAACCGGCATGGTGCAGGCCAAGTGGCAGCAGTTTGCACAGGCTCGGGAGAATCTGGAAAATTATCTGAAAACCTCCCTTGGGGCAAAAGACACCTCCGACATAATCAACGCATATCTTGGTCTGGGGCGGCTTCAGATGGGAACCGGAGACGGAAAAAAGGCAGTATCTGAACTCAAGCAGGCCAGGCGCTATGCCACCACCAGGAGGTTTGCCTTGCTTCAGACAAAAGTCTACGATGAACTAGCCCGCTCTTTTGAAGACCTGGGGCAGGAAGACAGCGCCTCCATATGCAAGAGAAAACTCCAGATGCTGCAGGAAAGGATACAGGCCTCGAAACAGGATGTGGAGCTTTTGAAAACCAGGACGGAACATGAACTTCTCCAGATACAGAACGACATAAACACAGTCAGCCAGGAAAAGAAGACAAGACGCAGCTGGACATGGCTGATAGTCCTGATTGTGGTGCTTCTTGGCATCATAGGCCTGATGGTTGCATCAAGGAAGCGGTTCAGGACAAAGATACACCGCAGGATAGCGCGCCAGCATGAGCAGAAACAGGCTGCCGCAGCCACTTCACAGCTTGACAGGATGACTGAAGGACTCAAGAAAAAAGGAATGGAGGAAGAAAGCGGGAATCCACAGGACCTCTCAAATGAAGACCAGTGGATAGAATTCCGTGAGAGGTTTACTGCCGTCCATATGTCTTTCTTCTCAAACTTCAACCAGGCTCTCGGCCGCAAGGCAACCCCTACCTACGAGAAAGTTGCCGTTCTGCTTTTCCTTGGGCTGGATAACAAGGAAATAGGACGTGTGCTTGGTATAGACAAAGACAGCGTGGGCAGGACAAAGCGCCGTATCCGCACTCTCATCGGGTGTGAAACCCAGGAAGAAATGCAGGAAATCATTTCCAAATTCTAGAAAAAAAAAAGACCAACTGCGGAGAACCCGCAATTGGTCAAAAAAACATAGTATGAAAACGATCTTGTGGTCGGGGTACTCCGACTCGAACGGAGGACCCCCTGCTCCCAAAGCAGGTGCGCTAAGCCAACTGCGCCACACCCCGAATCCCTAATGGGGCTGCAAAAATATGAGTATTTTTTTAATTTCCAAAATTTTTTGGCCTAAATCTTTTCAAGCAGCCTCTTCATGGAAACTTTCTTGTCTACGATTGAGTGAAGCTCAGCGATAGGAACCCTCTCCTGCTGCATCGTGTCGCGGTCTCTGAGAGTAACCATGCCGTCTGAGATGGAATCAAAGTCAACAGTAACGCAATAAGGAGTTCCGATGGCATCCTGACGGCGGTAACGCCTTCCGATGGTATCCTTCTCTTCGTACTGGCAGTTGAAGTCGAACTTGAGTTCATCCATTATCTTCTGTGCGGCATTGGTCAGTTCCTCCTTCTTTACCAGTGGAAGAACGGCTACCTTGACAGGTGCAAGGGCCGGATGGAACCTCATTACAACCCTCTCTTCTCCGTTCTCGAGTTTTTCCTGACGGTAGGCTGAACTAAGCACAGCCAGAACCGTACGGTCCACTCCTATGGATGTTTCTATTACATAAGGAACGTAGCTGACGTTCTGCTCAGGATCAAAGTACTGCATCTTCCTTCCGCTGAACTCCTGGTGGCGGCCAAGGTCAAAGTCTGTCCTTGAATGTATGCCTTCAAGTTCCTTGAATCCGAACGGGAAGTTGAATTCAATGTCGGTTGCAGCATTTGCATAATGGGCCAGTTTCTCGTGATCGTGGAAGCGGTAGTTTTCCTCACCCATTCCTATTGCAAGGTGCCAGTTGAGCCTCTTCTGCTTCCAGTGGCGGAACCAGTCAAGTTCCTGGCCTGGCCTTACGAAGAACTGCATCTCCATCTGCTCGAACTCCCTCATCCTGAAAATGAACTGGCGGGCAACTATCTCGTTTCTGAAAGCCTTTCCAATCTGGGCTATTCCAAAAGGTATCTTCATCCTTCCGCTCTTCTGGACGTTCAGGAAGTTTACAAATATTCCCTGAGCCGTTTCAGGACGCAGGTAAAGCGTTCCGTCCTCACCTGAAATATTTCCGAGCTGGGTGGAGAACATCAGGTTGAACTGCCTCACATCCGTCCAGTTGCGTGTTCCTGAGATCGGATCAACTATCTCACAGTCTATTATTATCTGCCTGAGCCCTGCAAGGTCATTGTCGTTGAGAGCCTTGGCCATCCTCTGCCTAACCTCGTCGGCCTTCTTCTGCTCCCTCAGCACGTTTGGATTCGTGGCGCGGAACTGGGCCTCGTCAAAAGCATCGCCGAACCTTTTCTTTCCCTTTGCAACCTCCTTGTCTATCTTTGCCTCTATCTTGGCAATGTAATCCTCGATGAGTACATCAGCGCGGTACCTCTTCTTGGAGTCCTTGTTGTCTATCAGAGGATCGTTGAAAGCATCAACGTGCCCGGAAGCCTTCCAAATCTTCGGATGCATGAATATGCATGAATCAATGCCCACGATATTCTCGTTGAGCTTGACCATGGAATCCCACCAGTACTTCTTTATGTTGTTCTTAAGTTCGCTTCCCATCTGACCGTAGTCGTACACGGCGCTCAGGCCGTCATAAATCTCGCTTGACGGAAAAATGAAACCATATTCCTTGGTGTGGGAAATCAAATTCTTGAAAAGTTCTTCTTGTGTCATATCTACGCAATTTTATTTTTTCAGTTTATCTAGCAGCACGCTCACGAAAGGCCTTGTTCCAATCTGAGGATGCGGTATTGTAAGCTTTGGTGTATCTATCTTTATTTCAGACCATCGCACCCTTTTGTCCTCCCCTTTGTCCGGGATATTGTCCGCCACCTCCATCTTAAAGGCCTGAAGTATGTCTATGTCCAGGGTCCGGTTCTCGTAAATCTCTCCTTTTTCCTTATATTTCCTCATCCGGCCAAACAGTTTCTCTATTCTCTGGGTCTGGTCCAGAACCTGCTCCGGGTTCTTGTCGGTAATGCAGCACAGCACCTGGTTGAAGAACTCCGGTGTAGGTTCCTCCCGGCCGTCCTTCCCTACCGTCCTTTCAAAATTCCCGCACGGCTGGGTGGTAATTATCCCGGTGGTGTTCACGGCTTCCTCCAGCGACTCCACCACCAGATAATCCGGAAGCAAAGCGTCAACTATTTCCTTGTCTGCCTCCTCTATTATCTGGGAGGAGGTCATGTTTCCCAGCGGAAGGTTGCTTCCAAGCAGGAGCACAACCTTGTAAAGATCACAGTTTTCCATTACATCAGCCCCAGTTCAAGTCTGGCCTCCTCACTCATGCGGCTCTCGTCCCATTCAGGCTCAAACGTAAGTTCTATCTGCACACCTTTGACACCAGGAGCATCTGAAACGGCATTGTTGACATCGTTGACCACATCCTCGGCAAGAGGGCATGTAGGAGATGTCATTGTCATCTTGATGAATACGTTTCGGTCTTCCCCTACCTTGATCTCATAAATAAGTCCGAGGTCGTAGACGTTTACCGGTATCTCGGGATCGAACACCTGCTTGAGGGCCCTGATGACGTTTTTCTGCACATCCTCAACGCTGTATTTGTTCTCCGCGGCTTCTTTTTCCTTCTCCTTGAAAGCCACTGCATAGAGCTTTATCTGCTTCATCATGGAAACAAGACCGTTGGCCCTGGTAGGAGAAAGGTTGCTCCTCAACCCTATCGTATCTATGAAATCTATTTCAGATTCAATGATTTCATCGGGAGTGTGTCCGTCATAAACCCTTATCAGCAAGGAAATTATTCCCTTTGTTATTATGGCATCGCTGTCGGCTGAGAAATATAGCTTTCCGCCTTCTTCCCTGCAATCCAGCCAAACCCTGCTCTGACATCCCTTTATCAGGTTCGCATCTTTTTTGCCGGCTTCATCTATTACTGGCATTGACTTTCCCAAATCTATGATATACTGGTACTTGTCCATCCAGTTGTCAAAGAGGGAAAATTCCTCAACTATCTGCTGTTCGGTTTCTTTTATTGTCATGTCCTATATATATTCTTTATCACGAAAGCATTGTCCGGGCCCTTTCAAGGCACCTGACAAATGTTTCAGCTTCTTCCAGCGTATTGTACGGAGCAAAGGATGCCCTGAGGGCGGACACGGCTCCGAAAGTATTCAGGAGCGGTTCTGCGCACATCATTCCGGAACGAACCGCAATACCCATCTTATCAAGAAGTTGGGCAAGGTCACCTGCATTGATGCTTTCAATGTTGAAGGTAAATATCGGAGACTTTCCGCATATGGAATCAGGTTTTCCGTAAACCTCTATTCCAGGGGTGTCCAGCTTGTCCATCATATATGAAACAATCCTTTCTTCCTCACTCCCGAGAGCCTCTCCCACTTCTCCATTCCTCAGATATTCGGCAAAGTCAAGTGCCGGGGTCAGCGATGCCGCACCTATGAAGTTAGGTGTTCCGGCCTCAAACTTCAGAGGAAGCGAGGCGTATGTGGTCTTGTCATATGTAACCGTTTCAACCATGTCTCCTCCGCCCATGTACGGAGGAATCGCTTCAAGAAGTTCCTTTTTTCCGTAAAGAACCCCTACTCCGGTTGCCCCGTAGATCTTGTGGGCGGAAAAGGCGTAGAAATCGCAGTCCATTGCCTGGACGTCCACCTTCTCATGGACTATTCCCTGGGCTCCGTCAACCAAAACGGCAATGCCCTTGGAATGAGCCGCAGATATTATCTGGGAAACCGGATTCCTCAGCCCCGTTATGTTGGATATCTGCGTAACGGCCACCATCTTTACGTTGTCTGAGAGCAAGCCGTCCAACCCCTCAAGATCCAGTCTCCCGCTTCTCCCGGACCCGGTCATTACATCAGTAGGAATGACCTTTATGCTTGCGCCCGCCCTTTCCGCTGCCAGCTGCCATGGAACAATGTTGGAATGATGAGAGTCTGCCTCTATAAGTATGACATCACCTTTTCCAACAAACTTGCTGCAGAAGCATGATGCAACCAGATTTACGGAGGCGGTTGTCCCGCTGGTGAAGATCACGTTTTCACGGGACGGGGCATTGATAAAACGGCGCACCCTTTCCCTGGCCCCTTCGTAAGCCGAGGTCGAGCGGTCCGAAAGTTCATACATGGAACGATGGACGTTGGCGTTTCTGTTTTTAAGGGCATCGCTGAGGAAATCAAGAACTTGCACCGGTTTCTGGGTGGTGGCGGCATTGTCAAGGTAGACCAGCGGCTCTCCGTTCATCTTTGAGGAAAGTGCCGGCACCTGCTGCCTTACCCGGGCCAATATGTTTTCCTTTTTACCTTCCATGGTTATACCGTCTTGTGCAAAATGCAAAAATACAATGATTTTTTCTAAATTTGCTCTACTTGATTTTTGTTATATGAACAAGACCGTTTTGATTACAGGTGCAACAAGCGGCATAGGCAGGGCCTGCGCCGTAAGATTTGCACAGGGAGGATACGATATCATCCTCACAGGAAGAACCAAGGAAAAGGTTGCGGCAGCAGAAAAGGAGATTCTCTCCCTGTGCCCGAACATTGAAACCTACCCCCTGATCTTTGATGTCAGGGACAAGGAAGCCGCACAGAAGGCGGTAATGTCATTGCCGGAAGACTGGGCGGACATAGACGTGCTGGTAAACAACGCCGGCCTTGCCCTGGGCCTCGACCCGGAATACGAGGGAGACATTGATGACTGGGAAACCATGATAGACACCAACATCAAGGGTCTTCTGTACATGACAAGGCTGATTGTTCCCGGAATGGTAAGGAGGAACAAGGGGCACGTCATCAACATCGGAAGCGTGGCCGGAGATGCCGCTTATGCCAACGGAAACGTATACTGCGCCACAAAAGCAGCTGTTAAGGCTCTCAGCGACGGCCTGCGCATAGACCTGGCCCACACTCCGATAAGGGTGACCAACCTTAAGCCGGGTCTGGTTGAAACCAATTTCAGCAACACCCGCTTCCATGGAGACAATGCCCGTGCAGACAAGGTTTACAAGGGTATTAAGCCCCTGAGCGGAGCAGACATTGCAGACGTGGCTTTCTATGCGGCAAGCGCACCCGAGCATGTGCAGATAGCCGAGGTTCTCATACTGGCAACGCACCAGGCCAGCGGAAGCGTAATATTCAGGGAAGAATAGGGCCCTTTAATTCCAAATAAACTTATATCAAATATTTATGTACGATTACATAAAAGGTCTTCTTGTAGAAACAACTCCCACCCAGGCAATAGTTGAGGCCGGGGGAATAGGCTACAAACTGGAAATATCCCTCCAGACATTCACCGATATCCAGAACCTGAAGGAGGTAAAACTCTACATCTACTACTATGTCAAGGAAGACATAGCAATGTGGTACGGCTTTGCAAGCAAGGAAGAAAGGTTCATGTTCACCCTTCTGATAAACGTGAACGGAATCGGTCCGAATACCGCCAGGATGATACTTTCGTCGCTGAGTACGGATGAACTGAAGGCTGCTATCGTTTCTGATGACGTAAGCAAGATCAAGGCTGTCAAGGGAATAGGCCTGAAGACCGCCCAGAAGCTGATCATAGAACTGAAAGACAAGGTTTCAAAGGGTGCCGACAGTTCAACCCTGCCGCTGGGCCCTGCAGCCAAGAGTCCGGTAGGGGAAGAGGCTCTCGGAGCGTTGATAATGCTCGGGTTCAAGAAACAGGATTCAGAAAAGGTGATAGGGGAGATTCTCCGCCAAAATCCATCTGCTTCCGTGGAGCAGATCATCAAACTTGCCCTCAAGAGACTGTAGTTTATGCAGGTAAAAACCAACTCGCTGAAAGCCTGGGTGTTAGCCTCACGCCCCAAGACACTGGCCGGTGCCGTGGCTCCGGTTCTTGTGGGGATAGCGTACGGCGTCTTTACAACCGCAACTGCAGGAGCGGCCGGAAAGACGGGTATAGTCATTGTTCCATCTGTACTTTGCATCTTGTTCGCAGTATTGATGCAGATAGATGCCAATTTCATCAACGACTACTTCGACTGGAAAAAGGGAGCCGACAAAGACGGCCGGCTTGGTCCAGAAAGAGCCTGCACCCAAGGGTGGATAACCCCCGGAGCAATGAAAAAGGGAATAGCCACAGTGACAGCAGTTTCTTTCCTTATCGGGCTTCCGCTGATATACTATGGCGGATGGCCGATGGCCGTTGTCGGAATCTTCTGCATTCTCGGAGCGTTCCTCTACACGACCAGGCTGTCCTACCTGGGTTTTGGAGACATCATGGTGGTACTTTTCTTTGGAATAATACCGGTGTTCTTCACATACCACGTCATCATCTGGCGTGGATTGGATTTCCCATACATGCTCTCCCTGGAAGGAGGTGGTAATTCAGGGGCGGCCGCCCTTGGCTACATCGTTTTTGGGTGGATTCCGCTCCTATCCGGACTAGCCGTCGGGTTGGTTACCGACAACCTCTTGATTGTCAACAATTATCGCGACAGAACACAAGATGCCGAAAACGGAAAGAAAACATTGGTTGTAAGATGTGGTGCTAAGGCTGCGGAATGGGTCTATCTGCTCAACGGTGTGTTTGCCACAGTTCTTTGCATGCTATCATGCGGCGCATTCAGGATCTTTAGATACGGCTGCCTGCCAGAAAATATTTTCCCGTTCCATCTGGTTGTTCCGCTTCTATTTCTGCCGTTCCTGTTTGCAACCCACAGGAAAATGATAAAGATAAACCATGGGAAAGAGCTAAACGCGGTTTTAGGTAAAACATCGCGGAATATACTGATATACAGCCTGTTATTTGTGATAACCATTACTTTGACGGCACTTCCTGTTTGGTATAATGGCTGATATTTCATAAATTCGCCTTTCGTCAGAAAACACTGAAAACAAAGACAAACACATAAATCGATTTATAACATGAACATTCCTTCAAATCTCAAGTACTCTAACGACCACGAGTGGGTAAGCGTAGAGGGTAACATTGCAACTGTAGGTATTACAGATTTCGCTCAGAGCGAGCTGGGAGACATCGTCTTCCTCGATATCACCTGCGAGGGTGAAACACTTTCTGCAGGAGACCAGTTCGGAAGCATAGAGGCCGTAAAGACCGTTGCTGACGCCCTGATGCCTGTAAGCGGAAAAGTTGTAGAAATCAATCCGGACCTCGAGGGTGCTCCGGAGAGCGTAAACAAGGATCCTTACGGAGCCGGCTGGCTTATCAAGGTAGAGATGAGCAATCCATCAGAGGTTGACTCCCTGCTCGATGCAGCTGCTTACGAGGGCATCTGCAAATAATTCCATTTGATGAAAAAGTGCTCTTTCGGGAGTGACAACCACTCCGGTGTCCATCCTTCCATCCTCAAGGCAATAGAGCGTGCAAACGAGGGCTATTGCTTCGGTTATGGAGAAGATGAATACACAGAAGGGGTCCTCAGACAAATAGAGGCCTTGCTGGGAAACGACTGCAAGGCCCTCTTTGTTCTTAATGGAACCGGTGCAAACGTAGTGTCCCTGGCTTCTTTCCTGAAGCCTTTCAGCACCATACTTGCTCCATCCTGCGCCCACATCATCGAGGATGAATGCGGCGCGGTAGAAAGATTTTCCTCCTGCAGGATAACTCCACTTTACCAGGAGGGCGGAAAGGTAAAGCCTGAAACCGTAAGGGAATGCCTCAAGTTCGGAGACCAGCACAAGGTCCAGCCGGCAATACTCTCAATTTCCCAGCCAACGGAATTTGAAACGCTGTACACCGTAGATGAAATCAGGGCCCTTGCAGATCTTATGCATTCAGCGGGCGGATACATCCATGTAGATGGATCCAGAATATCCAACGCCGCAGCTGCCATGAACATTTCAATCAAGGAAATGATAGCAGACACCGGTGTAGACGTCCTGAGTTTCGGAGGTACCAAGAACGGGCTTCTGATAGGGGAGGCTGTGGTGGTCTTCAACCTGGAGAAAAACAGGGAGATTGCAGACAACGTGGTTTATATCCGCAAGCAGGCAACCCAGCTTTACTCCAAGAACCGTTTCATAGCAGCCCAGTTTGAAGCATACCTGAAAGATGGTCTGTACCTTGAGATGGCAGCCCATTCAAACAAAATGGCTAAGTACCTTGAGAAAAGGCTCAGGGAATCCGGAGTATTGGACAAGGGAGTTTATTTTACCCAGAATGTAGATACAAACGGAGTATACATCTCCCTGTCTCCGCTCACAGATGAGCAGATGTCGCTTTTTCGGGCGATTATTGTCTCTAATAGGGAAACACTCCGGCAAAAACCAGAACGCTTAAAAAAGGGGCCTTTTTGAAGCCCCTTTTATTTTACGTTCCACGAGGAACATTTTTAGTCTATTTTTATTTATATCAAATATTTAATGTATTTTAATTAAAGTATTACTTTATGAAACCCGGTATTTTAAAGCTCACTTAAAAGACATTTTTGTGGTATTTTTTAACTATAAAGTATTACTTTAAATAAATTCTGTTAAATATTTATTAATAAGCTGTTTTATTCTATTTAACAAACGTGAAACATTAAGCTTTTCAGCGGCCAAAATAGACTAAAAGAACAGAAATATCGGCAGGTGAAACTCCAGATATCCTGGATGCCTGTGCAATCGTCTGCGGCTTATACTTCATCAACTTGAGCCTGCCCTCCATCGAAATAGATGTAACTTTCATAAAATCAAAGCCTTGTGGAATCTTAAGTTCTTCCAGGCGAGCCATCCTGTCTGCAGCAGCCTGTTCCCTCTGAACATATCCCCTGTATTTGATTGCAGTTTCTGCATCTGTCAGAATCTGATCTGAAAGAGAGTTTCTGTAAGAATCTTTCCGCGTGCAAGTAAAACCGGACGGGCGGAAAGGAAGAGTGATTCCGTCTGCAGAATCTGTCTCGGGATAGGATGATTCAAGGTTTTTAAGGTTGTCCAAAATAGTTGTTCCACGAGGAACAATTCCAAGAATATCCCTCAGGAAAACATCTGGACGCATAATGAGAGCAGAAGCCTTCTTTCCTTCTGCTATCTGCGAGGTAACGTCTTTGAAACTGGAATTAAAAGCCTGAGGAGATATTGTATCCTCATCCAGAATGGAAACAGCTTTGTTTATCGCAGAGTATTTGTCCTTCACAAGATTCATTCTGTGTTCAGATGCCAGGCCAATTTCATAACCGATTCCAGTAAGTCTGAGGTCTGCATTGTCCTGCCTGAGAAGAATCCTGTATTCTGCCCTTGAGGTGAACATACGGTACGGCTCGTCAACTCCCTTAGTTATAAGGTCATCTATCAGAACGCCTATGTATGACTGATTCCGCCTTAGCACAAGCGGATCTCTTTTTTGAATAGCAAGGCTGGCGTTGATTCCCGCCATCAAGCCCTGGGCGGCAGCTTCTTCGTAGCCGGTTGTACCGTTTACCTGACCGGCAAAATATAGTCCGGAAACCTGTTTGGATTCCAAGCTGTGCCAAAGCTGGGTTGGTGGAAAATAATCGTATTCCACCGCGTATGCCGGACGGAAAATCTCGCATTCCTCAAGACCCTCGATATTATGAAGGGCTTTAATCTGGACATCCATAGGAAGGGAGGAAGAAAAACCCTGGAGGTAATACTCGTTTGTATTCCATCCTTCAGGCTCCAGGAAAAGCAGGTGTTGGTCTTTGTCTGAGAACGTGCGGAGCTTGTCTTCTATGCTCGGGCAATATCTTGGTCCTATTCCTGAAATCTTTCCTGAAAAAAGTGGAGAATCCTTGAATCCCTTCTTTAGCTCGGAATGAACTTTTTTGTTCGTATGTACAAGATAACAGCATTTCTGATCTATGTTGGTCTGAACAGAAGACGGAACGTTCAGGAAAGAGAACCTGCCCGGATTCAAACTCCCCGGCTGCACTTCAAGGCGGGATGTATCTACAGACTTGATGTCTATCCTTGGCGGAGTTCCGGTCTTCATCCTGCCGCTTGTTATTCCGAAACAGGAAAGTTTTTCCGTCAGGGAAAGAGACGGGGGTTCACCGATCCTGCCTCCTTCTGCTGAATTGCGGCCTATGAAAAGTTTTCCGTTGAGGAAGGTTCCTGCCGTGAGAATGACCTTGGAGGCAGAAAACTCTGCACCCATTGAAGTCTTCACGCCCCTGACCACATGATTGTAGCCTTTAATGGTTCTCTTGTAAGTATCAATGACCAGATCGTCAACCGTATCCTGCCATATATGGAGATTGTGAGCATGCTCCAGAAGATATCTCCAGTTAAGGATAAAAAACTGGCGGTCACACTGGGCCCTCGGGCTCCATACTGCCGGACCCTTTGACTCATTGAGCATCCTGAACTGGATGGTAGAAGCATCGGTGACCAGACCCATTCCGCCGCCAAGTGCATCTATTTCCCTGACTATCTGGCCTTTAGCAATTCCACCAACAGCCGGGTTGCAAGACATCTGGGCTAACTTGTTCATATCCATCGTGATAAGCAGGGTATTGCATCCCATTCTGGCTGATGAGAATGCGGCCTCGCATCCGGCATGGCCTCCGCCTATCACTATTACGTCATACTTTCTTGTCATGACTTGTAGGGGGCAGATATTGTGTCAATGTCAAAATCGCTGAGGAGCATCTTCAGGCAAACGTTCTCGGCGTGTCTCATCTTCTTCTGGAGATAAGGGGTCGTGTCATCTTCTCCGCTCAGGTGAAGTATTCCATGTATGATTACTCTAAGAAGTTCGCACTTGAAGGCGGGCTTGAACATCTGGCGATAAGTGATTGAATTTGCCAGAACCGTATCAAGGCTGATGAAGAGGTCTCCGCTTACAATGTTACCCTGGTTGTAATCAAAGGTAATGATGTCTGTATAGTAATCGTGGCCTAAAGCTGTTTTGTTGATATTGAGAAGATACTCGTCCGAACAGAATATTATATTGATCTCTCCCTGAGCGTATCCCCTGGTTTTCAACACTTTGGATATCCATTTGCGGATAATCGCCTTACCTCTCAGACGGCTGTTGACGTCCTGGTCCGTAAAATGCAACATTGATATTTTATTGATAATGATTACTTGTCTGATTTTTACAATGTAATAACTTTGTAACTGCAAATTTATCTAAAAAAAAGAGTTTATGGCTAAAGTATCTGTCATTGGTGCCGGTAATGTAGGCGCCTCATGCGTAGAAGCAATGCTTCACCTCAATTTCTGTTCAGAAATCGTACTGTTGGATATCAAAGAGGGCATTTCTGAAGGAAAGGCTATGGATATGATGCAGGCTGCTAAGCAATACGGAACAAACACAAAAATAACAGGAGTAACCAACGATTATTCCAAAACCGCAGATTCAGACGTAGTAATCATCACTTCAGGTGTTCCAAGAAAGCCGGGCATGACCAGGGAGGAACTTATCGGAGTAAATTCAAAGATCGTTTCCGGCGTTACCGAGAACGTTCTCAAATTCTCTCCTAAGGCTGTCATCATGGTTATCGCCAACCCTATGGACCCTATGACCTACCTCACACTCAAGAAGAACAACCTTCCTAAGCACCAGGTTGTAGGAATGGGCGGACAGCTTGATTCAAGCCGTTTCACCTACTATCTCGCCCAGGCCCTGAACGTTCCTGTAAGCGATATCGAGTGCATGGTTATCGGAGGTCACGGAGACAAGACCATGATTCCTCTGATCCGCTTTGCAACCTACAAGGGAATTCCTGTTACCAAGCTCCTGAGCAAGGAAGTATGCGACAAGGTTGTAGCAGACACCATGGTTGGCGGTGCTACCCTGACCAAACTCCTCGGAACCAGCGCATGGTACGCTCCAGGTATGAGTGCAGCCACAATGGCTAAGTCCATCGTGATGAACGAGAGGAAGATGATTCCTTGCTGCTGCTATCTGGAAGGCGAGTACGGAGAGAACGACATCTGCATCGGCGTTCCTGCAATCATAGGAAAGAACGGTTGGGAGAAGATTGTTGAACTCGAGCTCAACGATGAAGAAAAGGCTCTCTTCAAGGCCAGCGCAGATGCTACCAGGAATACCGCCAACGTTCTTAAAGAGCAGAATATAATCTAATAAATCAAGCTATATGGAAATTAAGAAATCCCCTAAAGCCAACCTCGAGAACAAGAAGACCTTGTTCCGTGAGATCGGACTTATCGTGTCACTGTTACTGGTGCTCGTTCTGTTTGAATGGACCACACACGATAAGGAAACCGCCACTCTGGTTACGGGCCCTGCCGTAGCTATAGAGGACGAGCAGGCTCCTATCACCCAGGAGACCCCTCCACCACCTCCAGAGCAGATCAGAGAGCCTGTAATGACTGAGGAACTCCAGATCGTTGAAAACGACGTGAAGGTAGAAACAGACTTCATCAGTACAGATGACTCTGACCAGAAGATCGAGATCAAGCCTTACGTAGAGGCTAAGCCTGTAGAGGAAGAGGTAGAAGTTGAGGAAGAAATTCCTTTTGCCATCATTGAGGAAAAGCCTACATTCCAGGGCAAGGATGCAAACGCATTTACAAAATGGGTTTACGACAACATTGAATATCCTGAAATTGCAAAGGAAAATGGTATCTCCGGCCGTGTTACCGTACAGTTTACAATCGACAAGGACGGTAGCGTAAAGGACGTAAAGGTTCTCAGAGGCGTTGACTCTTCACTTGACAACGCAGCAGTAAAAGTTATCCAGAAGTCTCCTAAATGGTCTCCTGGAAAGCAGAGAGGTAAACCTGCAAAGGTAAAGTATACCTTCCCTATCATCTTCCAGCTGAACTAATCTCTGGAACAAGAAAAAAAGAGGCCTGAAAAGGTCTCTTTTTTTTTACTCATCGACATGGAATCTATTTTATTCCCTTTTCCTTCTTTATCATCTTGACTACTTTCTCAACCGGAAGTTCCTCTACCACATTGCCGCCGACACCCTTGGTGGTCTTGGCTGCAAACAGGCTGTTCCACAAAGCTTCTGCAGTTGCTTCAACCGTAGCTTCGAACATCGGTGACATCTGGTCATTGTCAAGAACCTTGGTAATGTGTGTTTCTTCTCCCTCGACAAGGTTATCCGGACATACTGAGAAAGCTATTACATAATCTCCGCTGCCGTTGGAGGCAAAGCTGCCGGTTTTTGCCAGGGCCATGAAAGCCCTCTTGGCCATTCTCTCAAGCTGCCTTGCATCAACAGGGGCATCGGTTGCCACAACGATCATGCATGAACCGTCGCCCTTCTTGGCTTCTTCTTTCCTGGCCTCAGCCTCAACGCTCTTTCGGAAAGAATAATCGTTGAGTTTACGTCCTACCTCAACTCCGCAGATTTCAAGGATTCCGCCGTAGTTGGTCTGTACAAGCACTCCTACTGTATATCCCCCAAGATTCTCCGGAATAACCCTTGATGAAGTTCCGATTCCTCCCTTCCAGCTGAAGCAGATGGTTCCGGTTCCGGCTCCGACGCAGCCCTCTTCTACCGGACCGCCCTTTGCCTGGGAGAGTGCCTGAAGCACATGTTCAGGCTTTACATATCTTGCCCTGATGTTGTTGAGCCCTCCGTCATTGGTTTCTCCTACGATGGCGTTCACGCTTCTTACATTTTCATTTCCAGGCTGGTTTATAGTATATGTGATAAGACCGTCAAGTCCTGATGCTATGTTGAGCGTGTTGGTAAGCACAATCGGGGTTTCTATGTTGCCGAGTTCCTTCACCTGGCTGTAACCGGCCAGTTTTCCAAAACCGTTGCCAAGATAAATTGCAGCAGGAACTTTCTTGCGGAATATGTTTCCCTGATGAGGAATGATAGCCGTAACTCCGGTACGCATGTCGTCGCCCTGGTTGAGGGTAACCTGACCGACCGTCACTCCGGAAACATCAGTGATTGCGTTATATTTTCCGGTTTTGAATATTCCGTAGGAAAGACCGTAGTCTCTCATCCTTTTCTTCTGGGCAGAAGAAGTTGCTGTTATACCCATGACGAAAGCTAATGTTAAAAACAATACCAAATATTTCTTTACCATAATAAGAGTGTTTTACCTCTCAAATTTAATCTTTTTACAACTATTTTGAATTATCCCCGACCAAGATTCTGGGCAAGCGGTCTGCCACGTTGCGAAAAATAAGTAACTTGCGCCGTTTAAAAGCCGGAGATATATGACGGAGAAGGGCACCCAGGTGCAAAACAAACAAGAAAGCAAGATGGAAAGGGCGGTACTTATAAGTGCCGTCACCCCTGACATAACCGAACTGCAGGCAAACGAATATCTGGACGAACTGGAGTTTCTGGCCATGACGGCATCCATAGAAGGTGTAAAAAGATTCCTTCAAAGGATAGACAAGCCTAATTCCAGCACATATGTAGGCAAGGGAAAGTTGCAGGATATCAAAGATTACATCGCTGAGAACGACATTCATCTGGCTGTTTTTGACGACGAGCTTTCCGGTGCCCAGGTAAGGAATCTTGAAAAGGAATTGAACTGTTCCATCCTTGACAGAACCTCCCTTATCCTGGATATATTCGCGATGAGGGCCCAGACAGCCTATGCAAAGACACAGGTGCAGCTGGCACGCTACCAGTACATACTGCCAAGGCTTACGGGAATGTGGAGCCATCTTGAAAGGCAGAGAGGAGGTCGCGGAACAAGGGGCGGCGCTGGAGAAAAACAGTTGGAGACAGACCGCCGAATAGTGATGGACAAGATCAGCCAGCTCAAGGACCAGCTCAAGAAGATAGACCGTCAGATGGCCACCCAGAGAAGCCACCGCGGGAGCATGGTGAGGGTCTCACTGGTTGGTTACACAAATGTGGGAAAGAGTACCATAATGAACCTGCTTTCAAAGAGCAACGTCTTTGCAGAGAACAAACTTTTTGCAACCCTTGACACCACCGTAAGGAAGGTGGTCATAGACAATACGCCTTTCCTTCTGAGCGATACCGTAGGATTCATAAGGAAGCTTCCGCACCAGCTTGTGGAATCTTTCAAGAGCACGTTGGACGAGGTAAGGGAGGCTGATATCCTTCTCCATGTCGTTGACGTAAGCCATCCTAATTTTGAAGACCAGATAAAGGTTGTAAAGAAGACTCTTGAGGAGATAGGTGCTGCAAACAAGCCTGTCTTCATGGTTTTCAACAAGATAGACGCATATAAGTTCACTCCGAAGAGTGAGTTCGACCTCAGCGAAGACCGCCCTGGAAATATATCCCTCCGTCAGCTTGAGGAATCATGGGTCGCAAAGGAAAATTCACCTGCAATCTTCATTTCAGCAAAAGAAAAGAAAGGGATTGACAAACTCCGCAACGATCTCTACAAGATGGTTGGAGAAACCATCCGCGGAAGGTATCCTTTCACCGGTTTTCTCTGGCAGAACTTTGACGACCTGGAGGTGGTGTAATCTTTTGATTTCGTTTTTGTAAAATAAAAAAGGGATGGCCGTCTTGCCATCCCTTCTGTTTTAAACATCTCCTGTGCCTATTTCTTGAGCCATCCCTTGAGGAACTCGCGGTTGAGTCTTGCAATATGGCTGATTGTCACATGCTTAGGGCACTCCATTTCACAGGCTCTGGTATTGGTGCAGGTTCCGAATCCAAGCTCGTCCATCTTGGCAATCATGTTCAGAGCCCTTCTTGTGCTCTCAACCTTGCCCTGAGGGAGCAGTGCAAGTGAACTTACCCTTGCTCCGATGAACAGCATTGCAGATCCGTTCTTGCAGGTAGCAACGCATGCACCGCAACCGATGCAGCTTGCTGCGTCCATACTTTCGTCTGCCTTTTCCTTTGGAATGAGGATGTTGTTGGCATCCTGGGCACTTCCTGTACGCACGTCTACGAAACCGCCGGCCTGCATGATCTTGTCAAGCGCGCTGCGGTCTACTACGAGGTCTTTGATTACAGGGAAGGCGGCGCTTCTCCAAGGCTCGATGGTAATGGTGCTGCCGTCCTTGAACTTACGCATGAACAGCTGGCAGGTTGTTACCTCGTTCTCTGGACCGTGTGCACGGCCGTTGATATAAAGTGAGCATGCTCCGCAGATACCTTCGCGGCAGTCGTGGTCAAAACTTATAGGAAGAGCCTTACCTTCTGCCTTTGCCTGCTTGTATTTCTCGCCTGAGCAAGCCTCTCCGCCTTCGCATCCCTTGCTGAAGGCAACAGGATCGGAGTTCTGGTGAACCAGCTTGTCGTTGAGAATATCCAGCATTTCCAGGAAAGAAGAATCAGGACTTATGTTGTCAATGTCATAAGTCTCAAAATGCCCTTTAGCCTTGGCATTCTTCTGTCTCCAAACTTTTATCTTGAATTTCATAGACTAGTCTTTATAATTTCTGGTTGCTACTTTGATTCCTTCGTATACAAGAGGTTCCTTGTGGAGTTCAGGCTCCTTGTCCTCTCCCTTGTATTCCCATGCAGAAACATACATGAAGTTCTCGTCGTCTCTCTTGGCCTCGCCTTCCTCTGTCTGCATCTCTTCTCTGAAATGTCCTCCACAGCTTTCCCTGCGGTTGAGGGCATCGCGAGCCATGAGGTCGCCGATCTCAAAGAAGTCTGCAAGCCTGAGAGCCTTTTCAAGCTCCTGGTTGAACTCGCCGTTTTCGCCTGATACGTAAACGTCTTTCCAGAACTCTTCCTTGAGTTTCTTTATTTCAACGATAGCCTTCTTCAGACCTTCTTCTGTACGGCCCATTCCTACATATTCCCACATGATGTTTCCGAGTGCCTTGTGTATCTCATCAGGAGATTTCTTTCCCTTGATTGAGAACAGCTTGGCAATGCGGTCCTTGACGGCTTTCTCAGCCTCGGCAAATTCAGGGGCGTTGGTGTCTGTCTTTGGCTCCTGGATCTTCTTTGCAAGATAACCGCCGATGGTGTAAGGAAGGATGAAGTATCCGTCTGCAAGACCCTGCATGAGGGCTGATGCACCCAGACGGTTTCCGCCGTGGTCTGAGAAGTTGGCCTCACCGATTGCAAACAGACCAGGGATGGTTGTCTGCAGGTCGTAGTCTACCCAAAGACCTCCCATCGTGTAGTGGATGGCAGGGTATATCATCATAGGCTCCTTATAGGCGTTGACGTCAGTGATTTCCTCATACATCTGGAACAGGTTGCCGTAACGCTCCCTGATCTTGTCTTCTCCAAGGCGCTCGATTGCGGTCTTGAAATCGAGGAATACTGCCTTTCCTGTTTCGTTTACACCGTAGCCGGCATCGCATCTTTCCTTGGCTGCACGGGAAGCGATGTCTCTAGGAACAAGGTTTCCGAATGCAGGATATCTTCTCTCGAGGTAGTAGTCTCTGTCCTCTTCAGGAATCTGTGAAGCCTTGATCTCACCCTTGCGGAGCTTCATCACGTCTTCCTTCTTCTTAGGAACCCAGATACGGCCGTCGTTTCTCAGAGACTCACTCATCAGGGTGAGCTTGCACTGCTGTGTTCCGTGAACAGGAATACATGTCGGGTGGATCTGTGCAAAGCAAGGGTTTCCGAAGAAAGCACCCTTCTTGTAGCACTGCCATGCTGCAGAACCGTTGGAGTTCATGGCGTTGGTTGAAAGGAAGTAAACGTTTCCGTAGCCGCCTGTTGCAATTACCACTGCATGAGCTCCGAATCTCTCGATTTCTCCGGTAGCGATGTTACGTGCGATAATACCCTTAGCCTGACCGTTGATCAGAACCAGGTCCAGCATCTCATGCCTAGGATAGCTCTTTACGGTTCCGGCTTTGATTTCCTTGTTCAACGATGCATAAGCTCCCAGAAGAAGCTGCTGTCCGGTCTGGCCCCTTGCATAGAAGGTACGGCTTACCTGGGCGCCTCCGAATGAACGGTTGGCCAGAAGTCCGCCATACTCACGTGCAAAAGGAACTCCCTGCGCAACGCACTGGTCTATGATGAGGTTGCTCACCTCTGCAAGACGGTAGACGTTTGCCTCGCGGCTGCGGAAGTCACCACCTTTAACCGTATCAACGAACAAACGGTAGATGGAATCGTTATCATTCTGATAATTCTTTGCTGCATTGATACCACCCTGAGCAGCAATGGAATGTGCTCTTCTTGGGGAATCGCTGATGCAGAAGATCTTGACATTATAACCCATCTCTCCAAGAGATGCTGCAGCAGAAGCTCCGGCAAGACCTGTTCCAACAACTATTATTTCAAGTTTTCTCTTGTTGGCAGGGCTCACCACCTTTATTTCCGCCTTGCGCTTTTTCCATTTTTCCGACAGAGGGCCGTCAGGAATATTGGATATAAGTTTTGTATCTGACATTTGAGTTGTGTTAATTATTTACGTTTTTCAAATCATCTACAATTTTAACCACTTTTTCCGTTATTTCAAAAGATTAAATCATTATATTTGTTTGGTTTGGTGAAATTTTTGCTTTAAAGATTATCGAAATACTAAAATAAACGTCATGAAAAAGTTTTTGACAATGGCAGCGTGCCTCGCTGCAGCAATTTTGGTCTGCATGCCTGCTTATTCGCAGAAAAAGAAAAAAGAAACCGCCAGGGAAAGGAAAGAAAGGATTGCCAAGATGGTAAACGACGGTGCTTCGCAGAAGGATATCTACATATCCATTTTCAGATGCTTCAATAAGAACAACAACTTCAACTTCAACTACCAGACCATCCAGATGGGAAATACGTCCTACTACATAGACCTGAAAAAGGACCATATTTCCTGCAACATGCCTTTTGAAGGTCTGGCTGAATCAAAGTCCAGACAGGCCTACAGCCTGAGTAATACTGACATAAACATCCACGCTGAAAATCAGATTACTACCATATTCGGCGGTTGGCAGGAGAAGCAGAAGAGCTACATGTTCAGAAGCATTTTCTGGAACAACGACACAGACAGGGACACCCAGGCCATCCAGGTAACCATGACCATTCAGATCTATCCGTCAGGAAAGGTATATGCAATGGTTGAGGTTCCCGGATTTGAATCAATGTCCTATGAAGGAGAGGTGATTGAAAGACCTCAGCCTGAACAGTCAAATCCTCTTACAGAATAGTCATGAAAACTTTCAGAATCATTTCCGTAGCAGTTGCAGCACTGCTCCTTGCAAGCTGCGGAACATCAAGGAAAGCCAGCGCAGTATTGGGTGGAGCAATGTCTTCACCAATGGAGGAAGCCGCAATGCCGGTACCTGCCGTTTCTGCTGCTGAGGCAATGGTCATCAATTCCGTTGAAAACCAGGATATCTACATAGAGATAGACCGTATCGTTCCAAGGAAACTCCCGCAGAGAGAAACCATGGACGGCTATACCATCTCCATCAAGGACGGCATACTCAAATGCTACCTGCCATATATCGGGGAGGTAAGATATTCATTCTCCAATGATAACGCCATCGCCATTGATGCAGACAAGGTTCCCGTAAAGACCAAGGTTACCTACAATCCTCCTTACAAGAAATGCTACGCCCTGGTTGAATTCACATTCAAGAGCAGGTACAATTCCGAAATCTTCTATTTCCAGATAGACGTCTTCAAGAACGGAATGGCATACGTCAGGGTTGAAAGCCAGTACAGAGATTTCATCAACTACAACGGACATCTTGAAGAGCGTCCGGTACCAAAGGAAAATAAAAACTAATAATTGTTTTCAAGACATAATCATATGTTTATCAGACGATTGACAATAATAATCGCCGCGCTTTCGGCGTGTTTGTCCAGCCAGAAAAGCTTTGCTCAGTACGATGGTTTTGACAAGGACAATCCTTACACCCAGCTGATACCTCAGCCAAAGATGGCCATGATGTACGGAAGCAAAGATGAAAAAAGCCCTTTTGGAGATTTCATCCTTGACAAAAAAACGATAATCGTCTGCAACAATGAATTCATAGGACAATATCTTGCAGAGAGGATTTGCAATCTTACAGGATCAAAGCCTCCGGTTTTCAAGAAAGACAAGCTGCCTGAAAAATACGGCAAACTTAAACATACCGCCATTTCTATCCTTACGGCACAGGAGCTTGGCATGGGCAGTCATGATGACGGCATGGAAGAATCCTACAGCATAAAGATAGACAAGAATGCTGTTTTTGTAGTTGCTGGCGGACAGGCTGGTATGTTCAACAGCGTACAGACAATACTCCAGCTCCTTCCGGCAAAGGTTTATGATTTCAACAACAAGGTTTTTGAAAAACAGGCGGTAATTCCTGCAGGAAGCATCAAAGACCGGCCCGAGTTTTCATACAGGGGTTTTGAACTGGATGTTTCAAGGACATGGAGACCTGCAGAAGTTGTCTACAAGGTGCTTGACTGGATGGCTTACCACAAGCTCAACAAGTTCCACTGGCATCTGACAGACGACCAGGGATGGAGAGTTGAGATAAAGTCCCTTCCGCTGCTTACTGAAAAAGGTGCATGGAGAGGACCCGGGGAGGTGATTCCATCATCTTTCGGAAGCGGCAACAAGCGTTATGGAGGATTCTATACCCAACAGCAGATCAAGGATATAGTAAAATATGCCGCAGACAGGAACATCGAGATTATTCCGGAAATAGAAACGCCCGGACACAGTGCGGCGATAGCAGGCAGCTATCCAGAAATCCTTTGCAACGCTCCTGAAGATACATCGGTGAACAACACCGGATTTTCCAGGGAAATATGGTGTGTTGCCAAGGAGCACAATTATGAAATCATAGACAAGATCATAAAGGAGATGGCACAGATGTTCCCTTCCAAAATCATAAACATGGGAGGTGACGAGGTTAACCAGCATAACTGGACAAGATGCCCTGACTGCCAGGCTCTCATGAAGGAAAAGGGCATGAAGGACACTCACCAGCTGCATGAATATTTTGTAAGAAGGGTCAACGACATTGCAAAAAAATATGGAAAGAAGATTGCAGGATGGGAGGAGATAATGATGGCGGACGGAATCCAGGACAATGCCCTCATTTATGTATGGCATCGCAAGAAGTTCGGACCACAGGCCGTGCAGAACGGATTTGACTGCGTGATGCAGGCTGCCGAATATGTTTATCTCGACATGCAGCAGAGTCCGATAGAGAGAGGACACAACTGGGCAAGGGTCATTCCTCTGGACATAACTTATTCATACGATCCTATTGCGCTGGCCGCGGCCGGAAAGGATGCAGGAAAGGCAGCTTCAAACCTTGAACTTGCAAAGAAACACGTGGTTGGAGTACAGGCCGGACTTTGGGAAGAATTAGGAAACAGACCTGACAATTTTGTTGAATACCAGATGTTCCCAAGACTGTGTGCATTGGCAGAAACCGGATGGGGAACTTCCAGGACTATCGCAGACAGTGCTGCCAACTACAAGTATTTCTATGACCGTCTGACACAGGCTCATTTTGCAAGGCTTGAGAATATGGGAATAAGGTTCAGGGTACCGTATCCTGAAGTCAAGGCAGAGCCTGTCGCATTTACCAAGCTGGATGTCCTCAGAAGCGAATCCTATATGCGGCCTTACAAAATTACGGTTACTCCTCCGTATGAGGGAGCCGTGGTAAAATATGCCATAGTTTCTCCACAGACCGAGATCGGAAACATAAGGGGCCAGAAAGACACCACTAATTACAAGTATGTCTATACCGAGCCTATAATTACCAGAGATATTGCAAATTACAGGTTTGCAACATTTGTTTCTGACACCCTCCATTCTGTCGGAGTCGCTGTTTCAAACATGCCTCTGCAAACCGTCCGCATGGTGCCTCATTTTGAAATCGAGACCAATATGAAAGCATCTGAGAAAAACCTCAGCATTCTAAAGGAATACAAGAAGAATTCCTACTGCAGGTTTGAGGGCAGGGCAAAGAAAGGAGACTATATAACATTCATATTTGAAGAACCTGTCAAATGCTCCGTAATAGACATAGTGACCGGAAGGTCAAACGTGGATTTCTACGGACTCACGGAAGGTTATGCAGAATACTCTGAAGACGGGGTCAACTACAAGGGAAAGAAAGAGGTAGACTGCAGCAGGATAGTGCTCACTCCAAACACCATGGTAAAGAGTGTCAGGATTACGGTAACAGGAGAAAGCGACGGTCAGAATTTCTTCCTCCCTCCGCTGAAGATTTATTAAAAAAGATGCCGGATGTATTTGTCCGGCATCTTGATTTCCATATCAGTATTTTTTACTTTTTCAGGCCTGTGTATGCGGCTGTCAGGATTTCATCAATTTCCTTGTTGAATTTCTTGTGCCTCTTTTCATCAAACTTTCCTGCCCAGAGAATTTCAATTGCTTCTTTGGATTTTTCAAGGACAGTCTGTTCAGTCTTTGCAAGCTGCTGGCTGTATCCTGTTCCTTCCGGATTGTAAAGCTTTGCAAAATTGAAATACTTGTTTCCGTTTCCTCTTACGATAGGGAATATGGTCTTTTTAAGGGCAAGTACCTGATCGCAGACAAAACTGTTGTTCTTGTTGACCTTTGAAGAGCCTTTTGCAAGGGTGGAAGGTATCAGTTTGGTGTGTGTCATGAATACTGGAACCAGCACGGCAAGAGGGCCGTATCCCATTCCGCACCAGAAAATCGTATGTTTTGCCTTTTCACCTTTTGCAACTCCCTGGAAGATGGAAATTGCGCTGGTGGATTTCCTTGGAATGAAATCCTGGTCTATGAACCATCCGTTGGTCTTCTGGGTTATGTCTGAATTCCTGAGGTCAGCCTTGAGTATTGAGTGGTAGAAAGACCTTGAAAGATTTTCCATTATCCACTCAGGAGTGAACTTTACTCCTTCTTTGTAAGCCTTGTCAACTATATCTGTTGCATTGCCCCATCTGACATATCCCATACCCTGGTCTACCCTTCCGCTTCTGGAGTAGTTCGTCCAGATCAGGTATCCTTCCGGAGCAAGCTTTTCATCGTTTGCATCAAACTTCTTCCAGGTCCTGGTATTGACTTCATAATAAGCAGCTCCGCCCTCAGCGTCAATAACTCCGAAATTGGCTTCAACAGCAAGCGGCTTCTTTATGGTATCCAGCAGTTTTTCAAAATCCTTGAGCGTGCGGCAAAGGCTGAGAGCCTTGTACATCACTTGACCTTCTCCGTCCTGAAGGTCTTTTTCTTCAGCGATTGCAAGGTTGTATGAAGCAGTATTCATTATGCAGAAACCGGCCTCGTTGCTTCCTGCCCAGACCTCTCCGCCTTTTGAAGGAGAATTCACAAGACCTACGAAATCGTATTTCTTTCCCTTGAAATGTTCAAGACGGTTGTTAAGCTCTCCTGTATCGCGGTTTTTCCACATAAGAGGCCTGCCGTCCTTGGTGCACTTGCCTGTAAAAATGGCTGATGTACAAGCAAATACAGGGGCAGTCAATAAAACGGTAACTATAACTGCAAGAAATTTTTTCATAATTGTATGTGTTTAATGTGTTTTCAGAAAAGCGAAAGGTCGTTCTTGTACCTGTCTATGCCAAGATGCTTGTAGCTGAGGTCTGTAACCTCCCTTCCCCTCGGAGTCCTCCTGATGAAGCCTTCCTGGATAAGGAACGGTTCATAAACCTCCTCTATGGTACCGGCATCTTCTCCCACAGCAGTAGCTATGGTGGTAAGACCAACGGGACCTCCCTTGAACTTGGATATGATAGTAGAAAGGATCTTGTTGTCCATCATGTCCAAACCTCTCTTGTCTATGTTGAGGGCATCCAGTGAATATCGGGTTATTTCAAGGTCTACATCTCCGTTGCCTTTTACCTGGGCAAAATCCCTCACGCGCCTAAGGAGAGAATTTGCTATTCTCGGAGTTCCGCGGCTGCGGCAAGCTATTTCCTTGGCAGCCTGGTCGTCTATGTCTATGTCAAGGATTCCGGCGGACCTCTTTATGATCTTCTGCAAGGTCTGGGTATTGTAATATTCCAGATGGCAGTTTATTCCGAACCTGGCCCTCAGAGGAGAAGACAGAAGTCCGCTCCTGGTAGTGGCGCCGACCAGGGTGAAAGGATTGAGGGTTATCTGCACGCTCCTGGCTCCCGGACCCTTGTCTATCATTATGTCTATACGGAAGTCTTCCATCGCAGAGTACAGATATTCCTCAACTATCTTTGGAAGACGGTGGATCTCGTCTATGAAGAGTACGTCTCCGCTTTCAAGAGAAGTCAGCAGGCCGGCAAGGTCTCCAGGCTTGTCCAGGATAGGACCTGAGGTAACCTTCATGTCAACTCCCATCTCGTTGGCTATGATATTGGCCAGGGTGGTCTTTCCAAGACCTGGAGGACCGAAAAGCAAGGTGTGGTCCAGGGATTCTCCCCTCATCCTGGCAGCTTTTACAAACACCCTCAGGTTCTCAACTACCTTTTCCTGACCGGAAAAATCGCTGAATTCCTTCGGGCGCACAAGGCTTTCCACCTCCCTGTCGGAAGAAGATTCTATCTGCCTGGGATTGAAATTCTCTATGTCGTTTCCCTCTGAAATCATATTTAGGTTGTCTTCTGGAACAAAGATACTGGATTTGTCCACCATTTACTATAACCATTTATTATTTTTTATAAAGATTTTTAGTTGTTGTTGTATCCTGTTGATAATGTTGAAAACTTTTAAAAAGTGTTTCAGAGATATTTCCAAGGCATTTTTCTGATATAGGTCGATGTTGAGAAAGCTGGTGTTTTCATGTTGGTCAGACGGGAGGTTTTCAACTTTTTGAAACCTTGTTTTCTTTTAACAAAGTTATCAACACGGTTAATAACATATTTTTCAACTAATGACTATCTTTGCTGCCCGAGATGGGAAAGATGGAGGGAATAATATCTGGGTTTTCGCGCTTGGAGGCGGTAAAGAGGATCTCTTTATTCATCGATGAAAAAAAAGCAGGTTCATCGGCTTTGATAAAAGGACTTTTTGCATCTTCCAAGGGGTTTTTCTTTTGCTCTGCCGTAAAGGGTTGCGTATCTTCTCATGTACATGTGATAGTTGAAGACAGCAAGGAAGCTGCAGAATACATGTGCAATGACCTCTACCCTGAATTCGGAGACAATGTATTCTATTTTCCTTCTTCGTCCTCATCTTCATCCAGGATAATTTCAATCAAGGATTCTTCCAACAAGGTGCAAAGGAGCATAACGCTCAGTGCAATAAACAGGTTTTCTGAAAAGTCAGGGAATCTGGTGATAGTCACCTATCCGGATCCTTTGAAGGAAAAAATAGTCAGGAGAGATGCTGTATCAAAGAGTATACTTACCCTAAAACCAGGAGACAACATTGATTTTGAACAGCTCAAGACCAAGCTTTCATCTTCCGGATTTGAAAAGGTGGATTTTGTTTCCGAACCTGGACAGTTTGCCATAAGGGGAGGAATAGTTGATATTTTCTCATATTCAGACAATGTTCCGTACAGGATTGATTTTTTCGGAAACGAAGTTGAATCCATAAACAAGTTCAACGTAGACAGCCAGCGTTCGGTGGAAAAGACAGACATGGTAGAGATTTTTCCTGACCTCAACAAGGCTTCTTCAGTGATTGCACTTGGAGGGCAGACCCTGCTTGACTACATAGGTAAGGATAACTGTCTTGTCTGGCACGATACGTTTGAACACGTGGAGGATCTGTATGAGGGATACACTGCAGTTTCGCTCAACGGAAGGAAACTGGATGATACTTCCGTTCAGGTTGAACTCTCCTGTTCTCCGCAGCCTAGTTTCAACAAGAATTTTTCTCTTCTTGCCGATGATATAAGGAAGAGGAATTCAGAAGGATATACGGTTTTCATAAGTTCCCCGTCTGAAGAACAGGTGGAGAGGATAAGGAGCATATTCAGGGATTCTTCACGTATTTCAAGCGGGGAATACCCACATTTTGAACATCTTCAGCAATCGGTGCACGAGGGTTTTGTGTGCGCAGACACCAAAATATGCCTTTATACCGACCATCAGATTTTTGAGAGGTATCACAGGGTCAGGGTACGCCGTCAGGTAGAAAGGAGCGAAAGGCTGGCGATAGAAGACCTGAACGCATTCCATGTAGGAGACTACATAGTGCACATAGACCACGGAGTGGGAGTTTTCGGAGGTCTTCTGAAAACCAGCATAGGCGGGAGGATGCAGGAGGCCATAAAGATCATGTATCGCGACGGAGATGTAATATTCGTTTCCGTTCACAGCCTCCATAAGATTTCAAAGTACAAGAGCAAGGACGGCGTACCTCCGAAGATATACAAACTTGGAAGCGGTGCATGGAACAAACTGAAAACCACCACCAAGGCCAAGATAAAGGACATAGCCAAGGACCTGATAGACCTCTATGCCCAGAGGAAGAGGACCCAGGGCTTTGCCTTCTCAGCCGACACCTATCTCCAGGACGAGCTGGAAGCCTCCTTCATGTTTGAGGATACTCCGGACCAGACGTCCGCCACCAAGGCAATAAAGCACGACATGGAAAGTCCGAACCCGATGGACCGCCTGGTATGCGGCGACGTGGGTTTCGGAAAGACGGAAGTTGCAATACGCGCCGCCTTCAAGGCCGTGTGCGACAGCAAGCAGGTGTGCGTACTGGTTCCTACCACCATCCTGGCCCTTCAGCATTACAAGACATTTACGGAGAGGCTTGCCAAGTATCCTTGTACCATAGACTACATTTCCAGGCTCCGCAGCGCAAAGGACATAAGGGAGATAACGCAGAACATAGCTTCCGGAAAGATTGACATCATAATAGGAACCCACAGGCTTCTGAACAAGAGCATAAAGTTCAAGGACCTTGGTCTGCTGATAGTTGACGAGGAGCAGAAATTCGGAGTATCTGCCAAGGAAAGACTCAGGCAGCTGAAGGTGGAGGTTGACACCCTTACACTTACGGCTACGCCTATTCCACGCACGCTGCAGTTCTCCCTGCTTGGTGCAAGAGACCTTTCCATAATAAACACTCCTCCGCCAAACAGGCTTCCGGTACAGACAGAGATCATAGATTTCAACGAAGATTACATCCGAGAAGCCATAGACAACGAACTGAGCCGCGGAGGTCAGGTTTTCTTTGTGCACAACAGGGTGGAAGACCTGCCGGCACTGGAACAGATGATACACCGAATCTGTCCTAAAGCCAAGACCGTAACCGGTCACGGCCAGATGGAACCGTCCGTTCTGGAAAACCGGATGCTGGATTTCATAAGGGGCGATTACGACATCCTGATTTCCACGACCATCATAGAGAACGGCATAGACATCCCTAATGCCAACACCATGATTATCAATCAGGCGCACATGTTCGGCCTGAGCGATTTACACCAGCTCAGGGGAAGGGTCGGACGTTCGGCGGTAAAAGCCTACTGCTACCTAATCGTTCCTCCGGCAACGTCAATGACAGAGGATGCAAAACGCAGGATCAAAGCCATAGAAGCCTTCAGCGAACTTGGAAGCGGATTCAACATCGCGATGCAGGATCTGGACATAAGAGGTGCCGGAAACCTGCTGGGAGGGGAGCAGAGCGGTTTCATCGCAGACATGGGTTTTGAGACATACCAGAGGATACTCAACGAAGCGTTCATAGAAATCAATTCCAAGAGGGAAGATATTCCACAGCATCCTTCAGAAGACGTGCAGTTCGTATCTGACTGCGCCGTGGATACGGACCTTGAGCTGTTCATTCCGGATGAGTACATAAGCCAGACCACGGAAAAGATAAAGCTGTACAAGGAACTTGACGCCATGAAGGACGACGACTCGATAGAAGCCTTCATGTCTTCTCTCAAGGATAGGTTCGGTGAACCTCCGGAGCAGGTTCGGGAACTTTCGTATGTGGTAAAGCTGAGGCACGTTGCGGTAAAGCTCGGGTTTGAGAAAATAGTTCTCAAGCAGGGAATGATGCTTGTCTACTTCGTATCGGATCCTCAGTCGGCATATTACAAGACGGATATCTATCAGGGAGTGATGAGCCAGATTGCATCGCGGAGGATAGGCAAGGTCAACTACCAGCAGGAGCAGAACAAACTGTGGGTAAAAGTGCCGGGAGTGGATTCCATCCGCAAGGCATACGATATATTGTATTCAATTTATCACTATATTTGGGCTTTATATGGAAACAAATCTTCTGGTTGACATAGGAAACACCAACGCAAAGGTTGTCTTCTACTACAACGGTACCATGGGCAAGCTTCACCGTTCCTCTGAAAGGGATGCTGTAAAGTTTATAATGAGCGTCATAGAATCCGGTGAGTATGAAATAGATACAATGGTTGTAAGCAATGTGCGTACGGCCAATGCTCCGGTGGAGGAAGCTCTCAGGCCTTTGTGCCGCAGGCTCATAATGCTTGATTACAAGACAGAGCTTCCGGTAAACCTCAACTACGGATTTGACGCCACGGAACTGGGAGCTGACAGGATAGCCGCCGCCGTTGCCGTAGCATGCATGTTCAAAGGTCAGGACTGTATAAAGTTTGACTTCGGAACAGCCATGACCATAGATTTCATAGACAAGAACGGAAGTTATCTGGGAGGTAACATTTCGCTTGGAATGAGGTCGCGTTTCCGTGCCCTGAACGAATTTACCGGGCTTCTTCCGTTCATCTCTCCGGATGCGGAATTTCCTCCGGTAGGGGTTACAACCACCGGTGCGATGAGTGCCGGAGTGGTGTTCGGCCTGATGTTTGAAGTAGAAGGATATATTAAAAGATATCCGCAGCATACCATTATTTTCACAGGCGGAGATGCTTTTTACTTTGCACACAAGATAAAGAACACGGTCTTTGCAACACAGGACATGGTATTGCAGGGGCTGGCTTTCATAGCAGATTATTACATAAAGAAGTAGGATGAAAATAAGGAACAAAATACTGGTTCTGGCCGTAGCCCTGCTGGGCTGCCACACCGTTTCGGCGCAGGATCTGGACGCTCTGGGAACATTTACCCCGTATTCACTCTACGGAGTGGGAGACCTCCACGAAAACAGTACGGCCTCTACCCTTGGAATGGGTGGCATAGGTTTGGGAATAAGGGATCCAAGATACATCAACCTCAAGAACATAGCCTCCCTTACAGAAAGGGATACGCTGTCTTTCATGCTGGACTTCGGTGTTTATTCCAGGAACATGTACCTGGCTGACAGGAATACCAAATCTGCATACAACACCGCCAACATCAACAACTTCGTTTTCTCCTTCCCTATAAAGAACAAGCATTCCATGATAGTTGGAATAATGCCTTTCTCCAACATGGGATACAAGTTCCAGACAGAAGAGGAGGACCCTTCCCTTGTTGCCAAATACGGCGACATCAAATACCGCAAGTACGGTAACGGAAGCATCAACCAGGTATTCATAGGAGGAGCGGTCAAGGTCAACGATTATCTTTCCGTAGGTTTGCAGGGCCTCTACTACTTCGGCTCCCAGACCAACCACAGCGACGTGGCTTTTGCAAGCGGTCTGATCCGCTCCCTGCAGACAGGATGGAAGTTCACACCGCACGGTTTCGGGCTTGAGGCATCGGCACAGGGCACCTACAAGCCTTCAGATGACTACCAGCTTACGGTAGGAGCCTCATACAGGATGAAGAACAAGCTCAGGGGTTCCGTTACCAGATATGCATACGCATACGACAGCGAGGTTTCTGATACGGTTTCCTTCAACAAGACAAAGAGCAACATCTACATCCCTTCAAAACTGGCTTTCGGCGTAGCCCTCAAGAAGAACGACAAATGGGCGGCCGGCATAGACTACGAAAGGCAGGACTGGTCAAAGGCCGGTTTCAAAGACACCCCGGGAGTTGGCTACAAGGCTCAGGCTGCGCAGTCTGTGAGGGTTGGAATAGAATTTGTACCTAACCGTTACGACATCAGGTACCGTTATAAGAGGATGACCTACAGGGCAGGTTTCCATTATGACAAGACCTATGTGAGCTTGGACGGGAAGAGCATAAACCAGATAGGATTTACCATTGGAACCTCGATTCCGGTTTACCGTCTGAACAATTCGTTCAACATAGCCGTAGACTTCGGACAGAGGGGATCCAAGACAGGCAACCTGGTAAGGGAGAATTACATAAACTTCATTGTCAGCCTCAGCCTCCACGACCTCTGGTTCATAAAGCCGAAGTATCAATAAATTGATTAAATTTGTCTCCCCATCGGGGATTATCATAGAAGATTAAAAAATTAAAATATTGCAGCGATGAAAAAATTTAGACTTGCATCCTATCTTTTGGCAGCAGCCCTTCTTGTTGTTCCGTTCCAGTCTTCTGCTCAGGGAAGATTCGGAAAGGACAGTGCTGAATGTGTAAACAACCTTAATTTCTACCAGGATTACCTCAGACAGGGAAACATGGACGAGGCTTATGTCAACTGGACCCAGGCGATGAAGTTCTGCCCTCCTAAGGTTTCTCAGAATTTGTATATCAACGGCAGGAAGATCATGCTTCACCGCATCAACAAGTACAACGGAGATGCAGCCGGAAGAGAGGCTCTGATAGATTCCCTGCTTACACTTGCAGAGACCAGGGCAAGTCTTTTCCCTAAGAACGCAAAGAAAGCCAAGGAAGGAAGGCTCTCAGACATTATGGTATTCTACGGACAGAATCCTGAGAAGACAAAATACATCTATGACAACCTGGATGCCTATGCCACCGAGTTCGGCGCCGAGGCAGACCACGAGATGGTTGTAAACGCCATGATCAAGGCTACCGAGCTTTATGCCGAGAAGAAGCTTACCGACGAGGATATCATGAACCTTTATTCAAAATACAACGATATCTTCGAGGCAAAGAGAGCTGCAATGCCTGAGGATACTACGATTGATGCTGCAGAGGCAATGCTTCAGAACGCATTCATCAATTCAGGAGTTGCAACCTGCGAAAACCTCGTAAAGGTATTTGCTCCGCGATTCGAGCAGAACAAGGAAGACATGGCATCCCTCAAGGTTATGTCAAGCCTTCTGAACAGCAACGAGTGCACCGATACCGAACTCTTCTCAGAGGTGGTTGCACAGATGTACAAGCTGGATCCTTCTGCAGGAACAGCTTACTATCTCTACAGGTTCTTCAACACCAAGGGTGACAAGGAAACCGCCCTTAAGTATCTGAAAGAGGCAGCAAACGTTGCTGAGGGAGTTGACAAGGGAACCTACATGTATGAGCTTGCTACCATTTACTACAGCAACCGCCAGTTCGGCCAGGCCGTTTCAACAGCACGCCAGGCTTCAGAACTCAATCCTAAGTATGCCGGCAAGGCTGAGATGCTCATCGGTACCATCTGGGCAGCAACCTCTTGCGGAGGCGACGAAATAGCCAAGAGAGCAAAGTTCTGGGTTGCAGTAGACTGCATGCAGAGGGCAAAGGCTAAGGATCCATCCCTTGCAGACGAGGCCAACAAGAACATCGCACGTTACAGCTCATACTTCCCTAAGGCAGAAGACGCCTTCATGTATGATATCGTAAACGGTCAGGGTTATACGGTTTCTTGCGGCGGCATGTCAGCCTCTACGGTTGTAAGAACAATAAAGTAACATAACAGGGAATCTATGTCAAGGATTCTCCGTAACATATCGGATGCAGCAGCGGCCTTTTTGATGGTTGCTGCTGCTTTCGTATTCTTTGCCTGTTCCACAAGGACGGAGATAGCCCGGCAGATAGACATGAGTTCCGTTCCCAGCCAGGTGGGAGACAGCCTGTTTGCCACACAGAGCGTGAACGGAGAAATCACCATGAGGGTGGAGGCTCCCAGGATGGAAAAATACGAAACCGATACATCCACCTACGAGCTGTTCCCCAACGGTTTTGACGTTTACACCTACAAAGGCCCGGATATCGAGACTCACATACATTCCAAGGCTGCAAAACATACAGACATAAAAGGCAAGGAAGAAAGATGGGAGGTGTTCGGCGATGTTGTAATCAACAACTACATCAACGGACAGAAGATGGAAACCGACACCTTGTACTGGGACAGGTACAACCACCGTATCTACACCCACTGCTTTGTCAAGATGTCCTCTCCGCAGGGCTTCATGCAGGGTTACGGAATGGAGAGTGACGAGATGGCCCGCAACGCCCAGATCATGCGTCCGTTCGACTCCTACAGCCGCATCGAGGAGGACTCCACTTATGTGGACACCGCAAATTTCATAGGACCGATACTGGTACCTGACAAGATGGTGGAAGACTGACCATGATTTACAACATAATCATAGTTATTGTTGCACTTTGTTTCTCAGCCCTTTTTTCTGGGTATGAGATGGCTTTTCTGCACTGCAACCGCTTGAAGGTGGCCCTTGACAAGAAAGAGGGGAAGAAATATGCAATAGTCATGGACAGGTTCATACAGAATGAGGGAGACCTCATATCTGCGCTGCTGGTGGGCAACAACATATTCAATGTCATATACAGCATAGCCGCGGCCCATTTGCTCAACCCTTTCATCCAGGCACATATAACCACATCTCTGTCGCTGATTCTAATAATTGAGACCATTGTGGCTACGCTGATAGTCATGGTTACGGCAGAGTATCTTCCAAAAGCCCTCTGCCTTCTGAACGCCAACAAGGTATTCTCCTCGCTGTATTGGATAATACTGTTCTTCTATTATCTGCTCTATCCGCTTACATGGATTACCAACAAACTTGCATATCTGCTCATAGGCAAGAAGATGTCCGATTTGAAGCGTGATACCGTACGCACCGATACCAAGTTTGACAGGGCGGATCTTTTGAACTTGTCTGAAGAGGTAGAAGACGCACAGGGAGATGACGTACCTTCAGACATCGAGATATTCCAGAATGCCATGGATTTCTCGTCTACAAAGATCAAGGAATGCCTGATACCCCGTACGGAGATTGTTGCCATAGATATCGAGGACAGTGTGGATGAGCTGCTCTCCCTTTTTGTGGATACCGGTTATTCCAGGATAATAGTCTATAAGGAAACCCTTGACGACATCGTTGGTTACGTACTCAGCAAAGACCTCCTTACCCAAGGCCGCAAATCCATATCTGAAATACTCAGGCCCATTACCCATGTTCCAAAGGACATGGATGCCAGGACCCTCCTGGAGAAGATGACCGCCCGCAGGGAGAACATAGTTGCGGTTTCTGACGAATACGGCGGAACGGAAGGCATCATAACGCTGGAAGACCTTATAGAAGAAATCTTTGGTGAGATAGACGATGAACTGGACCGCAACGAGTTCATAGAAAAACAGATAGCAGAAAACGAGTGGGTATTTTCTGCAAGGCTGGATGTCAAGGACATCAACCGCCGGCACGATCTTTCACTTCCGGAGGATGATGCCTATGAAACCCTGGCCGGCCTGATACTCTTCAACCTTGGTTCCATACCAAAGGAAAAGGAGACATTCCGCATAGGGAACATCTCCTTTACAATCCTTAAAACTTCCAAGAAGAGGATCGAGACAGTCTGTCTCAAGATCCTTGACTGATCCTAGAAGAACATAAAACGCTTGTCCTCGATACCGGCATCGTCGCACATAACCTGCGGAAGTACGCCGAGTATGCTGTAGATATTCTGGTCGTTCTTCCTCTGTGCGTCACTTTCAGTGTAGAAAGCGTTGTTCTTCCTGCCCTTGATCTGGAAGTAAGCAACTCCCAGGGCTCCCTTTACAGGACCGACGAGCTTGTTGTTGTTGTCGGCACCGGCCTTTGCAATGTTTCCTATCAGGATAGGATCATTCTGGGCACCTGAAGTCAGTGAAGAGAATGTAACATCGGTGAGGCTGCTTATAGGGAGTAAGAGCTTTTCAGAAGCCTCTTCTATGCTGGTTGCTCCGCTTACCTTGCCGTCGAGTTCTGAAGCGAGTTTTTCAACCCTCTTCTGCATGGTCAGGAATTCCCTTATGCGCTGTGAGAACTCGCTGAGTTCAGCGTATCCGGCAGGATGAATCTTCTTCATTGCGGCAACTACATAATACTTGTTGTCCACGGTGAAGATATCGGAGATGTGGCCTTCCTTGGTATCAAAGATCCAACGGGTAACCTCGCTCATTTTCTCATAGGATCCGATGTTCTTTGCACCGCCTACGAGGTTCTCTATAGGATAGAGTTCCAGGTTGTTGTCAAGAGCGTACTTTTCAAACTTGGCGATGTCTGAGTTGCTGCTTTCCTTAAGCTTGCTTGCTTCAGCATAGATGTCGGAGAAAGTCTCCTGGCTTGCATTTGCCTGACGTGAAAGGATGGCAACCTTTGCTTTCCTTACAGGACTTGTGAGGTTGTCTACCCTTGCCACTACGAACATTCCGTTGGTCTTGAGCTTGAACATATCGCCCTTCTTGGAAGTGAAGGCCTTCATGAACTCGGCTGGAAGCTGGGTGTAGGTGATGGCTTCGTTCACCCAACCAATGGTACCAGGCTCTGCACCGGCCTGTGCAGGAACGTATCTTGCAGCAACGGCTGAGAACTCCTCACTTGTCTTGATAACTGACATGAGGCTGTCTGCAGTCTTCTCATCAGGAACGGCAATGTACTTGATGTAAACGGAATCCGGCCTTGAAGCCACATCCATGATCTTTGCGGCAACAAATACGTTGTCATAAGGCTGAGGATCCAGGAATGTGCCAACTGAACCTTCTGAAGCAAATTCATCAAGGATTGCAGACCATTCCTTAAGATCACCCTTCTTTACATAAAAATCGTTGAAAGGAGTGTCTGAATTCCTCTCTATGAAGTTCTTCATCTCAGAGTTGTCTATGGTCTTGAACTCTGCGTAAAGCTTGTCGATGTCATCCTTGGCGGCCTTAACATCCTTCTCTGAAGGGTTGATGTTGAAAACAACCATCTCGGCATCCCTGGTCTCAACTTTCTTCAGAGACGGCTTGATCTGCTCGTAGTAAGCCTTGATCTCCGCATCGGTTACCTTTACGGTGCTGTCCTTTTCGAAAGAAACCGGCTGGAGAATGAAATCAACGTCGTAGGAGTTGTTGTTCTCAGCGATTTCCCTGCGGACCTGCAGGTTGTTGGAGTAAGCGCTCTTTGCAAGCATCACGGAGTACTTGGTGAACATCCTGTCCTGAACCATGTTGTTCTGCAGATAGTTCCAATATTCTGAATACTGTCCGCTCTGGTCGTAAGGCATGTCCTGGATGAACTTCTGCAGGCGTGCAACGTCAAACATTCCGTTCTCATTCATGAATATAGGCTCATTCATGAGGACAGGGGAAATGTCCGCACCGTCTTTGGTCATCTCTACCATCTCGGTCTCACCAACCTTGATGCCGGCCTTCTCGCAAGCCGGTATGAGTATCTGGTCTGCGATGAAGCTCTGCCATGTGGCGTTGCTGACCATTTCAGCACCTTCTTCCTTGTTTACATTTGCGTTTGTCAGGCCAAGGATCCTTTTGTACATGTCGTTTCTTTTGCTGAACTCCTGCTGGGTTATGCTCTTGCCTCCGATCTTGCCTACATCATACTTGGAGGAGAACATGGACATAACTCTCTGGAGATCGTCAGGATTGACGATGAATGCCAGCAAAGCGATTGCGATTACGATGGAAATGAAGACTCCCATCCTCTTACGCATTTTCTCGAGAACTGCCATATAATTTTCTGTTTTCTAAAGTTTAATCAATAACAATATACCCCATCAGAGGGCATAAGGGCCACAAAAGTAATAAAAAATCCTAAACATTGAACAGGAAATGCATTATATCTCCGTCCTGGACCACATAATCCTTACCTTCGGTAGAGAGCTTTCCGGCAGCACGGCAGGCGCTCTCGCTTCCGTATTTTACAAAATCGTCATACTTTATCACCTCGGCCCTGATGAAGCCTCTTTCAAAATCCGAGTGTATCACACCGGCGGCCTGAGGGGCCTTGTCGCCCTTCCTGAATGTCCAGGCCCTCACCTCCGGTTCTCCCTGGGTGAAGTAGGTCTGAAGCCCCAGCAGCCTGTATGCACTCTGCACCAGACGTACGATGCCGGATTCCTCAAGCCCCAGGTCCTGCAGGAACATCTGCTTGTCTTCAAAAGACTCCATCTCGGCGATGTCAGACTCTATCTTTGCGGCAAGCACGAGGATTTCAGCACCCTCGTCCTTGACTGCCTCCCGCACTGCATCTACATACGCATTGCCGTTTGCCGCACTGTCCTCATCTACGTTGCACACGTACATCACCGGCTTTGCCGTAAGAAGGAACAGGCTCTTTGCAAGCTTTATGTCTTCCTTGTTGTCAAACACCACGCTCCTGGCGTTCTGCCCTTTTTCCAGAACGGCCTTGTACTGTTCCAGGACATTGCACAGTTTCTGGGCTTCCTTGTCAGCTCCCATCTTGGCCTGCTTGCCCACCTTGGCCAGACGGTTCTCAACGGTTTCCAGGTCTTTCAGCTGAAGTTCCGTATCTATGACCTCCTTGTCTCTTACCGGATCTACGCTGCCGTCTACATGGGCTATGTTAGGATCGTCAAAACATCTCAGTACATGGAGGATGGCATCGGTTTCCCTGATATTTGCAAGAAACTGGTTTCCAAGGCCCTCTCCCTTGCTTGCCCCCTTCACGAGACCGGCTATGTCCACAATTTCCACGGTAGCCGGAACCACGTTCCTCGGATGGACCATCTCCACCAGGGTTTCCAGCCTCTTGTCAGGAACGGCTGTAGATCCTATCTGTGGATTAATGGTGCAGAACGGAAAATTGGCAGCCTCTGCCTTGGCTGAACTTATACAGTTGAACAAAGTGCTCTTCCCCACATTCGGAAGGCCTACTATACCACACTTTACAGACATAAGATTCCTATTTTTTTGATTGTGCAAATTTAGCAAAAAGAGCCTCAAAGAAAAACTTGAAGGGCGGACAGGATAAATTGCTCGGGTGGCAGCCGGCAAAACCGCTTCCAACTTATTTTTACAGTCATGGAAAAAGCAATCAGGATGGCGGCTCTTCTGGTCATGTTCTGGAACCTGGAGAATTTTTTCTACCCGTCGGGAGCGGAAAGAATAGAAGACAACCCAAAAGTCATGACATGGAAGAGGTTCAAGGCAAAAAGAGACCTTATCTCCAAAACCATAATGGCGGTCAGGGACCAGGAAAACCAGTACCCTTCACTCATAGGAGTCTGTGAAGTTGAAAACCTCAGGACCCTTAAGAACCTCATTTACGACACACCCCTTTCCAGGCTTGGCTACGGCGTAATCCACAAGGACTCTCCCGACGGCAGGGGAATAGACGTAGCCCTGCTTTATCGCAGAGAAGAATTTTACATCAAAGACACGTCGTTCCTGAGGATAAGGTCTTTCCAGACAAGGGACATCCTCTACGCAAAGGGGTATTCCGCGAAAGTGGAAGATACGGTTCACGTGTTTGTCAACCACTGGCCGTCAAAGCTCGGAGGAGAAAAGAAATCTCTTGGCAGGAGGATGCTGGCGGCAAAACTCCTGGAAGCCGCAGCGGATTCCATACTGAAGGAGGACAGCGATGCCGTTATAATCGCGATGGGGGATTTCAACGATTCTCCGAAGTCGGCACCGCTTGAGCATGTGGCATCGTTGATAAACCTTTCGGCAAAGCTCAGGGATTCACTGAAAGGCTCTTCATCGGAGATAAAAGGAACACATAAATACAACGGAAAATGGGAGATGCTGGACCAGTTCCTGGTGTCCGGGTCGGTGAAGGGGAGCGTAGGGATATTGTCTTTTGGGCACCTTCTTCAGGACGACAGGAAGTATCTTGGGAACAAAACCAGAAGGACATTTACCGGCCCTAAGTTCGAGGGCGGAGCCAGTGACCACCTTCCCATTGTTCTCAAAGTGGAGAAAAAACAGTAAATTTGTTCGTATGAAACAGTATCTGGATCTCCTAAGGCGCATAATGGATGAAGGTGTGATCAAGAAAGACCGCACCGGAGTGGGCACAAAAAGCATATTCGGCCATCAGATGAGGTTTGACCTGAACCAGGGATTCCCTCTTCTTACCACAAAGAAAGTTCACTTGAAATCAATAATTTACGAGCTTCTGTGGTTTATCAACGGAGATACCAACATCAAGTATCTCAAAGACCACGGAGTGAGCATATGGGATGAATGGGCAGATGAAAACGGAGACCTCGGACCGGTTTACGGCGCGCAGTGGAGAAGGTGGGACTGCGGAAACGGCAAAACCGTCGACCAGCTTTCCAATGTCATGGACATGCTCAAAAACAATCCCGACTCCAGGCGCATCATCATCTCGTCATGGAACGTAGCACAGATAGACAGTATGGCCCTTCCTCCTTGCCACAGCCTGTTCCAGTTCTATGTGGCCGACAACAGGCTTTCATGCCAGCTTTACCAGAGAAGTGCGGATACCTTCCTGGGTGTTCCGTTCAACATCGCTTCCTATGCGCTGCTTACGATGATGATAGCCAAGGTGTGCGGTTTCTCTCTCGGCGATTTCATCCACACCACCGGAGATACCCATATATACTTGAATCATTTTGAACAGGTTAAGGAGCAGCTTTCCAGAACTCCGAGACCTCTTCCAAGAATGGTCATACACGGAGACCAGAAAGACATCTTCTCCTTCAATTATGAAGATTTTGAACTGGTGGGATATGATCCTTATCCCGCAATAAAAGCCCCTGTTGCCGTATGATTTCACTGATTGCCGCCGTAGCGGAAAACGGAGCCATAGGTAACGGCAACCAGCTTCTTTGGCATCTGGCCGGTGACCTGAAGTATTTCAAGGCCACTACCACAGGGCATCCTGTCATAATGGGGCGCAAGACCTTCGAGAGCATAGGAAGGCCGCTTCCCGGAAGAAGGAACATTGTGGTTTCGCGCTCAAGACTTGATCTGCCCCAGTCCCCGAAGTTCAAGAAAGACGGCACTCCTTCCGGCACTAGCATAGAGCAGGCGGAAGACCTGGAGGTTCTTTTGAAATCGCTGAGCAGAAAGAGGAAGGAGGAGTTTTTTGTAATCGGCGGAGGCAGTGTCTACAAAGCTGCCTTCAAATATGCCGGCCGCCTGTACATCACTCACATCAAGGCAGTTGCAAAGCAGGCGGACATATTCTTTCCGGAAATAGATCCTGAAGAGTGGGAAGCAGTTCAGACTTCTGAAATTTTTTCTGATGAAGAAAACAAAATAGAATACCAGTTTGTAGTATATCAGAAAAAGAAGCTGAAATAAACACTTCCACATATGTCTGTAAAGGAGAGAGATTCATTCAGGACATCCATCGGTGTCATACTTGCTCTCATAGGTTCTGCAATAGGATTGGGGAATCTGTGGCGTTTTCCGTATCTGGTCGGAACCAACGGCGGTGCGGCCTTCATAATCATTTACCTTGTCTGCATCATTTTCCTGTGCATGCCTATCATGGTTGCGGAATTCGTAATAGGCAGAAGGAGCCAGGCCAACGTTTTTGGCGCCTTCAAGAAACTGGCGCCCGCCAGCGGCTGGAAACATACGGGTGTGCTTGCGGTCCTGACCTGCATCACCCTGCTGTCGTTCTATGTGGTTGTAGGAGGCTGGACGATAGATTATTTTGTCAAATCGCTGAGGATTGTGTTCACCCCGCAGACAGACTTTGCCGGTGAATTCAACAAGATGGTGTCTTCTACCAGCGAGATACTTTTCTATACGGTATTGTTCCTTGTCATAAACGGGGCCGTTATCCTTGCCGGGGTCCGAAGGGGTATAGAAAGGACCAACAAGATCCTGATGAGCGTACTTGCGGTGCTCATAGTCTTGATAGCGTCTTATTCCCTTACTCTTCCGGGTGCAAGGCAGGGACTAGATTTCCTCTTCAGGCCTGACTTTTCAAAAGTTACTTTCAACACTGCACTGAACGCTTTGGGCCAGGGATTCCTGAGCCTGAGCATAGGATGCGGATCCATCATCACTTACGCCTCCTACACCAAGAAGGAAACCAACCTGCTCAAGACGACTACGATTACAACCCTGTCAGATACCGGATTTGCCATAATTGCCGGAGTAGCCATCCTTCCGGCTGTATTCTCGGCTGGCATGGATCCTGGTGAAGGCGCCGGCCTTGCATTTGTTTCGCTGCCTTATGTCTTTGCAAACATGCCTATGGGTAAAATCCTTTCCATCCTGTTCTATTTCATATTGTTTGCAGCGGCTCTTTCTTCGTCGATTTCCATAACCGAACCGATTGTGGCATTCATGAAGGAGGAATTCAGGACCAGCCGTCTCAAAGCGGTAATCACTTCCTTTGTAATAGTGCTGATCTTTGCCGTACTGTGTGCTCTGAGTTTCGGACTTCTGGCAAACATAAAGATTGTGGGAAAGACTTTCTTTGATTTCTTTGACTACATATCATCAAATCTTTTCCTCACCGTAGGAGCCCTCCTGGGTGCAATCTTTGCCGGATGGAAAATTAAAAAAGAAGATTTCTTTGACGAGATTACAAGCGGAGGCAGATATAAAATCCCGAAGTGGCTCATAGGCACACTCCGGGTATTTATAAGATATGTAGCCCCCGTGGTTGTCGCGATTATTATAATCAACTCACTGATGGGCAATTAGCAGCGTGCTTCCAGGCTGTTTCCTTCTTTTTTCTCAGCGACGACACTATGGCCGCAACCAGAAGCAGGATCAGAAGGCTTGATGCAATCAGTGAATATCTTTCTCCCTTGATGAAACTTTCCGGCTGGAAGGTGAAGGTAATCTCTCCGCTTCCCTGTGGCAGCAGGAGTCCTCTGAGTATCCAGTTTGCACGGAAGACTTTAAGCTCGTTTTCCTTTCCGTCAGATGTTTTCAGAACGGCTTTCCATCCAGGATAGTAAACTTCGGAGAATATGGCTGCCTGCGGAGTTTCTGAACTGTAACGGTATACAAGTTTGTTTGGAGCGTAGCTTACAAGTGAAATGGCAGCAAAATCATTTGCAACGCTTGTTGCCGTCGTAGAATCCATCTGGCTTCCGCTGCCTCTGTGAATATCTTTAAGACCTGGGTTTTCTGCCAAGAAATCTGTGCTTACTACAGCCTGTCTTCTTGGGTCTATTGTGCCCAGCATGTCAATCTCCTGGTCTGCATTGCCGGCTTCCACGATGTTGTCTGCAAACCAGCAGTTGCCCTGTGCATAAGGATTTGCCAGCGGGTAGGCATCCGGACTCAGAATGAAATAACGTGTATTGAGCATGCTCAGGACCGGGTGGTAGGTAATGGCGGCATTGGCTTCTTCAAGGGATGTCACACCCTGCATCTCCTTGATTATGTCTGCATGCTCCTTTCTGATATACCTGTCTATGAGGTCCTGATATCTTTGGAGTTTGGCCGGGGAATATCCTCCTACTGTCTTATGATGGTAGCTTACATATGCGTTGTTGAACGGATCTACGGTAAGGTCGAATACCCTGAAATCAGGATCCTTGTCATCCTCCAGTATTATCTTGTCTACAGCCCTTGGCTCAAGAGGTGTGGTAAATTCCTTGTTTGTGACAAAGTCCTTTTCTGAGAGGTAGCGTTTGTCAACAGGCCACATGTCTATGACGACAAGGGCAATCATTGCCGCATAGAACCAGATCTGCTTGATTTTCCTGTTTATGGCAAGATAGATCAGGAGCATTGCGGCAAGTACGAATCCAAGGCTCCTGAAAGCATCGGCGCGGAGAAGGCCGGCGCGGTCTTCCCGGATTGCCTGAACCAGTTCCTGCGGGAGCTGTGAATCTATGGAGGAGGAGAAGTTTCCTGCAAGAGACGGCACGAGGCCGAACAGGAGGGCGAATCCTCCGCAGATGCCGGTTGCCCACATCAGTTGCCTGGTGGTCTTCTTCCTGTCCGTATCGGGCCTGTTGATGATATTGTCAAGGGCCAGTACACCAAGTATTGGAACGGTTACCTGGAGTATTACCAGAATCATTGAAACAGTCCTGAACTTGTTGTACAGAGGCATGTGGTTGAAGAAGAATTCAGTCGGGGCCATGAAATGATAACCCCATGAAAGTACCAGCGCCAGTGCGGAAACTCCCACTATCCACCATTTGACACCTCCCCTGACCACGAACAGTCCGAGGACGAAGAGGAAGATGAATACCGCGCCCATGTACATCGGACCTGCAGTGAATGCCTGGGGTCCCCAGTACAGAGGAAGGTTCTGTACGGCCTGCTGGGCCTGTACTGGAGGATAGTTGTATTTCTGGGTAAGGAACTTGTACACCTCAGATGAAGTGGATAAAGGACCGCTGGAGGCGCCGCCGTTGAAATCTGGTATGAAAAGGTTCGGAGTTTCCTCTATTCCGTAGGACCACTGGGTGGCGTATTCAAGGTCAAGCCCGCTGCGGGTCTTTTTCCCGTTTTGGGCATTGTCCGCCCCGTTGTCCGCCCCTGCAGACAGCTCAGAGCCGCCTCTCATGGTATGTTGTCCATATTCGTAAGTGGGCCAGAGGTGGTTGGTGTTGGCTGCAATTCCGAGCAATCCGGCTATGAGTACGGCTACGGAAGTCTTGAGGAAATGACCCCAGGATTTTTCCCTTGCTGCCTTGCAAAGCTGCCAGATTGCAAAGCCCAGGACAATCATTGCAAGATAGTAGGTGATCTGCGGATGGTTTGCCTTTATCTGGAAGCTCAGGGCCAGTCCGAAAAAGGCCGCTCCAAGAAGCCAGTTCCTGCGGTAGGCATAGACCAGGGATGCAATGACCCATGGCATGAAGGCTATGGCCACCATCTTTGTATTGTGCCCCACCTGGATTATCTGCATGTTGTACGAGCAGAATGCAACGGCAACGGCACCCAGGATGGCGAGCCAGATGTTCATACCGAAGGCAAGGAACATCAGGAACGCTCCCACCATGCAGATGATGAGGTAGCTGGCTGGTCTCTGCCCTACGAAGAGGACATCATACAGATATTTTGTGATGTCTCCGTGATAGATTACCGAGATGGTTGTTGCCGGCATTCCGGAAAACATGGAATTGGTCCAGTATGTAGGATCGTCTGGATGGGCCTCGTTCCACTCCACTATCTCTCGGCTCATACCCTTCCAGGAGGAAATGTCGCTCTGGTTCACCACTTTTCCGCTCAAGGTATACGGAGCGTATGCATATCCTATGATGACGAAAGCCACTACGGCCAGGATGTAAGGAAGAAGTTTCCTGAAAAAACCGTTTTTATTACTATCTGCCATATCTCAACTTTTATTTCTTTATCTGATCAAGAAGCCCGGCGAACCTTTCCGCTCCGGAGGCCCGGGAATACTTCTTTCTGTTTTCTGTTTGCTGCAATGTTGGGGTGCCTGGTGTGCAAAGCTTTTCAAACGCGTACCTGATGGCATCCTCATCGTCAAATCCGCAGATGATTCCACTGCCGGTTTTCTCCAGTTCACGGGCCAGGTCTCCGTCTGTGGGGCCGAATGCAAGGATGTTGTTTCCCGAGGCCAGGTATTCGAAGAACTTTCCGGTAAGGATTGCCTTTGATTCCTTTTCCTTCCTCAGCGGAAGGAGCAGTATGTCGGCCCTTTTCTGCCACGCTATGCTGGTTGAATGGGAAACATATCCAAGGTCTGAATAGTTGCCTTCAAGACCGTTCTCAGCGATGTCTTTCTTTACGGAGGCATCCGTCTGTCCCATGGTAACGATCATCAGCCTTTCCTTGAAAGGAGAATCAGAAGCGGCCATTTCGCCGAGTACCTTCCAGAATCTGTCCGGATTGGCATTTTCGGGCATCAGGCCGGTGTGGACTACCAGGAATTTTCCTTCCGCCATTTCAGACACCGATCTGTAAAGCTTGTCAAGTTCCGGGTTCTTTTGAGTGTCAAAATCATCCGGATCATATCCGTTCGGAATGACATGCACCTTGTCTTTAAAGGCTTCAAAATCCCCTTCAGAAAACTCCTTTTTCATCTGCTCCGAAACCACGGTGACGCAGTCTGCCTCTGCAATTACGGAGCGCTCCAGACTCTTGTGTTTCCTCAGCGATTTTGCGCTCAGGCCAAGATGTTTGAAATAGAAGATATTGGTCCAAGGATCTCTGAAGTCGGCTATCCACGGTATGTTGAACCTTTTGTGTATTTCCCTTGCTATCAGGTGCATGGAATGAGGAGGTCCGGTACTTATGACAGCGTCAAAATGCAATCCGCCATCCGCGTTGCCCTTTCCGTCAATTATCCTGGAAAGATATCTCACAGACGGCTTTATCCACCAGCACCTGGGATCAGGGATGAACCAGTTGGCCCTTATGTGCATGGATATTTTCTGAAGCATGCTCCTGCTTCCTCCGGATGGGGAGGAGATGATGTTTGCCTGAAGATGCTCGCCCTTCTTTTTTCCGGTCAGCACCTTGTAGAATCCGTACGGCTCGGTGATCTTTCTCTTAATGACCGTAAGGTCTGCGGGAACGTCTTTCATGAGAGACTCGTCAACAGAATTCACATCCGGGTTTTCCGGAGTGTAAACTACCGGCTCCCATCCGTACTGCGGAAGGTATTTGGATGTCTTCAGCCATCGCTGAACACCGCTTCCGCCGGAAGGGGGCCAGTAATATGTTATGACGAGCACTTTCATCAATACAGTAGCGCCTGGTTTTACTTGTCGGCGTCAGTTCCCTTTATCAGGTTCTGGTACAGGCAGTTTGCAACCCTGTTGTGGATGGCTACAAAACCGTTCTCCCTCTTTTCGGAGCATCCGTTGGTCATTATCACGATGCCGAAAGTCCTTTCCTTGTTCCAGGTCATCAGGGTTAGCACTCCGTATGCTCCTCCGGTATGTCCCACCATTGTCTTTCCTTCAATCAGGTCTTTGTTGTTCCACAGGGCAAATCCGTAGTATACAGGTTTTCCGCCCTTGTAACCCTCTTCGCTTCCGGTCTCGGTAAAGCGGCTCTGCATCAGCAGCGCACTCTCTGAAGAAATGATCTTGACTCCCTCAGGAGAGGTTCCCAGGCCCATGTGCATCATCATAACCTTTGCAAGGCCCACAGGATTTATCTTCATTCCTCCGGTAGGCGAGAATACAGGAGCCGAATATCCGAACTGGTAGTTTGCAATTTCCTTTGTCCTTGGAGCGTATGCTTCAGGCTGAGGTTCCCAGTTTCCGTTCTTGTCTTTCTCATAGAGGGTTACAAACTTGCTCTGGTCAAGGCTTTCTACCCAATAGCCGGCATATCCCAGCCCGAGAGGCTTGAGCACGTTGCCTACGACATACTGGTCAAACCTAATGTGGCTCACCCTTTCCAGAATGGTGCCGAGGGTGTTGTAGTTGAGGTTGCAGTAAACGTATTTTGTTCCAGGGCGGAATTTGTAGTAGCACTTCTCCCAGTTAGGGTTCTTGGCAGGATCCAGTACGTCCATCCTGAAGTAGCCCTGCATGTCTCCCAGTGAAGATGTATGTGAAAGCAGCATGTAAGGAGTGATTTTCACATCCGGAAAATGAGGGTTCCTTACCTTGAAGCCAACCAGGTCTGAAACGTCTGCGTCCAGGTCTATCATTCCCCTTTCTGCCAGCTGCATGATTGATGTTGCAGTAAATGACTTTGAAATTGACGCAATCCTGAAAAGATCGTCTTCTGCCAACGGAGTCTTGGTTTCCAGGTTCTTGTAACCCCAGCTGTTCTTATAGATGATCTTGTTGTCCTTTACGACGGCTACACCAAGACCAACCACGTCAAGGTCTTTCATTATTTTCTCGATTCCCTTGTCTATTCCGGCGGAATAGTCATCCTGCTGGAATTGTGCATAAGCGCCCGTGCTGAGCGAGCAGATTATGAATGCTGCAAAACCCATTGCGGCAATCCTGAGTGAATAGAAAACAGACTTTTTCATTTTTTGTGATGTTATTTTATGTCCAAAGATAGTTAAATTTGCGGTATGGGAGAACGGAATCTGAATACTCCGCTGATGAAGCAATACGTGCAGTTCAAGGCACAGTATCCTCAGGCAGTGCTGCTGATGAGGGTGGGCGATTTCTATGAGGCTTACGGAGACGACGCCCTTACCGTCAGCAAGGTTCTGGGCATAGTCCTTACCAAGCGCTCAAATGGAGTTCCTTCTTCCATGGAACTCTGCGGTTTTCCGCACCACTCCCTCCAGAACTACCTTCCAAAGCTTGTCAGGGCCGGCTACAAGGTTGCGGTATGCGACCAGCTGGAAGACCCTAAGATGACCAAGACCCTGGTAAAGAGGGGTGTTACGGAACTTGTAACTCCCGGAGTGGCCTACAACGACGATATCCTTGAAAGGGGCAGCAACAACTACCTTTCCGCCTTTGTTTTTGACGGGGAGGAATGCGGTGCCGCCTTCCTCGACGTTTCTACGGGAGATTTCAAAGTTGCGGAAGGAAAGCTGGACTTCATGGACGTCCTCCTTGCAGACATGAACCCCAAGGAAGTCCTGCTGTGCAAGGGTTATGAAGGTGGCTTCAGAAAGCAGTTCGGAGAGAACTGGTACATAACCCCGATGGACGAGTGGGCTTTTGTAGAGGAGGCTTGCTGCGACAAACTGGAAAAGCAGTTTGGAGGCAAGGCCCTCAAGGGTTTTGGAATAGACAAGATGCACCTTGCAAAGACTGCTGCGGGAGCCGTGCTTTTCTACCTGGAGCAGAACCGCATATCAGACCTTGCAAGCTTTGACGCCGTGGTCATAAAGGGCCAGAGCGGAACGTTCCACATCAATTCCATTTCCAGGATAGACCGCGGCAAGTTCGTATGGCTGGACAGGTTCACAGTCAAGAACCTTGAAATATTCTCATCTTTCTCACAGGACGGAGTTTCACTTATAGATGTTGTAGACAAGACCGTTTCTCCCATGGGAGCCAGGATGCTGCGCTCATGGATAGCGATGCCGCTCATAGATGCCGGAAAGATAATGCAGAGATACGATGCGGTTGAGTTTTTCCTTTCTCATCCCGCTACTGCTTCTTCAATCCGCCAAAGCCTTGATGACGTGGGAGATATGGAGAGGATCCTCTCCCGTGCTTCTGCCGGAAAGCTGTCGCCGAGGGAAACAGTCATGCTTCACCGCTCGCTTTCCCAGATGAGGCCGATAGCCAGGGCTCTGGATGCTGCAGAAGGAAGAGAACACATAGAGAGCAGGATACCTTCCGCCAAGGATTTTTATCGCGACCTGGAAAAATACGAGTCATTGGACAGGCTCATATCGGGCACGTTGAAGGAAGATGCCGCATCCATGTTCGGCAAAGGGGATATTGTTGCGGACGGAGTTGACCGGGAACTTGACGAGCTGAGGAAGATTTCCCGTGACAGCAAGGACTACCTTCTCCAGATGCAGCAGAGAGAAAGCGAGAAGACGGGAATCCCTTCTTTGAAAATCAGTTACAACAATGTCTTCGGCTATTATCTGGAGGTAAGGAACACATACAAGTCCAGCGTACCGCAGGAGTGGATAAGGAAGCAGACGCTTGTAAATGCCGAGAGGTACATTACTCCTGAACTCAAGGAATATGAGGAAAAGATCCTTGGGGCGGAGGAAAGGATAGTTGCCATAGAGCAGCGGATTTTCCTCAACCTCGTGCTGGAGATCCAGAAGAACATCAAGACCATCCAGGGCTGCTGCCGCTTTGTTTCCGAGACAGACTGCCTTTGCGGTTTTGCAAAGCTGGCAGAAATGAACAATTACAGCCGCCCGGGTGTTGATAATTCAAACATTATCGAGATAGAACAGGGCCGCCATCCGGTGCTTGAAACCCGGATGGAACCGGGCCAGGAGTATGTGGCCAACGATCTTTTGCTGGATAATGAAAGCCAGCAGATCATAATCCTTACCGGCCCCAACATGAGTGGAAAATCGGCGCTTCTGAGGCAGACGGCCCTTATAGTCCTGCTCGCCCAGTGCGGAAGTTTTGTTCCGGCAAAGAGTGCCAGAATCGGAATCGTTGATAAGATATTCACCAGGGTAGGAGCTTCTGACAACATTTCACAGGGAGAATCCACATTCATGGTGGAGATGCTGGAAACCTCAGCAATCCTTCACAACATAACGGACAGGAGCCTCGTGCTTCTGGATGAAATAGGAAGGGGAACTTCCACATTCGACGGCATGAGCATTGCCTGGGCTATAGTAGAGTATCTGCATCAGAACAAAACAGGTCATCCAAAGACCATTTTCGCCACTCATTATCACGAACTTAACGAACTGGAAAACCTCTATCCAAGAGTCAGGAACTTCCATATAGAAGTCAAGGAATCAGGCAAGGAAATCATATTCCTCCGCCACCTGAAGCCGGGTGGTGTGGCCCACAGTTTCGGTATCCACGTTGCAAGGCTGGCCGGTATGCCTGAAAAACTTCTGGATTCAGCAGAAACAAAGCTTTCCCAGCTTGAAAGACAGGAAAAACAAAAATCTTCTTCCAATAAAACCGAAGACAGCATGCAGCTCTCCTTCTTCCAGCTGGACGATCCTACCCTTTCCGCAATCAAGACAAAACTCCAGGAAGCAGACCTGAACAACATGACCCCTCTCCAGGCGTTCGACCTTCTGAGAAGCCTCAAGTCAGAACTCGGCCTGTAATTAAATTACTTATTTTGAATTTATAGCATCCACCGGATTAAGGCGGGCGGCTGTCCATGCAGGAAGCAGTCCGCTGAGTATTCCTATGACTGATGCTATTGCAACTCCAGAAAGTATGTTTGCAAAAGTCAGGTGCACGTCGTATTCGGCAGGAATAGGAACTATCCACAAAATTATCGCGATTAAAAGAATGCCAGCCACAGCTCCCGCCACGGCTAAAATGATAGCCTCTGCAAGGAACTGTGTCATAATGAAATAGCGCTTTGCTCCAAGTGCTTTCTGGATACCGATGATCTTGGTTCTTTCCTTTACGCTGACGAACATTATGTTGGCAATTCCAAAACCGCCAATAAGCAGGGAGAAGGCTGCTATTATCCATCCCACCGTCCTGATGATTCCAAGGATCTGGTCAATCATTCCCTCCAAGGTGGAAAACTGGTTTATGGAAAAATTGTTCTTCTGCCCGGGGCGGATCCTGCGGCACTGACGCATCAACTGTACCAGCTCCTGGGTCAGTTGTTCGGGAGAAACTCCCTCTTTTGGAACAGCGTCAAGTTCTCCGTCCGGATCCCTGAAGTTGAAAATGCTCTTGCCGGCCAGGTAGGTTGTAAATGCTATCTTGTCGGTTTCAAACAGATCTATCATGCTACCACCCTGCTTCTGTGTAACACCCACCACAGTAAGGGGATAGCCTTTGATCTTTATGGTTTTTCCTACAGGATCTTCATCCTGGAACAAAGATGCTGCAATGTCACATCCGAGTATACATACAAAACTCCCGGCATCAAACTCATTCTTTGTGATCATCCTTCCCCTGTCTATCGGAAGGTTCATTATTTTGTCCAGGCCGTCTGTCACGCACATAACGCTGACATTATCGGCAGAGTTGCGTGCGTATTTCAGGGTTTTCTGGTTTGCAGAATAGGAGAACAGGAAATCTTCAGCCAGCTTTGAATTAGCCTTCAGGAACTTGTAATCGTTGATGGTAATATCAGGACGCCTCATGTAATCCCACCAGCGATATTCAACCATACCTCCCTGGCTGTTGCCCTCAGCCCGGGTGATTGGATTTCCATCTTCATCTTCCGGCATCATAGGCCATTTGGAGACTTGTATCTGGTTGCTGGAAAGGGATTCAAAACCCTTCTTTACATTTGATTTGAGGGCATCGATTGCCGTAAAAATAGCCACAATGGTGAAAATGCCGATACTAACTCCAAGTAAAGACAGGAATGTCCTGAACTTGTTGGTTTTAAGTTCATTCCAGGTAAAGGATATTCCCTCTTTGAGCTGTATCAGGACAACCCTTCCCTTCTTTATCAGACTCTTCGTTTCCGTCATGGCTCTTTGTTATGAATTAAATACTCTTGTTTTTTTCAGCAATCAACGACAGATTTATGAAATCCTCAACTCCAAGCTGCTCGGGTCTTTTGTCAAGCAGCGGAGCCCCCTCTTCATACTGCGAGATGATTTCCGGAGAAACAATCTGTCTGATGGAATTCCTCAGTGTCTTCCTCCTCTGTCCGAACGTGGTCTTGATTATGTTCTTGTAGACATCCCAGTCACACTCCAGTGATTCCCTTGTGTTTCTCCAAAGCCTTATGACTCCGCTCTTTACCTTTGGCGGTGGAACAAAGGCGCTCTCATCCACGGTAAACAGATACTCTATGTCGTACCAGGTCTGGAGCAGAACGGAAAGGATCCCGTAGTCTCTTCCGCCGGGAGGGCTGGCCAGCCTTTCTGCAACCTCTTTCTGCAGCATGCACACAACCTGCGTCACACGGTCCTTGTCTTCAAGTATCTTGAAAAAGATCTGAGAGGAAATGTTGTATGGAAAATTACCTATTACATAAACCTCATTGCCGTTTGTTCCGCTCTTTATGTCAGATACAGACGGGAACACGTCCTCAAGTTCTGTCTTGAGGAAATCTCTTGGCTGTAGGGTGTACAGGAACTGCGGGAAACGGTCACGCAATTTGTCAATGGACTCCGTGTCAATCTCGCACAGCTGAAGGTTGATTCTCTTGTCCATCAGAAGGAACCTTGTCAGAACTCCTGTTCCCGGGCCTATCTCCAGCACGTTCACTCCACCTTCCACCGTCGGATTTTCGTCCAGTCCGGTTTCTGGAATCAGCAGAGAATCCACTATCTCGATTGCAATGTCCTCATCGCTGAGAAAATGCTGCCCCAGGGCCTTTTTTGCCCTCACTCCGTCGTATCTTGGCCCCGATAGCCTCATCTTATTTGACATATTCCTTCCCATAGTGCTACAAAAATAGAAAAATAAGTAACTTTGAGGCCGCTAAACAAATGATAAATTTCAAAACAAGATATGTATAGGACAAATACTTGCGGTGAGCTAAGGCTCAGCGATGCAGGAAAGAAGGTCACTCTGGCCGGATGGGTTCAGAGAATCAGGAAGATGGGAAGCCTCAACTTTGTTGATCTTAGAGACCGTTACGGAATAACCCAGCTTGTAGCTGACGACAGTGCGGACCCTAAGGTTCTAGAGGTTCTTAATTCACTTGGAAGAGAGTTTGTGATTCAGGCAAAAGGGATTGTATGCGAAAGACAGAGCAAGAACCCCAAGATGCCCACGGGAGATATAGAGATAAAACTTGAAGAGATTGTTGTTCTCAACAGCGCTGCCACTCCTCCTTTTACCATCGAGGAGCAGAGCGACGGCGGCGAGGACTTGCGTGCAAAATACCGTTATCTTGACCTCAGGAGAGGTCCGCTGCAGAGGGCTCTCAAACTCCGTCACCAGATGGCGATAGAGACCAGGAAATATCTCGACAGCAAGGATTTCATGGAGATAGAAACTCCGTTCCTGATCAAATCCACTCCGGAGGGAGCCAGGGACTTTGTGGTTCCTTCAAGGATGAACCCGGGTGAGTTCTATGCTCTTCCGCAGAGTCCGCAGACATTCAAGCAGCTCCTGATGGTGGCCGGATTTGACCGCTATTGCCAGATAGTAAGATGCTTCAGAGATGAGGATTTGAGAGCTGACCGCCAGCCGGAATTCACCCAGATAGACTGTGAGATGAGTTTTGTGGAGAGAGAAGATGTCCTCCAGATGTTTGAAGGGCTGGTAAAGCATCTTTTCAAGAATGTCAAGGGTATTGAGTTCAACGAGCCGTTTGAGAGAATTACCTACGATGAGGCAATGAACTATTTCGGAAGCGACAAACCGGATCTTAGGTTTGGGATGCAGATGCATGAGATAACTTCCGTTGTCCAGGGCCACGGTTTTTCTGTTTTTGACAGTGCGGAATATGTTGGTGCCATAGCCGTTCCGGGATGCGCCGGTTATTCCCGCAAGCAGACCGACGAGCTCACAGAGTGGGTAAAGCGCCCTCAGGTAGGAGCCAAGGGCCTTGTCTTCATTAAGCTCGGCGATGAGGTAAAGTCTTCTATAGACAAGTTCTACACTCCGGAGCAGATACAGGAAATAGCCAAGGCGTGCGATGCTCAGAAGGGAGACCTCATTCTCATACTCTGCGGTCCTAAACACAAGACACAGGTTGCCCTTGGAACTCTCCGTCTGGAGATGGGAGCAAGGCTCGGCCTGAGGAAGGGCGATGTGTTCAAACCTCTGTGGGTAACCGACTTCCCTCTTCTGGAATGGGATGATGAAACCCAGCGTTTCTATGCCATGCACCATCCGTTTACCTCACCTAAACCGGAGGATCTGGACAAGTTCTTCTCAAACGACAAGGAAGCCCTTGCACAGGTTAAGGCAAACGCTTACGACATAGTACTCAACGGCAACGAAATCGGCGGCGGATCCATCAGGATCCACGACCGCAAGGTTCAGGAGAGGATGTTTGAGATCCTGGGCTTCACACACGAGCAGGCAGAGTACCGTTTCGGCTTCCTGATGAACGCTTTCAAGTTCGGAGCTCCGCCTCACGGAGGTCTGGCATTCGGATTCGACCGTTTGTGCGCTTTGTTCGGAGGCCAGGAGACCATCAGAGACTACATCGCATTCCCTAAGAACAACATGGGAAGAGACGTCATGGCAGAGGCTCCGTCTGTTATCGACGATGCCCAGATGGACGAACTCTTCCTCAAGAGCACATACAAGAAAGAAGAAACCAAGTAAATCGTAAAAAATATGGCATTGGAAAAACAGATTCAGGAAGGAATCAAGCAGGCGATGATTGCCAAGGACAAGACGCGCCTGGAATCCCTGCGCGCCATCAAGTCACAGATACTCCTTGCAAAGACAGCAGAAGGGGCTAAGTTGGAGGAAGACGGAAGCCTTTCCGATGACCAGATACTCAAGGCTATACAGAAACTTGTAAAGCAGCATCAGGAAAGCGCCGAACTCTATAACCAGAACGGTCGTCCCGAACTTGCAGAGGCTGAGCTTGCTGAAGCCAAGGTCATGGAGGAGTTCCTCCCAAAACAGATGTCCGCAGAGGAGATTCAGGCAGAGGTTAAGAACATCATCGCTGAGGTTGGAGCAACGTCCATGAAGGATATGGGCAAGGTTATGGGATGCGCTTCAAAGCGTCTTGCCGGAAAGGCTGAAGGCAAGTCAATTGCAGATGCGGTAAAAGCAGCTCTTTCATCGTTGTAAATGATGAAAAGTACCGCGGACAGTAAATCTTCAAGGCTCTCTTCGTTCTTTATGGAGGGGGCCTTTGAAGTTGGAACCGATGAGGCCGGAAGGGGTCCTCTGGCCGGACCCGTTGTTGCTGCCGCCGTTATCCTTCCTTTTTATTTTGATGGAAAACAGATAGGCCAGGTGGACGGAAACCCTATTTTTACACATCCACACCTGACTGATTCCAAGAAACTTACAGAAAAGCAGAGAGAGGAGCTCCGTCCTCTGATAATGGAACATTCCCTGGCATACGGAATTGCAAGGGTGGAGGCAGAAGAGATAGACAGAATAAACATCCTCAACGCCTCGATCCTTGCAATGCACAAAGCCATCGCCGAGGCAGAGAAAATGCTGAATGAAAAGAACGGGAAATACCTTCTCCAACATATTATTTCAGACGGCAACAAGTTCCATCCTTACACATCAAGGATCCAGAAGAAAATCATCCCCCACAAAACAATTGTAAAGGGCGATGCAACCTATATTTCCATAGCTGCGGCATCTATACTTGCAAAAACAGAGAGAGACCACATAATGGACTCTCTCTCTGAAATCTATCCTCAGTACGGATGGAAGAAGAACAAGGCCTATCCAACCAAAGATCATCGCGATGCAATAGCCAAATACGGCCCCACTCCATATCACCGGATGTCTTTCCGCCTGCTTCCGGATCCTGTATTGTTCTAGGTTAGATGATAGCTTCCGCCACCTTTCTGAAACTCTCCCTTACGATCTCGTTGTCAAGAGCGGCAGGGTGGCCGAAGTCTCCGCCTTCCATAATGCCCATCACAACAGGTATCTGGCCCAGGAGGGGAACTCCGTATTTGTCTGCCATGGCCTGTCCGCCGTCTCTTCCGAAGATGAAATACTTGTGGTCCGGAAGTTCTTCAGGAGTGAACCAGCTCATGTTCTCCACGATGCCGAGTATAGGGGTGTTTACATCTTTGTTGTTGAACATGTTGATGCCTTTTTCAACATCGGCGAGAGCAATCTTCTGAGGAGTGGTTACTATGATGGCTCCCGTGAGCGGAATCTCCTGTACCATGGTGATATGGATGTCTCCCGTTCCTGGAGGAAGGTCTATCAGAAGATAGTCGAGGTCTCCCCACAGAACCTCGTATGCGAGCTGTTTGAGGGCGCCGCAAGCCATTGGGCCTCTCCATATCAGGGCCTGTTCGGGCTTTGCAAAATAGCCTATGCTCATCCACTTTACCCCAAACTTCTCAATAGGAAGTATCAGGTCTTTAAGCTGGCCGTTCCTCTCCTCCTTGGTGATAGGAGGGAGTTCGTCTTCTGTTCCGGTCATCTTTGGAACGGAAGGGCCGTAAACGTCGGCATCCAGAAGGCCTACCTTATATCCCATCTGGCTCAGCGATATGGCAAGGTTGACAGCAACGGAAGACTTGCCTACGCCGCCTTTTCCGGAAGCAATCGCGATTATGTTCTTGACATTTGCAAGTTCCTGCTTGTCCAGCTGTCCCCTTCCCAGCTCTCCGCTCTTGTGGCCGGTTGCCTTTTTGGTATCGATGAGTACGAGAATGCTGGTCTTTGCGTTTGGAAAGGCCTTTTTCAAAGTTTTTTCACAAGCCTCCTTTACGGAGTTTGCCATAGGGTCGTTGCGATGGAAAACAAGCCGGAACTTGATAGTCCCGGCATTGTCTTCATCGTTACCCTCTGATTTGTATTCAAGGTTCTGCACCAGGCTCAGCTCCATTACGCTGCGTTCATATTCCGGATGGAAAACCGAGTTGAGAACCTCTTCAATCTCAGATATCTGAATCATTATTTATGTTTTTATTTCTTGATGTCCATTTCGTTGAGAAGGTATCCAGCGCCTCCGAACTTGTCTATGATGAACAGCACGTAGCGGATATCTACGTTGATGCATCTCTGAAGATTAGGCTCGAAGATGATATCACCGCTCATTGCCTCCCAGTTGCCGTCGAACGCAAGGCCGATGAGTTCGCCCTTTGCATTGAGGACGTCACTTCCTGAGTTTCCTCCGGTAATGTCGTTGTTTGTGAGGAAGCAGCAAGGCATCTCGCCGTTAGGCATGGCATACTGTCCGTAATCCTTTGCAAGGTAGAGTTCCTTCAGCTTGGCAGGAACTACAAATTCCGGATCGTCAGGATTCTCCTTCTGCATGACTCCCTCAAGGGTTGTATAGTACTTGTACTCTACGGCATCCTTTGGAGCGTATCCGCCAACCTTTCCGTAGGTAAGTCTCATAGTGAAGTTTGCATCAGGATACATAGGGTTGTTACCGTTCATTTCCATAAGACCCTTCATGTAGGCTTTCTTTGCCTTTACAAATTCTTCGGAATCCTTGTTGACTTCCTCCATCATAGGACGGTATGAGGTTGAGAATTCCATCAGATACTGGAAGGCAGGATCTGTCCTAGGGTCAAACTCCTTGTTCTCCAGAGCCTTTGCGGCCTTTTCCTGAGAGGTGAAAACTGAATTGTCAAAGATGTTGTCTACATATTTGTCAATGTCTCCGCCAAACTTTTCCTCAATTGTCTTGTAGACCTGAGGAATGTATGAAGGTTCTGTAACCTGCTCCTTGAAAGTCTTGAGGAGAACCTTGCTGGTCTTGCGGTCAAGCTCAGGAGAATAATCCTTGTAGAAGTTCTCCGTCATCTTGATGAACTCCTCACTGCTCTTTGCCCTGGCTGACCTTGAAGCCGGACTGAGGATTTCAACGTTGTTGAGGGTCTCCATCAGGTAAACCAATGCGGCGTACGGTTTGCTGCGCTTTTCAACGGCCTTGTTGATGGTTTCTACACATCCTCCGTATTCAGCCTGGCGGGCAGGATCCTGTGCAACCCATTCGTTGAACATCCTTTCTTCCTCCGCCCTTCTTTCTGCAGTGTTCAGCTTGGCAAATGTCTCGTTCATGCCGATGCTGTTCTTGCGGTAGTTGGAAGAAGATGCAAACTTGCTGGCATACTGGATGTTGGTCTTCTGGTCTGCTCTCATGGCAGCTCTCCAGACATTCTCCTTTGCGGTTCTGGCAATGATCCTAGGCTCGTTCTGTGCATCCCTGCGGTCTATTACCTCCTGGCTGGTGAGGTAACGGTTGGTGCTGCCAGGGAAACCTATGATCATTGAGAAATCACCGGGCTTGTAACCCTTGAGTGATATGCTCAGGAACTTCTTCGGGGTATAAGGAACATTGTCAGGTGAATATTCTGCAGGATTGTTGTCCTTGTCTGCATAGATTCTGAAAACGGAGAAGTCTCCAGTGTGTCTAGGCCACTCCCAGTTATCGGTTTCACCACCGAACTTTCCGATTGAGGAAGGCGGTGCACCTACAAAGCGGATGTCCTTGAAAGTCTTGGAAACCACAACATAGTAAGCGTTGCCCTCATAGAAGGAAACAACTCTTGCGTTAAGGTGCTTGTCGTCTCCGACAGCTGCCTTTGTCAGGGAATCCCTCACGTTCTTTACAAAACTTTCAGCCTCTCTGTCTGACATGCCCTCGGCTTTCTTTTCAGCGTCAAGCATTATGTCGGTTACATCGATGAACCTGTCTATGAAAGTTACGGAAAGACCCGGAGCCGGAAGCTCCTCGCTCTGGTTCATTGCCCAGAAACCGTCTCTGAGGTAATCGTGCTCTGTGCTGGAAAGCTTCTGGATGCTTCCATATCCGCAATGGTGGTTTGTGAAAACCAGACCCTGGCCGGAAACAACCTCTGCAGTACATCCTCCTCCGAAGATCATGATGGCATCCTTAAGGGAAGAATGGTTGATGTCGTAAATCTGTTTTGCGGTAAGCTTGCATCCGTTCTTCTGCATGGTCTTGATGTTCATCTTCTCCAGCAGAGGGAGCAGCCACATTCCTTCGTCTGCAGATGCCGAAACTGGAAGTATCAGCATCAGTGCAAGGGCTAAGAGTTTGAATCTTTTCATATTGAATTATTTTGGTGTTTATTTCATTATCTTGCGCTTGTAAAAATAATCAAAATGGCACTACAAAACAAAATCAAGATACGCAGGGCGGTCATTTGTCCGGACAAGTTCAAGGGCGGGCTGGATTCTTCTTCAGTGGCCGCCGCCATAAAGGAGGGGCTGACGGACTATTTTTCCTATCCGGTAAATTTCAAGACGGTTGAGATGGCAGACGGCGGAGACGGTAGTGCAGACCTTTTCGGACGCCTGACCGGAGCAAGGAAGATAGACATGGAAGTGTGCGGGCCGCTGGGTAACAACGTGCCGTCTTACTACATGCTCGGCGGCATGGTGGACGGAAAGCCCGCAGCCTTTGTGGAGTGCGCCAAGGCATGCGGCCTGGCCATGGTTCCGGAAGAGAAACGCAATCCGCTGAACACCACGACTTTTGGAGTGGGGCAACTGGTTAGGGATGCCCTGGAGAAAGGCGCCCGGACCATCTACATAGGCGTCGGAGGATCTTCTTCCAACGACTGTGGCTGCGGAATGTTGCAGGGGCTTGGTTTTACTGTGGGGCTTCCAGATGGAGTCAAGGCCACCGGCGGCAACCTTCATCTTGCAGGTCCTGTCCTGGAACCGGAAGACGGGGCCTTGCTGGAAAAGATGCGCTCGGCAAGATTCATCATAATCAACGACGTGGACAGTCCGCTTTGCGGCCCGTCCGGAGCGGCTTACATGTATTCTCCCCAGAAGGGAGCAGATCCTGAGATGGTGGAGAGGCTCGACAGGGATTCCCGTGATTTCCTTTCCAGATGCGGCAGGACGTCTTTTTCCAGAAGCGATGCGTTTGAAGCGTCACTGCTGGCAGGAGCGGGAACGGCCGGAGGCATGGGCTTCGCATTCCTGCATTTTCTGGGAGCCGGTTCGGTGAGCGGTTTTGAGTTCTTCGGCAGCAGGTTGCAGGGTTTGGATGCCGCCATCGCCGAGGCTGATCTTGTCATAAGCGGAGAGGGCAGCATAGATTCCCAGAGCCTGAGGGGAAAGGTTGTCGGAGGTGTGTGCGCCAGCATGAGAAAGTGTGGTAACGTTGCAGACAAACGTCTTTGGCTGTTCTGCGGAAGGGGTACGCTGGATCCTGCAGAGCTGGCTCTTTCGAGCGGCGGTGCCAAAGTCGGTCTTTATCAGCTTGCAGATATTGAACCCGACATGAAGGCAAGGATGAAAAGGGAATATCCGCTGCTCAGGCAACTTTCTTACTGTGCTGCAATGGAAATGGACTCCATTCTATAGGAAGAGGGCGTTTTTTTTCCTATATTTGGCATCCTGAATTTGAAATAAGCAATCAAAATCTATAACAATGAAGACATACGAAACCAAAAACGTGAGGAATGTCGTTCTGCTGGGTAGCCCTAAATCGGGCAAGACTACCCTTGCAGAAAGTATGATGTTCGAAGGCAAGGTCATAGACCGCCGTGGCTCTATCGAGGGCAAGAATACAATGAGCGATAACACCGAGATAGAGCAGATCTACCAGAGATCCATTTATTCAACACTCCTTTACACAGAGTATAACGACACTAAATTCAACATCATAGACACTCCGGGTTCAGATGACTTCGTTGGAGGAGTTTATTCAGCATTCTCAGTTTGCGACAGCGGAATGGTCCTGGTAAACGCATCTCAGGGCGTTGAGGTTGGAACCGAGCTTTTCATCCGCCAGGCACAGAAGGCCGGCAAGCCTATAGTAGTTGCCGTAAACCAGCTCGACAGCGACAAGGCAGACTGGCATCAGGCAATAGACAGCCTCAAGAACGTTTACGGCGGCAAGATAGTTCTCGTACAGTTCCCTGTTTCTGTAGGCGCAGACTTCAATGCATTCGTAGACGTCCTCAAGATGAAGATGTACCGCTTCAAGGACGAGAACGGCACACGCGAGGAACTTGACATACCTGCAGACCTGATGGCAGAAGCTGAAGACCTTCAGCAGCAGCTCATTGAGAAGGCAGCAGAGAATGACGAACAGCTCATGGAGACTTTCTTTGACAAGGGTTCCCTTTCAGAGGACGAGGTTCGTTCCGGCCTGAGGGCAGGAATGCTCCAGGACGAGATATTCCCTGTATTCTGCCTTTCTGCAAAGAAGGACATCGGCGTAAAGAGGCTCATGGAGTTTGTAATCAATACGCTTCCTAACCCTGGCGAGCACGAGAACGAGCTCAAGGAAGGCGGCAGCATGAAGGTTGATTCCAACGGTCCTACCGCACTGTATTTCTACAAGACCGCATTGGAGCAGCACCTTGGAGACGTTGCTTATTTCAAGGTAATGAGCGGAACCCTCAAGGAGGGTATGGACCTTGTAAATCCTGAAACAGGAGACAAGGAGAGAGTTTCCATCATCTATGCCGCAGCAGGAAAGAAGAGGGAGAAGGTTTCCGAAATGAAGGCCGGAGACATCGGATGTACCGTAAAACTCAAGAGCGTAAGGGCCGGACAGACCCTCTGCTCAGGAACCGATGTTGTATTTGCTCCTACAAAATTCCCTGATCCTAAGTTCCGTACAGCCATCAAGGCAAAGGAGGAGAAGGATGAGGAGAAACTCGGCGAAATCCTCAACCGCGCTTCCGCAGAGGATCCTACCATCGTCGTTGAATATTCAAAGGAACTCAAGCAGACCATCCTTTCAGGACAGGGCGAGCATCATATCAACATCCTCAAGTGGAAGATCAACAACGTGGACAAGCTCGAGATAGAGCTCATGGCTCCTAAGATTCCTTATCGCGAGACAATTACCAAGGTTGCAACTGCAGACTACAGACATAAGAAGCAGTCAGGTGGTGCCGGCCAGTTCGGTGAGGTTCACCTGCTTATAGAGCCTTACTACGAGGGCAAGCCTGAGAACAACAAGTTCAAGGTCAACAACCAGGAGATGATTCTCAACGTAAAGAGCAAGGAAGAATATCCTCTGGAATGGGGCGGAAAGCTCGAGTACTACAACTGCGTTGTGGGTGGTGCAATCGATGCACGTTTCATGCCTGCAATCCTCAAGGGTATCATGGAGAAGATGACCGAGGGTCCTCTTACCGGTTCTTATGCCCGTGACATCCGCGTTTATGTTTACGACGGAAAGATGCACCCGGTAGATTCCAACGAGCTTTCATTCAAGCTTGCTGCCCGCAATGCGTTCAAGGAAGCATTCAAGAAGGCTGGTCCTAAGATCATGGAGCCTATCTACAACATAGAGGTAATGGTTCCGTCTGACTGCATGGGTGACGTAATGAGCGACCTTCAGAACCGCCGTGCCCTCATCGAGGGTATGCAGAGCGAGAACGGCTTTGAGGTACTCAAGGCCAGGATCCCTCTGGCTGAGCTTTACAGATATTCAACTACACTCAGCTCCCTGACTTCAGGCCGCGCTACCTTCTCCCAGAAATTTGCTGAATATCAGCAGGTTCCTGCAGACGTACAGGAGAAGCTGCTTAAGGCTTACGAAGAGAGCGAAAAGGATGAATAATGATTATCAGCTCAGATAACATAACCAAGGCCTTTGGGACCCACGAGGTTCTCAAGGGCCTTAGTTTTAATGCCTCCCAGGGGGAGGTTCTCAGCATAGTGGGAGCAAGCGGTGCGGGAAAGACGACCCTTCTTCAGATACTGGGCACAATACTGTATCCCGACAGCGGAAGCGTAGTGATAGACGGAGTGGATGTTTTCTCACTTGATGCCAAGGCACTTTCCGCTTTCCGTAACCAGAAGATAGGTTTCGTCTTCCAGTTCCACCACCTGCTTCCTGAATTTACGGCTGTTGAAAACATCATGCTTCCCGCACTTATCGGGAGATATGAGGGAGCTTCCTCTCAAAGACTTACGGACAGCCAGATACGCACCCGCGCCGAGGAACTTCTGAAAGAACTGGGACTGAAGGGCAAAGAGGGAAGCCGGCCGTCTGAACTCAGCGGCGGAGAACAGCAGAGAGTGGCCATAGCAAGAGCCATGATCAACCAGCCCAAGATAATCTTTGCGGACGAACCGAGCGGAAATCTTGACAGCCGTACAAAGCAGGAACTTCACGACCTCTTCTTCAAGATGCGCGACAATCACGGCCAGACGATAGTCATCGTTACCCACGATGAGCAGCTGGCCTCCAGATGCGACCGCTCTCTGACTCTCAAAGACGGGGTTTTCATCTAAAGTTTCCGGGATGGGGAACAATTATTTCAGATTCAAGCGGTTTACCGTTTTCCAAGACAACGTGTCCATGAGGGTGAACACGGACGGTGTGTTGCTTGGTGCATGGTTTTCTCTTCCTTTTGCCAATCCATCCGTCCTGGATGTCGGAACCGGCACCGGAGTTGTGGCCCTCATGGCGGCACAGCGTATATCCGGAACCGGCAGCTCTGATTTCTCGGTTGAAGCGATAGAGATAGACTCTTCTTCTTCCGTTCAGGCGCAGAAGAATTTTTCCTCATCCCAATGGAAGAGGAACCTTTTGGTTTACAATGCTGATTTCCGTACATTTGCAGCCTATTCGGGCCACAAGTACAACATCATAGTTTCCAATCCTCCGTACTTCAACAACTCCCTTAAGAACCCTTCTGAAACAAAGCGGAATGCCAGGCATACAGACAAGCTTCCATACGAAGATCTTGTAAGGAATTCCAGACGGTTGCTTTTAGAGGGAGGAGTGCTGTCGCTGATACTTCCTCCGGAGGAGCAGGCGGCATTCAATGCCGTTGCAGAAAGTTACGGGTTTATAGGAAAAAGGATGTGCAGGGTTTATTCCAGGCGGGGCGATACGATGCCCATAAGGATAATGGCGGAATATGTTTCCACCCCGTCTGAAAAAACAGAGGCCTCCGTTTCCGAAGACCTCTTCATACTCGATTCCGATTCAGGATATACTGAAGAGTACAAGGCTCTGACAAGAGACTTTTATCTCAAATTCTGATTTATTTCTTATAGTCCTTGTCTTTTGGGCCCGGCTGCCTTCTCCACTGGGAGAGAAGCTCGTTCATGAACCTTTCCTCCACTATCCTTACCATAGCGGCCTTCTTTACAGGCAGCACTTTCAGATATTCATAGTAATGGAGTTTCTGCAAAGAAGCTTCCCTGTCAAGATTCTCATAATAGGTATCTGCCATGGAGCGGATTTCTTCATCGGAAGCATTGCCTTCTTTCACGGCTTTGTGAAGGGTCCATGCGCTTTTGCGGATTTCCTTTCTTGCAGCGTTTCTCTCAGCCTCGCATTTTTCATATACAGGCCAGAAAACCTTTGCTTCTTCACTTGTAAGTTTCAGGTGCTTTGTGAAGAAGGCTATCTTGCGGCTCTGTATTTCTGCCATCATCTGTTCAAACTTTTCTTTTTTGTCCTGCCGGTTCTTGTTCTGGTTGTCCTGGGCAAAACCAGCAGAGCAGAAAGCCAAAGCCAAAATCAAAAAGATCAATCTTTTCATGATGTTCTATACTTATCTGTTGTTTGTCAATTCTTCTGCAATAAGACCAGGATAGGAAGGCGCCATGAGCGTGATATATTCCTCCAGGGCCTCGTATTCTTCACCAGGCGCGGTTTCGGCCTCTTCTTCCGGATAATAGCCGGCGAGAGAGTTTTGGTAAACGCCAGCCACTTCGATGGCGCCGAACCTGTTTACCAGGCTGTCAAGTACCATGTTTTCTTCTTCGGTGAGTCCGGTCTGCTCTTTTGCGGCAATCTTATCCTGACTGAGGTTGGTGATTTTCATTATTCCCCAACCCATTCCGGCTACGATCAGGAACGATGCGGCAAGTGCAAGACCGGCCTTGAGGACACTTCTCCAAGAGCCCCATTTTCCGTCAGGCCGGGTCTGGAAGGTTCTTTCCCTCAGCCTTTCTTCCACCTTTTCAAAATATCCGTCTGGAACGGCAAATGGCATCTTTTTCATTTCCGCTCTCTGAAGGATATCCATGTCTTTGTTCCTTTCCATTTCTTTTTTTTGTGTCACCGATAGTTAGATGATATTCACCTACCAAAGTAAAATCAAAACTATCCCAATTCCTTTAGGTTTTTCTCTATCTTTCTGTAAGCCAGGGAGTAGGATGCTTTGACGGCATCCGGATTGCTGTCCAGGATTTCTGCTATCTGTGCATATTCCATTTCATGGAAGTATCTCATGGAGAATATCGCACGCTGCCTGTCCGGCAGTTTTGCAACCTCCTGCTGAAGCAGCATCTGGATGGTATCGCCTCTGAAATACGGATCATCGGCGATACGGTTAGCCAGCTTGGTCTCATAAGGGGTCAGGGAGAACTTGTTGTTGAACCTCTCTTTTTTCAGGAAGGTGAAAGCCTCGTTCGTGGCTATCCTGTAAAGCCAGGTGTACAGGCCGCTTTCAGCCCTGAACCCCGGGAGTGCGTTCCATGCCTTCATGAAAGTATTCTGGAGCAGGTCGTCGGCATCATCGTGGGAAAAGACAAGTCCTCTCAGATGCCAGTACAACCTCTGTGAGTACTCTCTTACGATCAGGTTGAACGCCTGGTCCTTCCCGCCTTCAGACTTGTATATTTCCAGAATCTCCCTGTCTGTCATAAAGCAGACCTACTTTCTTGCAACAGCCCGTCTTGCAGCTGAAACTATGTGGGCGGCATCCAGGCCGTAGGCTTTCATCAGTTCAGAAGGTGTTCCGCTCTGGCCGAACCGGTCAGCAATGGCTACGAACTCCACAGGTGCCGGCATGTGGGAACTCAGCAGTCCGGCAATCATCTCACCCATTCCTCCAAAGATGAAATGCTCCTCTGCGGTTACCACGCATCCGGTCTTTTTAACGGACTCCATTACGGTGTCATAGTCGAGAGGCTTGATGGTGGCAATATTTATCACGTCTGCGGCAATTCCCTCTTTTTCAAGTTCTTCGGCAGCAAGCAGGGCTTCCCAGACAAGGTGGCCGGTAGCAAAGATGGAAACGTCCTTTCCGTCGTTGAGCTTATAGGCCTTTCCTATCTCAAAAGCCTGGTCTTCAGGGGTGAAATTAGGAACGGAAGGTCTTCCGAACCTCAAATATACAGGGCCCTTGAACCTGGCGGCCACTATGGTTGCGTTCTTTGTCTGGTTGAAATCACAAGGTACCACAACGCTCATTCCGGGGAGCATCCTCATGAGCCCGATGTCTTCCAGGATCTGATGGGTGGCGCCGTCTTCTCCAAGTGTTATGCCGGCATGCGAGGCGGCTATCTTGACATTGGTTTCGGAATAGGCCACAGCCATCCTGACCTGGTCGTAAACCCTGCCGGTGGCAAAGGCGGCAAAAGTTCCCACAAAAGGAATCTTGCCGTTCAGAGACAATCCTGCAGCAACATTTATCATGTTTGCCTCGGCGATGCCTGCCTGGAAGAACCTGTCGGGAAATTCCTTGGCAAAGCCGTCCATCTTTACAGAACCTTTCAGGTCTGCAGCTAATGCAACCACATCCTGGCACTCCCTTCCTATGGCGAGCAGTCCCTCTCCAAATCCTGAGCGCGTGTCTTTGTTTCCTGTATTTATGTACTTGGTCATTTTCTGATGGTGTTAATGGTTAAAAGTCTCCGAGAGTTTCCGGAATCTGTTTAAGGGCGGCCTCACATTCTTCTGGCTTTGGAGCCTTGCCGTGCCATTTGCAGGTGCCTTCCATGAAGTCCACGCCCTTGCCCATGACGGTCTTGAGCATGATCATCACAGGCTTTGGCTCTTTCTGCTGGAGTTCTTCCGCCAGCTTTATGGCGGACAGGATTTCTTCCACGTTGTTGCCGTCCTCTGCGATTACTACGTTCCAGCCGAAAGCCTTCCACCTCTGGTCCAGATGGTCGGGGCCGATGACTTCTTCAGTGGTGCCGTCTATCTGCTGTCCGTTCCAGTCCGTAAAGGCAATGAGGTTGTCTATCTTGTGGTGTGAGGCAAACTGGGCGGCCTCCCAAATCTGCCCTTCCTGGCTTTCTCCGTCTCCCACAAGGCAGTAGACCTTGTTAGGATCGCCGTCTATTTTCTTTCCGAGAGCGGCCCCGACGGCTACGCTCAGGCCCTGGCCAAGAGATCCGCTGGCTTCGAATACGCCCGGAAGACCGGTGTCGGTTGCAGGATGGCCCTGAAGCCTGCTGCCCATCTTTCGGAAAGTTGCCAGTTCGCTTACAGGAAAATAACCGCTGCGGGCAAGTGCGCTGTACAGCAGCGGAGATTCGTGGCCGCAGCTGAGGAAGAACATGTCGCTGCCCTTTCCGGTGCGGTTCCAGTTCTTTGGATCGTGCTTCATCTTGTTGAAATAGAGCACGGTTACCACATCTGTAGAGCTGAGGCTTCCTCCCGGATGCCCGCTCTTTGCCAGCGTCACCATACGGAGAATGTCTCTTCGTATCTGACAGGCAATATCTTTCAGTCTTTTAACATCAGACATAAGCAATAGAATATCGGTTTTATACTGATTGTAAATTTAGTTATTTTTGCATCGAGATGAAAAATATCAGGAATTTTTGCATAATAGCACATATAGACCACGGCAAATCCACGCTTGCAGACAGGATGCTGGAGGTTACAAATACCGTTACCAGCCGTGAGATGGAGGCTCAGGTGCTGGATTCGATGGATCTGGAGAAAGAGAAGGGCATAACGATCAAGAGCCATGCCGTGCAGATGAAGTACAGCAAGGACGGGCAGGAGTATACCCTCAATCTCCTGGACACTCCGGGTCACGTGGATTTTTCCTACGAGGTTTCCCGCTCCATTGCTTCCAGCGAGGGTGCCCTGCTTGTTGTAGATGCCACCCAGGGTATTCAGGCGCAGACTATATCAAATCTGTATCTTGCTTTGGACCACGACCTTACCATCATACCTGTACTTAACAAGATAGACATGGAGGCCGCAGAACCGGAGCTCATAAGAGACCAGGTTTGTGACCTGATAGGATGCGATCCTTCAGAGGTTCTTATGTGCAGCGCCAAGACCGGACAGGGTGTTCCTGAGATATTGGATGCCATCGTCGACAGGATTCCGGCTCCGGCGGGAGATCCCGACGCTCCGCTGCAGGCCCTGATATTCGACTCCGTGTTCAATCCGTTCAGGGGCATCATAGCATACTTCAAGGTAGAGGCCGGAAGCATCCATAAGGGAGAGAAGGTCAAGTTCTTCAATACCGGAATGGAATATGTGGCAGACGAGGTGGGAACCATGGGCCTCAGGCTGAATCCGAAACCTGAAATCACCTGCGGAAACGTGGGCTACATCATAAGCGGAATCAAAAGTGCCGTTGAGGTGAAGGTGGGCGACACCATCACCTCGGTCCAGAATCCGTGCAAGGAGGCCATAGCAGGATTCGAAGAGGTGAAGCCGATGGTCTTTGCCGGAGTATATCCAGTTGAGACAGACGAATACGACCAGTTGAAGGTTTCCCTGGAGAAACTCCAGCTCAACGACGCTTCACTGGTTTTTGAGCCGGAAAGCTCCATGGCCCTGGGCTTTGGATTCCGTTGCGGTTTCCTTGGCCTGCTGCATCTTGAGATAGTCCAGGAAAGGCTCTTCAGGGAGTTTGACATGGACTGCATCACCACGGTTCCGAACGTTTCCTTCAAGGTTTATACTACAGACGGCCAGTGCCTGGACGTACACAATCCGTCCGGCCTTCCGGAAGTTACCATGATAGACCACATAGAAGAGCCTTACATCAGGGCCCAGGTCATCAGTAAGGCGGATTTCTTCGGTCCTATAATGAAACTTTGCCTGGACAAGAGGGGAACCCTCGTAAGCCAACACTACATAACAACAGACAGGGTTGAGTTGAACTTTGACCTTCCTCTCAGCGAGATTGTCTTTGATTTCTATGACAAGCTCAAGAGCATTTCAAAGGGCTATGCCTCTTTTGATTACCATATAACAGACTACCGTCCGGCACAGCTTGTGAAGCTGGATATCCTTCTTAACGGGGAACAGGTTGACGCCCTTTCATCGCTGATTCACAGGGACCATGCATACGACTTTGGAAGGAGGATGTGCGAGAAGCTCAAGGACCTTATCCCAAGGCAGCAGTTCGACATCGCGATACAAGCAGCCATAGGAGCCAAGATAATCGCGAGGGAAACAGTAAGGCAGGTAAGGAAGGACGTTACGGCAAAGTGCTACGGAGGAGATATTTCAAGAAAGCGTAAACTGCTTGAAAAACAGAAGAAAGGAAAGAAGCGCATGCGTCAGGTAGGACAGGTGCAGGTTCCTCAGAGCGCATTCATGGCGGTTCTCAAATTATAAACAAACTTCAGGATGGGCATAACGGCTATACCTTCACACATATCGTCGGTCATAAAGCACTTGAGGCTGGTGCTGATGGTAATGGTTGTCTATATTCACAGCAAGCCTGTGCCGAAGGGAACTTTCGGAGCGTATGACAACGTTTACGACATAGTTAGCGGAATACTTTGCAGCGTTGCCGTTCCGCTTTTCTTCGTATTCAGCGGTTATCTCTTCTTTGCCGGCGGAGAATTCAGCGCCGCTTCCTACGGGGCTAAACTGAAGAAAAGGGCCAGGACATTGCTTCTGCCATATGTCATCTGGTCTCTGGCTTTCATACTGCTACTGTTTGTATTCCAGAGAATTGCACCGGCCCAGTTTTCTAATTCATTCCCGCTTGTTTCAGAATTCAGTGCCGGGGACTGGTGGAATGCAATGTGGGTGAATCCGATCCAATATCAGTTCTGGTTTCTGAGAGACCTGATGGTAACCATAGTGCTTTCTTCGCTAATCTGGGTGCTGGTCAGATATTTGAAACTTTTTGCAGTAGCGGCCCTGGGAATTCCATTCCTGCTTTCTGTTTCCATTCCGGTTCCGGGCCTTGGACTGAGCAGTTTGTTTTTCTTTTCCCTCGGGGCTTACTTTTCCTTGTTCAAAGTAGATTTCGTACAGATAAGCCGCCGCTTCTTCTATCCGGTGCTGGTTGTATACGTTTTGCTGGTTGCCGCAAGCATCGTGCTCGGCAAGGCGGACAGGCTGGGCGGAGCGGTTCACGGATTGGGTATAATAGCCGGCCTTTTCTGCTATATCGGTCTTGCCGACAGATTCAGCTCCTGCCTTGATAAGTTGCCGGAGGTGTTCTATTCCTCATCGTTTTTCATCTACGCGTTCCACGGAATTCCTATTCTGTTTGCAATGAGGATTCTGGAGAAGGGAGGCCTACTGTCATCTCCGGCAAGGGCAATAGCGGCTTATTTCATAGTTCCGGTGCTGATAATAGCCGTCAGCATTATCCTTTATTCCCTTCTCAGGAAACTGATGCCGAGATTTACAGGTCTGATAACCGGAGGCCGCTAAACGCCAAGCAGTTCCTCTGCAAAGTTTGTGTAGTTGGTTTTGGCATCCCATTCTTCCGTCCAGTTGACATAGCAGTTTGCCTTCATCTGGTTATGTATGGATTGTGGAAGCAGGATGTACTCCAGAATCTGTTCCTTGAGGCCTTCTGAAGTAATGTCTGCATCTATGATGTAGCCCAGGGGGCAGTTCCGGAAGAGTTCCTTTACCCCTCCTACGTTTGTGGCTATCACCGGTATGCCGTAACTCATGGCTTCCATTATGGAAACCGGAATTCCTTCCGAACGGCTGGCCAGAACAAAAAGGTCGGCGCCGTTTTCCTTGTAGTACCGCATTATCTGGTCGTGAGGCACATCTCCTCTAAAATCAATTTGGAGGTCTTCAGATTTTATGTTTTCTGCATTTTTTTTCAGAGACTGGAGCATGTTTCCCCCTCCAAAATGAGTGTAGGTTATCTTGTCAAATCCCCTTTCCCTTATCTGCTTTTTTGCCGCCTGGTCTTCCACCAGAAGCTCAAGTGCCTTCACCACCAGGTCCACTCGCTTCAGGGGTATTGTATTTGAGCATCCCACGATGTTGAACACATTGCTTTCCTTCTTGGGAGAGCTGCCTTCAGAAACGAAATTTGCAAAGTCATTGTCGTGATGCGTGGAGCCCAGATGCCAGACTTCCATGATCTTAGGGCAGGGATTGTAGTTGCTCTTTATGTAGTCCATCCCGTCGTATGAAACCGGTATGGCATAATCAGTTGATGCCATTATCCGGCTTCGGAAAGGAAGATAGCCCTTGGCTCCTTCATACAGGTCTGAGCCGTGGAACCTTACGCAGAACATCGGCATGGTCTCCACGTTCGGAGCCACCAGCTTTTTCAAAAACGGTATGAGCATGGCGCTCTTGTCTCCCCAGTAGAAGTATATCTTGTCTGCAAAGGCACATTCCCTGGTCATCTCCTCCATAAGCTTTTTGTCGGCCAGTATGGTCCTTAGCATCAGGAAGTAGTTGAAGAAAATGTGAAGCCTTCTCAGAAGGGGAGCTTTGCCCTTTTCCGTCTTGATGCCTGTTCCGAAAAGAGCCCTGAAGAATTCTTTTGTCGCGAAGAAGAAAGGTGCCGTATTGAAGAGTCCTTTCTTGATGAATCCCTTCCTGTCCTTATGGTCAAATGGCAGAAGGGGTGTGGCAATATCCACGTTTGAAGGTGTTTGGCGCCTCTGACCTTCGGGCCGGTACAGCGGAAATATGGTGATGCGGTGGAAGGCCCCGGCAAGATACGGAACCTCATCGGCAAGAAAAGTCTCGCCCTCTCCGAACGGATAGGTGTTCGAAAACAGGACGAGCTTTACTTTATACGGGTCGTGCATGTCGTATTCCTACTGGAGAGGAGCAAATTCTATGTCGTTGTCTATCCTCTTCTCGTAAACCGGATTTGCAAAGGCTTTGACGAGCTCGTTCTCACATTCGCTCACCTGTCCCTTGCGGGCGGCTATGATTGCCCTGAGGTATGATTCGTCCGGATCCTGCTCTTTCTTGAGTACCCTCAGCGCATCGTCATTCCTTCCTTTGAGAAGCAGTGCAAGTCCGTGGTTGAATCCGTCTACTCCGTCAAGGATCTCAAGGGCTCCGTCATAGTCTCCATCCTGGATGAGCAGTGCTCCAAGATTCTCCTTTGCCTGGTCGATGACCTCTCCGTTCTCTCCCTTTGCCATGTAGAAATACTCAGCTGCATGGTCTATGTTGCCTTTCTGCATCTCGATGGCTCCCAGGTTGTTGTAATATCCTGCGGTTTTCTTCTCTATCTTGTCGAGATACTCCTTGGCTTCATCCGGCCTGTTGTTCTGGATGGCCAGGGCTGCCAGGTTGTTGTATGCTCTCCAGCTGTTGTATTTGCGTGCGGCTTTCTTCAGGACAGCCTCTTTGTGGGCCTTGTCGTCAAACAGGTTTGCTGCATAGAGCAGAGCCTCTTCGGTCAGGCGGTTGTCATCTGTCTCAACCATGGTGCGGAGCTCTTCATCGGTGAAGTTCTTTCTCTTTACCTCTGCCACGATGCGGCTGCGCCTGAGCTGTGGGAGAACCTTTGTGTTGAGGGTCTTGAATACCTGTGACATGTTCCTGATTTCCCTTTCTCTTACAACAGGATCGGAGTACATGCTCAGAACCCTGATGATAAGGTCTTTGTCTTCTATATTGGACTGCTCCACAAGTTTCTTGAATCCTTCCCAGTCCTCACCTCTCTCTTCCACTGACATGTCGAGATTCATCCCGGCATTCTTGGAGATGGTCTTGTCATAGGCGGCCTTTGCGCTCTTGGCCCTCTGGATAGAAAGCTTGTTGTTCTTGTCTTCAGGACCTTCCGGTGATGCGTAACCGATGATCTTTCCGCCCTTGATGTCGGTCCTGGAGTCGTTCTTTGACTCTTTCAGGAACTGCTCAAAAGCCTTGATATCTTCAGAGTTGAGCCGTGAGGCCTTCACATCGGCCTTGTTCACATCATAGAGGATCTGGGTCTCAACCTGCTCTATGGTTTCCATCTCATAATTGTCTTTCTCAAAATAAGGGATGCCTCCTGTCTGCACAAGCATGGAAGTGCAGTTGGTACCCTCTGCAATCTTGAAAGGCACCGGATATTCCCAGCTCTGGGTCTTGCCTGTATTATAGATGGTTACGCGGAGTTGGAGCGTAGCTTTTTCCATACCCTTCTTGTAAGGGAAAACTACATCTCTCTTAACGGTACTTGCAGTCTTGTATGGAACAACCGCATAGTTGTCGCGGATTTTTTCTCCCTGCATCCAGAAGTCCGGAGCAACCTCCTTCTGGTTTTCGTAAACCAGCTCCGGGGTTATCTTCATGTATGCGTTCGGCAGGAAATATTTTGCCGGAAAACTGATGGTGTAAGTTGCAGCAATCCTTCCGCCCACACATTCAAGAGTCTGTGGGTTGCATTCTGTCTTTACCATTGATGCCAGTTTGGCCATCTGCTGCGGGCTGGCGCAGAATACTGTAAGAGCGGCAACTGCCGCAAGTAGAGCGAGTCTGAAAAATCTCTTCATATCAATTGTAGTTTTACTATTATTCTTCGTATATGTGCATATTGTTTACGCGTTCAAGATCCTGTGGGGTGTCTATTCCGAAAGAAGGCTCATTACATTCGGCAACCCTTATCTTGAGGCCGTTTTCAAGCCATCTTAGCTGCTCCAGCTTTTCTGTCTTTTCCAGGAAACTTTCTTCCATGGAGCAGATCTTCTCAAGGATGTTGCTGCGGTATCCGTAAAGCCCCACGTGAAGGTAGTATGGAAGGCTTCCAACCATGCCGTCATCCAGTTTTCCTCCGCGATGGAAAGGAATCATGCTGCGCGAAAAGTAAAGGGCGTTCATGTCTTTGTCCACCACAACCTTCGGGCGGTTGGGGTCTTCCAGTTCCTCAACAGAAGAAGCCCTCTTGACTATGGTAGCGATGTCTACACCGTCCATCATGAGGGTGTCTGAGAGCATCTTTATCTGGACAGGGCTGATGAAAGGCTCGTCTCCCTGGACGTTCACAACTCCGTCAAAGTTTTTTCCCGTCTGTTCCGAATACTTTTTCAAAGCCTCCAGGCAACGGTCGGTTCCGCTGCGGTGCTGTGAAGAAGTCATCACGGCCACGCCGCCGGCTTCGGTAACGGTCTTGAAAATCCTTTCGTCATCCGTTGCGACGCAAACATCTGAAAAGACCTTGCGGGCCTGGTTGAAAACTCTCACTACCATCGGAATACCATGGACAAGTGCAAGAGGTTTCCCGGGGAATCTTGTCGAAGCGTATCTTGAGGGTATGACTGCCAATATTCTATCCATCGCGATAAATTATGTATCAGACAAAAATACTGAAAAAATGTCAGTTTTTATTAACTTTGCAAACACTTGACAAATTTTGATTGATTTATGGAGTTGCAGAGCTTGAAAAACCGCTTTGACCTGATCGGTGACGATCCGCAGTTCAACCGTGCCCTGGAGGTGGCAGAGATGGTTGCATCTACGGACATGACCGTACTGGTAAGCGGAGAAAGCGGGGTGGGAAAAGAATCCATACCACAGATAATTCACAACAGCAGTCCGCGCAAACACGGGAAATACATAGCCGTAAACTGCGGAGCCATTCCTGAAGGAACCATGGAATCGGAGCTGTTCGGGCATATAAAAGGCTCATTTACCGGAGCGAACGAAAACCGGAAAGGTTATTTTGAAGTGGCTGACGGCGGAACTATTTTCCTGGATGAGGTTGGAGAACTTTCAGCCGAATCGCAGAAGAGGCTGCTCAGGGTGCTTGAGAGCGGAGAATTCTACAAAGTGGGCTCTTCCACTGTACAGAAGACGGACGTGAGGGTGATAGCTGCCACAAACGTAAACCTCCAGGAAGCCATCCGTCAGAAAAAATTCAGGGAAGACCTTTTCTACAGGCTGAACCAGATTCCCGTATTCCTTCCTCCGCTAAGAGAAAGAAAGGGAGACATTTACCTGCTTTTCCGCAAGTTTGCCACAGACTGTGCGGACCGCTACCAGATGCCTCCGGTTTCACTTACCAGAGATGCCCAGGCCATGCTCATTTCATACAGGTGGCCCGGAAACATCCGCCAGTTGAAAAATGTGGTTGAGCAGATAACCATATTGGAGCCGGAGCGGCTGATAGATTCTTCCATGCTGAAGAAATACCTTCCGTTCCAGGATGAAGACCTGCATCCGGTACTTCCAGGCTTTTCTTCTCCCGGAGGAAGTTTCATAGACGACAAGGACATGATCCTCAAGATGATCTACGCCCTCAAGCAGGAGGTGGAATCCATCAAGCAGAGCATTTCCATGGGAGCCCTGCCCCAGCCTTCGCAGAACATCCAGGTTTCTGCAAACCAGGCAGACGGAAAGGTTATAGATGTAACTCCGGAAAACGACGATTTCCACTCTGACCACTCCCTCGGGAAAGACAATCTTTCAATCAGTTCACTCTATGAAGAAAGGATAAAGGAGGTTCTCATGAAGTACCCACGCAACCGCAAGGCGGCGGCAGAAGAACTCGGTATTTCTGAAAGGACCCTCTACCGCAAGATCAAGGACTATGGTATAAACGTAAAGAAGAAAAGAATATGAGACTTCTTGCAAGGATATTGGTGTTCATGGCTCTTCCGGCCGCGTTGTGCGGTTGCGGAATATATACTTTTTCCGGAACCTCGCTCCAGCCGGACATCAAGACCATTTTTGTAGCCAATCTTGAGAACAGGGCCATGCAGATAAATCCTACCCTGGCGGCCAACCTCACCGAGGCCCTTCAGGACAAGTACCGCAGGTTTACCAAGCTGGAAATGGTCTATGACGAGGCCGACCTGGAAGTTACCGGTTATATCACAGGGTACGAGGTTACACCTACAGCCGTAACCGCAGACGAGGTTGCATCGCGCAACCGCCTGACCATTACGGTGAGGATTTTTTACAAGAACAACAAGTATCCCGATGAGGCATTCCCTGGGGGCCGTTCATTTGCAGCCTATCAGGACTACGACTCCACCAATTCCCTGGATTCCGTTCAGGATGTCCTCTGCCAGCAGATCATAGAAACCTTGGTTGAAGACATATTCAATGCAACCGTGGCTGAATGGAGATAGGCGAACTCAAATATCGTGATGTTCCTGCTCTGGATGTTCTGGAGATGGAGGCCTTGCTCAAGCAGTGCCCATGGTTTTCGTACCTGAGGCAGACGATGATGGAGAGGCTTTTCCGCATAGACAAGGAGGCCTTTCTTGAAAAGCTTTCGGCCTCGGCCGTTTTCCTCTCTTCCAGGAAGACATTGTATGACAGGATCCATTCCCCGCTCCAGGAAGACCTTCCGGAAGAGATTGCCGTTCAGGACACCCCTGAGCCGGAGGCCGTTGCAGAAACTGCCATCGATATGGAAACCGTCCATAAGCCAAGGGTGGTTGTGGTAGGAGGAGACTTCTTCTCAAAGGAAGACCTCAAGAGCATATCCCCGGAAGAAGACATGGAACTCAAGCTCAAGGCCAGTCCGTTCTACCGTGCCTCTGATGAGGATGCAGGCAAAAAGCAGGAGGAACCGGCTGCAGCTTCTTCTGCAAAGAAAACCTCCATGATGACAGAAGACGGAAAAGTCAACTTTGACGACCTGGCTTTCTGTACCGAAACACTTGGTCACATATACGCCCAACAGGGCTTTTATGACAAGGCCATAGAAGTTTTCTCAAAACTAATTTTGCTATATCCGCAAAAAAGTGCTTACTTTGCAGCCCTTGTAAATGATTTGAAGAATAAAGAGGAATAATTTAGACTGATATGTACGGAATTTTTGTAACAATAATCGTGATAGCAAGTATATTGCTGACCATTGCCGTCCTTCTCCAGAATTCAAAGGGTGGCGGACTTGCTTCCAATTTTGCAGCCGGTAACCAGGCATTTGGCGTAAGACAGGCTGCCGACATACTTGAGAAGGCAACCTGGTGGTTTGCAGCGATCATAATCGTATTCAGCATTGCAGCAACCGCAGCCATTTCTACAAGCAACAGGACCCAGGTTGACATTACCAAGCAGATCCAGCAGAACGTTCCAGCCAATGCTGCTCCAACCTTCCCTATTTCAGGACAGGGACAGCCTGCAGCTGAGACACCGGCAGAAGAAACCCCTGCACAGCAGTAATTGTAACAAAAACGTAACAATTATTATAATAGCCTGATACTAAGGTAAGTGTTTCATCTGAGGTATCAGGTTTTCTTAAAAATATACTACCTTGCGATACAAAGTACTGTAAAAATGTAGTATGTTTGCAGTACAAAATACCATTTAAGACAAAACACTTATCGCTGAACAACTAAAAACAACAGATATGAAAGAAGTAGTAAACGTTGCCATCGGCAACAAAGGTTTCACTCTTGAGAAAGATGCCTGCCAGGCTTTGAAGGATTATCTTGAAGCTTTCAGGACCAGGTCTTCTGCCGGCATCCAGTCTGATGCTACCATGTCTGAACTGGAGGACAGGATAGCGGAGATACTTTCCTTCAAGGTAACGCCGGAGAGAAATGTTGTGAATATTTTGATGATAGAAGAAATCATCGCCCAGCTTGGAATGCCAGACGGAACAGCTTACACACATTATTCCGGAAGGGACTTCTCAAATGCCGGTGCCGCCCAGGCTGCCGCTTATGAGGTTGAAAAGCCAAGAAGGAAGCTTTACAGAGACACAGACTCGGCGGTCATAGGAGGTGTGTGCGCAGGTTTGGGATACTATCTTGATTTTGATTCCACGATTCTCAAGATAATATTCGTGATTCTGACATTGTTCATAGGCGGCGGTATCCTTCTTTACATAATCCTTTGGATTGTGGCTCCGCCGGCAAAGACTCCGGTTGAAAAATGCGAGATGAGAGGTTGGCCGCTCACGGCAGAGAACATAGAAAAATTTACAAGGAGGAGGTAGTTTATGGAAATCAGGGACAATGTAAGCGGCCTGGATCTCGAGCTCAATGCAGAGAACATTAAGGCCCAGATGCGAAAGGGGGTTCTGGAGTATTGCATACTCAGCATACTCAGGAAGGGAGATTCCTATGTTTCTCCTATGATTTCAGAACTCAAGGCGGCAAAGATGATAGTTGTGGAAGGAACGCTTTACCCGCTGCTTGCCCGCCAGAAGAACCAGGGGCTTCTTTCCTACAGGTGGGAGGAAAGCCCAAGCGGACCGCCTAGAAAATACTACTCTCTTACTGAAAAGGGACACAAGGCCCTTGAACTGATGGACGAGGCCTGGGGAGAGGTGGTACGTACGGTAGATTACCTGAAGACAGGAATAGAATTGAACAAGGAGGAAAGATAATGGAAGAGGCTTTGAAAGTTAGCATAGGAGGCGTTTCCTTCATTATAAACAAAGAAGGTTTCAGCCGTTTGGACAGCTATCTCAGGGGTATTGAAAAATACTATGCAAACCGCCCGGGAGGCAAGGAAATCGTGGATGACATAGAGAGCCGCATTGCGGAGCTCCTGCTTGAAAAACATACAAAGGAGGATGTTGTCACCCTTGAAAGGGTTGAGAAAGTGATAGACCTTATGGGTTCTCCCAACCAGTTTGAAGACAGCCAGGAAGAAGATAACCGGGGCGGGAACGATGCCGGTGATTTTGCTTCAGGCCAGGCGGCAGTCAATGTTCAGCCAATCAAAAAACGTCTTTACAGGGATCCTTCAGACAGGATGATAGGTGGAGTGTGCAGCGGCCTTGCCCATTATTTCAAGTTTGACCCGTCTGTCCTGAGAATCATACTTGCGGTAATCCTGGCTTTCCAGTTTATCGGACGTGGATTCTTTCACTTGCACGGATTCTTTGGATACCATGTCATTCCTTCGCTGTTCTCATTCTGCGTAGTAGGTTACATAATACTCTGGATCGTGGTTCCTTCTGCAAAGACATACAGTCAGAAATGCCTTATGTCAGGCACGGATCCCGGAATCAGGGGAGCTGAAGAAAACTATGCAAACCAGACCAGGCCGGCAGGATGGTGGCTGGGGCGCCTGATCAAGGTTCTTCTCGGATTGTTTTTCATATTCATCGGGCTTTGCGGCTTTGCCTTTGCGGCAGCACTGCTCATAGGTTCTGACAGCCTGTTCGGGGTTAATCCTGTAAATGCCCTGAGTTTCCTGCAGATGAGCCCGTGGCTGAGGATTCTTATCAAGGTTACATTTGTGCTTTCTGTAATAATTCCATGTCTGGTATTCCTATACCTTGGCATAAGATGGCTTTTCAACCTTAAAAGGCCAAAATACCGTCCGGGGCTCATCATGTTCCTAGTGTGGCTGGTTGCCATTATCACAGGATCCATTCTGGCAGGTTCTTCTTCAGAACTCTGGCCAGGGTCAGGAGGGCGTTATTCTTATGTATCCAAGGAATTCCCAAAACATTACGACACCCTGTATGTAAAGTATGCGGCACTTCCGGAGTCTTTGGATGGAGAAGCGTTGAAATGGGAGAAGATGCGTGACAGGTTCAGCCGCATGGGAAATCAGAAAGCAGGTCTGTATGTGAGCTGGAACGGAAACAGGCTGGATAAGGATGACGACTCTGAAAAATGCAGTTATGTGGTTGATTCGGAGGATTATTATGACAGGGAATACTATCTGTTTGTTTCCAAGGGACGCAACCTCAAGACGGCTTATGCAATATATCCGAGGCTTGAGATAGACCACAAGAGTTCTTCTACGATCGTTGATGATTCAACTGCAGCGGCAGATGCCCTTAAGGTTGTCAGGGATACGACCATCAAGGCAGAAATGGAAATATCAGTGGGCCGCATTTCTTTCCTTGACAGGTGGAAGGTGTTTGAGGACAAGTCAGAGAATGCCCAGGCTCTTGTAGAGATAAAGGATTCGCTGATAACCCTTCATCCTGTTGTAGTTACAAAGAAAAACAAGTTTGACGGAACTTATGTTTCCACCAGGCTTTGCATTCCAGACAGTAGTGTTGTTGTAATAAGTAATCCGGAGTAAAAAAGTAATTGCGATGTTTATAGGTATTTTCTGTTCGGCAAATGCCAACATTCCGGATTTATATTTTGAGGAAACAAAAAGACTCGGACGATGGATCGGAGAAAACGGCCACAGCCTTGTGTGGGGAGGTTGCTCTCTTGGACTTATGGAGACTGTGGGCCGGAGTTTCCTCGAAGGGCGCTCTCTTGGGACAGATGGCTCAGAGGGTTCTCTCATCGGAGTTGTTCCTTCCATAATAGAAGAAAGAGGAAAGGTTTTCTCACCGATGGACAGGACGATAAGATGCAGCAACCTTTCCCAGAGGAAGGACTTGATAGTTGAAAACAGCGATGTCTTGATAGCCCTTCCGGGAGGAATAGGAACGCTGGATGAAATCTTTACCGTGGTATCTTCCTCAACGATAGGATACCATTCAAAGAAGATGCTCATCTACGATGTGGGCGGTTTCTGGCAGCCATTGAAAAACCTTATGGACCATCTTGAGAAAGAAGGCATGATAAGGGGAGATTACCGCAGCAGGATTGTCTTCTGCAGCAGCCTGGATGAAATCAAGCGTTTTTCTTTGTCTGGAACGGAAGATTAATTGAGGGTTCCGGCTTCAGCCTGCTCGATCATGGTCTTGTTGGCTGTAACGTAAACCTCAACTCTTCTGTTCTGAGCCCTTCCGGCTTCGGTTGAATTGTCTGCAACAGGCTCGTTGAAAGACTTGCCTTCGCTTGTCATCCTGGTGTCAGCGATGCCAAGGGTGTGCAGGTAGTTCCTTACGGCGCCGGCCCTTTCAAGAGAGAGCCTTTCGTTAACCTGGGCGCTACCGGTGTTGTCTGTGTGGCCGTAGATTGTGATGTCGGTGTCGGCCATGTCTTTCATTGAAGTTGCAAACTTTGCAAGGTCATTCTTTGAAGCTGCTGAAAGATCGCTCTTTCCGGTCTTGAAAAGAAGTCCGCTTTCAAAGGTTATCTTTATGGCCTCGAGCCCGTTCACGTCGGTAACGGTCTCAACCTTGGCGTTCTCGAGTTCTTTCTGAAGTTGCTCGGCCTTCTTGTCCATCTTGCGGCCGATAATGACTCCGGCACCTGCTCCAACGGCACTGCCGATTGCTGCGCCTATGGCAGCTCCCTTGCCTTTGCCGATCAAAGCTCCAAGACCTGCTCCAACTGCTGCTCCGGCACCTCCGCCAAGGAGTCCGCCCTTAGTTGTCTGATTCATGTTGCCACATCCGGGAACAATAAGAAGGGCCACCATCAGAACGATAATAATCTTTTTCATATTAATTTGTTTTATGATTGTTTTCTTGTAGTGCAAGTTAATAAAAACGCCTGGAATAAGTCCAAAAAAATAAACTTATCTTTACACCATACAAATTCAGCATATATGAAAGCAGTACTTTTGCAAAGGAACGTAATATGGGCGGATCCAAGGGAAAACGCCAGGCTCAACCGGTCTTTGATGGAGAAAGAAAAAGGGACGGACCTGTTCGTCCTTCCTGAAATGTTTTCCACCGGATTTGCCACGTCTCCTGAAGGAATCGCCGAGGAGATTGATTCTGGGGGAAATTGCTTTACACTGGGTTGGATGAGGCAGACCGCATCTGAACTTGACTGTGCAATAGCGGGAAGCGTTGCTGTAAAGGATACTGACGGCAGGTTCTTCAACCGCCTATACTTTGTTACTCCCGACGGTTGTTTTTCCTATGACAAGCATCATCTTTTCACTTACGGAGGGGAAAACCTCAGGTATTCTGCAGGACAGGAGCGGGTCGTTGTCTTCTGGAGGGGAGTGAGGATACTGCTGCAGGTATGTTACGACGTACGCTTTCCTGTTTTTGCAAGGAACATCCTTGAAGAAGACGGGAATCCTGAATATGATGCCGTAATATATGTTGCAAGCTGGCCGGCCAAAAGAGTTCCAACCTGGAAGAAACTGCTTCCTGCAAGGGCCATAGAAAACCAGTGTTACGTGCTGGCTGTCAACAGGGTGGGAAGTGACCCGGCCTGCGATTACGTCGGAGGGACAATGGTCATAGATGCAATGGGGAACACCGTGGCTTCCTGCCCGGACGGAGAGGAAACATATATCTGTACAGACATTGACATGGACGCTCTCAGGCGTTTCCGTTCAAAGTTTCCGGTACTCAAGGATGCGGATCCTCTTTTCTAGAAGTTGAAGCTGTTGATGAAGTGGTAGAATAAAGACGGTTTGATGATCAGCGGAAAGATGAATCCGTATACCGCTCCCCAGAAGTGTGCAGTATGGCCGATGTTGTCCATGTTCCTGCGTGCCATCCACTGGCAGTATATCAGATAAAGCGGGGCAAAGATGAAACCGGGTATCGGAATCGGGATGAAATAGAAATAGATTCCCATCGTAGGTTCAAAGAAAACAGAAGCGAACAGGACTGCGGAAACAGCTCCTGAGGCTCCCACGGCATTGTAATTTGGATTGTCTTTGTGTTTGAAAAGATCTGCAAGGGAACTTACTGCAAGGGCCGACACATACATTACCACGTACAGGACACTTCCGCCTGTGTTTCCCCAAGCGGCTTTGAACCAGGCTTCTGCACTTGTCCCGAAGAAAAACAGGGTGAGCATGTTGAAAAACAGATGCGAGAAGCTGCCGTGAACAAGTCCGTATGAGAGGAGCCTGTAATATTTTCTGTGGTGGTGAACCTGGTAGGCGTTGAACATCATGGAATCCAGCATGTTCTTTTTTCCCAGGGCGATGAGGCTGACCACTACGGTTATCGCGATAATGACGATTGTAATCATGGGTGGATGTTCGGTTTGTACGCAAAAATAAGTATCTTTGAGAAATTTGCAGAAAACGATTATCGGTAAAATGAAAAGATTCTTCCTTTTTTTGTTCCTGTTGATTGGCCTGTCGGGCCTGAACGCAGCTTTTTCTCAAGATTCAGACACATCTCTCCGTCCGTTCGACGTGGAGAAGGACAGCATCTACATTCCTTTTGAATTCAGGGGAGCATGGCTTTCCACCGTTGAAAGCATAGACTGGCCAAAGGTCAGGATACAGCTTGAACGTCAGATGAAGGAAGACGGCACACCTGAAAGTTCTTCTGAGAGGAAGAACAGGATCGCTTCCCAGAGGGAGCAGCAGAAGAAAGATCTTGTAAGCCTTATAACCAGCCTCAAGAGAGCCGGATGCAACGCCGTCATGTTCCAGGTTGTGAGCAATACGGACGCCCTCTATCCTTCCAAGATACTCCAGTGGGCGCCGAGCCTGACGGATACTCCGGGTGAGGGTCCGGGCTATGATCCGCTGGCCGTTGCAGTAAAGACCGCACACTCGCTGGGAATGGAAATCCACGCCTGGATCAACCCGTTGAGAATAGGGAAGATAGATCTTCCAAGACGTGAAGACAACATCTGCTACACCAGGTCCGAACTTGTGCAGGAACACGGAAAGAAACTTTACTGGGATCCGGGCCAGCCGAAGGTCCGGGAATATCTTGGTGACCTTGCCGTTGAGATAATGTCAAAATATGAACTTGACGGCCTTCACATAGACGATTATTTCTATCCCGACGGTCTTAAGGGAACGGGAGAGCAGGCCAAGTCGAAAAAAGGCGAGAAGGTGTGGAACGACGAAGCCCTGTACCAGAAGTACGGCTCAGGAAAGACACTGGACCAATGGAGAGAGTCCAACATAGACGAAATCGTGAGGGTCATGCACGAAGCCGTGCATAAGACAAGGCCGGAAGCCGTGTTCGGGGTTTCTCCGGCAGGAAGGCTGGTCAACACACAGGCTCTGTATGCGGATCCGCGCAACTGGGCCGCCCAGGGAACCATTGATTACCTGATACCTCAGATATACTGGCAGCACGGCCATCAGATAGCCGATTTCAAGAAAGTGCTGGACAGCTGGTCAGGAATCCTCGGCGACACTCCTGTGATAGTTGGAATGGCCGCCTACCGCTACAAGAGCAAGGCCTTCCCTGATTTCTCCGAATATGAGAAACAGGTTGAGGAATGCCGCGAGGCTCCTTTCCTCAAGGGTCCTGAGCGTCAGAACGTGATAGGAGAATGCTGGTTTACAACCCACAACATAATCACCGACGAGTTCACCAGCAAGATGCTGAATTCTTTTTACGGAGAAGACATGCTCAGCCCGGGTTTCAAGAATGCCAAGATAGTTGTGGGAAGTCCGGAAATCTTCAGGATGGGCTCCCATCTCAGATGGAGCGAGGTACCGGGTGCGGACAGCTTTGCAGTCTTCCGTCTTGAAAATGCGGGCACCACCCCTGAAGGCGGCATAATCTGGAAGGCCGTCCTTGAAAAGAAATTCCACGGCTTCATGCACAAGTGTAAAGAGGCTGGAAACTATATTGTCCTGGCATGCAGGAAGAACGCGCATTCTCCACGGAGCAACGTGATTTACATCAAGGAAAAAGAAGATAAATAAAGACAGATGAAAAGATTTTTTAGGGTACTTCTGTTGCTGGTCCTTCTCTTCGGGCTGATAGAACCGGTTGCCGCCGTGTTTGAAGAGAGAGACCTTACCCAGACCCTCCGGGTGCTCAAGTTTGAACTCAAGCATGCGTACACCAGGATGAACAGGGCAAGGTCCTCTATCAACAGCTCCAGGGAAAACCAACAGAAGCAGATGGTAGAACTGATGGAAGACTGCAACGAGCTCTCCATCATCCTCTATTCCCAGAAACAGAACTTTACGTTTGACCTGACCTATGCCCTTGAGGAGGTTTCAAAAAGATATCGCGATTTCAGCCGTAACCGCAGGCCGTTCGTGGATATCATAAACCAGATGGACATAGAAATCGAAAGATACCAGAAACTGATATATACCCTGAAATGCCTTCCTCCTGTCAGGTTGGAAGAAGACAACTTCGACATGGCCGATTCGACCGTCATCCTGGCAAGCCGTCTCCAGGAAGAGGCTATCAGCCTTCACAAGAAAAACGAGGAGGGAGACAGGCGGCAGGCCCTGAGGGAAAAGGGGAGGAAGGAAGACACTCCCAAGCAAGAAGACATTCTGGAACCGGAAGAAGAGAACAAGCCTGATTCTTCCGTCGTAGCTGAGGCAATCGAGGACAAACAGGACCCTCAGAAAGAAAAAGGTCAGAGTGTACTCAGGTCTCTGGCTTCCACGCTTTTTACCGGAAGTTCCGAAAATGATGAAGAAGGCGGCAGGGAGGAACTCATTGACTCCTCATCATCTTCAATGGTTTCCTTTTCATCCGAGGGAGATATCGTCACCATCGACGATTCCACAGGTCAGACGGGAGCCAAGACCTATGTGTTCATCCTTTCCGGAAACTCACTGGCAAACAGGGACAGCTGCCTGTATTACTCTGAAAGCCTGCTCGAAATGTATCAGCAGGCAAGGGCCAGGATTATCATAGACAGCGTCAATTACGATGCTACCTGGCAGCAGCTCCAGGAAGCGTACACCTACGCCCAGAACAGATATCAGGAAGTACAGAAAAACATCTTCGTAGACGGGCAGACCGGTTATCTGACAATCCTCAGGAGATTTTCCAACTATTGGAAAAGGGCCAAGATGGACCTGTCTGACAAGTGGATAGCGTCTTCTTACTCAAATACCGGGGTGAGAAGCCAGTGGAGGTTGCAGAATTTCGTGGGGATGGTGCTGTTCGTGCTGTTCTACCTGGCAATTGCCATAGGTTTGAGCCATCTGATAATCAAGCTTCTGAAGCGGAAGTTCAGGTATTTCAGAAGCGAGCGGTTCAAGGATCACGGACTGTGCATGACGCTTTTCGGAATCGTGGCGATTTTTGCCATCACGATAACGGTGGCGATGGCATCTTCAAATCAGAATTTCATGAAGATGGGAACCAGGCTCCTGGTGGAGTTCGCATGGTTGCTCGCTGCCATCTTCCTGTCATTTGCAATCAGGCTGAAGGCCGACCAGGTAAAGAGCGGAATCCGTTCCTACATACCTATCATGGTTCTCTGCCTTATCATCATCGTGATAAGGATATCATTTGCACCAAATACGTTCGTAAACGTAGTATTCCCTCCGCTGCTGCTTCTGTTTACCATCTGGCAGTCACGTGTCTGCCGCAAATTCAAGAGCAAGCTTACGTTCTATGACATGATCTACAACTTCATCACCCTGCTTGTGCTTGTGGTTACTACGGTCATGTCTTTCAGCGGATATATCTTCCTGAGCATACTCGTGATAATCTGGTGGATATTCCAGCTGTCAATAATCCAGAGCATCACAGCCGCAACCGACCTGCTGAAGATATATTACGAGAGGTACATGTTCAAGCGCAAGCTTGCCTATCGCAGAACCCACAGATTCTTGATAAACAACAAGGTAAAAGGTTCGCACATAGAGGTTACCTGGTTTTATGACATGTTCAGGAAGGCTATTATCCCTGCCGTGTCGGTATGGTCCATCCCTTTGTGCGTATACATGGCATCAAGGGTATTTGACCTTTCTTCAATAAGCCTGTCCTATCTGCAGAAAGACTTCCTCAACTACAACGTTATACACCTTTCGGTGACAAAGATTCTCACTGCTATTTCGCTGTGGTTCGTCTTCAGTTTCCTGAACTATGCGGCAAAGGCATTCTACAGGGTTTACAAGATACGTTCTACCCTTGCCCGCACGGGCCAGAGCGAACTGCCTGAGAACATGATCAACTTCACCCTGGCCAACTCGGTGATTAGTATCATTGTATGGGGCGTTTACATCATTACCTGCTTTGTGCTCCTGCATATCCCGAGCCAGGCCATAAGCATCGTTGCGGCGGGTCTTGCAACCGGTATCGGTTTTGCCTTGAAAGACGTAATCAACAATCTTTTCTACGGCATTTCACTCATGAGCGGAAGACTCAGGGTTGGAGACTATGTGGAGTGCGACGGCATCCGAGGCGTGGTAGACAGCATCAACTATCAGAGTACCCTGATAGAAACTGAATACGGAAGCGTCATGGCCTTCCCTAACAGCAACCTGTTCCAGAAGAATTTCAAGAACCTCACCAGGAACAACGCCTACGAGCTTCTGATACTGCCTGTCGGCGTAAAGTACGGAACCAACATAGACCAGGTCCGCTCCATGTTGAAGAAGGCCCTGATCAAACTCAACGTAAAGGACAAGTTCGGCCGCAGCCTGCTCGACCCTAAGTACGGTATAGTTGTCCGCCTGATGGAGTTCGGCGACAACAGCCTTCTGGTCAAGGTTTACCAGCAGGTTCTGGTAACGGAACGCTATTCATACACAGCTGCGGCTTACGAGGTCATTTACAACACCCTCAATGCCAATAACATCACCATTCCTTTCCCTCAGCGGGACATTTATATCAAGCAGATCAAGGAAGAGGAGGATGAGGCCAACAACAAGAATCAGAAGTAACAAAAAGGAGGCGGTTCCAATCAAACCGCCTCCTTTTATTCTGTCCCCTTTCTTTTTTATTTGAGAACCTTGAGCTCCTTGCCTATCTTGGTAAAGGCGGCAACGGCTCTGTCCAGCTGTTTCTTGGTGTGGCCTGCAGAAACCTGCACCCTGATTCTTGCAAGGTCCTTAGGAACTACCGGATAGTAGAATCCGACAACGTAGATGCCCTCGTCAAGGAGCTTGGCTGCCATCTGCTGTGAAAGCTTTGCATCGTAGAGCATGATGGCGCAGATTGCGCTCTGTGTAGGCTTGATGTCAAACCCGGCCTTCTTCATCTTGTCTACGAAGTATGCGGTGTTCTCATGAAGCTTGTCCTGGAGCTTGTTTGTGCGGCTCATCATGTTGAACATCTCTATGCCGGCAGCAGCCACCATAGGAGGGATTGAGTTGGAGAAGAGATAAGGACGTGACCTCTGCCTGAGCATCGCGATGATCTCTTTCTTACCTGTGGTAAAGCCACCTACTGCACCTCCGAAGCTCTTGCCGAGAGTTCCTGTGAGGATCTCGACCTTGCCCCTGAGTTTGTAGAGTTCTGTGGTTCCCCTTCCGGTCTTTCCAACAACTCCGGCAGAATGGCTTTCGTCAACCATCACCATTGCGTTGTATTTCTTTGCAAGGGCGTAGATCTTGTCTACAGGAGCAACGTTTCCGTCCATTGAGAACACGCCGTCAGTGACTATTATCCTGAAGCGCTGTTTCTGGGCTTTCTTGAGGCACTCCTCAAGTTCTGCCATGTCGGCGTTTGCATATCTGTAACGAACAGCCTTGCAGAGCCTTACTCCGTCTATGATGGAAGCGTGGTTGAGGGCATCGGAGATGATGGCGTCATCTTCGCCCAGCAGTGGTTCGAACACTCCGCCGTTGGCGTCAAAGCAAGAAGTGTAGAGGATGGTGTCCTCGGTTCCGAAGAATTCGGAAATCTTCTCTTCGAGTTTTTTCTGGAGGTCTCCGGTTCCGCAGATGAACCTTACGGAGCTCATTCCGTATCCGTGCGTGTCAAGAGCTTTCTTGGCTGCATTGATGAGCCTTGGGTTGTCGCTGAGACCCAGGTAGTTGTTGGCGCAGAAATTGAGCACCTGCTTTCCGCCCTGGACCGTAATGTCTGCCCTCTGAGGGGATGTTATGACTCTTTCTTCCTTGTAAAGGCCTGCCTTCCTGATTGAAGACAGCTCCTTTTTCAGATAAGACTGGAAATCTTTATACATAGTATTTGTCGTTTTTAAGTTGCTTGCTTTAACAAAAGTACGATTTCTCAAAAATAAATGCTAATTTAGCACCTAGTATTTATCACTTTTTTAAAACATTGAGAGATGGAAATTAATGTAGTTGATTCTAATTTCAAGGAAGTGGTCCTTGACAGCAAGCTTCCCGTAATGGTTGATTTCTGGGCAACATGGTGCGGTCCGTGCCGCATGGTAGCTCCTATTGTTGAGCAACTTGCAAAGGAGTATGAGGGAAAGGCCGTGATTGCCAAGTGCAACGTGGAGGAGGCAGAAGAGACTCCGGTCAACTATGGTATCAGGAATATTCCTACGCTTCTTTTCTTCAAGGACGGAGAACTCAAGGACAAGATGGTGGGTTCCAACACCAAGGAAGCTATCGAGGCCAAGCTTAAGGCATTGCTTTAACCAAAAACACATAAATATGAAAAAGACGACCAAGTTTGCAGTTGCGGCATTGGCGCTTGCGCTCATGTTCGTGGCTGCTCCAAAGAAAGCCGCCGCCCAGTTCGGTGTAAAGGCAGGTATCTACACCGCTCACTTTTCTGATGTTACAAAAGAAGACTTCAAGCTCAAGAACAACGTCGGATTCCAGGCCGGTGTTCTCTACAAGCTCCATTTGACTCCGGGCATAGTTGTCCAGCCTGAGCTCTTGTATGTTCAGAAGAACGCTACCCTGGAGAACAAGGCCGTTGCGGACAAGGATAAATTCAACATGAGCTTCATGCAGCTCCCCGTGAGCCTGCAGTACGGTCCCAACCTCGTTGTTGCAAGGCCGTTTGTGCAGGTGGTTCCTTACATCAGCTACGCTCTCGGAAAGAGTTCTGACGTTGGCTCCTGGGATGACATCAACAGGTTCACGGGCGGTATAGGACTCGGTGCCGGAGTAGATGTCTGGAAGCTTCAGTTCAATTTAAGGTACAACTGGGATCTTACCAGGGTCGGAGACGGTAAAAAGGGAGTCAAGATAGCTGGAGAAGAGTGGAAGGCTTCAAAGGCAAGAGGTATAGAATTCTCCCTGGCGGTTACATTCTAGTAAAAGGATGACAGACACAGAAAGTGCAAGAAGTTTTTTAGGGTCTGACTTTGAGAAATATCGTCAGACCCTAAATAATGCCATACATTCGGACGAAGAGTATCTGAATGCCATTAACAAGTATGTTCTTGGCAGCCGGGGAAAGGAGATCAGACCAATCCTTTCCCTTCTTGCAGGTTTGGCCTGCGGAAAACTCACGGAGCAGAACTATTGCTGTGCCGCAGCTACGGAAATGCTCCATACTGCAACCCTGATGCACGATGACGTTGCAGATTCTGCCAGCATGAGAAGGGGTATCCTTTCTGTCTCGGCGATGTTTTCAGCCCCGGCCGCCGTTCTGACCGGCGATTTCTGGCTGGCCAGAAGCCTCAACCTGCTGGTGGACAGATGTGATAAGCAAATAGTCCTGAATTTCAGCGAAGCCATCCGGAAAATGAGTGAAGGAGAACTGCTCCAGCTTGACAAGGCCGATAAACTGGATACCGATGAAGACGATTATTTCAGGATAATATACGGAAAGACCGCTGCACTTTTTGAAGCCTCGCTCAAGTCTGCAGCCATGGCTTCCGGTGCGGATTCTCTCTGCACCGACTGCATTACCAGCTATGCTGAGCATGTAGGCCTTGCCTTCCAGATCAAAGACGACATCATGGATTATACACCGGGCCTGGATACCGGTAAACTGCCCGGAGCGGACCTGAAGGAAAGGAAAATTACCCTTCCGCTGATAGGGGCCATGAAAAACGCCCCTGAGCAGTCGTCAGCCGTAATAGCAAAAATCAGTACGATAGAAGACATCTTCTCCAAGGAAACAACTCAGCAGGAGGCTCAAATCATGGCAGAAGTATCTGATTTTGTGGCCAGGAACAAAGGAATAGACTATGCGGCGCAGAAACTCTCCACCCAGATAGGTCTTGCTGTGGATTCCCTGACCCCTCTTCCGCCGTCCCGGGCAAAGGAGTTTCTTACAGGTTTCGCAGAATATGTAGGCAAGCGCGGCAGATGATGTCAAGGCCTACCGGTATTATTCCGTCTTCGAAATCGAAATCAGGGCGATGAAGAGGTGCATGATCCTCTCCGCATCCTATGTCAAAGAAAGTGGCTCCCTTGCGGGCCATTTTTGCTATGTGTACGAAGTCGTCGCTGCCCCTGGTCCCAACATTGTTTTCCACTGTTTCATATCCAGCCTCCCCGGCTATTCCTTTTATCAGCGATGTCAGGGGTTCTGTGTTCATGGTTGCCGGGAAATAATCCGTGAAAGAAGTCTCAAGGCTGAGGCCCTTGTATCTGCCTACGATTTCCTTTGCAGAGCCGAGTATCTGGTCCTTGAGTTTTTCAAGCCCCTCATCTGTCTGGCTTCTGGTGGTTGAGGCAACCCATCCGTGTCCGGGGGTGATGCCGTAGTCCAGGTCTCCGACAGATGCGCCTATTATCGTTGAAAATGAAAATTCCGAGTTGAGGGAATTCACCTTCTGGATTATCTCTATCAGGGCATCAGTAGGATTTGCTGCCTCCCAAGGTTCGCTTGCGTGGGCGGTATGGCCTGTCACATCCATCTTTATGCCTATGGAAGCCCATGCATAGGTACCCGGATAGATTACAACGCTTCCTTTCTTGAACGAAGGCCAGTTATGCAGTGCCAGGGCATAGTCGAAGCAGATGCCGTTGGCCTTCATCCATTCAGCCATCTTGGCGGCACCGGCTCCGGTCTCCTCTTCTCCCTGGAACAGTAGGAAAACGCTTCCCCTTTTCAGGACGGAGGCCCTGTTCTGAGAAATCCAACGGGCCAGACCGCACAACATTGCCATGTGGCCGTCATGGCCGCAGCAATGAGCAATGCCATCATATACAGACATGTAAGGCCTCTGTACAGCTTCTTTTATTGGCAGGGCGTCGAGTTCGCACCTGAAAAGGACGGCCGGTCCTTCCACTCCTGAGTTGAAACGGGCGAGGATTCCGTGCCCTCCGATATTTGTCCAGATATCGTCAACTCCGCATCCGGTCAGGACGGAAGTTATTATCTGGGCAGTTTCTTTTTCATTGCCGCTCAGGCACGGACGGCTGTGTATCCTGTGCCTAAGTTCAGTAATGAATCTGATTTCTTCTTCGTTAGCCTTGATGTATTTTTCCATGATGTTATCTTATTCTTCCGGGAGTTCTTCCCTGAGATTCTTTTTCAAGCCAGTACGCTGCATCCCATTCCGGTTCTGCAAATGTCAGGCATCGCCGGGAATCCCTGTTTTCCAGACGGAACCCAAGGTAGGTTATGGGCAGCCCCATCTTGAGGAAATACTGTTCGTAGAAAGTCTGGACGGTTTTGAGTTCGGAGGGGAAAGCCGGCTGCTGCTGGTTGTAGATGTCAGTGCTTTTGCAAAGCAGTTCCAGGTGGTTCGCCTCAACCATTGCAGCAGTGTATTCATGAAGGAAGCGGCTGTCTGTCTTGAGGTTGACGGTTCCTCCAGGTTTTAGGAACTTGGCGTACCTCTCCAGGAACATTCCTCCGGTGAGTCTTTTCCTGGGCGATCTGAGCTGGGGATCGGCAAAAGTTATCCAGATGGAATCTATCTCATCTTTTCCGAAGATCCACTCGATGAAATCTATGTTGGTGCGCACAAAGCAGACGTTCTTGAGCCCCAGCTGTTCAACCTCGCGGGCTCCTTTCCACAACCTTGCTCCCTTGATGTCTATCCCTATGAAATTCCTGTCGGGATACAGCTTGGCAAGAGCAACCGTGTATTCTCCCTTTCCGCATCCGAGTTCCAGCGTAATCGGGTTGTCGTTTTGAAAGAACTCCTGATGCCATTTTCCCTTCAGGCGGTAGTCTGTCCTGAACACCTCCTCCATCCTTGGCTGAAGCAGGCATTTGAAGGTCAGGTTCTGACGGAACTTTTCCAATTTTCCTATAGTGCTCATCTGTCTTTTGTTTGTTTGGAAACCGATATTCCCATTCCGGAAATCATGGAATACAAGTCCTTGTCTTCGTTGCTCCTTTGCAGAAGTATCCGCCACCGTCCTTCCTTGTTCAGACGGTCTATGTGGAGGTATGGCCAGAGAATCTGTATGGTACTGCCTTTTTTACGGATGGTTCCGCCTTCACTCTGTCCGAACCTCAGGGTTACTGTATCGCGATAGAAATCATTGTCAGGAGAAACAAAGGTGAGATATATGGTAAAGTCTTGTCCTATTGCGTCTTCCTTTGCCTGCGCACTTAGCTGGAGGGTGGCGGGAAAGTCACTTTCCATAAGTTCCAGCGAGAGGTTTATGGTGTCTTCCTCCATCCATCCTCTCAGGCTGTCCACGCTCCTGAAGCATGAATGCTCGAGGGGCTGGCTGCATGAGGAAACCAATGCCGCCAGGGCAAAAAGAAGATATGAAGAGATCCTAAGAGCCATTCCTTTTGTTGAAACGCTGTCTTCCTCTCTGTTTTCCGTTCCTCTTTTTCTTGACCTCGTCAAACCTGGTAATGCTGTCTTCTCCGGCGGCGCTCTTGAAATCTATGACTTTCTCCTTCTTGTCTCCGGCGATGGAGGCTCCAGGCTTTCCTTCGGAATTGAGTTTGAGGATTTCCTTGACCTTTTCTGCCTTGAGCGGATAAGCCTCGTCTTCCTGGCGGTTTGTATAGCAGAACCACATCATCTGCTTCAGGGCGTCTGACTTTACAGGCCTTACGTCTCCGTCTACAAGATGCAGGGGCTCGGTAAGATGCGGCATGTTTTCCTTGGCATCCATATAGACTGCGGCCTCGTAGTTGATGCAGCACTTGAGCTTGCCGCACTGTCCGGCAAGTTTCTGGGGATTGAGAGAAAGATCCTGGCTTCTGGCGGCTGCCGTGGTTATGGATTGGAAATCACTGATGTAGCGTGAACAGCAAAGAGCCTGTCCGCATACTCCGATTCCGCCGATCAGACCGGCCTCCTGACGGGCTCCGATCTGCTTCATCTCTATCCTGATATGGAATTCTTCTGCAAAATCCTTGATCAGCTGGCGGAAATCAACCCTTCCGTCTGCTATGTAGTAGAATATGGCCTTTGTGCCGTCTCCCTGGAACTCAACATCTCCGATCTTCATCTCCAGTCCGAGGTTTGCGGCCAGGACCCTGGCACGTATCATGGTCTGGTGTTCCCTGGCAATTGCCTCCTGCCATTTTTGGATATCCTGCGGACGGGCCTTGCGGTATATCCGGCGGAATTCATAGCTTTTGAAGTCTATGTTGTTTCTCTTGAGCTGGTGGGCGACTATTGCACCGGAAAGGGTGATGATGCCCACGTCACATCCGTTCTGGGCCTCCACAACTACGATGTCCCCAACCCGGACAACTTGTCCGGAGGTGTTCTGGTAGACGCCCTTGCGGGTGTTTTTGAAGCGGACTTCAAACAGGTTGTCCATGTCTTCGTCCGGCATTCCCTGGAGCCAGTCAAAGACGGCTCTCTTGCAGCAGCTCTGGTCGTATTTGCAGCAGAACTGCCCGTCGTTTGCTATGGTTTTCTGACAGCCCCTGTGGCAGTCGTAAACAATATCTTTCCTGTCCATCGTCAAACATTTTGATAGAGTGCATTGCACAAATCGCTGAAAACGAATTTTGCGTTCACGTTCCTCTCTATGCACTCAATGGTATCGTTGAATAAATCGTAGTATTTTCCAAAAGCATCCGTCTTGAGATTCTTTGCCATGGCAATGATTTCCTGCTTCTGGTTAGGGTTCAGGTAGGCGATGTCTTCTTTTCCAAGATTGATCACATACATCTGCCGGAGGACTTTAAGGGCGCTTCTGCAGAAGTTTTTCTGAGCTTCCTTTCCTTTTTTTGCAAGGTCTGAGGCCATAGCTATCAGGCCCGGAAGGTCTTTGCCGGCGGCAAGCTGCATCATCTGCATGAAATCTTCAAAGTCTTCCTTCTCATCCTCGCCCTGTCCTATCAGTTCCATGGCCCTTCCGAAGCTTCCCTGGGCACAGGCAGCCCACGTGGTGGCTTCACCGATGTCCATCTTGTATTTCAAGGCCAGGGCATTTGCCAGGTCGGCTGTTTCGATGGGCGGCACTTCCACCAGGCGGCACCTCGAGCGGATGGTCTGTATGATTTTTCCGGGGGCGTTGGTTATCATGAAGAAATAAGTGTCTTCCGTTGGTTCTTCTATGCTTTTGAGCAGTTTGTTTGCCGCCTCCAGGTTCATCCTTTCCGGGAACAACACCAGGACCACTTTTTCTCCGCCCTCGTATGCGCTGAAATTCAGACGGTTGATCAGCCAGTTGGCTTCATTTACGCCAATGAGCCCCATCTTGTTTTCCAGTTCCATTGCCTTGTAAAGGTCCTGTTCGCTGAAATAAGGGTTTTCCCTTACCAGAGAACGGAAAATATCATAGTATGCGTCTATGTTGGCTTTCTTCCCTTTTTCTACAAGCTGGGTTGTGTTTATCGGGAATATGAAGTGGAAATCCGGATGGCTGAGGTTGCGGACCTTTATGCATGAGGAGCATACCTGGCAGGAGTCGTCGGTTGGCAGGCTGTCCGGCTGGTCTCCGAAGAGGCCCTTTACAATCCAGGTGTCGTCTCCGCCCGCCAGCGCCTTCCTGGTGCGGCAGAACATGTACTGGATGGTGGCAAGGGCAAGCGGCAGGGCTCCGCACCCGCTCTGTTCGCTCAAGAGCAAGGCATGGGGCATACGGCCCGTCTGGACCATGTTTTTCAGCTGCTCCGCCAATTCCTTATGTCCGGCTATCTCAGAAAAAATCATACCCTGCAAATTTAAGAATCTGTTTTGATTTTTCTAAGGAGAAAGGACCTGCATTTCGCATCTGGCGCAGTCGAATTCAAGGGCGAGGGTGTTGTTGCCGTTTTTAAGATAGAGTTTGCGGGTGTCTTTGCTTTCCTTTTTGCACAGGCCGATCTGGTACCTTATGCAGTATTTGCAACGCATAAGGGTGGCTGGTTTGGGCGGGGCCTGTTCGTATGAAGGCTGTATGTCTTTGAGGCCAAGTTCTGTATAAACTTCTTTTGAAAGGCTGTTGGAACAGTTCCTCAGGTATGATCCGCCCCCTTCCTTGAAAGCTTTTTTTGCAAGGTCCTTAAGAGAGGAAAAGTCTTTTTTCTCCGCGATGTATCTTGAGTTTGTTCTCTGGCGTTCTTCTTCCAGATACTTTTCCAGACATTCTGCAAGTTCAGCCCTTATGGCGTTCAGGGAGGAGGTCCTGTAGAAGTAGATGTCGTCTCCTTCTACCGAGTCTACCGAGAATGAAAAATGAAGGGCTGTCTTTCCGAGCTGCTTGCGGATGAGGTTGCGTGCCATTTCCGGGTTCTGTGCACGGTCTCCCAGAAGGAAGAAGGTGAATGATTTGCTGAACCATGCGGACTTTGCGGAAACGGTGATGTGGCCGTCGCTGAGGAAAACATCCAGCGTGGTGTCTATCATCCTGGCGGGAGTGTTTTCCAGCTCTTTTTCAAATTCGGCGTCATAGTTCCTGTAGATGCCGTCACCTTTTTTGAAATCGGCTATCTTTGAGAAAAGCTCCACCCGGTTGCCTTCAACCTTGTTGGCCCGGTTTCCCGAAACTACCCTTCCGCCGCTTGCAAAGCAGATTCCGTCTGAGTTGTGCAGTTTCTTTTTTCCGTCATAGGTGAAACTGACAAGGGAATTTGTTCCTCCCTTTATGTCGGTAACCTTTCCGATGTATTCTCCCAGACCCTTGGCGGCATCGCGGCTCTTCCAGTCTTCCTTTATGCCGTCGAGGTAATAGTCCGTATATCCTCGGTTGAAAGTTTTCTGGGTATCGGGGATGAAAGTGTGCCGGCTCCTACCCATGGAAGACCGCCTGATTTGAACACCCTGGCTCCTTTTCCTCTCAATTATTTCCTGCAGGGCGGTATCGTAGGCGCTTACGATATTCTTGACATAAGAGACGTTCTTCAGCCTTCCTTCTATCTTGAAAGAGCTGATGCCGGCATCTATCAAGTCTTCAAGGCGTGAAGAACGATTCATGTCCTTGAGGGAAAGAAGCGGGGTTTTCCTTGCCAGTATGTTGCCTTCTTCATCCACAAGGTCGTATTCTGAGCGGCATACCTGGGCGCACTCCCCGCGGTTGGCGCTCCTTCCGGCAAGATACTGCGACAGATAGCACTGTCCGCTGTAACTCACGCACAGGGCTCCGTGAACGAAAGATTCCAGCGGAGCCGTGGTGGCTTTACGGATTTCCCTGATCTGACTGAGGCTCAGTTCGCGGGCAAGTATTAGCCGCTGGAAACCAAGCCCCTCGAGCAGGGCGGCCTTTTCGGGAGTGCGGATATCGGTCTGGGTAGAAGCAAAAAGCGGAATGGGCGGCCGCTTCATCTTCAGAAGGGCCAGGTCCTGGACTATTACCGCGTCTATGCCGTTGCGGTATGCTTCCCAGAGATATTCGCAGGCTTCCTCCAGTTCGTTGTCGTAGAGTATGGTGTTGAGGGTGAGATAGACCTTTGCCCCAAACTTGTGGGCATAGGAACACAGGAGGGCAATGTCTTCAAAGGAATTGCCGGCCTGGGCCCTGGCCCCGTACTTTGGAGCGGCTATGTAAACGGAATCGGCACCGCAGTCTATTGCCGCGATACCGATTTCCGAATTCCTTGCCGGAGAAAGAAGTTCTATCTCAAGCATTGTTCAATTCCTAGCAACCGAGTTTGGCTATCTTCTGCTTTGCAGTAGGACCGAACTTGGCATCGTTTACCTTCTTGTAAGTTGCGCAGGCCTGAGCCTTCTTGCCGGCGTTCTCATAGCAAGAAGCAAGGATGTAGGTGTTCTGTGCAGAAGCTGGGGCGTTTACGAGATGGGTGATGGCCTTGTTCCAGTTCTTTGCCTGGTATGCAGACATTCCTGCGATGAGGCTTGCCGTAGGGTTAGGAGCGATTGCAAGAGCCTTCTCAGCGATGGAGATGGCGTCAGAGAATTTCTTTGCCTTCATGGCATCATTGGCTCCGGAAACGAGCATTCCCATGAGTACTTTTTCTGCATTTGCATCGCCGAGTTCCTTTGCCTTGAGGAGGGCAACCTCAGCCTCGCTGTCCTTGCTGGCCTTGTTGTAAGCCATTCCCAGGAGCAGGTAAGCCTTAGGGTTGTCAGCATCTCTTTCAATAGCCTTCTGGAAGAGAGGAATTGCCTCATCTATCTTACCGGCATTGTATGCATCGTTACCCTGCTGCAGAGGAATCTGGGCGAGTTTTGTCTGAGCGTTCTTGGCAACTCCTTCGTTACCGTATGCCTTGGCGCAGTTGAGAGCGTCGGTGTAGGTTTCTTCTGCCTTTGCATAATCCTTGTCTGCAACCATCTTGCCGGCTGCAGCTATGAGAATCTGAGGAATCATGTCCTTGCAACCCTGGGCCATCTCTATGCCTTCGTCACCAGCAGCCTCGGCGATCTTCAAGGCCTCCTTGAAGTTCTTTACCGCTTCCATTTCATTTCCGGCCTGATAAGCCTCGGTGGCCTTCTGATACAGTTCGCCGGCCTGAGTCATATCCTGTGCAAATACACTTCCCGCAAACAGAACCACTGCTGCGGTCAAAAAAAGTTTGGTGATTCTTTTCATCTCTATTTGGTTTTTTGGTTATTAAGATCAATCCGTGGGTGCAAAATTAAAAAAAATGTAATTTTGTACCAATTCCGACAGTTATGAAGAAATTATCCAGCATACTAATCGCATTGGCGGTCATTTGTCCGTCGCTGCTTTTTTCCCAGTCCAAGGTTCAGGATCTGCCGGGGCTTCCCGACGATCCGAGGGCAAAGAGCGGCACGCTTTCAAACGGCCTTTCCTACATCATAATCAAAAACCAGGCCCAAAAGAGTACGGCCACCTTCTGCGTGGCCCAAAAAGTGGGAACTTCATTGGAAAAAGACAACGACAGGGGCTCGTTCATGCTTCTGCAACAGCTTGCTACAAAGGGGACAAGGAACTTTGAAGGCCAGGCCATTACAAATTATCTGAAAACTTTGGGCCTTGGTCCGCAAAACCTGGATTTTTCTACCGGGGCAGACAGGATAACCTATACAATCAAGGATGTTCCAATCGGAAGGGCCAATACCATAGACTCCGCCCTTCTGATACTTTACAACTGGATGAGCTCCATAAATGTGGACGAAAGCGACATTGCTCCAGAGAGGTCTACCCTTGCCCAGAGGATACTCGGAGGCTGGACTCCGATCCACAGGATGGAGACCGACATCATTTCCGAGCTTTATCCCGACAGCCCTTACAGCGGGGAGCTACGCCCGTCCGAAATAAAGAGTGTAAGCACCATCAATTCCAAGGATCTCAGAAGTTTCTACTATAACTGGTGCCGTCCGGAACTGCAGTGCGTGATTGTGGTGGGCGACGTGGATCCGGCAAAGATGGAAACCCAGATCAAATCTGTCTTCTCCACGATTCCCAAACCTCTGACCAGCACCAAGAGGAAATGGTATGAGCCGAAGCCTTTCGACGGAGTCAAGACCTTTGTCATGCAGGATGACGAGTTTGAGAAATGTCTGGTGTCCATATCTCTGCTCAAGCAGCCGCTGAAGGAAAAGTACCGCAAGACCAATCTTCCTTACATCCAGGATTTCCTGCAAAGCGCAATGATACGTCTGCTCAAAGACCGCATAGAAGACGGCGTGCTGAGGGAGAACCTGCCTCTGTACAATCTTTCCATATCTGACGGCAAGTTCATGGGAATTGAGAAAAGCAGCAGCCTGAACATACAGTTTGAGACATTGCCCAATTCACTGTATGCCGCAGTTTCCTTTGTGAGCGCACAGATGAAGCTGCTTTCCGACCGCGGCATTGATTCCCGTGAATTCGAGAAAGCCTCGGACATATACTGGAAGGAGTTGGAGGCTTTCTACGACAACCGTTCAACAGCCCCCAACGAGGTTTATCTCAACAGGGCCCTCAAGGCTTGCTATGACGGCTACAGCCTGGCCTCGACAGAGATGCAGTTCGAGATAATGAAGGAGGTGCTGTTCTCGCTTAACAACAAGAAATTGAACGAGTATATTTCACTGGCCCTGTCTCAGGAGAACAACATAGTAATTTCCTGCTACATGCCTAAGGCGGAAGGTGTGGCCCAGCCTTCAAGGGACCGCCTGCTTGCCGCTTACTCCCAGCCTCTGGGAAAACCGCTTCAGTCCGGGGAGAGTTTGCTTCCGGTGTGGCCGGTAATAGGGCAGATGGCCTCTTCCTCAATTGTTTCACAGACGGAAGATGCCCAGTACGGAACCAAGACCATTGTGCTTTCCAACGGGGCAACCATCGTTTTCAAGGATTTGCCGCAGGCTTCGGACACCTTGATGTTCAGGGCTGTGAGCCGTGGAGGATTCTCCTTGATAAAAGGGGCTTCCATCGGTAATCAGGACTATTACAACGGGCTTCTCGGCGTAGGCAAGATAGCGGATGTGTCCTATGCCAACATGAGCCGCCTGTATGCATACAACCATCTGAGCCTTTCTTCGAGGATAAACCAGAACACCGAGCAGATGGACGGTTTTGCCATTCCTTCCAGCGCGGAGAAACTGATGCAGGCAATCTACCTGAACATGACGGACCGCCGCATGGACCAGGCCGCTTTTGACATCTACACCAAGAAGGTGCTGTACGATATAAAATACAACAACCTTTCACCTCATGGCATCTTCCGCGATTCTGTTGCCTATTACCGCAATTCAAACAAGCAGTTCGTGCGCAGGATCACGGAAGAAGAGGTTTCATCCTATGATTATGCGGGCATACACAAGATCCTTTCAGACAGGTTCAGCAATGCCGCAGACTTCACATTCTTCTTTACGGGTAACAATGCATCATCTTACAAAGACCTTGCAGTCAAGTATATAGGAGCCATCCCGGGCAAGGCTTCCGCAAGGGAGAACTGGCTTGTTGTTCCAAATTATCTTGCCAAGGGACATGTGGAAAAAAGGTTCCTTGCAAAGATGAGCGTTCCAAGAAGCTATGCCGGGCTGACGCTTTCATGCGCAAAGGGTTTCTCCGCAAAGAACTATGTCCTTGCCCAGATGCTTGAGGCCTATGCCTCCTCCATTTTCAAGGATGAGCTGTACACCAATGTTCCCCTCTACAACATAAAGGGATCTGTGAACGATTACCCGGAACAGATATTTGCCCTGGATGTGATTTTTGAGACAGACTCGGCAGGCATCCATCCTTCCATCTCGTACTTCACCGACCGTCTGCATTCATGCTCTTCAGGAAGTATTTCAGACCAGGATTTTGCATCGTTGAAAAAGCAGGTGAAGGACAGGCTCTCACAGGTGTCAAAGACGCCTAAGTACTGGCTTTCAGTATTGGAGACCAGGCAAATTTCAGGCAAGGACCTCACTGCAGCGGCAGAGGCGGTAAATACGGTTTCCAAGAAAGATTTCTGCTCCTTTGTCAAGGATGTACTTTCCGGCAACCGCATAACCGTGATTATGGACGGAACTACGGCAGACATCCCTACGCTCCAGCTGCTTCAGGAAAACGAGTTCATCAGGAACTTCTTTGACGTAAACTGATATGGTCATAGAAATAGGCAACGCTTTGGTAAGCACGGAAATCCTGACGGAATGCTTCTGCTGCGACTACCCTGTCTGCCAGGGATGCTGCTGCATTATCGGCGACAGCGGGGCTCCATTGGAAGAAGGAGAAAAGGAGGCCCTTGAAGCCCAGTATCAGGATTACGCCCCGTTCCTGGCCCCTGACGGAGCAGAAGCCATCAGGCGGCAGGGCTATGCGGTCATTGACTCCGACGGAGACCTTGTAACCCCCCTTGTAAAGGCGGACGGGCGCTGTGCCTATTCTGTTACGGACAAGGACGGCAATACGTTCTGCGCCGTGGAGAAAGGTTTTGAAAAGCATGGAGGAAAGTTGAGAAAGCCGCTTTCCTGCTGGATTTTCCCCATAAGGCTGAAATCGTTCTCAACCGGCAGCACTGGCTTGATGCTCAGCCGCGAACACCTCTGCTCCGCAGCCTTCAAGAAAGGAAAGAATGATGGCGTGAAAGTCTATGAGTTCCTGAAAGAACCCATTACTGAAAAATTCGGAGCGGATTTCTACGCAGAACTCTGCGAGGCGGCACGCCTTCTTGGAGAAAGCAGTCTATGATTCTTCTTCGGGAACGTCAGACTCGTCTATGGACATCATGTTGTTTTCAGCCTCTTCCAGGATCTTCTTTGCCCTGTCAAAGTCTTCATCGTTGACAATCAGTTCCACGGCAAGCTTTTCCGATATTCCCATGTAAGGCATGTTCTGGTGAAGGACTTCTGCCCGGATCCCTTCGTTTTCCAGCAATCCCTTGTCGAGATTTGCGGAAAAGGCGTTGTTGAAATATTTCTTGACGGTTTTCATGTCGGGAAGAATATTATTGTGCTGATTCGTTTTCAGCTCTCTGCTGCAGGTATCTTTCAATTTTCATGGAAGCCCTCACCACGTCTTTCCTCTGGCCCTCAACGGTTACCATTCCGCCGTTGTCGGTGAGCGTGACTGTATCCTCAAACAACCTGAGCACCCTTATGAATGTGCTGTTGTTATGGAGCTTGAGCACGCCAGGATCATTTGAGGCGGCTTCTTCCGGCACGAGGTTCATTTCCCTGAGTACCCCGGCAATCTCCTGCCTGCGCTGGGGGAAACCTTCTCCGAAGGCAATGTCCTTCTTGCTATAACCGATCAGAGGATATACGGCGGCATAGGCCACAAAGAACAGGATAACCTTTGTCCAGTTGCCGTCAAACAGGTTCCACGGCCTGAGATTGGCGTCGTGCTCGGAGGTGTAGAACATCACTAGCACAATTATTGCAAACAAGATCATTACCATGAAAAGGCATTTGAATGACCGTATGATATAGCGTCCCATAAAAACAACAATTATAATACAGGCACAAAAGTAAACATTTATTGTTATTTTTGCCCACAAATGATTTTCAACGATTATGGAAAAGAAACTTAAGATAATCATCGGCGTGCTTTCGGCAGTCATACTGGTACTGGCCGGAGTACTCATAGCACAGCTGAGCAAGAAGACAGAGATCAAGGAAACCGTTCAGGTCCTGACTGTTGACAAGGAAAATCTTACGGACCAGCTCACGCAGCTTCAGCAGGACTATGCCAACCTGTCCTCCACCAATGACACCATCAACACCCAGCTCCAGATAGAGAGGGAGAAGGTTGCCGAACTCATAGAGAAGGTCAAGAAGACCGAAGCTTCCAACTCCGCACAGCTGAGGAAATACGAAAAGGAACTCGGAACCCTGAGGTCCATCATGAAAAGCTACATAAAGCAGATAGACTCCCTCAACCAGATGAACATCGCCCTCAAGGAAGAAGTTACCGAAGCCAAGAAACAGGTTCAGGAAACAGAGGCCAAGAACGAGGCCCAGGCCAAGAAGATAGAGGAGCAGAGCAAGAAGATAACCGAGGGTTCTGCAATAAAGGGCAGAGGCCTCAGTATAGTGGCCCTCAACTCCAGGGGCAAGGTCATGGACCGCTCCAGCCGTGCAGAACAGTTCAGGGTAAGCCTTTCACTTGTAGAGAATTCAATAGCCGAGACAGGTCTGATGACGGTCTATGTCAGGATCAAGGACCCGGATGGCATCCTCATGACCGACGGAGGCCAGCAGGTCTTCTCCTGCAACGGTGAGCAGCTCATCTACTCTGCAAGCAGGGAGGTGGATTACCAGGGTCAGGAACTTGACATGAACATATTCTTCACTCCTGGTGCAGAACTTTCAAAGGGCACCTACACCGTTGAGGCATATACCAGCAAAGGCAAGCTTGGAACAGCCGAGGTACACCTGAAGTAGACCAGGATGGCCGGCATATATCTGCACATTCCTTTCTGCAACAAGAAGTGCATTTATTGCGGCTTCTATTCCGTAGCGTCCAAGGCTTTCAGAGACAAATACATCCCTGCGCTTGAAAGAGAAATCTCCCATCGCAGGGATTTCTTTTCATCCCTTTATCCTTCAGACCGGACAGTCAAAACCCTTTACATCGGGGGCGGCACTCCGTCCGTGCTGAGTGCGGATGTCCTCGGCCGTGCAGTTTCTTCAATAAGAGATAATTTCAGTTTCCCTTCCGAAGCCTTCAGGACAGACAATCCGGATATTTTTGAATTTACCGTAGAAGTTAATCCCGATGACATCACTCCCGGTTATGCCCAAGCCTTGAAGGAACTTGGAGCAAACCGTATAAGCATGGGTGTGCAGTCTTTCAACGATTCGCACCTTGAGTGGATGGGCCGCCGCCATAATTCGCAGCAGGCCGAAGATGCATTCAAAATCCTCAGGAATGCCGGTTTCTCCAATATAAGCCTGGACCTTATCTTCGGTTTCCCGATGCTTTCCCAGGAGCAGTGGGAGGAGAACCTGGACCGCATCATAGAATTGCATCCGGAACACATTTCGGCATATCAGCTGGGTATAGACCCGGACACACCGCTTGAGAGGCTGGCCGAAAAAGGACGTTTCCGCCTTCCCGAGGAGGAAGTCTGTGAAAAGATGTACAAGAGCCTGCAGGCAGTGCTTAAAGGTTCCGGCTATACCCAGTACGAGGTTTCCAATTTCTGCTCTCCGGGATTTCATTCTCGTCATAATTCTTCTTACTGGAGCAGGATTCCTTATCTTGGACTGGGACCTGGTGCACATTCTTTCATAGGCCGTCACAGGGAATGGAACTATCCGGGCATAGAGACTTACTGCAATCCCGATACAAAAGAAATCAGGGAGGGAGAAAACCTTTCTCCCGAGGATGTATTCAATGAGATACTTATGCTGGGGCTGAGGACGGCGGAAGGCGTCAGGATGAAGGATCTGCGAAACTCCGACCCGATGTCATCAGTCTTCATTTCCAAGATAATCCCTGTAATCCAGGACCTTGAGCAGAAGGGGCTTCTTGCCGTTACCAAAGACGGCAGAATAAAAATACCGTCCGGAAGACTGTTTGTCTCGGACGGTATCATTAGAGATCTGTTTGTCTGAATTCCTTCAGATGTTCTGCTTATGCGCAGATTCCGTTTGCTACGCAATAGCCATTTATAGCAACTACTGCAAAGATCAAGATTATTGCTGTGCAGTAGATGTAGCCGATCCACTGGAGTCTCTTGATCCACTTGTTGTTGTTCCATCCCATGGACTGGAATGCGCTCCAGAAACCGTGGGTAAGGTGCATCCAGATGAAGCAGAACCATACCAGGTAAACTATCAGGACCCACAGAGGCTTGAAGGTCTGGACCATTGCCTCAGCTCCTGAAAGAGGTTCGTTTCCCAGGAATTCCTGCAACTGCATCTTAGCCCAGAAATGGGTCAGGTGGAGTGCCATGCCCAGAAGCACTAAAACTCCCAGCACAAGCATGTTCTTTGAAGCCCATCCGTCTGCCTTGGTCTTGTTGGCCACTTCGTACCTTTCCTTGCCTCTGGCCTTGTAGTCCTGGAGGAAAAGCACAAAAGCATAGATGATGTGGATTACGATGCCAAAGGCCAGTACCGGAGTTACAATCTTGATGATAGGGAGACTCATGAACTCGCAGACATGGTTGAAGGCCTCAGGAGACCACAGATACGCTGCATTAAGACATGCATGAAGGGTGAGGAACAGAATCAGGAAAAATCCGCTCAAACTCATTATCACCTTCTTGCCGATAGATGTTGTAAATATGTTTGCCATATAAATATCAGTAGTTTTAATTCACGGTTAATTCAAAAACAATTTCAAATATAAATAATTCTCAGCGATTTCCTGAAAATCGTTGCAATATACACACGATTTTTCTGATTCGCAAAGAGTTTTTGTCCAACGGCCATGATACCCGTACCAATTTGTGCTGCAATAATTGAAAGAAGGGATGTGCTTATTGCAATTCTTGGTTTTATTGGTTAATTTCGTTGTTTGTTAAACAAGGACACAACGAGTTATGAAATACAACAGGGTATTGCTCAAGCTCAGCGGCGAGGCCATGGGCGGAGCGGACGGACAGGGACTGGATTCAGACGTAATCAAATCTTACGCCGTAGAGATAGCAAAGGCCGTAAGGGCGGGAGTACAGGTTGGAATAGTTGTGGGAGGCGGAAACATCTTCCGCGGAATGAGCGGTGTGAAGGAAGGCTTTGACCGTGTCAAGGGAGACCAGATGGGAATGCTTGCAACGGTAATCAACGGCAAGGCACTGGGAATATTCATTGAAGAGCAGGGAATTAAGGCAGAGGTGTTTACGCCGCATCCGATGGAGCCTTTTGCAAGGCATTTCAGCAAGGACAGGGCTATGGAAGTCCTGTGCGGCGGCGGAGTTGCCATATTTACCGGCGGAACCGGAAACCCGTTCTTCACCACAGACTCAGCAGCCAGCCTGAAGGCATGTGAGATTGATGCAGATGCTCTTCTGAAGGGAACAAAGGTGGATGGAGTGTATACCGCTGATCCAAAGAAAGATCCAACTGCTACAAGATATGAAAGGCTTACCTTTGACAAGGCTTTGGCAGACAATTTGAGGGTGATGGACCAGACTGCATTCACCATGTGCAAAGAAAATGACATTCCTATAGAGGTATTTGACATGACAGATCCGGCAAACCTCATGCGCCTGCTTTCAGGAGAAAACGTGGGAACCGTTGTCAGCAACCGGGAATAGTTTCATCGCGATAAAAACAAATAAATAAAGAGATATGGAAATCCAAGTTTCAAAAGACAACATCGCTCAGGGAGTGGAGAAGATGCAGAATGCCATCTCCCACCTTGAGGAAGAACTCAAGACCTTCCGCGCAGGCAAAGCCAATCCTGCCGTTCTGAACAATGTCATGGTAGATTATTACGGAACTCCTACCGCCGTTCCTAAAGTAGCTTCCATTACCACTCCGGATCCAAAGAGCATGGTAGTGCAGCCATGGGAAAAGAAGATGGTAGGCCCTATCGTAAAGGCTATCATGGATGCCAACCTGGGATTCACTCCTATCAACAACGGAGAGAATGTAAGGATCAACATTCCGCCTTTGACGGAGGAAAGGAGAAAAGACCTTTGCAAGCAGGCCCGCGGTGCCGGAGAAAATGCCAAGATGAGTATCCGCAACGCCCGCCGCGATGTGGTGGAGGCTCACAAGAAGTTCAAGAAAGACGGTCTGGAGGAAGACATCTGCAAGGATGCCGAGGCAGAGATCCAGAAGCATACAGACACCTATTCCAAGAAGGTGGATGAAATCGTAGCCGCCAAGGAAAAGGAGATAATGACCGTATAGGTTGGCATGGATCTTCCCAGGAAAGGCAGATATACATTCAAGATAGAACAGTACCAGTGCAATGTACGCAAGATGCTGAGATTCAGTTTTCTTGTGAACATGATGCTGAGTTCTGCGGACTATCATTCTTCCGAAAGGGGGTTCGGAACGGATTACCTCAACGCTCACGGCAAGACATGGGTTCTCTCGCGTCTTGCCGTTGAGATGATGAGGATACCCTCACGCCATGAAATCATAGCCGTGGAAACCTGGGTGGAGAAAGTCCATCCTCTCTTTACCAACAGAAACTTCCGCATGACCGTAGATTCTACAGGAGAGGTGCTCGGATGGGGAAGAAGCGTCTGGGCCATGATAGACACCACAACCCGCCATCCTGTAAACCTTCTGGAAATCAAAGACGGCCGGATAATGGAATTTGTCATAGAGCCGGAATCTCCTGATTTCATGGACGTGCCTATTTCAAAGCCGGTAAGGATCCAGGCCGATGACCTGGAGCTGGCAAGGGAGATAGACACTTATTTCAGCGATGTGGATTTCAACGGCCACATCAATTCAATGCGGTATCTCGACCACATACTGGATCTTTTTCCGCTGGAGTGGCACAAGAAGAACAACATCAAGCGTCTTGACATAGCGTACGTTGCAGAAGGACGTCCTGAAATACCTATCAGGATATACAAAAACGTCCTCTCGGAAAACCAAGAGGACGGATCTGTTGATTACGGTTTCAAGATTCTGCAGAAACTTCCAGAAAACCAGGAAGAGACAGAGGCATGCCGCCTCCGTCTGAGAACCATTCCGCTTATTCCATGATAGCCTGGATGCCAGGAAGAACCTTTCCTTCAAGGCTTTCCAGCATTGCACCGCCACCTGTAGAAACATAGCTTACCTTGTCTGCGTAACCCATCTGGTTTACTGCAGCAACGGAGTCTCCTCCTCCTACAAGGGTGAACACACCTTTTTCCTGAGTTGCCTTGGCAAGAGTTTGGGCAATCTGCAGTGTTCCCTGTGCAAACCAAGGCATCTCGAACACTCCTACAGGACCGTTCCACAGAACAGTCTTGGAACTGTTGATGACATCCTCAACCTCAACCAGGAAGTCTGTTCCGACATCCATTCCCATCCATCCGTCTGGAATCTGGTCTGTCTTGCATATCATCTTGGTGGCATCATTCTCAAAGCGGTTTGCAACAACGCTGTACTTTGGAAGATAAACCTTCACGCCTTTCTTTTCTGCTGCGGCAAGGATGTCAAGGGCAACCTGCATCTGGTCGTCCTCGCAGATTGAAGTACCTATCTTGCCACCCTTTGCCTTTACGAATGTATAGGCCATGCCTCCGCCGATTACCAGGTTGTCAACCTTTTCAACCAGGTTCTGGAGAATGCCGATCTTTGAAGAGACCTTGCTTCCTCCGATGATTGCGGTAACAGGATGCTGAGGCTGGTTTACAACCTTGTCTATGGCCTTTATCTCACCCTCCATGATGTATCCGAACATCTTATCTTCAGGGAAGTAATTTGCTATCAGCGCAGTTGAGGCGTGTGCCCTGTGAGCTGTTCCGAAAGCGTCGTTGATGTAGCAGTCTGCATAAGACGCAAGATGCTTGGTAAACTCCTTCTGGCTCTCCTTGACCTTGGCTTTGGCGGCCTTTTTCTCTTCGTCTGAAGCATCTTCTGCCAGTCCTCTCGGCTTGCCTTCCTCTTCTGCGTAGAAACGGAGATTCTCAAGCAGGAGAACGTCGCCAGGCTTCAGGTTTTTGGCAGCCTCGTCCGCTTTCTGGCAGTCGGGGCAGAACTGGATCTTCTGTCCGAGAAGTTCCTCTACCTTGTAAATGATGTGCTCGAGAGAGTATTTCTTGTCCACACCTTTAGGTCTTCCCAGATGGGACATAAGTATGATGGCTCCGCCCCCGTCCAGAACTTTCTTGATAGTAGGAACAGCGGCGCGGATTCTGGTGTCGTCCGTAACTTTGAAATCCTTGTCCAATGGAACATTGAAGTCAACCCTGGCAATAACCTTCTTGCCTTTGAAATCGTAAGTGTCGATAAACTTCTGCATAATTAAGGAAATATTAAAAATATCTATATTCTCTGCGATTGAAATCCGCCGCAAAATTAATAATTTTATCTTTGTACTTGTTAAGACTATGGCACAGACAGATCACAACATATCCATAGAAAGCCCGTCAGGGTGGAAAGATTATGAAATCATAGATTCCGGAGACGGTTACAAACTGGAGCGGTTCGGAGATTTCATAATGTCCAGGCCTGAGCCTAAGGCATTGTGGACCAAGAGTCTGAGCGATGCCCAGTGGAAAAAGCTTGCACATACCGTGTTTCATCCCGGAGCCGGATTCGGCAAGGCCGGAAAGGAAGATGTAGGCACATGGGAGATGCTCAGGAAAATGCCTGAGAGATGGTTCATAGAGTACAAGGGAGCAGACCGCAGGGCTTCCGAGTGGAGCAGTTCCCGCCACGGGACTCCGGTGGACGCCGGGCTGCACATGAAGATGAGGCTGGGCCTGACCTCTTTCAAGCATGTAGGGGTCTTCCCGGAGCAGGCCCCAAACTGGGAGTGGATATATTCCTGCACCCAGATGCTTTCCAATGCCCTTCAGGTAGATCCTTTGCATCGCGATGAAAAGATAAAGGTACTTAACCTTTTTGCCTACACCGGCGGAGCGTCCCTTGCTGCAAAATGTGCAGGAGCGGAGGTTACCCATGTGGATTCCGTAAAGCAGGTGGTAAATTGGGCAAAGGAAAACATGACCCTTTCAGGTCTGGACAACATCAGGTGGATTGTGGACGATGCCCTGAAATTCGTCAGGAGGGAAATCCGCAGGGGTAATGTCTACAACGGGCTCATTCTGGACCCTCCCGCTTACGGACACGGTCCTGACGGGGAGAGGTGGAAACTGGACGAGCTTCTGTTTGAAATGCTTGAGGAATGTAATAAGATTGTGGCAGAGAAACATTCCTTTGTAGTTCTGAACCTCTACTCCAACGGCTATTCGGCCTTGCTGGCGGACACCGCCCTCAGGAAGGCTTTCGGAGGCAGGGGCGACTATTCATGCGGAGAACTTGTCCTTGAAGACAGCTTCAAGAAAGTGATTCCGCTCAGTGTCTTTGCAAGAATGTTCACCAAGTAGAAACAAAGTAGGATATGATACAGAGTTTATTGGCAATCAAATGGGATGTAAGCCCTTACATTTTCTCCATAGGGGGGCTGCAGCTGAGGTGGTACGGAGTGCTTTTCGTTTCCGGTTTCATTTTCGGCTACTGGCTTTTTTCAAAGTTCTACAAGAGGGAAGGCCTTCCGTCCAAGCTTCTGGATCCTATTCTGTACATGCTGCTGGTCTGCGCCCTTGTGGGA